>JACKMK010000004.1:0-600000 GCA_024235395.1 Chromatiaceae bacterium
ATCGCGGCGTCAAGCCGCGCGCGCCCGATAGGCCGGTAGCTGGACGCACACCTGAAGCCCGCCCAGATCCGATACCCCGAACTCCAGTTCGCCACCGTAGGCGTTGAGGATATCCTGCGCGATGGCCAGTCCGAGACCGGTCCCGGACGTCTGCTCATCCAGGCGCAGCCCCCGTTGGCCGATCAGGCGTCGTTGCTGCTCGGTGACGCCGGGACCGTCGTCTTCGATCAGGACCTTGCATTTATCGTCGCCCACGCTGCGCACGCGGACCCGGCTGCGTGCCCACTTGGTCGCATTGTCGAGCAGGTTGCCGAGCAGCTCGGCAAGGTCGGCCGGCGGCAGACGGACGTACTCCCGGTCGGGTAAGACGAGCTCCCAGGCAAGCTCTTCGCCGGTCGGCGTGCGTTGCAGGGTCTTGATCACTCCCCGCAATACTTTCACCAGGTCGGCATGCTGCTCGCGGGCGCCCGCCTCGCTGCGCAGCCGGGCCCGGATCAGTTCGCGATCGACGCGCTGGCGCATCGTCTGCGCCAGGTGCTCGAGATCGTCCGCCATGCCGGACTCACCCTGGGTGCGCAGTCGTTGTGCATCGGCGGTCAGGGCGGTCAGGGGCGTCTTCAAGCCGTGCGCCAGGTCGGCGGTCCAGGCGCGCGCCGCCTCGACCGTACGATCACGTGCTTCGAGGAGCTCGTTGATCTCGTCGACCAGGGGTTGCACCTCCTCGGGGAAGCGTTCGGTCAGGCGGTGATGCGCTCCGGAACGCACGGCCTGCACGCCCCGGCGAATACGATCGAGCGGAGAGAGCCCGGTCTTCACCTGGAACCAGCTCGCCAGCATCAAGGCGCCGGCCAACACGGCGATGAACGGCATCAGGTCGACGGCGAATGCGTCGCGCGCGGCGATCAGGTCGGTCCGATCGACGGCGACCACGACGCGCAGTCGATGCGGCTCGGTTGTCGGCAACACGACCACCTGTTGTTCACGTACCAGCAGGAACTGATCCGCCGGCCCCGGCAGCTCGTGACGATGTACGACACCCAGGGTCAGTTCGTCGCGCGGCAGTTTCAGCATGCTGTCCCACAGGGAGCGCGAACGAATCAGCACGTGGTGCTTGTCATCCTGTATCTGCCAGTACAGTCCGCTCAGCGGTTCGTCGAAGCGTGGATCGGACAGTGGCCTGGTCAGCACGAACCCTCCCGCGCCATCGGGCTCGATACGTCCGATCAACTCGGTGAGATAGGACTCGAGTTCCGCGTCCAGCCGGCGTTCGACGTGATGTCCGAACAGCTGCACCATCCCGAAGCCGGCGACGATCGATGCGACGCTGATCGAAATGGCTGCTGCAACCAGCAGCCGAATTCTCAGCGAATGCAGTTTCACGTTTCCGGCTTTTCGATCAAGTAACCGAAACCGCGACGCGTTTCGATCAGCTTGTTGCCCAGCTTCCTGCGGACCCGCCCGACCATCACCTCGATTGCGTTCGAATCGCGCTCGAAATCCTGCGAATACAGTTGTTCGGTCAGCTCGAGCTGCGAGACGACCCTGCCGGCGTGCTGGACCAGGTAGCTGACCAGACGATACTCCTGCGGTGACAGGTGGATCGGTTTACCGTCGACCGTCACCTGCATGCGCCGGGTATCGAGTGTCAGGGCACCGACCTCGATCACCGGGGTCGCCTGCCCGGTGGAACGACGTACGATCGCCCGCAGTCGTGCAAGCAGTTCCTCGATCCGAAACGGCTTGGGCAGGTAATCGTCGGCTCCGGCATCGATGCCCTCGACACGTTCGTTCCAGCTGCCGCGTGCCGTCAGCACCAGGACCGGAAAGTCCCGTCCCTCTTCGCGCCATCCCTTGAGCACCGCAAGACCGTCCATGCCCGGCAGTCCGAGGTCGAGAATCACTGCGGAATAGGGTTCTGTGCCGCCCTTGAACCAAGCGGCCTCGCCGTCGTCGACATGGTCGACGACATATCCCGATGTCTCCAGCGCCGAAACGACGCCTTCGGCGACCTTGGGGTCGTCTTCCACCAACAGAACGCGCATCAGTAGTCCGATTTCATGATGAATTCACCGGTGTGGGCATCCAGGTGAATCTTCTGCAACCGGCCCTCGGGATCGACGATCTTGAACTCGTAGACCCAGCGTTCAAACTCATACTCGTAGTGCGTCGCAACGATCTTTCCCGGTGTCACCTGATGCAGACGACGACGCACCTCGGACAGGGGCAGGGCGTCGCCGCGCGTGACCGCCTCGCGTGCCATTTCGTAGGCACTGTCGCGCTCATGCCAGCCGGGGTCACGCTCACGCTCAGCGGCGATCCCGGCCATCGCGATCAGCGCGATGGCCGTCACCAGAATGCCCATCCTGATATTGCGTTTCCGAAGCATTCGCAAAGCCTACACCGGCAAGAGAAATTCGGCCATCAGTCGAGATGGCCGGATTCGATGACCGGAATCAGCCAGTAGTGCATGCCGCTACCGTGAAATTCCTGCTTGATCTTCGTCAGCAGCAACTGGGCTTCAACGCACGGCAGGTGCAGCTTGAACAATACCTGTCGGCGCCGTCCGGCGACTTGCTCGCGGAGCGACATCGAATGTGCCGAACTCCCGTGCCCGGCGATCGGATAACTGGTGAAACCCTGTACGGTCGGCTGATCCAGCAACCAGTCGGTGACGGCATCCTCCACCTCGGGCGATACCACGATGTCCAGCAAACAGGTCTCGGTCATGTCAGGCTCCTTTCGGTTCCATGCCGAATCTGCGATACAGGATCGGCAAGAGGATCAGTGTCAACGCGGTCGATGAGATCAGGCCGCCGATCACCACGATCGCCAGAGGTCGCTGGATCTCGGAACCCGGCCCGCTGGCGAACAACAGCGGGACCAGGCCGAACGCCGCAATGCTGGCGGTCATCAGTACCGGGCGCAGTCGACGCCTGGCACCCTCGACCACCAATTGCCCGATCGGAATGCCCTGGGCACCGAGTTGGTTGAAATAGGTCACCATGACCACGCCGTTGAGTACCGCGATGCCGAGCAGCGCGATGAAACCCACGGACGCCGGCACCGAGAGGTATTCATTGGTGAGCCACAAGGCGACGATGCCTCCGATCATCGCGAACGGCACGTTGGTCAGCACCAGTGCGGCTTGGCGTACCGAACGGAAGGTCGTAAACAACAACAGGAAGATCAGGCCGAGCGCGACCGGCACGACGACCGACAGGCGTTGTGCGGCGCGCTGCTGGTTTTCGAACTCGCCGCCCCATTCGAAGTAGTATCCGGACGGCAGCTCGACCTGGTCTGCGACGCGCTGGCGTGCCTCCTCGACGAAGCCGACTAGGTCCCGGCCGGCGACATTGGCGACCACCACCGCCATGCGGTTGCCGCGTTCGCGTTGTACCGCCACCGGCCCCTCGGCCCGCTGCAAGGTGACCAGGGAGGACAGCGGCACACGCTGCCCGTCCGGCAGGGTCAGCTGCAGCGCACCGAAGACGGCCGCCGAGTCGCGCAGGTCTGCAGGTCCGCGCACGACCAGCGGTGTGCGCCGCGCACCTTCGTAGACGGTACCGACCTGGACACCCTCGACCTGGGCGCGCAGGCTGTCTTCGAGCGTGTCGACATCGAGGCCCAGGCGGCCTGCCGCCAGGCGGTCGACCTTCAACTCGTAGTACAAGGCCCCTTCGTTGCGCGGCGTGAACACGTCTTCGGCGCCCGCGATCTGTTCGACGACACCCACGATCTGTTCCGCGATCCGGTTCAGCTCATCCTGGCTGTCACCGAAGATCTTGATCGCCAGGTCTCCGCGTACCCCGGTCAGCATCTCGGATACGCGCATCTCGATCGGCTGCGTGAATGCATAGTCGACGCCGGGAAACTTCTCCAGCACCGTGCGGATCTCGGCGATCAGTTCGTCCTTGGTTTCCATGCGCCATTGATCGCGTGGCTTGAGCACCAGGAACGAGTCCGTCTGGTTGAGGCCCATCGGGTCCAGACCCAGTTCATCCGAGCCGGTCCGTGCCACGATGCCGGTCACCTCGGGCACATGCTCGAGGATCGCACGCTGCACGCGCTGGTCCAGCTCGATCGATTTCTCCAGGTTGATCGAAGGCAGTTTCTCGAGCTGCACGATCAGGTCGCCCTCGTCCATCGATGGCATGAAGGCCTTGCCGACCTGCGTGTACAGGGCGCCGGCGGCGGCCAGCATCGCGAGGGCGACGATGACGACCGTTCGGCTGTGCGCCAGGCTCCAATGCAACAGCGGCAGGTAGGTCGCCGATATCTTGCGGACCAGCCAGGGGTCTTCCTCTTTCGGCCGGCCGAGCAGGTACGACGACAGCACGGGTATGATCGTGAGCGACAGGACCAGGGATGCCGTCAGCGCGAAGACGATGGTCAAAGCGACCGGCACGAACAGCTTGCCTTCCAGTCCCTGCAGGGTGAGCAGCGGCAGGAACACGATCACGATGATCATGATGCCGGAAGTCACAGGCACGGCGACCTCGCGGGTGGCGCGATAGATCAGGTGCAGACGCGGCAGTTTCGCCTTGTCGCCATGGTGCGCGAGGGTTGTGACGATGTTCTCGACCACCACGACGGCCGCGTCGACCAGCATACCGATCGCGATCGCAAGCCCGCCGAGCGACATGAGGTTCGCCGAGAGGCCGAAGCTGTTCATCAGAATGAAGGTGGCCAGCGCCGCGAGCGGCAGAATCAACGCGACCGTGAGTGCGGCGCGCAGATCCCCCAGGAACAGCACGAGCAGTATGAGTACCAGCACGATCGCTTCCGTCAGTGCCTTGGAGACGGTGCCGACGGCACGTTCGACGAGGTTGCCACGGTCGTAGAACACGCGGATGTTCACGCCGGTGGGTAGGCTGGGTGTCAGCTCCTCGATCTTGGCGCGCACCCCCTGGACGACGTCGCGTGCGTTCGCACCCCGCAATCCCAGCACCAGGCCTTCGACGATCTCGCCGACGCCGTCGTGCGTGACGGCGCCATAGCGGGTCAGCGCGCCGAGACGGACGTCGGCGACGTCGCCGATGCGCACGGGTTGCGCCGGGTCGGCCTTGACGACGATCTGCGCGACGTCATCCAGGGTGCGGATGCTGCCCTCGGTGCGTACCAGTAGCGATTCTTCGCCATCGTTGAGTCGTCCGGCGCCGTCGTTGCGGTTGTTGCGTTCCAGGGCTTCGCGCAGCTGCATCAGGCTGATGCCGCGCGCGGTCAACCGGGTGTTGTCGGGCACGACCTCGAAGGTACGCACCAGGCCCCCGAGGGCGTTGACATCCGCGACTCCGGGTACGCTGCGCAGCGCGGGGCGGATCACCCAGTCGAGCAGTTCGCGCCGCTGCATCGTGTCGAGTTCGCCACCTTCGATCGTGAACATGAACATCTCGCCCAGCGGCGTGGTCAGCGGTGCGATACCGCCACTGATGTCGGTCGGCAGGTCACCCCAGATGGCATTCAGCCGCTCGCTGACCTGCTGGCGTGCCCAGTAGATATCGGTACCTTCCTCGAAATCCACCGTGATGTCGGTCAGCGCGTACTTGGCCACCGAGCGCAGCATCGCCTGGCGTGGGATGCCAAGCATCTCGACCTCGATCGGTGCCGTGATACGCGTCTCGACCTCCTCGGGTGTCATGCCGGGTGCCTTGACGATGATCTTGACCTGCGTGGTCGATACGTCCGGAAAGGCATCGATCGGCGTGCTGCGAAATGCCTGCCAGCCGCCTCCGATCAACACCAGCATCGACAGCAGCACCAGCAGGCGCTGTGTCAGCGCGAACTGAACGATTCTGGCGAGCATCACTCGACTCCCGCGGCGAGTGCCGCCTTCAATGCCACGGTACCGCTGACCACGACCTGGTCGCCTACCGAAAGACTTCCCTTGACATCCACTTCGTCGGCCTCGCGGTTGAGGACATGGACCGCAACGGCTTCGAAACCGTCAGGCCGCTCGATGAACACCTGGTCCACACCGTCGATGCGCAGCAGGGCCGGTGCCGGCACACGCACGGCGCTGTCGTCGGTCTGTTGGACCAGGCGCGCCTCGACGAACTGGCCGGGACGCAGCGCCTCGGTCCCTTCCCTGACCTCGGCCCTCACGAGGACACCCTGATCGGTGCCGTGCACCATGCGTCCCACGGTGATCACCTTCGCCGCGAGTCCTTGTGACAGCCGCACATCACTGCCGGGGCCGATATCGCCGAGCGCGTCCAACGGCACGTGCACCTCGACCCAGAGGCTGGAGAGGTCGCCGACACGGTAGAGCGGATCGGAAGCGGCGAGACGCTGCCCTGCGGTCGCCAGCTGTTCGAGGACGACCCCGTCGAGCGGTGCGGACACGTCCAGCGTCGTGGTCAGCTGCTGTGTCTTGGTCAGCGTGTCGATGGCGGATTCCGGCATGCCGGCCAACACCAATGCCTGGCGGTCGCGCGACTCGGCGGTCAACATCTCCCGGTGTGCGGACTCGCTCTCGAGCAGGCGCCGGCGGGCGACAATGCCTTCCTTATGCAGCTGTCGGTCGCGTGCCAGGGTCTCGCCGCTGAGCAGTCGACGGGTACGCGACTCGAGGTACGCAGCCTGCAGCTCGAGCAGCCCCTGGCTGCGCATGCGTGCAAGCGGCTGACCGGCCTTCACCGGTTCACCCTCGGCGACCAGCAGGGTCTCCACCACACCGTCCAGCGGGGCGCTGATCACACGGTGTTGGGCGTTGGGCACAGCGACCTTCGCGGGATAGGGTTTGCTCATCGGACTGCTAGCCGGCTGCACCGCAACCGTCTGGATTCCGAATGCAGCACGTTGCGCTTGATCGATCGGCGCTTTCTGCGCGGCATTGGCGCCGACAGTCAACGCAGCCGTCAGCATCATCGTGACGAGGCGTGTATTCATTGAGGGATCACTCCTTGGGCTTGATTGAGCCGGGCGACCGCCTGGCCAAGTTCCAGTTGACGAATTTCGAGATCGTGGCGCGCCGCCAGCGCGTCCGCCTGCGCCTGGAGCAGGCGGATCAGATCGGTCTCTCCGAGCGAGAAGGCACGACGGCTGAGTTTCAGGCTCTCTTCGGCAAGGCGGCTGCGCCTTTCGGTCTGGGCGGTTGCGGCCCTGGCACGTTCGAGCTCCAGCGCGGCGCGGGCCAGCTCGTCTTCGAGCGCGAGACGTGTCGCGGTGGCCTCGACCTGGGCCTGGGTCAGTGAAGCCTCGGCCTCGGCCAGGGCGGGGGCCGTGTGGCCGCCGGTGCCAAACGGCATGCTGATCTCGACACCGATCGCCGAGTCGTAGTCGCTGCCGGCCATGGCCTTCGCGCTCTTTCCACCCACCCAGACGCTCGGTCCGGTGCGGCGCTCGCTGCTGACACGGTCGCGTCGTGCACGCGCTTGTTCGACGCGTGCTTGGGACAGCCGCATGGCGGGGTGATCCTCGCCGATCTGATCTTCCAGCAGCGGTTGTTCCTGATCGGGCCGCTCGGGAAGATCGAGGCCGGTATAGCGGTCGAACAACAGGGCGGCCTGGCGGGCGCGCGTCTTGGCCTGCTCGGCGGACTCCTGGTGTTCGAGCAGCGTCTTCTCGGCCAGCAGCCGGTCTGAGCGGGGGAGCTCACCGGCCTCGACGCGACGCTGCACGTCGACGAATAGTTCGTTGGCCGCCTCGACGGCGGCTTGTGACTGGGCGGCCTCGCCGCGCGCAATCAGTGCCGACCAGAGCCGTTCGCGGACTTCGCCCGCGATATCCAGGCGCTTTGCGGACAGCAGGGCGTCAGACGCCGACAGCGCCTGTTCGCCCTCGCGCGCATAGCTGCCTGCATGACCCGGCAGCCAGAGCGGCAGTTCGACGCCGCTTTCCCATTCCCGGTAGCCAGAACCGCTGCCGACCGCATCGGTCTGGTATTTGATGTTGAAGGTCGGATCGCCGGATAGCGGCTGCGCCGCCTTGCGTTGCAGTGCCTGACCGACATTGCGTTCGGCATCGGCCAGCTCGACGCCCGGATTGCGCGCCAGGGCGGCGTCCAGCATCTCGGCCAACGACGGCGACGGCTGCGCCGCCATCGCCGGGGTACTGCAGATCAAGATGGCCACAAGACCCAGGTGGCTCAATCGTTCGTAAATCACCGTCACTTTCTCCTTGACCACGCGAAATGCCGCTCGGGCATCGCTCTGGAAGACGGTGGCGATTCGAACATGCGGCGGCTGACAGACCGCTGACATGCATTGTCAGCGAACGGTCAGCAGGCATCGCGTAGCGTGGTGGCCAGAGAGGAAAAGCGGTTTCGACACCCAACGGATGCGACATCAAACCCGAGGGCGCCGTGCAAAGCCGTAGCAGGATCAACCTAACGAGGCATCAGATGCAGAATAATCGTAAAACGCCAATGTGGGCGAAAGGGTTGCGTAGCGCGGCCATTCTGGGCGCTGCGCTCTATATCACCGGATGTTCGACCTTGAATCAGAGCGCCACCGCGGGTCACGCGGTACAGGTGGTCACCCAGGATTCACGGAACGGCCATGTGTCGATGGTGCAGACGCACGTGCTCGACGGGAGCGTCGCCGTGACCGGGTACGTCGAGAAGCCGTTCCCGATGCGCGGCATGATACCCGGGAGACTGCTGGTCACCGCCGTCGGCAGCGATGGCGGCGTATTGCAGGAGATCGAGAGCAACTACCACAGGCGTTCGAGCAAGTCGAAGCGCGCCTATTTCTCGGAAACGCTCGATGTCGATCCGAGTGCGATCGAGCTGGTACGGGTGACGCACCTGGGCATCGGGGAATGATCGTCGTGCCGGTCGACGGAGCGTTCTATACGCATCCCGTCGACCGGCAGATTCGACCAACGGTCAGGCGATGGCTGCGCGGAGCGCATCCACGGAAACCGGCCGCGCCGACGGCGCGACCGCGGGTGCCGAACTAGAAGTCGTCTTCGAGGTAACCGGAAAACTTCACCGACACCACGGACGAGCAGGTCGTAACGCTGCGGTTGAGCAACAGGTGCACAGACGTGCCCGGGTCGCCGTAGAGCTGCACCTGGGCGGACATCAGGTTTCTCCGGAAGTTGTTGCTGGACGAGTAGGAAGGGGCGATCGGCATATCGTGACCGAGTGCGTTGCCCCCGGTCGTCAGCGTGACCCGGGTGAACATGTTGAAGCTGCAGGACGTGGGCGCTGTGCTGGCCGACACGTATTCCAGGACGAAGCGCTTGCCGAGCGGCACGGTGAATATGCTGTTGTCGGAAGTCGCCACGGCGCCGTTGGCGAAGCTGATCACCGAGAAGAAGTTCACGGGCTCTTTGGACGGCGTCGTGCCGACGGGTTGTTCGACGACACGGACCGGCGTGGAATAGGCCGCAAGGGCGCTCGCGCTCAAGAAACCTGACAACACAAGCGTTGCGATAGCTGATTTCATCATCGTTCTCCTTTTTGTTTCCAATCGATGGGGTCCCCAGCGGCGGAACCCGCCGATCCCTGCGGGAGTCGCCGAGCCTGCCGTCTCAGCCATGGACTGCGCCGAGTGTTCGCGACCGCCTTTTCAGGTGCCAGCCACCGTCAGTGGGAATCGCTGGCTGCGACAGCCAGAGGTCGACCCGATGTCGTCGGGCACAGCCGGCGCAGTCGTTGATTGAACAGCCAAAGCAGGAATTACGCCACGAAGACATTCACACGAATTGTCAATCACTTGATGGCTTTTTCTCGACCAGTACTCAATATGGGAGACCCTGAATGTAAAGAAACTCGACAGTCGGATGGGGTGTCGGGATCGGGGGTGCCGGGCGAGGGTGCGCGACCGGTCAGGTGCTGATCCAGCGCGACCCAGCTGCAGGCGGCCGGCGCTGCCCATCGGCGATTCCGCGCCGGAACCCGCTGTCACGGGTCCTCTCGGTCCGCCGCTGTGGTCAATAATGGGCGCAAGTCCAGGCAGCGCATCGCCTGGATCGCGAGTTCCCAACGGCCTTCCGCGCACAGGCCGCTGATGCCAGCGCTTTCGTACGCCTCCAGCGCCGCCGCGATGCACCCCTGGCGCACCGATTCGGCCAACTCCGCTTCGTTCTGCATCGTGCCTCCTTCGTACCCGCATCCACCACCTGTCGAAGATCGCGATGGAAACTCTCTCCGGGTCATCTTTGTCGAAACAACTGCACCACAGCATGTAGATGCCATCAATGCGCCCGCGCGAAACAGGTGTCGCAACGACGGCGCCCTGAGGCGTGGCTTGTACCGCCCGGGCAGAACATGCAAGGTGACAGGGTACCCGACGCTGTAGGTGGTCGGGCGGGAGCAGGCCGGTTGAAGGTGCACGACAACTACCGGAACGCATGCGGCAGGGCCAGGGGTACGGCGCAAGACGCGCTAGCGCGCCGACCCATTCATCGGCATTGTGAAGCGATTCGGTCGCGGGCCGTGCCAACCGCGATGCTGACGCTGATGCTGATCGCCGGTGCCACCTCGGCCGGTGACGCGACGCAGGCGGATTGCGAGGGACCGACCGCAGACGTCGAGCGGATCGAGATCATGTCGCCGGCCGGACATTGGCGGCGCGAGGAATTCGCCGAGATGGTGCCGGCGATCCGCCTGCCGACGACCCATGACACGAGCGATGTCATCCGGGTATTTCTGAAGGTGCCGTCGGGCGCTCGCATTGCCGCCAGGATGCTGCCCGACCAGCGACGTGCGACGCTGATCTTTCCGCCCGGCACCCAAGCGGACCGCGTGGAGATGTTCGCTTTCCAGAACCCGGATGGCGCGTCGGAGGAAACGGTGGTCGACGTACGCGGGACCACGATCGATGACCAGGGTCGCCAGCGTTTTCATGCGCTTCGCCCGGAACACGGGGGCGCACAGGCGCCGGTTCTCGGGTGGTCGTGGCCGGCGGGCGACGAAGACGCGCGGAATCTGGCGACCTGTCTGCTGATGCGGCTCAGCCGGCAGGCACGCACGCCGGTCGGGCGCCCACCGCTGGACGACGAAGGCCTGCGGATGTTGCAGCGCCTCAACGACTGCAGCCGTTGTCACCTGGCGAATCACCAGCGCGACCACTCCATCCACCACGCGCCGATGCCGCGACGCGAGACGGATCAGTCCGGCTTCTATACGCCGTTGTCGGTGCTCAACGATGCGGTGGCGCTGGCCGCCACCAGGCCGTTGGATCTCAATGCCGGCGATCCCTACGTGAGCGTGAGCTGCGATTCCGGTCCGGCGATGCTGGCGCGCGAGCAGGGATGGATCTGGTACCGCTGCGCGGACGACAGCGTACCGGTCGGACGGCGGGACATCAGCGCAGGCCTGCGTGATGGCGACAGTTACACCAGGTCAGTCTGCGCCGCGCGACGTTACCTGTTCGAACACATGGACCAGGATGCCAGGAAGGCGTTTGCCGAAGCCTTTGCCGTCTGTGGTATCGGCCGTGACCACCGTTGATGTGTGCGTCGACCCGATGTTATCCAGGGTCGTCGTGCCGAAGACAAATCCAGGAGAGAGATGTATGAATGGAACGTTGCGTACCCGGGTCCTTGCGCTCTTGCCCGCCATCATGTTGGCGCTGCCGTCTGCACCATTCGCGGCAGACAACGTCAAAGACACCGCCCATCCCGAGGTGAAATCCGGGACCTATTGCCCGGACGAGGCATCCACCTTTCTTGTGCTGGAGGAGCTGACAGTTGCGATCAAGAGCGTATCGCAAGCGCGTGAAAGTCTACTGGTCCTCAGTGATGTCGAGGCCGCGACAACGTTGCTCACGCGGGCCGATGCCGCGCTGGCGTTGGCCAATGGTCGTGGATCCGGCGCGCGTGTTGCGAACCTGATCGACGCGGCGCTTGCAGCGAAAAGGGACGGGCAGCCGAAGGCGACGCTGACCTGGATGTTGCCCATACGGCTCGCGCTGAAAGGACTCCCCGACGATCCGGCACGCAGTGCGGCTGCGCGGCACATCGACAGTGCGGAGGCCATCATTCAGGGCCAGGAAACGGGTGACGTCGTCAAGACCCTGCTGCAGGCAAAGCAGTACCTGATGTGCGACCCTCTGCACATACCGCTGCGGCAGGCGCTATCCCACCTGGCGCGACTGCGCAGAGACATCGCCGCCGGCACGAAACCATCCGACGACGATTTTTCTGTCGAGATCGATCAACTCAATCGCGCGATGGACTACGGCCTGCGCCATCTCAACGAACTCGAAAAGCGATGATGGCCGTGCGCAAGCCGGGCACGACGCATCGTGCAGCCTCTACCATGGCCCGAAGCCACCGCGATGCCCCAACAAGCCGATCAAACCGATCATGATCAGGTACAGCGCGACAATGTAGTTCAGCACGCGTGGCCAGATCAGAATCGCGATGCCCGAAAGCAATGCCAGCAGCGACGGTACGATCAAGATGTTGCCAGGCATTCGGCCCTCCCGTGATTTGAGATTTTGGCGAATGGTCGACCAGGCCGTGCTTATCGGCCTGGCCCAACGACTTACGCCTTGCACGCCGGTATCCGTGCGCGATCAATAGTCCGGCCAACCCTCGAAAGCCCGCGGTCTGAACGGATGTAGACCGAACATGGGTCCGCGCATGAACGGGACATCACCCCGCGCGGACAACGCCTCGAGCAGTTGCGACCGCTCGACCGAAGGCAGGTCATCCGCGTGGGTGAGTTGCTGCCGAATGGCTTCGCGTGTGCCGGTGAATGTCTTGCTCACCAGCTCGCCATTCGAATCCAGGTAACCGATCCTGGCCTGGTAGGTCCCGTCATCCAACTTTTTCAGCGACAGCTCGTCGAAACGCTCCCAGCCACGCGCGGCATCGTCCGACCGGAATCCGTACGGTTGGAAGTGATTCCTCGGCATCGACATCCAGGGCGAACGGGGCCCCGGGATACCAGGCGCCGCAAAGTCCGCGACCTGTCGCTGTCCAAGCGTTACATCGACCTCCTGCAAGGTGCCTCCGCGGACGACCGTCAACACCGCCTTGCGGTTCGGCGCGTCCGCCCTGACGAGCCGACTCAACTGGTCGGCGGAATAGAGTTTTTGATCGTCGTACGACAACAGGATGTCGTAAGGCTGTAGTCCACTGGCAGCAGCGGGGGAATCGGCTGCGACATCGCGAATCATCACACCCTGTCCACCTTGCAGCACATCGCCAAGCTGAGCGCGGACCTCGTCGCTCACCGGCACCAGGCCAATGCCCAGGTAGCCACCACCATTCTCCAGCTGCGCGGCCGGTGCCGCGACCGTATCCGGGGCCGCGACACTCACGCCGGCGATCGGCAGCAACATTGCAACGGCGAGCGACAAGGCCAAACGTTTGGTCTTCATGATCACAACCTCCTCGTGGATCAATTCACTCGATTAGATTGGCTTTGCCGCGCGTTGTTCCCGATCCTCGGATGAACGACGGAGGTACCGTGCGCCGGGTACACGCGTCTTAACGCTCGCTTAACATTTCTCCAACCGGTATCGCCCCGGGGTGTTGGTTAGGGGACCGCGAGTACGTATCAGGGAGCAGGGCAGTCCCTTGTGCTCGCCGCGCTGGCGTGCCCAGTGAGACCAGCCTTTCGCGGGCGCGGTACTGGACTCCTGCCTGCACCACGGGATGAACGCGTTGATGCGGATGCCGGGAAGCAGTGCCATCTGCAACAGCCGCGCCGGGGATCGCATCAGGGGCAGGGGCATCGACTGAGAGGCGGGTGATCGTGCGCACTTTTCGGCGGAAAGCGCAGGGAAGCCACCAGGCCGGCGGGGCGGCCCGCTCGTACGGGTTGCACGCGCCCAAATACGCGCAGGCGTTCAACGCGACGATCGCCACCTGCCTGCCGGTGCGACACAAAAATGGAGCGCCCGCTTCGCGCTTGATCTCAACCGGTTACCGTGAAGGACAGCAACTCGGCGAAGTTCGAAACCCGAAATCGGCCATTGCGGTTAAGAGCGGTTTGGACGACTCCTAGACCGCGGATCGCTCGACCCGGCGAGATACCGCCTCTCAGATCTTGAAGTTCTTCACGACCGCGTCGAGTTCCTCGGCTTGTTCCGACAATGTGCCGCTGGCGTGTGAAACCTCTGCTGCGGTCTGCGCCGAGAGCGCCGCGGTCGCGTTGATTTCGGTGACGTTGCGATTGATATCCTCGGTCACAACGGTCTGTTCCTCGGCCGCGCTCGCGATCTGCGTGTTCATATCGTTGATCGAAGCGACAGCTGCGGCAATCTCATTGAGCGACTGTTGCACCGACTCCGCCCGCTCCACACCGAGCGTGACCTTTTTCTGGCCTTCGGTCATCACCGTCACGGCACTGCGTGCTCCCGCCTGCAGCTGCTCGATCATGGCCTGAATCTCGGTGGTCGACTGCTGGGTTCGGCTGGCCAAAGTGCGCACTTCATCCGCTACCACCGCGAAACCACGGCCTTGTTCACCGGCCCGCGCGGCTTCGATCGCAGCGTTCAGTGCCAGCAGGTTGGTCTGTTCGGCAATGCCGCGAATCACATCCAACACCGAACCGACCTTTTCCGATTCGCCCTCGAGTCTCTGGATCACCTCGGCCGCGCGCGCGACATCCTGTGCCAATTCGTGGATCGAGGCCAAGGAGTCCTGGACACGCGCGTTACCGCTTCTCGCGTCGGCATCCGCACGGCCCGCCGAACTCGCCGCGTCCGAGGCGCTCTTCGCGACCTCTTGCACCGTGGCCGCCAGTTCATTCACGGCGGTCGCCACCGAATCTGTGGCGGTATGCTGGGCAGCCAGCATCTCCTGTGCCTTGTCGTTGAGTTGAGCCAGTCGTCCGGAGCCGTCTTTCACGGTGCTGGCGGTTGCGGCCAGACGCGAGATCAGGTCGTGCAGCTTGTCGAGGAACTGATTCAGGCTGCTTGCGAGGTGGCCGAGTTCGTCTTTGCTGTCGGCCGGGACGCGCAGCGTCAGGTCACCATTGCCGTTCGCCAGGTCGTCGATCGTATGGATCACCCGACGAAGGGGGCGGGTGATCAGGGGAGGGAAGACGAACGCCAACAGAACGCATACCGCCAAACCGGCCGCCAACGACAGGGATTGCATCCAAAAGCTGCTGTCGACGCGGTCATGCGCTTGACCGACTGCGGCGGCGATCTCTTTCTGAACCTGTTCTGTGAGCTGGTCGAGCACGTCGCGCATCGCCCCGAACTGCGCCTCGCCTTCGTTGAAGCTCAGCTTGATGGCATTGCTCCTGCCGACCGGGCCGCCTTCGCGACGTTGTCGCTCGATCTCACCGGTGGTGGTCGCCCAGTTACCGAACAGCGCCTGGAACTCGTCGGCCCGGGCGCGCGCCGTCTCCGATTGCGTGGTTTCGAAAAACTTCGTCGCCCGCGTCTGCGCCTGCTCGATGTTTTCGTCATGCATCGCGGCCAATTGTTTGAATTCGTCCGAGTTTTCGTCGACGAACATCATGCTGCGCTCGGCGACCAAGGCCTGATAGAGATCGCGATCCGCCTGCAGCAGGTAGTCGAGTGCCTTGACGTACTCATCGGCCAATTGGTTGACGGTCCCGCCCAGCTGTCCAACTTGGCGCATCGCGAGCGTCGCGACAGATGCCAGCAGTACGGCCAACACGGTAATCGGCAAAACCAGCTTCCAACGAAAGCCCAGATTGTTAAACCACGACATAGCGATACCTCCGCGATTCCGCCGTTTGCTTCGCCTCAAGCCCGTCCATTTCGATGTCGATCGTCATGGCGCCGACCGCTTCTGGAAAACTGTGTTGCGACTTGGACCTAGTGGTAGTTACTAGCGCCGCGACGGCGGCGTACTTTAATTGGCTAGGAGTTATCGCCCTTGGGCATGCGCCGGAGTCGTTAGGGTGAATGGGATGCGGACCGTCGAACCGAGACCCGGAGGAATGCGGCGGCTTCGTCTGACGACAATCCGCACTCGTACTGAAGTGACCGCAGGGAGGACAAATTGTCCGCAAGGTAGTTTTCGCGGAATCAAGGGGACTTGCTGTCGCGCCTTGTCACAGCGGGCCTCCGGGCCGACTGCCCCCCATCCGTGAATGCGCATAATACATATTATGTTAAAACTTAAGTGAAGGCGATGGGACCGAGTTGAGAATAAGTTCAAGTGTTTAAGGCCACCAATTCATCCAAGTCCGCCTCGCGCGGCATAATTGTTTCCCGCATCGTGCACGCGTAGCTTTTCCGCTGGCAAAAGAATGGCCCCTCAGCGCTCACCTGCTGACAGTGATACGTCGGTATCTTTAGTGCCACACGCTTGCGCCTGGACCGAAGATGGCGCCATCGATCAAGAGATGGGACGCGTTCGTGATCCCGGGCGATTCGCCGCGACAAGGTATGGTGTGCAGCAAACGGATAGGATGGACTCTGTTTCCCGTTGGGTCGGCAAGGCCCCCACTTCGAAGGTCGATGTACGATCCAAACCGAATTGCGTGCTTCTTTTCCACATCCGGCCACAGCGGTGTAGATCGTGCAGCCCGGCATCTGATTCCAGCCCTGGCGCGAAGGGGTTACGACGTAGACCTGCTAAAGGTTCGCCGTCATGGGCCGCACCTCGATTGTGAACACGGTGAGTGTCCCCCCGGTGTCGCAATCGTCGACCTCGGGTCTCGCCATACGTACGGCAGCCTTGGAGCCGTGGTGCGTTATCTGCGTCGCACCCAGCCGGCAGTGCTGCTCGCCGACAAGGATCGGGTCAACCGGACAGCGCTGTTAGCTCGTTTACTGTCGCGGCAAAACACGCGCCTGATACTGTCCTCAGGGACGACGATATCGATCGACCTCGCGACCCGCGGGGCGCTCGAACGCTGGGTGCAACGCAATTCCATGGGTCGGCTGTACCCGCTCGCCGACCGTGTCATCGTGACCAGCGCCGGCGTGGCCGACGACATGGCCTGTTACACGGGGCTCGACCGGCAGCTCATTAGCGTCGTACCGTCCCCGGTCGTCCCGGAAACGCTGTTCGAGAACCGCCAGCACCCACCCGATCATCCCTGGTTCGGTGATCCACAGAGGCCGTTGATCCTTAGTGTCGGGGAACTGTGTGCCCGCAAGGGCTTCGACGTGCTGCTAAAGGCCTTTGCCCGAGTACGTGCGACGCGGCCATGCCGCCTGATGATCCTTGGTCGCGGCAATGCGCGAGACCGCTTGCTCGCGTTGGCCGGCGAGCTCGGGGTTTCAGAGGATTTTGCGCTGCCCGGTTTCGTCCGCGCGCCTTACGCCTGGATGGCCCATGCCAATCTGTTCGCCTTCACTTCCCGCTGGGAGGGCCTGGGATTCGTGATCATCGAGGCGCTGGCCGTGGGTACCCCGGTAGTCGCAACCGACTGCCCAAGCGGCCCGCGCGAGATACTCGCGAATGGAAGCTACGGTGAACTCGTTGCAGTGGACGACGATGCCGCACTGGCGCGCGCGATGCTGGCGACCCTGGACGCACCGCCGGCACGCGAATTTCTCCAGAACGCTGCGCGCCCGTACGAGATCGAAGCAGCCACAAACGCGTATCTCGATGCGTTCGGCCTACCCCACAAGGCACTCCGGGCAAAACCGGTGGCCAAGCCATGACGTACCCGTTGGGCCCACCGGATCCCCGTACCGCGGAGAGATCGCCGCGCACTGCAGAAGGCTCAGGCGGTGACATCCATGACGGGCCAATGTTCACAATATTTGTTCCCACCTATAATCGGGCGTATTGTCTGCCGCGCGCGTTGCAGAGCGTCGCGGAATCCAGTTGCCAAGACCTCGAGGTCGTGGTGGTGGATGATGGATCGACCGACGACACTCCTGACGTGGTACGCGGGTGGCAGGGGCGCGTTCCGTATCCACTGCGTTACGTTCACCAGCCCAACGGCGGCAAGGCGAGTGCCCACAACCACGCGCTGGCGGTCGCCGAAGGCTACTTCTTCATCAATCTCGACTCTGATGATTCGCTTATCCCTGGGGCGCTCGACGCGATCTTGGCGGAGTGGGCATCGGTGCCTGCGGACCGGCAGGCGGAACTATCCGGGATCGCGGGTTTATTGATCGAGGAGGATGGCAGCATCTCCGGAACGCCCTATCCGCTCGACCGCGTGGATTCTGACTACCTGGCCATCCATGCGCTTGGGCATATCCACGGAGACAAGCGCGAGGCGACCCGCACCAGCGTCCTGCGAGAATTTCCGTATCCGATCATCCCGGGCGAACGCCACGTGCGCGATAACCTGATCTTCCGACGCATGGCGCATCGCTACCAGACGCGCTTCGTCAACCTGCCGCTGGTGCTCGGACGCCGTGAAGCCGACGGGATCACCGCGAATATCCGCCACTTTCGCGCGCGCAACCCGCGTGGCATGCGCCTCGCCTTTCTCGAAGAAATCACACTGCACGATGCTTATGCCGACGCCCGTCAGCTGCGGCGCAACTCGATACGGTATATCCGCTATTCCCTGCACAGCGGAATCGGCCCGCTGCGCCAGTTTCGGGAGATCAAGCACTTCGTCGTCTGGTTTACGGCCTTGCCCGAAGGCGTCATCGCCTGGCTTGGCGATCGGCTGAGGCGACTGGTGCAGCGCCATCCATGAGCCGCGTCACCGTCGGCGCAGGTGCATGTGTCTGCGGACGAAGTTGCGCAGACCGTGTTTCATGACCCGGAGATAACGACGATCCCCCGGCAACCCGATGTGCCGCCCACCTCCAATGTGCTCCACATAGACCTCGTCGAGCGTGACGGCGAAATAACCGAGGTCACGAAAGTGCTGCGCGACTGCCGCCTCGCTGCCCAGTTCGGTCAGCGAACCGACCCGGGCAAAGTCCGACATGCGCTTCAGTGTTGGATTGAATGTGAACCCCTGGCAACTGCCCATCTGGTCCAACACGAGGCGATGATACGGAATACCAGTCGGCGACGTCCTGCCTTGCGGTTCGACCGGATGTCCGCTGGTCTCATGCAGGCCACGCAGCCAGACATTGACGATGCGCGAATCGAAATCAAGCAGATCGAACGATCGCTCTATGAATCCACCACGCATAAACTTCCAGTCGTCCTCACAGTGGAACACGTAGGGGGTATCGACCTCCGCATAGGCGCGCTCGATGCTGCCAATCTGCCCGAGTTTGGGGTCGTTCACGAGAACGATATCGAAGATATTGCCGAAGCGACGCCGGACGAACCGTGCCATGGCCTCGTCAGCTGCATCTTCGACCAAGATGTAGCGGGCAATCGGATAGCTGTTGAGCGCCAGAAAGCTATCGACCGTCGTCTTCAGCAGGTCGGGCCGGCCACAGCTGGTAATGACAAAACTGACCGCGCGCGCGGAAGATTGCTCGGATACTGTTGTCATCAGTCAGTAAGACCTATGACAAGGGCCGATTCGCGATTTAAGATCCAGCCAAGCATTGAAAATTCGTCCAGTGATGGAAACGCGCACGTGTCTTGATCGGCCTTGGGCGATAGCCTAGTGGTCGACTAAGCGGCCGGTCAACTCGCCGAACCGTTGCTCGCCACCCTCGAACTCAGTAGATGCCACCCTGAATGCGACACACCACCCGCTCAGAATCATCGACAACGGAAATAGTCGTTAGTACCGCGGAACGTGTCGCGATGCTCGGCATCTACCTTTTCGCGTTGGCGGCCGCACCAAGCGCTGCGGCGGCGAATGTGGGCATCGTGCTATTCACCCTGGCTTTCTTCTGGCAGGGCCGGTCGCTGTGCCCCCTACTCACCGAGCCCGTCGTCCTGCTCGGACTGCTGTTCGCCGCCTTCGTGACAATCCACTCGCTGTTCTGGTACCTGCACGCACCCGATTCGGACTATGCCAGCATGGTGCTGCGCAGCGCGGGCGACTGGATCAAACTTTTGTTCTTCATCCCCTTCGCATGGTGGCTCAGCTCACGACCGCAGGAGATCGGGCGCATCCTGTTCATTGCGGCCGTCGGCCTGGCCCTCGGCTTCCTGCACAAAATCAACTGGCCCGTCCTCGACCAAGGTTTCCTGCACCGCCAGTTCACGGCGTATCTGCAGCCGCTTGCGATGGGCCTGTATGCGGGTGTCGCCGTGCTCGGCCTGCTGACTTGCCGCTCGCCGTTGCTGCGCCGATGGCGCGCCGGGCCGAGGCGGTGGCTGGCCGTCTTTGGCTATTTGACGCTCGTCGCCGTGCTGGTGGAACTGTTGATCCTGTCGTACTCACGCACAGCCTGGCTTTGCTTTGCGGCGGGTCTGATCCTGTTGGCGCTTCGCTATGTGTTCCTGTCTCAGCGTGAGCACGCCCTCCGCAACTGGCAGATGGGCCTGTTGGCTGGGCTCGTACTGTTCTCGCTCTTGGTGGTAAACCTCGACGACCTGAGAGATCGCATGAATGCCGAGGTGCCGGTGATCGAACAGATAATCGAAGGCCAGTTCAGCGAGGACGCACGCGGTTCGATCGCCGTCCGGCTACATGGCTGGCAATTCGCGCTCGAATCATGGCAACAACGTCCCTGGTTCGGCTGGGGGGCGGGGACCAGCCACCTGCTGATTCCGGCCAGCGGCCTGCCGCAACTGCGCGTCGGCAACCTCTGGTTGGCGCATTTCCACAACACTTACCTTGAGCTCCTTTTCCAGTTCGGCGCCGTGGGGACGCTGCTGTTCCTTTTGCTGTTGATCGCGCTGGTGGTTGGCGCAATCCGCAGCCGCAGGGCCACGCACCTTTCCTCCGTTCGCGATGGATGTGCCTGTCTTTATCCCCTGCTGTTGGTCGCCGGCGTCTGCACCGCAGCGTGGGTCCTGGCCGACCACCGAGCCACCAACCACGACTGGCGATTCTTCTGGATGCTCCTAGCCGGTAGCGCATTCGCACTGCATCTTTCCGCCAGCGCTCGGGCAGTGGGCACGGCACACGGCGCCCATTCGGCTACCGTCGCCCAGCGCGATTCTGCCCGCCCCCTTCCTTCAGATCGTGTTAAGGCAAGGCGCGCAGAATAGTCGCCCTATCGACTGTTTGAAGGTAGCGTTCATGTTGGACATCGCTCATATTCACCCGATGTTGGTGCATTTTCCGCTGGCCCTGTTGCCGTTGGCGGTCACGGCACAGGCGATATCGCTGGCGACGGAAGGCGGACTATTCGGACGAAACTGCAGCGCACGGATGGGGATGGGGATTCTGGCAGTGACCGCCGTCGCGGCAATCCTTGCCGCGATTTTTGGTGACATGGCATTCGACCAGGCGCTGGCCGCAGGAGTCCCCGAGGCAGCGATGGAAGACCATGAGCACCTGGGAATGCTCAGTGCCATCGCGCTTGCCGGACTGGCCGCCGTCGAGTCAATCTTATACTTGCGTAGCGACAACTCCCGGCTCATTTCCGTCCTTCTCCTGATCGCCGGATTCGGCCTACTCTCAGTCTTGCTGGCAACCGCCTGGTTTGGTGGTCATCTAGTCTACGATCTCGGCATCAACGTCGCGCAGGACCTCTGACGATTGATCCCCGTGCTGCCGCCCACACGACTGAAGCGGTCATATCCGAATCAGCCCTTTTGCCCCTCAAGGTGTTCACGCCCGGACACCTTGTGGCGTTGGCAGGTTGTTGATGGAGACCCTACGCCAAAGCACCGGAAACGGGGGCAAATCATATCGGACCTCGCCGTATGGGCCTCGAACGACGCCTTTCGTGAGTCTCCCGGCACCTATCGATAATCGGCTGTAAGCGGAGAGCCTACCGGCCCTGATACCAGGGCCGTCACGGCGTTCCGAATGCATCCGGCACTCGCCCACTAAGTGGGCCGCCTTCTCCATGAACCGTAACCTTGCCATTCGGTAAGCTGGTCGCAAGGTTCCCGCAATCTGCTCTCTCCTATCCTGGATCGACTTGGTCAATCGCCCCGATTGAACGCCACCGGAGATCCTGGATGACCCGTTCGAAGCATTCCCACTTCCCGAAACCGGGCATCGGCGCACGACGTAAATCAGCGACGTCCGTCGGTTGCCTGACGATACCGCGGCCAAGTCGTGCACCAGCCGCTGGTCCCTTAACCGGCAACTGGAAAATGCCATCACTGGTCGCGGGCTGAGGTGTAGCAATCATGTGTGGAATTGCCGGATTCGTCTGCGATGGCCCTGGCCCTGATGTCGCCCGACTCTGGAAAATGGCCAGAATCCTTCATCACCGCGGGCCTGACGACGCAGGGATTCATGTCGATGAGAACATCGGATTGGTGCACACGCGGCTCGCGATCATCGACCTCGAAGGCGGCCACCAGCCGATGCACGATGACGGGAACACATTGGCGTTGGTTGCGAACGGCGAAATCTACAACCACGTCGAGTTGGCGCGGGACCTCAAGGCGAAAGGGCGCACATTCGAGACCCGCTCTGATTCAGAAACCATCCTGCACGCCTACGCTGTCTATGGCCGCGGGTTCCTGCAGCATCTGAACGGCATGTTCGCCCTGGCATTGCACGACAAATCGAAACGTCAGGTCATCCTCGCGCGCGACCGTCTGGGCATCAAACCCCTATACTTCGCGCAACTCCCCAATTGTGTCGTGTTTGCATCCGAGATCAAGGCGATCCTGCCCTTTCTCGATCATGCGCCAGCACTCGACGCCGACGCGTTCATTCAATACCTCGAGTTTCAATTCAGCACCGGGAGGCGCACCCTGGTGCATGGCATCCAGCGCCTGCTGCCCGGCGAAGCCATGGCCATCGACAGCAACCTCCATATCGAACGCTGGCGCTACTGGTCACCGCTCGACGCCAGACCGAGAAACCGTCGCTTCGAAGAGGCCGCGGAGGAATTCGACGGCATCATAGAGCGGGTGATGACAGAGCATCTGCGCGCCGACGTACCGTTCGGACTGTTCCTGTCGGGCGGCGTGGACTCAGGCGTGTTGGCCGCAATGATTCACAAATACCAGGACCGCCCGATCCGCACATTCTCGGTTGGCTATCGGGGAACGCGCTTCGTCGGCGAACTCGAGGACGCGAGCAGGATCGCAAACCTATTTGCGACCGAGCACACCGTGCTCGAACTCGAAGACAGGCAGATCCTCCGGCGCATCCCGCACATGGTTTGGGCCAATGACGAGTTGATGCGCGACTACGCGTGCCTGCCGACCTCGATTCTTGCCGAGCAGGCCAGCCGGGAGGTCAAAATGGTTTTCACGGGTGAAGGTGGCGACGAGGTGTTCGCCGGCTATGGGCGCTATCGCAAGTCGCCGCTCGAACGCCTGCTGAACCGCACTCTCGCCCCCGGCTCCGGCGGATTCCGCACGCACGGACAATGGCACCGACGCTATGCTCGCGATGCTCTCGGCCCTGGGCTCGCGAGGGCACGCCAGTCGGTTCGTATGCCGTTTGTCAGCGCCTGGAAGGAGACGCCGTCCGACTGGAGCGACGTCCAGCGCAGCCAGTACACCGACATGACCACCGCGCTGCCGGACAACCTGCTGGTCAAAGCCGATCGCATGTTGATGGGCTTCGCCCTGGAGGGTCGAGTGCCGTTCCTGGACCATCGGATCGTCGAATTCGGTCTTTCCCTGCCGGATGACCTCAAGGTGCAGCCCCACCAGGGGAAGTGGTTCCTGAAGCGCTGGGCGGAACGCCATCTGCCCAGCGATCATCTGTATCGCAAAAAACGTGGCTTCAACGTGCCGGTTGGTGAATGGCTGCGCGGTCCCTTCCTGGAGCAACTCGCTGGCAAACTGATTGCCAATCGCGCTATCGGCGAATGGTTCAATGTCGACGGGGTTAAACGTCTCATCGACGATCAAAGGCGCGGCCGTCACGCCACCCGCGAAATCATGGGACTGACACAGTTCGCAATCTGGCATCGGTTGTTTATCGAACGCTTGGGAGAAAAGCCCTCCCCGGATGAAGATCCGCTGGCATGGATTGCGTGAACTTCACATAGCCACAGCCCGCGATTCCTGTTTGCGCAACATATCAGTGCAGATTCGACCGCTCGCATTTCGCTTGCACACCAGGGCCCGGTCGCGTCGTTTCACAGCATGAGAGACTTGCCAGGTGCGACGACGCGATTAGCGAGCGCGAGACATCGCGCATGCCCCAACCTACCGCCCCTGGGCGGACGGGAATCGCTGATCGCCTTCCGAGCTCAACCTTGCCAAATGGTAATGTTCGCCTGGCCGCGTTGTAACGCCGTCGTCGTTAAACTCATCCTCCGATTGATGCGACTTTGGAGGGAACGGCATCGGGTTTCACGAGTGCGGCGACAATTGCCGCTTTCACCCCTCCGCCACGCCGTCCAGTCACAATGCGAATGTGGCACATCCGATTGTGGGCTCGGAATCGTGCGTCCGGACCGAGTCAGCACGAAATTGCGCGCGGAGCATTTATTTCGGAGTGCGCCTTGCAGGCGAAGGCAACCATGCAGATCTCCCTTTCCTTGCAACCGCTGCACAAAACCACGCAAGCCGCAATTGATCGGCTCTCCAGACGCGATCGCAAAGAGATCGCCGAATTGCTCTGGCTGTCCATGGCATTCGTCGTTCTTGCCTTTGGTTTGGCGATCGCGACGGGGGGTTATCACGGCGGATTCGAAACGCTTCACCGGTTGAGTCAAGCCGCATGGCCGGATGAGATCTGGAAGTTGATTACTTGGTTCGGTGACGGACGGGTATTGATCGTCTTTAGCCTGCCCTTCGTTCGGCGACGCCCCGAGATATTTTGGGCACTGATCGTGGGCGTGGTGATCGCCGGTCTTTACACCCGCGGCGCGAAGATCCTATTCGACGTTCCGCGACCGCCGGCTGTATTGCCTCCAGACGAGATTCGAGTCGTCGGGCGCGTTCTGAAACACGGTAGCTTTCCTTCTGGACATACTCTGTCGGCATTCTTGTTCGCGGGAGTACTGTTCGCATTCGGCAACCGATGGCGGGCTCGCCTGCCTTTGCTGGCCGCCGCAACGCTCGTTGGAATCAGCCGGGTCGCACTCGGGGTACATTGGCCGCAAGACATCATCGCCGGCGCATTCAGCGGATTGTTGCTCGCGGCCGCCGCCGTGGCATTGACCCGGAAATGGCGCGTGGGTTTACAGCCGACAGTACACCTGGTCATTGTGGCGACAATGCTGATCGCGATGCTGACGCTGCTTTATGATAACCAGAGCAATCCGCCGATGCCCACACTCGTTTACCCGCTCGTCGTCATCGGCGTGACGTCAATTGCTGTGCAGTATCGTGATCTGGTCTCAATCTCCCGATAGCACCCCAGTCTCGACGTCGAAAGCAGCAACGACTCCGCAATCCTGCTTCTCCCATTCGCCAAGCAGTCATCTTGCCTGCGTGCAACCTTTCCAACTGGTAACTTGCAAGCGAACCTTGAGCAAGGTGGGCAATTGGATACTCAACCCACCGAATGCAGACATTTGAACGCTCGACGTCAGGAAAAACCCATGAACGCGCTTCGAACGGCCACGATGGCTATCGGCAGCTTATTGGCAACTAGTGGTTTCGATGCACTTGCCGTCGACCTTAGGAGTGATCGCGCCACACTGCCTGCCGGCATCCAGGTCACCGAAGCCGTCACGATTGCACAACTACCGACCGATGTTCAGGGCGGATCAATCGGAGCCGACAGCGGCTGTACGCAGACGATACTGGACACCGTGAAGCTCGACGCCGCCGATGCAATTCGGATCGCCACCATGGCGGTCCCAGGTAGGGTTATGGCAGTTCAGCTCGACGAGGAAAACGGCTTCCTGATGTGGGAGGTGTCCGAATGGGGCGCCGATGGCCGAAGGATTCAACTCAAGCTCGACGCCGGCAACGGGCGCCTGTTGGCTGCGGAGACTGGAGATGACTTGGGCGCTGATGACCGTGGCCGCGCGTGCGAGCCCGGCCGAGATCAACGCCACTGGCAGTTCTGGGATGATGACGACGATGAGGACAGGTGTGAGGTTCACGACTGACCCGGCCGACCGGCCCGATAACCGACAGTGCCCCGCGTAGGCAGGCATCGTGCTCAAGCCGCCTCGGCAAGGCTGAACGGCGCGGAGGAAAGTCCGCCTCACTTCAGCCCACCCGCATCCCGATCCACTCTGCCCATGGCATGATCGACGTCGCGCAGAGGCAGCCCCGGTGGCCATCGTTGCACGCGACAAGATCCAACTGATCCAGCTCCTATCAAGACGCCGGCCGGCCGCAGATTCGTGTATTGCAGCTGTGGCAGCTACCGACAATCACCTAGAATATCCAGATGCATCTTCTGATTATCGAAGACGACCGTGAAGCCGCCGCTTGGCTGATCAAGGGTCTGCAGGCCAACGGACATGTGGTTGACCATGCGATCGATGGTGACGACGGCCTGCATCTCGCGATTGCGGGTGAATACGACGTCGTTATTGTTGACCGTATGCTGCCCAAGCGTGACGGGCTTTCGATCGTTCGCATGCTGCGCGCGGATGGCAATGGCACACCGGCTCTGATCCTGAGTGCGCTCGGCGAGGTCGATGATCGAGTAGAAGGTCTGCGTGCCGGTGGTGACGACTATCTCGTCAAACCTTATGCCTTCGATGAACTGATCGCTCGATTGGAGGCGCTCACCCGTAGGCAAAACGGCTCGGAACCCGCAACCCGTTTGAAGATCCTTGACCTTGAACTCGACCTGACCACCCACCGGGTCACTCGAGCCGGGCAATTGATCCGTCTGCAACCCAAAGAGTTGCAGCTGCTCGAGTATCTGATGCGCCACAGAGACCAGATCGTGACGCGCAACATGCTTCTCGAAAACGTCTGGGATTTCCATTTCGACCCGCAAACCAACGTCATCGACACGCAGATTTCACGACTTCGCGCCAAGATCGACAGATCTTTTTCTCCACCGTTACTGCACACCGTCCGTGGTCGCGGCTACCGGCTCAGCGGAAATGAATAGCCGATCACGGTCGAACGGAACACGCGGCTCGTTGCAGCATGCGTTGCTCTACCTCTTGATTGCCGGCGGCGGACTGGCTGTCGTGTACTGGGCCTACAGCTTTTTCTTTGATGCCCAGGAGAAGACCAAGCTTCGGCACGACCTTGCGTCATTTCTGGAAACATACAATGCCAAAGGCAAAGAAGGCATCGAGGCATTGCTCGACGCCAGAGAATCAACGGCGAATACGGACCGTGACAGATTCCTAATATACGTCGATGAATTTGGGAAACGAGTTGCGGGCGATCTCAAAGAATGGCCAGCAGGTGCGCGCGCAGACAATCAGGTCGAAAACATCCAGTTTGACTTCGATATTCTACCTTACGTGCTGGAGGATCACGACGGCGACTGGCTCAGCATTGGTACGACCTTCGTTGATGGCAGCCAGCTTGTGATGGTTCAAAGGGTACAGAGCGCTGAGGACCGGCAGGAGATTTTCTTCGACATCTTCTTGGCAAGCATTGCGGGCTTGATGTTGATGCTGGGGTGGAGAGCAATTCATCGCACGAAAATGAACCGACTGCTGCGCACCAGTGCGATTCGCCTCTCACTGCGCTATACCCTGTTTTATATTCTGATTGCAGGTGGCGGGCTAGCTGTCCTCTACTGGACCACCAGCCGGTATGTTGACGTTCAGATTCGGGCTGGCCTTCAGCAACACCTGACGGCCTTGCAGAAAAAGTACGATGCAGATGGCGCTGCAGGAATCAAGAAGACGCTGGATGTCAGTGACTCGGACGCCGCCGCCGACAATCATCGATTCACTTTGTATATCGACAGTTCCGGCAATCGAATTGCCGGTGACCTGAAAGGGTGGCCTGCAAACGCGCAAACGGATGGCCAAGTCACCAACATCTGGGTCGAAGACGACTTCATTCCAAATGCGCCGGAAGACCACGACGGCTATTGGCCCAGTGTTGCCACGATCTTCGACGACGGTAGCCGCCTTCTGATTGTTCAAAGCGTAAAGAGCGCGGAAGAACTCCAGGATTTCATCGTCGGCATTTTGATTTCGACGTTGACAACTATCATTGCCTTGACCCTCTTGCTGGGTTGGAGATTGGGTCGTCAGCTGTTGGCGCGTGTAGACCAGGTTAACGTGACGGCTGGAAGAATCCTTGATGGATGCCTCGACAAACGAATTCCCATTACTGGTGCGGGTGACGAATTCGACGAACTCGCGAACAAGCTCAATGCGATGCTGGATCATATCAATCGCCTGATCCACGGTATGCGTCAGGTTACGGACAATGTGGCGCACGATTTGCGACGGCCATTGACCCGTATCCGAAGTCGGCTCGATTTCGTATTGCGCGAACCGCGCGATTCGATGGCGTATCGAGAATCGCTCGAACAGACGCAAAAAGACATCGAAGACGTATTGAAGACCTTCAATGCACTACTGGAGATTGCGCAGGCGGAAGCCGGACATTTCCGCGGAGAATTGGGCCCATTGGATATATCGGCATTGGCAACCGAATTGGGAGAGATGTATGCGGATTTTCTCGCGGAGCATGGTCAAGCGCTGTCTCTCGCAATCGACGCTGGACTCTGCGTATATGGCAACCGACAGTTGTTGGCGCAGGTGATTAGCAACCTGATCGAAAATGCTCACAAACATGCGGGCGCAGGGGCCAGGGTGGAATTGCGCGTTTGGCGTGATGGTAACGAGATCGCTCTTGCCGTTTCCGACAACGGCCCCGGCATTCCCGAAGACAAGAGGCAATATGTTCTGCAACGTTACACGCGCCTAGATGCGGCACGCAGCACCACTGGTAATGGGCTCGGTTTAAGTCTCGTGAATGCTGTCGCACGACTCCATGCGGCTGGGCTTTCGCTCGAGGGTAGTGCACCCGGTTTAACTGTGTCACTGCGCTTTCCGTCCCGGAAATGTCCATCACGGTAGCGCATCTCGTGTTGGGCGGCCCCGGGCACGGTAGACACTTCCGGTCTATGAATTCAGCCTAAGGAGGAAGCCCTACTGGGCTAACCCCGGTCCAGTGGGCACTTTCGCGCTAGAAGCCGTCGGGTGAAGATTCTTACCCGTCTGCTCTGGGTCGCAAGCGGTCGTTCGACCTAATTCTCGTCTTGAAATCCGCTTCGGTAGTACGAGTGACCGCCGGGGCGGGTACGACCTAGGCGTGAGATTGTAGACAATCATTAGCGACGCGCCGTGGCGCCAGTTTATTGGTGGCAAATGTCCCGCCGAACGCCGAGGTCGTTCATGACAGTCGCTGGACGCTTTCCCCACGACCTCGCGGTGTGAAGTGCCCTTCCACGGCGAAGACCTGGCAACTGCCTCCTCGTCACTGCATTGGCAACGGCTTGTAGCCTCCGCGCCCCCGCTAATTCTCAGCTAATTCTGCTGCTCTACCTTCGGCATCCATCAATCGATGCACTCAAAGAAGGAGACACGCAGATGAACCGTAAAACCCAATTCGCCATTGCCGCGGCCCTGCTGATCGGTGCCACTGTTGGCGCCGCCTATGCCCTTGTGGCGGAACAGAACGACGCGCTGGGCATTTCCGAAGCGAAGGTCAGTCTCGCTCAGGCGATCGCCGCTGCGGAGCACGACGTTGGCGGTAGGGCCTCGCGCGCCGAATTCGAACGCGAGCCCGGCAAAGGACTTTTCCAGGTCGAGGTGGTAAACGGCCAGACCGTGATGGACGTGACCGTCGACGCCTCAAACGGCGAGGTCCTCTCGGCCGTCCTCGATCGCTTCGATGGTCTGGGCGACGACGATGACCGCATCGATCACGAAAAAGCCGACTGAGCGGAACCGGGACCCACAGAGGTCCCGGTTCTCCCCGACTTCAAATCCAAGAGGCTCCCTATGCCAATCGCACTCCGTGACGAAATGCAACCGCTGCTGAACAAGGTACCGGAAGTCACACTGTTCTTCTGGATCATCAAGGTCTTCTCCACCACCGTCGGCGAGACCGCGGCAGACTATCTCAACTTCAATCTACACCTCGGTCTGACCGGTACCTCGGTCGTGATGACCGGCCTATTGCTGGGTCTGCTGATCGCGCAGGTCAAAGCCGAGCGATACATCCCGTGGCGATACTGGTCGACGGTGGTCCTGATCAGCGTGGTCGGCACCCTGATTACCGACAACCTGACGGACAACTTCGGCGTCCCACTGGAGGCCACGACGCTGGGTTTCTCGCTCGCGCTGGGACTAACCTTCCTGCTCTGGCACCGCAGCGAACGCACGCTGTCCATCCATTCCATCTTCACCCGCCGCCGCGAGCTGTACTACTGGGCAGCGATCCTATTCACCTTTGCGCTAGGCACCGCGGCTGGGGATTGGGTCGCCGAGGGCCTGAACATGGGCTTTATCGCCGCCGCCATCCTGTTTGGCGGTCTGATCGTGCTGGTGACACTCGCCCATTACTGGCTTGTACTGCGCGCGGTTCCGGCATTCTGGATGGCCTATGTGCTGACCCGTCCGCTAGGTGCGGCTTGTGGCGACCTGTTGATCCAACCGCCCGCCGATGGAGGTTTAGGCATGGACAATATGTGGGTCAACGCGGCCTTTCTGATCACCATCGTCACACTGGTACTTTATCTGACCTTCACCCGCAAGGACGTCACCGAGATGAGGGAATCCGCATGAAAGAAGTAACAAACGCGCAGGAACTAGCGGTCAAAGTGCCGCAGTTAACCCTGGCATTCTGGGTAGTGAAGGTACTCGCGACCACCCTGGGCGAGACCGGCGGGGACACCCTATCAATGTCGTTGAACTTGGGCTACCTGATGAGCACTGGTATCTTCGCGGCCCTGTTCGTGGCGGCCGTGATCGCGCAGGTGAAGGCGCGACAGTTCAAACCGGTGATCTACTGGGCAACGATGATCGCGACGACCACGGTCGGTACGACCATGGCGGACTTTGCGGACCGCTCGCTGGGTATCGGCTACACAGGCGGCTCGGTGCTGCTGCTGACGCTGCTGATGGCCTCGCTGATGACCTGGAAAAGAACCCTGGGTTCGATCTCAGTCGACAGCGTGTCCAGTCCGGCCTCGGAATTGTTCTATTGGGTGACCATCCTGTTCTCACAGACCTTGGGAACGGCCCTTGGCGATTGGACTGCGGACACCGCCGGGCGTGGCTACGAGGGCGCGGCCCTGATATTCGCGGGCGGGCTGGCACTGACGGCGCTGGCCTACTACCGGACCCGAGTCTCGCGTACCCTACTGTTCTGGGCCGCATTCATCCTGACCCGGCCTCTGGGCGCAGTAGTCGGCGACTTCCTCGACAAGCCTTTGAGTGCGGGCGGCCTGGGGTTGAGCCGATTCGGTGCCACCCTGGTATTGTTGGTCGGCATCGCTGTACTCATGGTGTTGTTCCGCCAGCAGCCGGCCAGGTCGCATCACTGAGGAAACCGCGGAAGCCAGGACAACTACCATGCGCATCCTCCTTGTCGAAGACGATCCGATGATTGGCGAGGCCGTCGCCATTGCGTTGAAGGACGCCGCCTATGCGGTCGACTGGGTTCGCAACGGGACGGCCGCGTCGCATTCGCTGGCCATCGACGAGCACCAGGCCGTACTGCTGGATCTGGGCCTACCGGGGCGTGATGGGTTGGATGTCCTGCAACGCTTGCGCAGAGCAGGCCGGCGCATCCCGGTGATCGTGATCACTGCACGCGACGGACTTGATGACCGTGTCCGAGGTCTGGACTCAGGTGCCGACGACTACCTGGTCAAACCGTTCGACATCCCTGAACTGCTTGCGCGGCTGCGTGCGGTGATCCGCCGCCAAGGTGGACATGCCGACGCAGTCCTGAGCAACGGTAGGGTCAGCTTGGATCCAGCGACCCGAACCGCGTCCAGCGACCTGGCCAAGGTCCAACTCAGTGCGCGGGAGTTTGCCCTGTTGCATGCCCTGTTGCTGCGTCCGGGCAACATCCTCGGACGCACAGAGCTGGAGGAACGGATCTACGGCTGGAACGAAGAAGTCGAGAGCAATGCGATCGACTTCCTGATCCATGCAGTACGCAAAAAGCTGGGCAGCTCGGTAATCCGCAATATACGCGGCGCGGGCTGGATGGTGGACAGTCCGATATGAGCCACTCCCTACAACAACGTCTTGCCCGCATGCTCGCGGCTGCGATATTGGTCGCAGGGGTGGTCGCTGCGATGGCTTCATTCGTGTTGGCCTACCTGGAAGCCAGCGAGTTCCAGGACGAAACGCTCCGCCAGATCGCGGTTATTGGCAGTCGTGGTACGGAATCGGTCGCGGCGACTGTGGTGGCGGCGTCCAGTGATCCCGAATCGCGTGTGCGGCTGTATCACCTGCCGGCGACCACCGTGCCGGATTGGGTGACCCCCAACATCGGATCGGGATTTCACACGCTGGACAGCAATGACGGCACTGTGCGGGTATTCGTGCGCCGCGACGGCGACACACGGATCATTGCTACCCAACCGACCGAGGCCCGCGATGAGCTCGCGATCAATAGCGCACTACGCACCTTGGTCCCGTCGATGTTGCTGGTCCCGCTGCTACTATGGATGAGTGCGCGCCTGTTGGCCCGGGAATTCAATCCAATCAATCGGCTTGCGCAACACGTCGACGCTCAGTCTCCGGACAACCCGCAGGGTATCGAGCATACCGGGGTCCCTGCCGAGATCGTGCCGTTCATCCAGGCAATCAACCGCCTGTTGAAACGCACTGCGCAACTGATCACACAACAACGTCGTTTCATTGCCGACGCCTCACACGAGCTTCGTAGTCCGCTGGCGGCGCTCTCGCTACAGCTGCAGAACCTCGACCAAGCGGGGAGTTACGAGGAACTGCGAGCTCGGATAGCTCCGTTGCGAGCAGGCGTTGAACGTGCACGCCAGTTGACGACCCAACTCTTGGATCTGGCTCGCAGCCAGACCGATAGCGATCGAGCAGCTACGACAGATTTGCCAGTTCTGGTACGCGAGCTGTTGGCTGAATTCCAACCTCACACCGAAGCCAGGCAGATCGATCTGGGTCTGGACGAAATCGAGTCCTTCGCGCTGTGCGCCCCGCCCGAATCGGTTCGGTTGGTCCTGGTCAATGCACTCGATAATGCCTTCAAGTACACGTCGCCGGGCAGTGAGGTTACAGTGCGTGTGACGCGTGACGGCGAACACGGCCTTGTCGAGGTAATCGATCAGGGTCCTGGCATTCCGCACGATCAACGCGAGCGGGTATTCGACGCCTTCTACCGCCTGCCCGGCAGTCGCGGGATCGGCAGCGGCCTGGGTTTATCTATCGCCTCCGAAGCCGCCACGCGCAGCGGCGGTACGATCGAACTGCACAGCGGTCCGAGCGGTATCGGACTGGTGCTTCGATATCGGTGCCGAGTATGTCAATGACATCCACTTGCCAGCTTTGCCAATGCAGGGCATGAGGAAGTGAAACACGACCCACGAAGGACGCAACGGCATGCACAACATTCGGCGCGCTCAACCGCTGGGAAAATAGAGGCGACGCACGCTCTTCTCCCACGTGCACCAAACCGATTTGTTGCCTATGTGCGCGGGGCGTTCGACCAAATGTTTGTTGCCCTTCACCAGCTCTTATCATCCATCCCAGAGGTTAGTATTGGCACTCAATGCCATTCTCCAACCTGTTGATATTCAGATATAAGCTTCGAGCCACAAGTGCGCCATTGCGCGCGTCACCGCGCCGTCCCTCGAGTGCCAGAAAGCTCCAACAACTTTGTGGCAGCCTGCGACGCCATTTTTCACTGTGAATCCTTGCCAGGACCTTCTTGTCTTGCGGTGGTTGCGTCCCCGCCACGAAGAACTACCCAGATTGCTGGCCCGCCCAATCCAAGAGCGACGACCAGCAGCGCAATGTATGGCACATACTCGTCCATTCCTACGGAGCCTCGCGAGGATGCAGATGTAAGCATCGGAGTCGATTCACAAGTGACAACGATTGTACGACCGTCGCCGGTACTTTTTGCAGCGGTAGGTCGAATCTCTTGGTTCTTTGCCTAGACCGCGCGAGATGCGCAACCATGGGCTCGCGCCCAGGACTGTTCTTTATCGGTATGCTTGGAATGGGCATCGCAACCTATTGTAAAGCGTCAATCTCGCATCAATAGAATTGCCAACTGATCAGCCCACCTCACGCCTCTTCGATGAAAATGAGCGCGTCACGCCTGTCGCGACGATGGTGTTGCCCGCCTTGTGCACCCAGAAGACCAAGATTACGTTCGCGGAGCCGAGATTGCTCAAATGACAGTCACCGCACACCGGTTGCCGCGTCTTTGTGACCACTCCGGCGAACATGGCCCGGTGAAGCTTCGAACGTTCGCTTGAAGGCGCGGCAGAACGCCGCTTCGGATTGGTAGCCGAGTTCTTCGGCGATCTCCGCCACGGGCCTGGTCGAATCTAACAGTCGGATCCTGGCCACCTGCATGCGCCACTCGGTCAGGTATCTGCCGGGCGACACCCCTACCAACTGGGTGAACCGCGCGGAAAACGCCGATCGCGACATGGCTACCGCATCGGCGAGCGTCGCCACGCCCCAGTCGTTCGCTGGGTCCTTGTGAATCAAAGCGAGTGCCCGTCCGATCTGGCGATCACGCAGTGCGCCCAACCAACCCTGATCGGCCTCCGGCGAATGCTCCAGCCAGGAGCGTATCGCCTGGATCACCACCACGTCGGCCAGGCGCGTAATGACGGTTTCACCGCCCGGTTTCAACGAGGCGGCCTCACTCGCGATGAAGCGCAGCGTGCTTTGCAGCCAGCCGCCGGCATCGTCGTGCCAGCCGTCGATGTGAATGGCCTGCGGCAGCAGTCGCAACAGATGCTGCGCCGCGATGTCATCGAAGCGAATCACGCCATACATGGTCTGGGTGAGTTCGCCACCGCCGCCATGTCGCATGTGCTCGTAGCGCTCGCTGATCTTCTCGACCGGCAGGTCAAACAGCGGTTCCGGCCGCAGGCGTGGGTCACTGCTGACGATGTGTGGCACGCCGTGCGGGATCAGTGCCAGGTTCCCTTGATTGAGCAGCCGTGGCTCTGCGTCCGCGACCTGCAGCCAGCAGCGACCCGAGGTGACCACCAGAAACGTCATGACGCCCTCGAGATTCGGGATTTCGATCGAGAACGGCGCCGTGAACTCTCCCCGGCAGTAGAGCGTGCCGGTCAGGCGCAGCATATGCAGGGTTTCGCCCAGCGGATCTGCGGATTCCGGCAGTACGGGACTCGGTTTGGCCATCGACGACCTCGGCGCGGCTGGATTCGCCCAACATCCACAGCGTAGACGATCTGCATATCTTTGGCGACATTTAGGCATTCAAGATCTTGGATGTCACGCCTAAGCTTTTCTCACGCCAACCGACCGATGAGGGAAGTCCCATGCAAGCCACCGGCCCCGCTCCTTGTATCACGCGGTCCATTGCGCCCCGCTCCGTGAGCCACGAGGCACTGATGCATCGATTCATCGACCGCGTGATCAACGAAGGCGATTACTCAGTGCTCACCGACCTGCTTCACCCCGACTACGTCTACCGTGCGCCTGGCCAGGAACTCCACGGTGTCGAGGCGATCCGCGCCGTGCTCGAAGCCTACCGCTCGGCACTCCCGGATCTGCACATCGGCGTCGACGACCTCGTTGCAGCCGGTGATCGGGTGGCGATCGCTTTCACCCTCACCGGCACTCACGCCGGTACCCTGATGGGCGTCGAAGCCACCGGCAAGCGAGTGAAGATCAATGGCACCTTGTTCAGCCGGCTGGAAGGTGGTCGGATCGTCGAGGAATGGGAGGTCATCGATCAGCTTTCGTTGTTGGCACAACTCGGTGTTGTTTCGCTGCCCGGCTGAATCGGCGAGCAGGATCTGACACGAGGCTATCGCTTTCGAATCCGGTTTTTTGAGGGAGGAGTGATCCTATGGGCTTGTTCGACACCGCACTGGTACTTTCGACATTGCTTTGTACATTGGTGGCCGGATTCGTATTTGCTTTCGCTTCGGTCATCATGCCGGGGATCAGGCGTTTGAGTGACCGCGACTTCCTGCGGGCGTTTCAAGCGATGGACCACGTGATTCAGCGCAACCAGCCTTTCTTCATGCTGGTCTGGCTCGGTTCCGTCGCGAGTCTGTTGGTTGGCCTCCTGCTCGGCTCCTGGCACCTGGAGGGTATCGACCGCCTCCTGCTCGTGGCTGCTGCGGCTATCTATCTGCTCGGTGTGCAGCTGCCGACGGCGGCGATCAACGTCCCACTGAACAACAGGCTGCAGGAACTGGATCTCGATTCGCTGGGCGAATCAGAAATCGGCGAGGCACGCGTGCTTTTCGAAGCCCGCTGGATCAAGTGGAACCTGATCCGAACGATTCTCGCCGTCTCAACGGCTGCGTTGCTGATGCTTCTGCTGCTCAGACTCTGAGCGACGTGACACGATCCGCCTGCGGCGGGTGCCTTCCATGCACAAATTGGGATACATGGAATGTGGCTCAGTGAGTAGAGTGTCTGAGATGAAGAGAGTGGCGGTTTTTGGCAATGCCGGCGGCGGCAAATCGACACTGGCTCGGCGGCTGGCCGGCATCACCGGTTTGCCGGTGCACTCACTCGACACCATTCGATACAGGCCCGGTGGTGGCGAGGTGCCTTACGAGGAGTACCGTCGGATTCATTCCGAACTGCTACGTGGAGAGGAGTGGATCATCGACGGTTTTGGCTGCGTGCCATCTGCCTGGGAGCGTTTTTCGATTGCTGACACCTTGATCTACGTCGATCTACCACTATTCACGCACTACCTCTGGGTAACAAAACGTTTCGTGAAGGGCCTGGCCGTAACGCCCGAGGGCTGGCCCGAAAACAGTCCGATGTGGAGTGGCACATTGAACAGCTATCGGGTACTTCGGCGCTGTCATGAAAAATTGACTCCCAGATACCGGCAGTTGGTTGCAGAGCAGGTCGACTGCAAACGCGTGCACCACTTGAAATCGGCCAGCGGCATGGCCGCTTTTCTCGATGCCGTGGCCAATGAGTATTCGGAGATCCGCTGACGTGACACCCCACCATCGCGTGCACCCGGCGACCTGATTCGAATCGGGCCAAGGGGACCGCTTGGCACTATGTGGCGTCGTAGACCACGGGCATCTGCCCGCGCCACCGGGACCAGACGCCGTCGTCGGTTATCAGGTCCGCCATGAATCGTGCAACGTTCAATCGACTCGTTCGACCCGGATCGAAGATGGCGCTCCGGACCGGGGACGCGAACGCCTGATACGCTGTCGAACTTGTGTCGCGAGTGAGCGTGTCCGGGCGGACGACACACCATTCCAGTGCGGCGTCGTTTTGACCGATGTCCAGCCGGAGCAGGTCCGCTGCCCGCTCGTTGTCGGCATGCGGCGGTATCAACAGACGAATCACGCTGATCACAGCGCGGTGGCCGGGTGTCAACTTCTCCTGGAGATCCCGGTTGCTGTTGCCTGCGGTATTCATCAACACGAACCGGGCAGGTTTCTCGCCGGCGCCCGCCGCCAGCGCCCTGGTCAGCCGACGAGTCGCTTCGGTAACGAGGCGATACGGCGGCCCGAACATACCTTTCAGGGACAGGGTGTGTCCCAGGCATGAGGCGGCGACATCGCAGCCATCCGTCAGTTGATTCAGTTCGCTGTCGTCGAGGTCGAGCAGACTGGCCTCGATCGTCGAAAGGCGTTGATGGCTGCGCAGGGCCTCGGGCAGCCCGTCCCTGGACCGCACGACCGCCCTGACCTCGCATCCCCGGGCGAGCAACTGCTCAACCAGCAACCTGCCCGTCGCCCCGCTGGCACCAACGACAAGGATCCTGTTGTCTTTCGGTGGCTTCATCATCCTCTCCATTGCTCGATCGCCCGCTTCGCGAAGCATCGCCGACAGATCTGCAGAAGTTCAGATCGTCGTGGGATTCGACATTGTTGCCCTCACCTTCCATGGTGAGAACCTTGTGGATCGAGGCTAACCGCGCCCGGCTTCGCTGATCTGGCGAAGCGTCTCCCTGAGCCGCGGTGCGGCGAAATCGAGGAAACGCCGCATCTTGAGTGGCATGCGGCCGCGCGACGCGTGGATCAGATGGACCGGCGCCGGCTCCGGCTCGTAATTCTCGAGCACGATCTTCAGCTCGCCACGGGCGACAGGCTCTGCCACCTGATAATGCAACAGCCGCGTGACGCCGACGCCCTGCATCGCCGCCTGTGCTGCGGCCTCGGTGGTCGTCACGGCGAGGCGCGGGACGACCGGAATCTCGAGCGCCGTGTCGGAACCGGCAACACGGTAGCGCCAGGCCGGCGACGGCAACGGAATCTCCACCGTAACGCACGGATAGCGCAGCAGGTCTTCCGGCCGCTCCAATACGCCGTACCGCGCCAGAATGGCATCGTTCGCGCAGGTCACTGTGCGCATGTCACCGATCGGTGTCGCGACCATCGAGCTGTCCGGCAGCCTGCCGAATCGCACGGCCATGTCGACGTGATCGTCGATCAGGTCGACATTGCGGTCACCGAGGTGCAGACGGATGCTGATCTCGGGGAACGCGGCCAGGAACTCGGCGACGACCGGCAGCACGTGCAGCCGCCCGAACATGATCGGCGCCGTGAGCACCAACTCGCCCTTCGGCTGCGTGAACTCGCCGGCCGCCTCGCGTTCGGCCTCGTCGACCTGCTCGAGGATCCGACGCGCCGATGCCACATAGGCGATACCGGCATCGGTCAGCGTCAGTTTGCGCGTGGTGCGGATCAGCAGGCGTGCACCGAGCAGGGTTTCGAGGTCCGACACCTTGCGACTCAGCGTGGCCAGCGGCACGTCCAGCGCCCGCGCCGCGGCCGAGAAACTGCCCCGCTCGGTGACCGCCACCAGCATCGCCATGGCTTCGAGTCGGTCCATAGATTATCTCAGTTTCCGGAACTGTGGTTCTTGATAATGGCGGATTATCTTTCTTTTCGGAAGCGCCTAGTGTTCTTTTCAGCGGCCCGATGGGGGCCCTCAACCCGTAAGGAGAACACCATGTCACGCATCGCCATCCCGTCCCTCGACCATGCACCCGCGGCGTCCAAGGCCACACTCGACGCCGTGCACCGGCAGCTCGGCTCGGTCCCCAACCTGTTCCGCCTGATCGGCCTCAGCCCCGCCGCGCTGACCGCGTATACCGGCTTCAACGGCGCGCTGACCAAGGCGCTGGATGCCAAGACCCGCGAACGCATCGCGCTGGCGGTCGCCCAGGTGAACGGCTGCGACTACTGCCTGTCCGCCCACACCTATCTGGGCCTGAGCCTCGCGAAGCTCGGGCCTGACGAGGTCGCCCTGAACCGTAGAGGCACGTCGTCCGATCCCAAGGCCCACGCCGCCGTGCACTTCGCCGCCAAGGTCGCGCGCGAGCGCGGTCACGTCGGCGACGCCGATCTAGCCAGCGTGCGGGCGGCCGGCTTCAGCGATGCGCAGATCGTCGAGATCGTCGCCCTGGTCGCCGAGAACAGCTTCACGAACTACCTCAACGAGGTCGCGAAGACGGATATCGATTTTCCCGAGATCCGGGCATCGCAAGCCGCCTGACGTCAACGGCCCGGGACGGCGGTCCCGGGCGCCATTCACGATTCGCCCGGAGACTCCGCATGGCCTACGGCTTCCTCGACATCGCGCTGACGCCCAGTGTTCGGAAGGTACAGGAGCAGATGAATGCCGATGGGATCTGGTCCGACTTCAAGGGCCACCGCGCGTTCGATCGCTTCAGCGACAACGTGGCCGGCTACATCGCCGAACGCGACAGCTTCTATTTGGCGACGGTGTCCGAGACCGGTTGGCCCTACGTGCAGTACCGCGGAGGTCCACAGGGCTTTCTGAAGGTGCTCGACGAGCGCACGCTCGCCTTCGCCGACTACCGCGGCAACCGGCAATACATCAGTACCGGCAATGCCACCGCAGACGGTCGCGCCTGCCTGCTGCTGATGGACTACGCACAGCGTGCACGGCTGAAGATGTACGTGCACGTCGAGGTGCTCGCGCTCGATGCCGACCCGGACCTGACACGGCAAGTATCGGTAACCGGCTACAAGGCGCGGCTCGAACGCGTCTTCCGGCTGCATCTGCAGGCCTACGACTGGAACTGCTCACAGCACATCACCCCGCGCTACACCGAGCAGCAGATCGGCGAAGCGGTGCGTCCGTTGCGTGAGCGTCTCGACACTCTCGCCTCCGAAAACGCCAGGCTGCGTGCCCGCCTCGCCAACCATGGAGAAACGCCATGATCCATCAACGCCCTCCACTGCCGCCGTTCACATCCGAAACCGCGACGCAGAAGGTCCGCCTCGCCGAAGACGCATGGAACAGTCGCGATCCGGACAAGGTGTCGCTGGCCTACACGCCTGACAGTCGTTGGCGCAACCGTGCCGAGTTCCTGCAGGGTCGCGACGCCATCGTGCAGTTCCTGCGGCGCAAGTGGGACAGAGAACGCGACTACCGCCTGATCAAGGAGTTGTGGGCGTTCAGCGGCAACCGCATCGCTGTGCGCTTTGGCTACGAATGGCGCGACGCCGCCGGCAGCTGGTTTCGTGCCTACGGCAACGAGAACTGGGCGTTCGACGACAACGGTCTGATGCGCGTGCGTATCGCCAGCATCAACGACCTGCCGATCAGCGCGTCGCAGCGTTTGTATCACTGGCCGCTGGGGCCGCGACCCGACGGTCACCCGGGCCTCAGCGCACTTGGTCTGTGACACCGGCTACCACCGCACCGCAACGCGACCAATCGATCACGATAAGGGAATTCACCATGAACGCCGCAAGCAACGACTCCACTGCCCGGCCGATCACAGTCCGGAACGGTGCAGCGACGAACCCTGTCGCCGACGCGCGCACGGGAGGTGAAGCCCACCCCGGTGAACAGGACCGCAGGCGACGGTTCGACGAACTGGTCGCCGTGCACCTGGACGACCTGTTCCGCTTCGCCTACTGGATGTCCGGCGACCGCACCGTCGCCGAAGACGTGGTACAGGAGGCGTTGATCCGCGCGTGGAAGTCGATCGACCGGCTCAACGACCGCAAGGCGGCAAAGGGCTGGCTGCTGACGATCGTTCGCCGCGAGAACGCACGGCACTATGGACGCGCACCGCTGCAACAGGCGGAGCTAGATGACGACAAGCTGGCCGCCCAGCGAAACGACTATGACACGTCAACCGAGGCCTTCGTGCTGCGCGGCGCTCTCGACCGGCTGCCACTGGAATACCGCGAGCCGTTGCTGATGCAGGTCGTGTACGGCTACTCGCAGAAAGAGATTGCCGAGCACCTCGGCATCTCCAATGCCGGTGCAGGAACGCGGTTGTTTCGTGCGAGGGAGAAGATGCGGGAGCTGTTGTGAAACGTACAAAAGATCGACAGGGCGTTTCAGGCTCGATGAGATCCTTGGTCGTGCGCCTGGGCCTGTCTGTTGGGGTTCAGTGGAATCGCTGGTTGCCCAGAAATCGGCACTCTCGCCAACCCTCCTATCTCATTGCCTTGAATGACCGTGGTGCCACATCCCTGCACTGTCCTTCAACCTGGTGCGCAATACGCTGCACCATAACGTCCGACAACAGCGGGCCGCGGAAATCGACGATGGCCTGCTTCGATTCCTTGGCGTTGAACACAAGAACGTTGCCGATTTTCTTGCGTTCCACGAACCAGCCTGGGATCACCACCGCCGCTTTGACCGTGACGACTTCGCCCACGGCGCTGGCAAGCCACTTGGCGAGCCAGGCTGCCTGACGCTCGGCTTGCTCCATCGGCCCAATCTCGGTCCATGTCGGAAATATGAGCCGAGTGCCATCGCAGATCACCGTCGAGTCTGCTTTGCCGGCCCCGGTGTTGGGTTTCGAGCGCGCCTTCGTCTCGATGGCGAAAACGCCGGACTTTCCAATCACGATGTGGTCGATGTTGAACTGCTCGCCCGGGAAATCATGGAAAACGCGAAACCCGTGAAGCATCAACTGATTGAGTTCTTGCCCCACCCCCAACTCACCTTCGTACCCCAACCGCAGTTGACGAATCCTTTGGAAGGACTGCACCGCTTTGCGCGCGACGACGACTATGCCCCCAATACCGGCAATGGCGTAAAACACCCAACCTGACGGCGAAAGCGGCCTGTCGTTGAAATACGCTTGGCCCAACAACGCCGTATAAAGCAGTGGCGGCCAGATCATGGCCGCAACGAACCAACCCATGAAGTCCAGTCGGAGGTCTTCGATTTGCTCGTAAAGGGTGTGCCCCGGGCTGCGGAGAAACTCGCGCGGGAACGGTGAGCGTTTGCCGTGATTGAGCTTTTTCTCTGACCGGCTGAGCACCAGATAAATAATGAAGATGCCGGCGGCCATGAGAATCACGGGTATCCATGGCGCTACGAGTGTCCTGATCATCCATTCCATTGGGATCGCCCCTGCGGTTTTGCATTCTGTTTGGCTGTGTTTGTTCCGTCCGAGCCACCCCGGTTACGAGGTTTGATAATAATCCTTTATCCGCCCGTCGACTGGGACGAGGTATACAGGGAGATCTTCGAGCAGGCGGAAAACTTCAAGAAATACCGGGTTGCACGATAGACTTCGCCGTCAAGTTCGCGGGAAACACGCTTGCGCAAAGGTTTTGCTTTCGCGCGTTTGAATGCCCACCCGTCTCGGTCAACGCGCTTCGGCAGGTCCATCCGACAGCGGTGTCGAAGAGAGCACACCCTGCAGCGTCTTCACGAGAAAGCCGGCGGCGCGTTCGAAGGCCTTGTCGTTGTCGCCGCGAAAAGAGAACGAACGATCCAGCAGCAGGCGCTCGGCATCGAGGTCGAGTACCTGGACCCTGCCCCATTGCACCAGCGTGCTCATCTTGTGGATGCCGCCATAGATCAGCAGGCGCGCATCGGCTTGCCGTGCGGCATCGATCAAACCCGCGTTGGCCCCGCTGCCCGCGCTGCACACATGCCGACCGCAGGTGATCTCGACGATCTGCAGTCCCGCCTGCGCCACCAGCCGCTGCTTCAGGATCTCGACGAAGGTCCGCATGCGCCTGGTATGCGCCTCGCTCTGGTCGATCGCCTCACCTGATGTGTCGAAATAATCGAAATCCGCAACCGCAGCCGCGATGGGTGGGTTCCTCGCGGGCGACGGCGCAGTGGCCAGACAGGGCGCAGCCAGCATCAGGAAAACGACAGCGGTGAGCAGAAGTCCTGGCATCTGGTTCCATTGGTGCGTACGAGCCCGAACAGTTCGCCGGTCGACTCGTGTACCCGAGTATAGTCCGCGCGACCCGCTCTGATTACGGCTTGTCCGGGTCGTCTCGATGCCGCGGTACTTCGACCTCCGTTTCGGGCACGAACGCTGGTGGTCGAAGAGGCTCCCGGAACACGTTGTCTGCTTCATGTCACGGATGAAGGGTCCGTCGCAACCATCCACATAGACACTGCTCTATGTCGGCCGTTCACTCAATGGTTCGTGCCCCTTCCTGTGAATTCTCCCAATGTCGGCGCGGCTTTCGAGCGGGTGAATGACCTGCAGACCGTCTTGCACGATCCACCGCCAGGAACTACTTTCGAATAATCCACGGATTTTGTCGCTGACTGGGCGATCGCTTGCGTGCCGGACCGGCGCCTGAGCAGGGAGGCACGATGCAATATCGAACAATCCCCTTCGCATTTCGGTTCATCATCTCCGTCGTTTGCTGCGTCCCTGCGGCCACCTTGGCCGATCTGAACGGGATGTGCACCGACGAGATCATCATCGGACGCAACCGTGACAGCGGTGCCTCGCCGAACATGGACATGCGTTGGACGGTGATCTCGGATGCTGCCGGCGGCTTCGACACACTGAACACGGCCGGCACCGGATGGGGTGGTTTTCGCGACACCACGGCACTCGCCGCGGGTGATCTTGACGGTGACGGGCTCGACGAGATCATCGTGGGCCGGGACAACGGCGTCAATGAACGCTACTTCGTCTACGACGACGCCAATGCCGGTTTTGTCGAGATGCTGACCGGTGGCGACGACTGGGGCATCGGGCGTCGCACCAACGCGATCGCGGTCGGCAACGTCGATGACGACGCGGCGATGGAGTTCGCGATCGGGCGGGACGGCCCGACCGGCTTCCGCTATCGCATCTACGACGACGCCGACGCAGGCTTCGCCGCCCTGCACACCGGTGGCGACAGCTGGCCGAACGATCGCGACGTCACGGCGCTCGCGTTCGGCGACGTCGATGGCGATGGTTTCGACGAACTGGTCGTCGGGCGTACCGGCGGCGCCGAACAACGCCCGCGCTGGATCGTCGTCGACGATGCGAGCGGCGGGTTCGCGGAACTGCTGGCGGCGGGTGGTGACTGGGGCGAGGAACGCTCGGTCACCGCCCTGGCGACCGGCGACGTGGACAACGACGGGCGCGACGAGATCGTCGTCGGTCGGTCCGCGGGCGGCAACATGCGCTGGGAGGTGTTCGACGATGCCGACGCCGGTTTCGCGAGCATCCTCGCCCTGGGTGCGGCATTGCCCGACGACCGTGCGGTGACGTCGCTGGACCTCGGCGACGTGGACGGCGACGGACTGGACGAGATGCTGGTCGGATTGAATGCCGGCGTCGGCAATCGCGTGGTGCTGTTGGACGACGGCCTGCGCGACTTTCAGCTGATGCGTGACTCGGACGGCAATACCGTGAACTTCGCGTCGGACGGCTGGGGCGGCGAACGCGCCGCGACCGCGGTGGCCTTCGGCGACGTCGATGGTGATGCCGTCGACGAGATCGTGATCGGCCGCAGCCCCGGCGGCAACGAGCGCTGGTTGGTGTTCGACGACCGCTTCGGGGACTACCAGGAGCTGTTCGCCGAAGACGGCTGGGGAGACGGCCGCGGGGTGACCGCGATCGCGCTGCGCTCGCACCGGCGAACCGGCGCGGACCGCGACCAGGACGGCATCTTCGACGACTGGGAGACCGACGGCATCGATATCGACTGCAACGGTACTGCCGACTTCACGCTGGTCGGTGCAGACCCGGATCGCAAGAACGTCTACGTCGAGATGGACTACATGCAGAACCATCTGCCGGACCCCGACGCGGTGCAGGACGTGATCGACGCCTTCGCCAATGCGCCGGCGAGCGTGGGCAATGCGGACGGGTCGCCCGGGGTCATCCTGCGTATCGATATCGGTGAACAGATCACCGAACAGAACAACATCAACACCTGGACCGATTTCGACACCCTGCGCGCCGCGAACTTCGGCACCCCGGCCGAACAGGCCGATCCCCTCGCCCTCGCGGCCAAGGCCCTGGTCTACCGCTATGCGATCGTGGTGCATGCCCGCGACGGCGGCAACAGTTCGGGGCGTGCGAAGCGCGGCAACTTCGTGGTCTCACTCGGTGGTGGTCCACCCTGGACGGTCGTCGGCGGACACCGGGTCGGCTCGCGGGCGCAACAGGCGGGCACCATCATGCACGAGCTCGGGCATACGCTCGGCCTCGCCCACGGCGGCAACGAAGGCACGAACTGCAAGCCGAATTATCTCAGCGTCATGAACTATTCGTTCCAGACACGCCTGATCCCGAACTCATCGCTGCCGGGTCCGCGTCTGGATTACTCACGCAGTGCCCTGCCCCCGCTCGACGAGGCGGCGTTGGTCGAGGCGGTGGGTATTCAGGACGGTATCGACAGCACCTTCTGGGGCTCGGACGGCGTGAACCGTCTGATCGCGCCCGGCTCGGGTCCCATCAACTGGAGCGGCAACACCAACCCGGACGGCACACCGATCTTCGACATCGGTAGCGTGGCGGTCGATATCAATTTCACGCCGACCACGGCCTGCACGGCCTCGCCGAACGAGGAGCTGGGCGGCTACGACGACTGGGCGAACCTGCGCCTGGCGATGCGCAGTTCGAGCGGTGACCCCAGCGACGAGGTGACGTTCCCCGACGACGAGCTGACCGGCGAGGATGCGATCGTCTTCGAGTCCTGTGCCGACAACGAGGACAGCGCACGCTGCACCAACCCGCCCTATGAATACGCTGCGAAATTCGTCTGCGGCACGCAGGCCGACACCGATACCCTGCGTCTGGTGCCGGGCCTCTACGGCACGACCATCAATATCCATAACCCGAACGACCCGCCGGCGCGTTTCCACAAGAAGGTGGCGGTCAGTTATCCGCCGGCCGAGCAGCGCGCGGGCGAGATCCGCCAGATGGGTGAGGACATCCTGCAGTACGACGAGGCGCTTAAGGTCGACTGCGAAGACATCCGCGAAAAGGCGTTCGAGGGCACTTTCCCTGCACCCTACGTGGAAGGGTTTGTCGTGATCCAGGCCTATGCGAGCCTGGACGTGACCGGGGTCTACACCTCGGCGTCACTGACACCCAACGGCGGACCCGGAGCACACAGTTCCATCGACGTCGAACAGATCCGCGAACGGCCAAAGGGTGTCGATCTGCAGATCGTCAAGTCCGCCGAGGAATTCGTCACCCACTTCGGCGACCTGGCACTGCACTGGATTCTCTACACGGTGGAGTTCACCAACGGCGGCCCTGCGACGGCGACGGACGTACGGGTGCGCGACGAGCTGACCCTCGAGCTGAACGATGCCGAGGGCTTCGCCGGATTGCTGCCCGCGCCTCTGGACCTGCCGCCCGGCGGCACGCTCGACAGTCTCGAACAGACCTCGCTGACGGATTCGGCCGCCGAATATTCGGTGGGCGACATCGCGCCGGGGACGCAGCGTACGCTGCGTTTCTGGGCGGTTGCCTTTGCCAGGGCCACAGCGCAACAACCGCTGGCAATCCTGCGCGACACCGTGTCGATCCGCGCCGGCGAGACCGACCTGATCGGCGCCGACAACACGGACGTCGTCGATACCCTCATCCTGCCCTAGGTACCGCCATGACTCGCATCGCTATATTCATCGCCGCTTTCATCGTGCCCCCCCTGGCGTTGTCGGGACAGGCCGACAGGACGGGCCTGCCCGAGCACACCCAGACGGTGGCCGATGCCTGTGGTGATATCGCCCGCCGCGAGATAAAGAAGGCCGCCGGCAAACTGGACAAGTCCCCTGGTCGCGAGGCCGAACGCCGCATGGCGACCGCCAAGGCGCGCTTGCTCGCGAACGACTCGGTGGAGTCGATGCTCCGCTGTGTCATGCTGCGCCAGGCGCGTCGATGAGGTCGCTGAGATGTCCTTCATCGGCATCTCCATCGCGTTGTGGCCGTCAGCCGGTCATCCCTGTCCAGAAAGACGGACCTTTCGCGAGGAACTCGTCGTAACGCATGTAATGTGAGCCGTCGCACGAGAACGTCAGGCTGACCATCCCATTCATGATGTTCAGCGAGGCGGTGCGCAGGTAGATGGTCGTGTCGACCGTGCGCAGTGCCTGCATGGCGCACAGGATTCGCACGATGTCCGCTTTCGGGATCGCCGCATCCCCGGGATAAGGACAGGACGCGTATACCAGGCAGATGTCCGGGTCGCTGAGCACCTCGTGATCGAAGATGCGATAGCGCATCGGATCGTCGATCGTCCAGATCGTCGCCTGACTGCTGGAGAAGTGGATCTGGCACTGGAAGACGCCGCGTTCCGTCAGCAGCTCCTCGAGTATCGATAGTGCAACCGACATGTTGCGATCCATCGGACTCTCGGTTCGGCTCTGCTGGAACAAGGTGCTGCGGATGGCCGGATCGCCTTTCACCTGCCGCCAGTCGTTCGGCTCACTGTACAGGGCCGATGTCACCGGCAGGCCGCGCAGGTCGAAATCCGCGCCGAGGTAGCCCCGCGTGCCGACCCCGGAGACCACCACCTGCAACGCGGTCAACGAGGGGTGATGTGTCGCCAGCCCGACATATGCATCGGACAGCAGGAAACCCCAGGCGGGCATCGATTCCTTCATATAGGGGCGCTCGGCCCGGTTGCGGCCGAAGTGGCCGGGCACAATCCCGGTGATGCCGACATTGTCGCTGATCTGCCTGCCGTTGCTTTCCAGCACGTACAGATGGCTGCAGTAAGGAATGCTCGAAAAACCGGCCAGCAGTACCGCGTTCAACCGCTCGCGTTCGCCCCAGACCGAGATACATCTGTCGGCCAGCAGCCCGAGCGGCTCGCGCAACATGCGCGCCAGTTCCTCGCGCTGCCGGTAGACGCCATCCTTCCACGAGGTCGAGTTCTGTTCGACGGCGTGAATCCCCTGCACACCTGTCTCCGAGTTGCTACTCATACTGCCTGTCCTCCGTAGCGAGGGAGTCTGCCTGACGGCAAGACTCCTTCTCGGTCGATCCATGATACTGCCAATCTGCAGGATCGTAATCAGCGTACGATGTCTTTGTGACAACGCGCCCGGCAACGGGTTCCGCCTGACACCGCGACCGCGTCCAGGCGTCAAATTGACAAATGATAGCGGTTGACATACGGTAGCGGGCAGGAGGAACCATGCCCAACCGAGCCGTTCAACGACAACGCGACCCCAAGGCGGTGGCCGAGGCACTCTTCGAGGCACACAAGGGCGAAGAGGCCTGGCTCGACGCCTTCTCGGAGCACCTGGATCGACAACGGGCGCGCGACGCACTGGCGCGGACCCTCGAGATCTGGGACCTCAGCCAGTCAGAGGCGGCCCGGGTCCTGGGCGTCAGTCGGCAGGCGGTCGGTAAATGGATGGAAAAAGGCGTGCCCGCCGAGCGGGCCGGGCTTGCGGCCGATCTCGCTGCGGCGACCGATCTCCTGGTGCGCTATCTCAAGCGCGATCGCATTCCGGCGGTCGTGCGCAAACCCATCCCTGCGCTCGACGGCGTCTCGTTGCTGGACCTGCTCTCGCGCGATGGCAGCGCGGCGGTGCTGGAGGCCTGTCGGCGGATGTTCGATTTCCATCGGGTCGGCGACTGATCGGTGCCGCTGCGCAAAGAGGCACTGCGGAACGAACACAGCTGGTGGCGGATCGCAGACCCGGCCTGGTCCGACCCGCTCGACGCCACCTTTGCGATGCGCCTGGGAGGACGCTGGAATCCACCGGGCAGCTTCCCCACCCTGTACCTGAACGAAGATCTGATCACTGCACGCCTCAACCTGAGACGTTTCATCGCCCTTTGGCCCTATGAACCGGAAGACCTGCGCGACGACACGGGACCGGTGCTCGTCGAGGCGCACCTGCCAAGGAACCAGACCGTCTGCGACTGTCATACCCGCCAGGGCATTGCGGCGGCCGGGCTGCCGTCCAACTACCCGCACGACCGGGATGGCAAAGCGGTGCCACACGTGGCCTGCCAAGCCGTCGGCATGCGGGCGAAGTCCGAGGGGCTGAGGGGTGTGCGCGCACGCTCCGCGGTGACCCCTGACGGCGCGGGTCGCGAGTTGGCCTGGTTCCCGGCGATTGTCTCGAGCAGGGCGCGCCTGGTGCAGCGGTTGAGTTTCGAGCGCTGGTTCTGGAGCTGAACGGCAGGTTTGATCGACGGCGTGTGAATGCTCAGGTCTCCTGCAGCAGTCGATCGAGATAGGCCCCGCTTCCGTCCGTCTTGAGCCTCACCCACATTGGAAAATGATCGGAGAACTGGTAGGTCCGCCACTCCAGATAGACTTTCTTGAGTTTTCGTTCGTCAGCCGCCTTTCGTCCCGCGGTCGTCTTGCTCTTGACAAAATCGGCATAGTCATCGAACTGGGAGGGACGAAACACGTGGGTAAAGATCGGCACGACGCCGGCATTGCGCTTGAGGGGATCATCCGAGCGGCTGTCCACGTACTCCAAGAGGTCGGGTTTGGTCTTGAATCCGATCTGGTCGTAGTGCTTCTTCGTACCGGTCGTGGGATTTTCCTGCAGGGCGCGTGGAACGACGAAGCCGTTATCGGTCAGTGCCTTCATCGTCTCGTGATCGGGGCTGACGATATTGAAATCGCCGAGCAGGAAAAGTGCTCTGTCGTCACCGAGGGCGCGGTCGGCACGCTCGCTGAGATACTCGGCGATGGTCTCGATCTCCTCGATCCGCTGGTCGAGCTCCTCGCCTGCATCGTCGCCGTAATAGATATGGACCGTACAAATGTCGAACTTCAACCAGCCTGATCGAAAGGAGGCGATAAAAGGTGTCCGCCTGAACTGTTTGCCGGCAATCACCTTCTCTCCCCGAATCTCCAGCGTTGCCTCGCTGATCAGCAACTGAGGCGGTAGGACGATCTCGCCGGCCACTTTCTCAAAGTGCACCTTTCGTCGGTCGAAGACGAACGTCATGCGCTCCCCGTTGCCACCGATGGAGCGGTCCGTCTCGTCTGTGGCGATGTAGTCCCAGTCCGGGCCAAGGATGTCCATCACGTGGCCGAGCTCGTCGAGCTGATTGACCTCCTGCACGGCGACAAAATCGAAGCGCGATATGACCTCGGCAATATAGAACCATGTCTCGGGCAGCCGCGGTCCCCAGCCGCGCCGCTGGGGCACCGGCTTGCCAAAGTCGCGGATATTCCAGGTCGCGAGCAACAGGTTGTCCTCCGCGTCTTTCGGTGGCACGGATCTGTCGAGCTGGTCGCGCAACGCGATCAGGTTCCTGGCGGCACGCTGTCGTTGCGCGGCATCCTTGATCTTCCAACGCAGGCGGTTATAGAAAGGCATCAGTCCCCCCCGCGGCGCGATCGCCGCTGGCTGTTGCACACCTCAAATGATAGGCAATCGATCGATTGGCCGGGTGACGTTCCGGCGGGCGTCTCGGGCTGCCGCCTGCGCCTTTGCGGGCACGCTCGTCGATGGCGAGCCCGCGCGATGTCGCCAGATGCCGGTCGCCAGGTGACGCGATCAGCTCATCGTTTCGGGAGATCGATCGCTGTGACACTCGCGTCGAGCGCGGCCTGAACCGTGAACGCGAGCAGCAGCGAATCCTTGGTCGGCAGTATCGCGTCCGCGGTGAGGCGCTGGACATCGATCTTCGCGGAGACGCCCGCCGGCAGGCGATCAACCAGTTGGGTGGCGGTCTCCTGGGCGTCGCTGCGCGCCGCCGCGAGCCAGGGCGAAAGATCCACGGTGGCGAGCCTTTCCAGCTGTCTGAGCATGTCGCTTTCATACAACCACGCGATCGCCTTCACCGCAGCGCCGCCGGCGATCGCGTAGCGCAGATCCTGCAGCGAGAGTCGAGTCCCGTCGACGTCCAGCACGGGCTTCGCGATCAGCGAAACGCGCCCTTCGGCGCGATCGAGCCAGGAGTGGCGCGCCGACAGGTCGACTTCCATGAGAATGGACTCTCCCGTGGGTGACAAGGTCACCCGCGTCGGCCGTACGTCGCCGCCACCCGCGACCGGTATCGATGTGTCGCGCACCTTGTCGGTGATCTCGGTCGACAGCGCCGCCCAGGGCAACGCCGCGACCACCGTGGCATCGAGTGCGCCGCGCTTGAGCGGGCCGATCCGGGCATTCGGCAGCGGCGTGACCGGATTGTCCGGCTCTTTGTCCGCGTAGATCAGTTCCGACACGAAATCGAACCCGACGCCGACATGGATCGCATCGCGGCCGATACGGGCCTGGGTCAGGCGCGCCACCGTGGGTCTGACGCGCAGCCAGACGGCGGGTTGCTTCAGCAGCTGCCGGGTCAGGAACAGCTTGCGCCACGCGGCCTCCGCCTCGCGTCTCAGCGACCGATCGGTGGCAATCCGCTGCTCGAGTTGACTGATCCAGCGCGCCTTCTCCCTGTCCAGCACGCGCCTGACCTCGTCGCGAACCGACACAGTGCCGAGGTGCTTGATCGGGATGTCGGCACGACGCACAACGACGTCGCCCGCCAGGTTTGCCTGAACCCGCCAGTCCTCGAGCACATGCGGCTGCCCGGACAACTGCAGCGCGCTCTCGACGAGAGCGGTGGCACCGACTTCCTTCTTTGCCAGCACGACGTCAATGACGCCGGACGCGTGCGCCTGGCCATTTGCGGCGACTGCGAAACGCAGGCGGCCATCGCCGGTTACGCGAATGGGCCCGCGGTCCACGTGCCAGGTGATGCGGTCACCTTTGAGAAGGTTCGTGAAATCGGTTTTCTGCCCCGTGAAGCGCGGGGGCACGGCGGCGTTGACCGCGTCCTCCAATGCGGCAAGCGATACCGTCATGGGCACGAAAAGGGTCGAGGTCCGACGTGGCGGCAGGGTCACCCTGGCCGCTTCCCGCACGAAACCGGTCTCGTGAATCGGCGTCGTGAAGGTTCGGTCGGCGATAAGGAGTGCGGCCGCCACGAGCGCGATACCGGCCAGGGTCAATGCCAGGAACCATTTCATCGCCATAAGGTAACCTTTTCGCCCCGCCCTCGCAGGCCGGGCTTTTTTTGGGGCGACGCGGCCACCGGTCGGCGCCTGTGGCAACCTGCCTGACCCCTGTCGGGCAGCGATGTGGGGTACCCGCTGTGTTTGTTGCTAAGCTCGAAGGCGAAGTGAGCGTGTCGCGGGCAGACCATGGCAGGTACGGGCCGATCCAAGGTTTTCATCTCGTATTCGCGGGCGGATCTCGCGTTCACTGACGAACTCGTCGCCGCACTCGCGCTGTCCTCGGATTTCGAGATCCTGATCGACCGCATCGGTATCGGTCACGGTGAAGAATGGCGCCAGCGTTTGAGCAGGCTCATCGTCGAATGCGACACCATGGTGTTCGTGCTTTCGCCCGACAGCGTTTCTTCCGAAGTCTGTGCGTGGGAGATCAAGGAGGCGCGTCGACTCTCCAAGCGGATCATCCCTATCCTGTGGCGCGCGGTCGATTTCTCGAAGGTCCCGGAGGACCTGAGCGCCATCAACGCCGTTCCGTTCGACCGCGAACATGCCGTTAGCGGCCTGCCGAAACTCGTGGCTGCGCTTGAGAGCGATCTTGCATGGTTGCGAGAACACACGCGGCTCGGCGAAAAGGCCGTGGAATGGGAACTGTCCGGACGCGCCCCGGCTTACCTGCTGCGCGGAGCCGCGCTGGTCGCTGTCCGGCAATGGCAGAACGAAAAACCCGTCAACGCGCCCGCGCCGACGGAACTCCAACATGCGTTCATTCAAGCCAGCGAGGAGGAAGATAGCCGCCTGTTGAGCGATGAGCGCAGGCGACTGGAGGAACTCGAGAAGGCGAAGGCGATCGCGGAAGCGGAACGCGACGCCGCGCAGACCGCCCGCGCCAACGAGGCCAGTGCGGCCCGCCGCGTCGTCCGCGCCACGACCGTCGGCCTGGTCGTCGCGCTGGTGTTGTTTGCCGTGGCTGCAGCCACCGGCTGGGTCGCCTACCGGAAGGCACAAGACGAGCGCGTTGCCGCTGAGCGGGCGGAACAGGAGGCGGCGCGCGCGTCATCGGCGGCCGCGAGCGCCGACGCTCAGCGGGACACGGCCCTCTTGGTCCAGTCGCGGTTCCTCGCGCGTGCGGCGCGCGAACATCTGACGCAGGGCGACGTTGCCAACGCGCTCGGCCTGGCCCGGGCCGCGCTTCCCGCCGATCTGACGGCGCCGGATCGTCCGTTTGCGATCGAGCCTGTGCAGGTGATCTTCGATGCCTACGGCAAACTCCACGAGTTGGCGACGCTGCGCGGACATACGGCAGGCCTGGATGGCGTGATGGCGTTGTCCGGCGAACGCATGCTCACCTGGGGTCGGGACGGCACGCTCCGCTGGTGGGGCACGGATGGCACCCTGCTGAAGACAGTCCTCGCGCACCAGAACCCGACAGAGCCGGGCAGCTCCGAAGATACCGGCGTGCACGGGGTGTTGCGCCTGCAGGATGGCCGGCTGTTGTCCTGGGGCGTCGACAAGACCGCCAGGCTGTGGAACGACGACGGCCGCTTCATCGAAACCTTTCTCGACGAACCCTCTTGGATCCGATTCGAGCGTCTCGACGATGGCCGCATCGCGGCGCTGATCGGCAACGAATACCGCGTCTGGAGCCCAGGGCTGGAACCGCTGATCGTGCTGCGCAGTCCGCTGAAGCAGATCATGGGTGCGCGCTTGTTGAGCGACGGTCGCTTTCTGACGTGGCAGCAGGGACCGGGGCGCGAAGCCGGCAAACTGGCCTACACCGCGATGTCGTGGCACGCCGACGGGACACCGGACGCGGTGCTGGAAGGTCACGAACACAACCTGCGTGGCGCATTCGAACTGACCGACGGGCGGATCGTGACCTGGGAGAACGGACCCGCCGTGCACATCTGGTCCGTCGAAGGAAAGCTCGAAACGGTGATCGAGAAAGCCCATCTGTATGGACCACAGGGCGCTTTTGCGCTGCGCGACGGTCGCTTTCTCACCTGGGGCCAGGAAGCCCTTCACGACAACGTCTGGTGGGCGCGCCTGTGGACTGCGCAGGGCGACTCGGTGCCGCTGATTGCGGCAAGCGATCTGCCGCTGCAGGGGTTCGAGTTGGCCGATGCCCGCCTGCTGCTCGGGACCAATTCCCGCACCCCGACCATCTGGCGCACGGACGGCACGCGTGGCCCGGTGCTGCGCGGTCATGAGAAACCGGCTTATGCCGCCGCGCAATGGCCGGACGGGCGCATCGTCACCTATGGCGCCGACCGCACCGCCCGCGTCTGGGGCCGGGATGGCGCGCCGTTGCTGGTATTGCGCGGGCATGAGGCGGGCGTATCGGGCGTGCAGCGGCTGGATGGTGAACGCCTCTTGACCTGGAGTTTCTGGGACCGCACGGCGCGGGTCTGGAGCGAGGCGCCGTGGCCGCGCAGCGAGCTTCACCTGGAAGGCGGAGAAGCCGCAGGCGTCCAACAACTCTCCAGCGGCGACATCGCCGTGCACACGAACAGCGGATCGATCGTGCTGTACGACACGGACCTGCGACCCGGTCCCGTGTTGCGCAACGAGTCGCGTGACGTTGCCGGCCTCGTCGAGATGCCGGATGGCCGGCTGTTGACCCTGGGCTCGATCTTCGTCGACCGCCAGTCCGGACCGGCGTTGCGGATCTGGAACCGTGCCGGCGAAGTGATCGGTGACCTGGCAGGCCCCGATGCCGAATTTCTGCATGTCGCAACCACGCCCTCTGGTCGGATCCTTGCTTTCGGTCGGTCCGGGCAGGTGTGGCTGTGGGGTCCGGACCTGCAGTTGGTCGGCAGGCGCGAAGCGACCGGCACCACACAGTTCTACCGCGTCGTGGCGTTGCAGGGCGGGCGCTACGTCACCGTGGGCGACGACAACCGTCTGCAGCTGTGGAGCGCAGAGGGTGAGCCGGGCAAGGTGTTCAACGTTCACGAACCGCTCGCGCCGAAACAGATCGTCACTTTCGGTGACGGACGGATACTGACCACCTTCTGGGGCGGGCCGCCGCGCATCTGGGAGGCCGACGGCGAGCGGGGATCACCGCTCGGCCTGGGTGAAGCCTCGGCTGCAATGACGGCGACGCCACTGAAAGACGGCGGTATCTTGCTGAACGGTATCGATGGCCGTCTGTTTGTCGTGAGCCCGGGCGGCGCAGTCACCGAAGCACAGTATCCTTCGGGCGCCGACGGGCGGTATCGACAGCGTCAGGTGTTGCCACTGGCGGACGGTCGCCTGCTGGTGTCGACGTCCGGTCGGGACACGCGCATCTGGAACACCGACGGCACTGCAGGACCACGGGCACTGGATGGGCCCGTGTCCGGCGCCCAGTCACTGTCCGATGGTTCCCTGCTGGTATGGCCGGTGGGACGCAACGATCTGCAGATCATTCGACCCGACGGTGAGCCCGGGCCGAAGCTCCGCGGACACACGTCGCCCGTCCGGCGGGCGTTTCAGCTGTCCGACGGGCGCGTCCTGAGTTGGGCAAAGGATGCCACGGTGCGGATCTGGCCCGGGTCCATTGCCCAAGCCGTCGCCTGGGCGGACGACGTGATCGCGAGGCTCCAGCCCCTGACCTTCGGCGAGCGGTGCGACTACTACCTGGAGCCGCCGACAGGGTGCGCGAAAGTGGGCGAACCCTGAGCACGCGATGCTCTACCGGCGTCTGGGTTCGACGACGTCACTGGTCGCGAAATACGAAGCCCCGCCAGATGGCGGGGCAAACGAGCAATGGTTTACACCGGTTTAGTCGGTGCCGAACGAGGTGTAGTCGCCGAGGAATAGGAACACCGTCTCGCCCGGGGCATCGTCCACGCCGTCATTGTCGGTGACCGCATACAACTGCTGGTCAGCCGAGATCGCGAAGCCTTCGAGTTTCTCTGCCGTCCAGATGCTGTTGGCAGCGATGGTGTCGGTCAGATTCCTGACCAACACCTTGTCGACGGTTTCCAGCGATGCCCCGTACGGCTGGAAGTTCGCCGACGCCAGATCGACCTCGAAGATCGCTTTGAGTTCTGCATTGGGCGGCGTGCTGTCGCCCCAGCCCTTGTCGCGCTCGATCACCCAGAAGGTGCCGTTGGGCATGGCCGTGATGCCGGACAAACCGATCCAGTCACCCGCGTTCTCCGCCTCCAGCGGGTAGTGGACGAAGGACCAGGTGCCGGTGCTCACGTCGTAGCGGCCGATCTTGGTGTTCACCTTGTCGCTATCACCCTCTTTCGGCCAGGCGCGCTGGATCGCGACGTACACCAGTTCACTGCCCGGCGCGCCGGTGACGGCAATGCCTTCAATGCCGTTGCCGCGACGCTCATCGATCAGGTCGGCCGGCAGTTCGATACGCTCGAGCACGCTGCCATCGGCGGGATCGACCTTGAGCACCAGGTTGTCGCGGCCGCCGGGCGTCTGGCCTTCGCTGCCCAGCCAGAAACCGCCGTCCGGACCGACGGCCACACCTTCGAGATCGAGTGGGTCACTGCTTCTCACCTCCAGACGATCCGTGATCAGTGCGGGTCTGTCGGAGACGTCGATCTTGTAGATGAAGCCCTTCGCCAGGTAGGAATCACTGACGGCATACAGGACGTCCGGGTCGCTCGGATCACCGACCAGATCGGACAGGGCCACCCAGGGGATCGGCAGACCGTTGGCGTCGTCGGCCGATACGATCTGCGGATAACTGGCCTCCCCTTTCCGACGCTGGTAGATGTTGATCATCGTCGGGATACCGGCGTCGAAAACATCGGTTTCGGTCGAGGCCACGAACAGGTTGCGCTGCGGAATCGCCTTGAGGCCTTCAGGGCCGATGCCGGTGGGCAGCACCTGCTGCAGTTCCGCCGTGACGCCGTGCATCTTGTAGACGCCGACCGCGTTGGAACGCTCAGAGCCCACGAACACTAGGTCGTCGCGCCCATAGCGCCCAAACTCCACCGATTCGGGTTCGACACCCTTGTTCTCGGAGCGGCCTTCGTTGTAGTGACCGGCGCTGACCAGGGTGTGTTCGAACGATTCGTATGACTCGAACTTGACCTTTCCGGCGGTGTTGAACACGGTGAAGCCGCGGCTGCCGCCCTCCTCGCCGGATGCGTCCTCGTAATCCCCTTCGTTGGCGGTGGCGAACAGCCCGTTGCCGATCCAGGCGACGGCGTCCGGCTCGCGGCGCTTGGTGATATCCGAGTCCAGGTTGATCAAGTCCTCTTCCTCGGTATCGACGTTGCGCAGGTCCACCTCGCCGGCCGGGAAGTGCTTGACCACCCTCGCATTGCGCAGGTTGACGATGGCGACGTGGTTGTTTTCCTGCAGCGAGACGACCGCCATGTTGGCGCGATTGATGTCGACGAACTCGGGCTCGGGGTCGTCCGCGGCGAACATCCCCGGCAGACCGGCCAGGTTCACATCGCGCGTCGTCCAGTGCCGTGGTCTGCCCCTCATGTCGATGACGACCAGTTTGCCGGGGACCGGCGCACCACTGGCGGTCAGGTCGCAGGGGTCGCTGGTGTCGGTCACCGAACCCTGCGGAATCAGGCCGTCGCTGACGTCTTCGTTACGCTCGTTCTCTACTACCACCGCGGCATAGCGGCCGTCGGGGGAAACGGCGACGGAATCGGGCTGCCCGCCCATCGGGAGCTCGGCGACGATGGTGCGTCTGGCGATGTCGATGACGACCAGCTTGCCGCTCCAATCGGTGATGAAGCCGATGTCTTCATCGTCGTCGGCGCAGTACACCGCTGCGGTGGCCGAGGTGTTGACGCCGGCCAACGCGTAGCGACCGTGCACGGCGACGCTGGTCGGTTCGCCGTCAAGCAGCACGACACCGTCCTCGGTCGGGTTGGCGGGATCGGTAATGTCGACAAAGCCGATCAGCTTCGAGGCCGAGTCTGTGTAGACCAGTCCTCGGCCGTTCTTGGTGACGTCGACGATCTCGGCGACTTCGCTGACGATCTCATCTGTGCCGACCGTGACGCGGTTACGTGTCACGTCGAATGTGGCGACATGCTGGAACATCTGGGGCGCGCTGTGGTGCCTGCCGTGACCGGCATGCGCGGCGTGAGCACAGACGAGGACCAGCGCGAGGCTGGCGGCAAGTGGTTTGAGTTTCATTAGGTGCACAGTCCTTATTGGTTATTGCGTACAGCGGCGAAACCGTAGCAGGAAGGTGTGACAGAAAAACGAAGCCTGGATGACGGCATGTCCCTATGCCGCATCGCTGGACAGCGCCGGTACGAAACCGCTTCGAGGGTAGCGGCGAAGCGTTGATTCGCAGCAAGTCAATACCGCGGTATGCGAGGGCCCACACCGGGTGTTCGACCCGGTGTAGCCTCCCGACGCCGATCAGTCGTGACCGCCCCTGTTCGCCGGGACGTGCACCGTTGCGGTTGCGGTCCTGACGTTGCCGGCGTCGTCGGTCGCTTCGTAGGTCACGGTGTAGACACGCCCGCGCCGGGGATCCGTGCGTTCCGCCCGCAGCAGAAAGGTCGTATCGTTGAGGATGACGATATCCTTGTCTTTGCGACGAGTCCCGTGACCACCATCGGGGTCACTCGACGTAACGGAGAGCAGCTTCACGTCCGGCGACCGATCGACGTTGTCTCGTGCGAACACGCGTGCGTGCACCCGCACGTACTTGTGATTCGCAGGCCACAACACCTTCGGGTTCAACCGCACATGCAGCCTTGGCGGGACGCTGTCGAGTGCGAGCCCGACGACAACCGGGTCGTGATCGGAGTTTCGCGCCGGCGAGTCGCCATCGAAGATCGCCGCATCTCGCCCGAAGTCGAGGTTGTAGTCGATCGCATCCGCCTCGTCGGCGTTGACGTGCCATTCCGTGACGCCGCTGACCTGGCCGAGCAACGACGCGCCGGCGAAGGCGTAGTCGAGCGTACCCGTCTGGCCGTCGAAGACATAGGAATGGGCCTGTTCAGCGACGAATTCGCGTGCCAGATCCACGTAGCCGTTGGACTCGAGCGTCGCGACCGGGTCCTCCATTGCATAGGCGTTGAAGTCGCCCACGACGAGGAAATCCGGGTCCGTCGAATGCGTGGGGTCGGTAGCCAGCCAGTCGGCGAGTGCCTGGGCTGCAGCGGCCCGTGTGTTGTTCCAATAGCCCTGCCCATCCATCGCGTCGACGTCTGCGGGGCTTATCGAGGGGTCGGCATCGAGTCCGGACGCACCCTTGGACTTGAGGTGATTGACAACCAGCGTGAAGCGCTCGTAGCTGGCCGTTTCTTCAAAGGTCTGCGCGAGCGCAGGCCGGCTGCGCTGCAGGCCGGTGTCGTTCGGATCGGTGAAAGCGGGATCGTCGAGGATCGCCGCTTGCCCCACCGGGTTTACCCGCGCAGGCCGATAGATGATACCGACGGAGATGGCGTCAGTGCCGACAAACTGTGTGCCGGGTTCGATCCAGTCGTATTCCGGGCTGCCGGCGGCGGTATTGAGTGCTTCGACGAGGTACGCGATCGCATTGCCGGGAGCGCCTGCTGCGAAGTCGTTCTCCAGTTCCAGAAGGCCGAGCACATCCGCGTCGATCGCGGTGACCGCGCGTACCAGCTTGTCGGTCTGTCGAGACAACTCCTCTGCACTGTCCGCGCCGCGCGGGTCGCTGCCGTTCGCGGTCACCTGCGTCCCCTGGTCGATCGTCGCGAAGAAGTTCAGCACGTTGAGGCTGGCGACCTTCAGCGTCCCACCGACGGCCTCCGGAGACGACGGGCGCAGGTTCTGCTTTTCGAACAGGTTGTCACCGTCGCGGATCGCGCGCACCCGCCAGGTCGATCCCGATGCGGCATTGCCCGCCCACTTGTAGTCCAGCACGCCCGTCAGACCGGAAATGGTATCGCCCATCCGGATATCGCTGGCTGTGGTGAACACCGGCCCGAAACCGTCCAGGTTTCCGATGGGAGCATTCTGAACGCTTAGGCCGTCGTCGTAGATGATCTGCCGCGCGCCGAGCAGTTCCAGGTGCCATTGATAGTCCAGCGCATTCGGTGTGCTGTACTGGGTAAACTGCTGAGGCCGTTCGCCCTGGACGAGCTTGATCTCGTTGAACCGGTCCAGCTGGAACATCTCGTTGATCGTGAGCGCGTCCGAAAACACCACCCGCATGCCCTCGTACGACTCCAGGTCAGGTTGTGCGAAGCCGTTCTGGCTCGTCGTCACCGCCGCCGCGGGCAATTGCACCTCCGCGGGACTGGGCAGTGCATGACCGGAGGACAGGAGCGTGATGCCCGTAATATCGGAAATCTCGGTCTCACCGAAGAACTCCTCGACGGTGCCCGTGACGCGTACGCGGTCGCCGATGTTCACGTCGGTCGCCGGGCTGCCGCCATCGAATACGAAGATGCCCTCGGAAGTGCGCGCGTCGCCATCGCTGTCGGTATCTTCCTCCTGGAGGAAGAAACCGGCCAGGTTCCGTGCCTCGTCTGCATCGCCATTCTGGAAGTCGCCAACGACGATCGCTTCGACGGTGACCGGTTGACCGACCAAGGGACTCGTGTCTCCAAGGCCCTGTACATCGCTGATTCGATAAAAGGCCGGTGGGTTTACGACCACGCCGCCGGCGTTGACCGCCCCAAAACTGCTCGCTACCGGCCCCTCCCAGACATCGGACACCCGCTGCAACGACTCGCCCGGTGCGGTCCCACTCGATTCCGTGACACCGATGTCGCTGCTGGTCATGCCATCGGCAGGTCCACCGACTGCGACGAACACCCCCTCATAGCTCAAGAACTCGAGCACACCACCATCCGGGTCGACCAGCGCAACCCCGTCCGGCGAACCGTTCTGCAGGCCATTGACCGGGTAGTTCACCGTGATCACGCCGACACCGTCTGCGAGGTCCGGTATGGCTCCGGACAACGGCGTCGTGGCATACGGCGCACCACCGTTGCCGTTGTAGAGCACCAGGCTGTAACCGGTGAGATCGACACCGGCCGGGCCGGTGATCTCCACCGCCTCACCCTCGTCGGTGCCGGCGTTGTCGTAGTGGATCTCACTGATGTACACCTCGGCCATGGCCGAGCCAACAGGACTGAGGACAGCGAGCAGAACCAGCGGCTGCAAGAGGGGGTGGATGGCGTTCACGATGCACCTGTCGGATGTAATGTCTGATGATCGCGGCCGATCCTAGGTGTTCAGCGTGACTGCCGCATTGCACGTGGGTTGCGGTACGGTTTCCGTGACGTGACCCGACAGGAGGTGCCCCGACCGTGTGGCGCGCCTGGATGGTCGATCAACCAAACTGCCATGCGGCGGCGGTTACGTCTTGCGCAATCCGCATGTGCGAAGGTGATAGTTGACGCGCGCGAGACTACGTCGGACAAAGAATGAAGACCCGCTTCACGCGGCCTTGTACCGCCAAGCCGATCGGCGATTCCACTTTGTCAATCGTAGGTATCGGAACGGTCGCACCAGCACGCATATCGAAAAAGGATCAATGGGCGAACACGCGCCCTGAACTCGTCGCTCAGCAGCGCATTCCGCAGGCACACGCACATGCGGGTGCGATGCCTGAACCACAATGCGACCTTTCCCAGGCTTTTCAGCATGTCACTACCCCGCCAACTCTGGCGCAAGTTAACGCGGGTGTGATGTGTCGAGCATTGACAATTTCACTGCTGCGGACCGAAATCGTGACGTGCTGCATACCGGGCGTAGTGGCCTTGGGTGCGCAGAACCCCGCCGTGTCGCGTCCGCATCGATGTTGACCATTGCGAAAAATCTTTGTGGTCGAGAATCGATCGGAGGTACTCTTTATTTAGTCCCGAGCCATGCTGGAGTACACACGATGTCCTGGTCGCCTCCCGCCTCCCCATCCCGGTCGGTCGGGGCAAGGATCGCCTACTGGCAGGCCATTCTCGAGCTGCCACCCGAAGAGCCGGGCGCAGCGCAGCTGCATGCGATGGCCACCGAACGCCTCATGGAACTCGAAGAGATCGTCTCAACCCTGGCTGAGAGACGTATCCCCAGGCTGGGTGGCGAACCGCCATCCGACTGAGTACCGCCGGTCGAGCGCCACGGCGGAAAGGTTGGGGTGGCGCCGCAGTGGGGCCGCTGGTCGCTTAGTTTGGGGCGATACGACGCCCCCATATAGACCACGTAGTGAATTCGAACGAGATCCCGTCTGCCGAAACGCGATCAGTCGGCGGCCGGTTTCTCCGGGCTCGCGTGATTTTCAAGGCATTTTGCCTGCTGCAATCGATTGACCTCGAGTTGGATCATCAACTTGCGCCGCTGGGCCGGACGCTGCTCGGTCGCCAACTCCGCGTTCAGTGCAGTCTCCTGTGCCTTCAAACGCTCAAACACATCGTTAAGGCGGCGCGTCTCATCACTCTTGCGACGTGGAGCCGCGTCGATGTGGCCCAGCATCCGCCGTAGGGACTCGGTAAGGTGCATGTTCGTATTGCAGATCCGGCGATTCAAGTCGTTGCCATCTAGACTGCAGTATGCAAGTGACAGCAGCATGACAATGGCATGACAGCGCACGATGTTGCCGATTCGACCGTCGACGTCAGACTCCCTGCAATCGACGGGCGTGGCCAAAGAAAGATCGCGCCGTACCGGCGCGCTGAAATGACGTGTTCGTTACCGGGTTCAAACGCCGGCGGGGGATGCGGCGCCGGCTTCGGGTCGCGTGCAAGACCGCGACTGCGACCGCGCCGCCCGGCGCTAGTAGCCCCCGAGCATGGTCATCACCCGATCGCGCACCGCCCGCATCTCGTCGGCGGCGCTGTGCGATGCCGCCACACCGGCCAGGATCTCCCCCGCCAGATAGCGCGCATAGTCGGCGCCCGTCGCAACGGCTTTCTCCAACAGCTGCAACATGGCGTCGAGTTGGGCGCCGTGCAGCCCCAGGTGGGTATCGCGGATCCCCAACCGTTCCTTCTCACGCTGCAGGTGGATCACCGGATGATCTGGCTGGGTATCGATCAATCGCACCCTGCCCGCGTCGAAGGCGATCTGCAGTAAGCCGATCGGCATGCAGTGCAGATCCAGGGGGTCGTCGAGCGAATGCGCGTGAAGCCTGCCGGCAGGATTGACGACAATCCACCGCGCATTCGGGCCTTCTCCGCCCAAGGCGGTCACCGGTCCTTCATAGATCTGGCTTTCAGAGATGTCCACGTGGCTTCACCGGTTGATCGTCGGGGAGCCGGATTCTAGCCGAAACCTCATCATCGTCGTCACCGTGCCGCGGAAATTCGCTGCCGCGGCGCATTCGACCGACGGCCGAATCGGCAACGGGGGTTCGCAGGGTGGTGTCTTGGTGGCGACACTCATCTGTCACGTTTGCACTTTAATGTCGGCCGCGCTTTTCACTCAAACCTGACCGAGCTCATGCCACTGAAGACCCCCCAGACCCTCCTCGACCGCATCGATCACCGGGTATTCAACGCGATCTATTCACGCGCCCTCGTCTACAACACCTGCTGGGAGGATCCGGCGGTCGACCGGCTGGCGCTGAATATCGGCCCCGAAGACAACCTGCTGGTGATCACCAGCGCGGGCTGTAACGTGCTCGACTATGCGCTGGTCGGCCCGCGCAGGATCCACGCGGTCGATGCCAATCCGCGGCAGAATGCGTTGCTGGAACTCAAATTGGCCGGCATCGCGCAGCTCGATTACGACGATTTCTTCTGCGCGTTCGGCAACGGCTATCACCCGCGCATGCGCGAGCTCTACCATGACGCCCTCCGTGCCCGTCTTTCACCGTTTGCCAGGGTGTTTTGGGACAAGCGGGTCGGCTGGTTCGGCAATCCCAAAGGCAGCTTCTATTTCCACGGTCTTTCCGGGATCGTCGCACGGGCATTTCGGGCCTATCTCGCGATGCGGCCGCGGCTGGCGACAGGTATCCGGGACCTGTTTGGCGCGCAGGACCTCGACGAACAACGACGCATCTACGACACTCGCGTGCAGCCCTTGATGTGGACACCCGCGGTCAACTGGACGCTGTCGCGCCAGCTGACGATGAGCATGCTGGGCGTCCCCCATCCGCAGCGCAAACAGGTGATCGATCAACATCGCCACGGGGTTGCGGGGTTCGTGCGTGACTCGCTGGAATACGTGTTGCGCAACCTGCCGATGCACACCAATTATTTCTGGAACGTCTACGTGCATGGCCGGTACACGGAAACCTGCTGCCCCGAGTACCTGAAGCGCGACAATTTTGCCCTGCTGAAGGACGGTCTGGTCGACCGGATCTCGTTGCACACCTCGACGGTCACGGAGTTTCTGCAGGCCACGGATACCCGCATCTCGAAGTTCGTGTTGCTCGACCACATGGACTGGATGAGCTCGTACTATCCGGAGGCCCTGGCCGAGGAGTGGCGCTATATTCTGCGCCGCGCCACGCCTGCAGCCCGCATCATCTTCCGTAGCGCGCATGCGCAGCCGGCCTATCTGCAGCAACTGGAGCTGGGCTCCGCCGGCACCCGCCTGCACGATCATCTGCTGTTTCACGGTGCACTCGCATCACACCTGCAGCAGATGGACCGGGTGCATACCTATGCGGGGTTTCACGTCGCAGACGTCATCGCATGATCGCCGCCGAGATCCAGGTGATCTGGCACCTCCTGCTCGGTCAGCGACACCGCGGCTCGCACGCCGAACGTCTGCAGGCCTTCTATGCGCCGCAGGCCGGGCACTACGACAGGTTCCGCGAGCGCCTGCTGCACGGCCGCGGCGAACTCATCCGGCACCTCGCCCCGGGCGCCGGCGCGCACGTTGTCGAAATGGGTGGAGGAACAGGACGTAACCTACTGTTTTTCGGGGGCGAACTCTCCACCTTCTCGTCCGTCTACCTGGTCGATCTCTGCCCGGCCCTGCTGAACCAGGCGCGTGCTCGCGATCTCCCCCGGAACGTGACCTTGGTCGAGGCGGATGCGGTCAGCTGGCGCCCCGATCGAGCGGTCGACTGCGTCTATTTCTCCTATGCATTGACGATGATCCCCGACTGGCGCGGGGCGATCGACAATGCGCTGGCGATGCTGCGACCGGGAGGCCGGCTCGGCGTCGTCGATTTCTACGTCTCCGAGCGCGCCCCGGCCGCTGGGATGGTCCGCCACGGTCGCTTCGCCCGCTGGTTCTGGCCGCGGTGGTTTGGCCACGATGGCGTCCGGCTCGACCCGGCGCGCCTGGCCTATCTGCGCAGCGTGCTGCCGCGGCACCAGCTCACCGAGCGACGCGCACCGGTGCCCTATCTGCCGGGTCTGCGCGTACCCTACTACCTGTTCGTCGGCGAAACCTGACCGCTACGGGTTGCCCGGAACGACAGGCGACTGTCGGGCGCCGTCCACGCCGACACCGCACCTCGTGTCGAGTGCATGACCAAGGCTTGTCACATTCGTTACAAGTTGCCGTGGTAGAAATGCCCGCTTGGGCGCGAAGGCCGATTGGCCGATCACGCGCCCGGCGGCAAGCAGCGAACCGCCTTCCCAGCTGCGCGCATGACACCTTTTGCAACAATGGATGACCAGATTGAGTCGCGTTTTCTGAGACGGCTGATACCCGAGGTTGAAAAACTTCTGCAGGACGCTGTGGATTTCGAGCTGTTGTACGCAGCGGAACTCGAGCAGGTCGACCCCGAGTTCCTCGACAGCGCGCGCAATCTGCTGCACTACCTCGGCGTTCGCCGTCACGATATCCGCAAGTTGCAGGAGCATCTGTCCAGCCTCGGTCTCTCGTCGCTGGGACGCATGGAGGCACACACCCTGGCGACCCTGAACGCGGTGTTTGGCGCCTTGCATCGACTGACCGGGGACCAGGCACCGGAGGCCATCGAGCGTCGCCCCCCGGTCGGCTTCCGCAGCGGGCCGGCGCTGCTGGCCGACCACGCAAACGCACTCCTGGGCAACCCGCCGGCGCGCAGTCCCGGCAGGATCATGGTCACAATGCCGAGCGAGGCGGCGCACGACCCGGACCTGGTACGCGCCCTGCTCCAGGCCGGGATGACCAATATGCGCATCAACTGCGCGCACGACGGGCCCGCGGCCTGGGTGGCGATGGTTGGGCATCTGCGGCGCGCGGAACAGGAACTCGGTGTGCACTGCCGGGTGCTCGCCGACCTGGCGGGTCCGAAGCTCCGTACCGGCACGATCGGCGGCGGCGAGCGGATCGTGAAGGTGCGCCCGCAGCGCGACAACCGCGGCCGAGTGGTTACGAACGCCCGGGTCTGGCTGCATGCGAGCGATACGTCATCGCAGGCACCGGACGACGTCGATGCGGCGCTGCCGATCGATGCCGGGCTGCTCGACCGGATGGAAGCGGGCGATCGGCTGGAATTCCGCGATACCCGCGATCGGCGGCGCCGATTGACGGTCACCACCCGCCATGATCAGGGTGCGATTGCCGAATGCGACCGGACCTTTTATCTAGAGGCCGGTCACCCGCTGCAGTTGAAACGCCGTGGCCACAAACTGGCGGTGGGCGCTGTCGGGTCACTGCCCGAGTCGGCCCCGACGCTGACGCTGTATCGCGGCGACCGCCTGCAGGTGACGCGGGAGGAGCTGCACGGTCACCCTGCCGTGCGCGATGTCAGTGGCCAAGTCGTCGCACCGGCGCGCGTCCCCTGTACGCTGGGTGCGATTTTCAGCCGGGTGCAGGCTGGCGAGCGGGTCTGGTTCGACGACGGCAAGATCGGTGGCCGTATCGTGGCGGTCAGCCAGGACGACTTCACTGTTGAGATCGAACATGCGCGCGCCAGTGGCTCCCGCTTGCGTGCCGACAAGGGCATCAACCTGCCGGATACCACCTTCGACCTGCCGGCATTGACCGCGAAAGATCTCGATGACCTTGCGGTCGTCGCGCCACACGTCGACATGGTCGGCCTGTCGTTCGTTCGCCGACCGGATGATATCGAACTGCTGGTCGATCGCCTCAACGATCTCAATGCCGGTCATCTCGGGATCGTGCTCAAGATCGAAAATCGCCGCGCCTTCGACCGTCTGCCGCGCATCCTGCTCGCCGCGCTGCGTTCGCCGCCGGTGGGCATCATGGTGGCTCGCGGTGATCTTGCGGTGGAGATGGGTTTCGAACGGCTCGCCGAGGTGCAGGAGGAGATCCTGTGGATGTGCGAGGCGGCGCACGTGCCGGTGATCTGGGCGACCCAGGTCCTCGAGGGACTCGCCAAGACGGGTGCACCGTCGCGCGCGGAGGTGACTGATGCGGCGATGAGCGGCCGGGCCGAGTGCGTGATGCTCAACAAGGGGCCTTATATCATCGACGCGACACGGTTCCTCGGCGCAGTTCTCGACCGCATGGCGTTTCACCAGTCGAAGAAGTCGTCCACGCTGCGCCAGCTGTCGGTCTCACAGATGACCTGACCCCGTCGCGATCCCGTCCACTGGGCACCGACCGCTTAGTGGGCTCCGGGTGTTCCCCGGAGCCCGATGCCGATTATCGAAGGCCCATGCAGTTCGCGTAGTAGGTCACCGTCGCCGGCCAGTCGGAGAAGATCCCAAGTATCTTCACCTCGCGGGCCAGTACGTCCAGTGCCAGGTACATGTCGCTGTCATTCTGCACGGCGATCCCTTGCGGATCGAACTGATAATACCAACCACCCTTGGCCGCCCCTTGGCGCAGGTCAGCGCGTTCGAAGGTCCAGGTGATGATCTCCAGGCCGGCCCGCTTGATGTCCCTGGCGTAGCGCGACGGCACTATCCTGCCATTGTCGGTCACCGACAACAGGGCCCACATCGGTGGCGCAAAGATGCGGATACCCTGTCTGCGCAGGTCCTTCAGTTCATCGAAGCTCAGCCGCTCGATCGCCGGGTTGGCTGTGGGGTCGATGCTGTCCAGAAACACTGCCTGTCGGCCGAAGCGCGGGTTGTTCTGAATCCAATACAGCACGTCGTCCTTGTTGAACGACTGCACCCAGGCATCGCGCGGATGCACACCACCGTCGATCAATTCGTCGACGAAGCGCTGCGCATAGGCCTCCTGGCTACCGAAGATCGCGTCGATGCGATCCTGGTGCTCGGCACCCTTCAGCTCGGGGGTATGCTTGACGCCCAGTGCCTGGTTCAATGCGATGCTCTCGCGGAACGACAACACCTGTGCACGCCCGGTGTACAGATTGGTACGCCAGTCCGCAGTTCCGCCGAGATAACCCTCGGCGCTCGCGGCGCCAGGATTGCTCGCATCCATCTTCGCCTGCAGTGTCTTGAATTCGTCCAGCGTCAGATCGCTGGTGCAGCACTTCGGCGGCGGCGACTGACCGGGCCCGGTCCATGGCACGGTACATTTGGCATTGAGTGCGGTTGTGACAATGTCCGTCGTGGTGTGTAGATCGCACTCACTGTGACGACAGACCAGTTCGCCGTCGGCGGTGAAGCTGACGTCGCATTCGACAAGGCCCGCGCCCATGCGCGCGCCGGCACGGTAGGAAACGTCTGAGTGTTCTGGAAACTGCATCGCCGCACCACGGTGGGCGATTGAGAAGTCCGTGCGATAGAAGGGACCGTCCTGGCATTGCATCAGCCGATCCTTCAGGCGTCCCTCGCCCAACCCTTCGACCAGGTAGTATGGACGCGGGCCGAGTTGCACCGCCTGATCAGCGTCACCCGAGTCATGCCAACCGCCGCCATGGCCGCCGCGGTCATCGGCGCCGCCACCGGCGTTGGTGTGGCCGGCCGTCACCGCCAACCCCAACGCCATCACCGCGAAGAAGCCCTTGTTACTCTTCATCCAGTCATCCCCTTTGTACGAGTCAGTTCGATGCCGTAGCGCATCGCCCCGGGAGTCTGGATGCCGATTGTTTAGTTCCAATGGCGGATTCTTTGCCCTGCCGTGAACGCCAGGCACTGGTACTTCAGTTGGCCGGATACCGACCTCGTGAGGCGTCGTGAAAGCGGACGAGAAAACGGTGACCCGCTCAATCCTTCTTGTTGAGCAGTCCCTCGAGGTCTGCAAACGGCCGGTAACGGGTCTCAGAGGCATTCTTCGCACCGGAACCCGCGTTGCTGCCTGTCTTCATTGCCGCCATGTGTTCTTCGTACTTCTGATGCTCGTTGTCGTGGCAATAGAGGCACAGCAGCTCCCAGTTGCTGCCGTCGGGAGGATTGTTGTCGTGATCCATGTCCTTGTGATGGACCGTCAACTCCTGCAGGTTGGTGCGGGTGAACGTGCGTCCGCAGCGGCCACACACCCAGGGAAACAGCTTTAGCGCCTGCTCACGGTAACCGCTCGCGCGTTCGTCGCTGGCGCGTCGCGCATCGGCGACGACCCGGTCGAGCTTGTCGGTATCGATGGCGCGGCCGGTACGGCCATGCCTGGGCGGGTCTTGGGCCATGGATCGTTACTCCCGGATTGACGGCGTCGGTTGAGCCCGGCCGCCGGACAAGGAGATTCTAGGCCGCGATGGGGTCATGGGCCACCATCGCAAAGGTCTGTCCGCGCCCGTGTTACGGGTGCCGGACAAGGCAATTCGGAAAGATCTGCATTCAGGCTCGGCCCGGGACGCCGGATCGAACGTCGATGGCACCGGCCGTTCGCAGGCCAGCGGTTCCTGTTCAGGTTTGGACCGCTTCGCTTAGAGAAGTCGTTCGACGACGACGAATGCGAGCAGCGCGAAGACGATCACCGGAAAGACGACACTGCAGACGCCCGCAATCGTCTGCGCGACGGTGACCCAAAGGGGCTGTGTTTCCCAGTCGTCGCGGATCTCCCGCCGGTATCCGCGGTCGAACAGGTATTGCCAACCCGCAACGAGGTTGATCGGTGGCCTGGGGGCAAGCAGCATGGTGATACCTCCATAGCATGGAGTACGGACATGCCTGCAGTACGGACCTGTATTCTTTCAGTGTGATGACGCAATTGTTGCACTCAGGTTGCAATCGCCAGGACGCACAGGCAATCGATGCGGTGCGCGGCGGCTGGGCTCAGGTGCGCACCAGACGCATCTTCTTGAGTTTTTTCCCTTTCGCCAGGTGGTTCACCAGTCTGCGCAGCGGTTCGACGGGGTACTTCAATGGCCACATGTGCTTGCCGATACGGGCGAATGCACCGACCCAGGCATCGTTGGCGCTGTACAGCACGTGGTGATTGTCGGTACCGCCGACGTTGAGCCAGTAGGTATTCTTCTGGTCCATCGGGGTATGGCCGACGATGAATGGGGTTTCGGGCGGCAGGCCCAGGGCCTTGCGGAAGCGTTTCACATCACCCTTGGTGTAGCCACCGGGCCGGTTGCGCCGCTGCATGCGGTTGCGGGTCATCTCCTGGGCGAGTTCCGGATGCTGATGGATGTCGATCAACATCTCGCGCGTCACCTTGTTACCGGGCGGCGCCGCGTGGACGGCGCAGAAATCGGGTGAGGCGACCACATAGGGCAACAGGTCGTAGAAGCGCTGCATCGCGTTCCGGTACTCCTTGCCACGTGCCTCCCGCAAGGCGCGTTTCCACAGCAGCCCCTGGGGCACCCCGCCCTTGCCGACGTCTTCGGCGAAGCTGTCATGGTTGCCGCGAATGAAAAAGAACCGCTCGGGGAATCGCAGCTTGAGGCGGAATATCAGATCCATGATGAGTATCGAACCGTTCATCTTGTCTAGCGACTTGCTGCGTTCGGAATGCACGGCGTCGCCGATGATCACCAGGCAGGCCTCGCCGCGCTCCAGCGCACGCAGGAACCCGTTGTGGCTGAGAATCACCAGCAGATTGTCGATCTGCGCATGCAGGTCCGCCACGATGATCGGGGTCAGCTCCGCCGGCAGTTCCAACAGGCCTCCCGGAAGACCGCGACTGTCGCGCGGACGGAAGGCCTCCTGTTCCATCAACTGATTCACCTGGTTGATCAGCGTGAGTGCCTCGGCCTTGCGCAGCGGCTTCAGCGCGCCGCCGTAGATCTCCACGAGGTGCTGCAGGCACGCGAGCCGCTCGCTCTTTTCCTCGTTCAGCATCGGCGAGATGCAGGTGCCAACCGAGGTCTTGTCCTTGAAGACCACCGCGTCGCCATCATGCACCAGGCGCAGATGCTCCCGCTCCACGTCGTCGGTGTAGTCGAACAAGGCCAGCTGATTGATATCGTCGCGCCCAAGGGTGATCTTCTGCCCGGGTTCCAGGCGCAGGAATCCGCCGATCCCCGGGCCGGAATGATCCGGATCCTCGAGCAGGAAATTGGGAGGGCCGGCCTCCTTGTCGGAGGCCACGAGAGGATACTCCGGATACAGGTGCAAACGTTTGCCGTTGCTGCCGCCCATCTTCAGCTCGATCGGGAATCCCTCGTACGGGACACGCACGCTGTCGTCCACCAGTCGATAGGCCTTGCGCAGTTTCAGCAGGCGGCAACGTGCCAGGCCCGAAAACGCCCGTCGAATGCGCTTGAGCAGAGCGGGTTTGACTTCGGGCGATGGCTTATCCATCGGTGAGCTCCGTATTCACGATGCAGGCGGGAGGACTACCGATGCCCTCCCTGATATAGACCCGAACGCCGCTACGGCACAAGTGCTGTGCGGTCTGGCGGAACACCTCCAACTGCGCCTCCACCAGTTCCAGACTCAGATTGCGGTCGACCGGGTGGCTGCCATGACGCGCGCGTCGACTGCGTTGTTCAAACAGTACCTCGGCCGGCGGGAGCAGGAACTCAAAGACGTAGCGCTGCCGCCAGTTGACCGAAAGGAAATGCCGCTTGGGCGGCGGTATCAGGATCCTCGAAAGCTCCAACTCGGGATGCGGACTCGCCTGCAGCCATTCGGGGTCGATGACCGCCAGCGCTTTCTTGTATCCCACGAACGGGAAACCCAGATGGATCTCGCGTGGACGGAACGCCAGCGCCTGGTCGGTCCACCACCGCGGCCGACTGAGGTCGAGATAGCCCTCCTCGGACCACCCGCCCAGCTTTCGGATCAGGGTGCTCTTGCCCGCGCCTGGAGGTCCGGTGACCAACACGTGGCCGAACTTCACGTCCAGGGGGAACGGCAGCCCCTTCATGTAGTGCAGTTCCGTACATATCCTTGTGACACATTCGTGCATGGGGGCTTAGGGGCACCGGCGGAGACCGGCCAAATACTTCCTGGTTACGAAGGGGCCGGGATCCGCGGCAGCGGGTCCCGGGTTCCCCCGAAGGCTAGCCGAAAATGCCCTTGAACACGTAGAAGAATATCGCGGCCAGGATGCCGCCGGCCGGCAGTGTCACGACCCAGGAGATCACGATGTTGCCGATCACCCGCAGGTCGAGGGCCCCCAGCCCGCGTGCCAGCCCGACGCCCATCACCGCACCCACGGCGATGTGAGTGGTCGATACCGGCAGGCCTGTCTTGGAGGCCAGCACCACGGTGGTCGCAGCCGCCAGCGTCGCGCAGTAGCCGCGGGTCGGCGTCAGCTCCGTGATCTTGGTGCCGATGGTCTGCATCACCTTCCAGCCCATGGTGGCCAGACCGACCACGATGCCGGCACCGCCGAGGATCAGTATCCAGATCGGCAATGAGGCCTTCTGACCGACCTCGCCACCGCTTTGCACGATCGAGACCACCGCGGCCAGCGGCCCGATGCCGTTCGCGACATCGTTGGAGCCGTGAGCGAACGCCATCGCACAGGCGGTGAAAATCATCATCGGCACGAAGGCCTTTTCGACGCTGGCATAATGGAACTCGCGTTCCGCCATCTCGTCCACCTTGACGCGGTTGATCATCATCCTGCCGATCGCGGCAACGATCAGGCCGAAGACCACGGCGATGATGAAGCTTTCACCCATCGAAAATTCCAGCTTCAGGTGCTTCAGCCCCTTGAACAGCGTGACAAGGCTGACGACGAAACCAACCAGGAACACGTAGAAGGGACCGTAGGTCTTTGCCTTGGCGAACGGGTTTTCCGCATTCAGGATCAGCTTGCGGATACTCATCATCAACACCAGCGCAATGACGCCACCGAGCAACGGTGAGACCACCCAGCTGGCGACGATCTGGCCGATTTTTCCCCACTGTACGGCATCCATGCCGATGCCGGCGATCGCGAACCCGACGATCGCACCCACGATCGAGTGCGTCGTGGACACCGGCCAGCCGCGGTAGGACGCAATCATCAGCCAGATGGCCGCTGCCAGCAGCGAGGCCAGCATTCCGTACACCAGCAATTCCGGCGAGCCGGTAATCGCCGAGGGATCGATGATGCCTTTTCGGATCGTCTTGGTCACGCTGCCGCCGGCGATGAAGGCACCGGCGAATTCAAAAACGGCGGCGATGATGATCGCCTGCTTCACCGTGATGGCGCCGGAGCCCACCGAGGTGCCCATCGCGTTGGCGACATCGTTTGCGCCGATCCCCCAGGTCATGTAGAGACCGAAGATCACCGCCATGACCATGAAGATCATGCCGTATTCGGAGATGGTTTCCATAACTGTTACCTAGCCTTGTTTTTAGCACCCGCTGTGCGCGGGAGATGCGGGATGGTCTGCGGCATTCTCGAAGACACGGCCGACACTCAGCGTGCGATCAGCAATCGCAGCCGGTCGCCGACCTTTTCGGCATAGTCGGCCAGGTCGCCGATCCATTGGATCAGCTGGTACCAGAACATCACCGACACCGCTGACATGCTGTCTTCCTGTGCGAACAGGCTGCGAGCCAGCTGCATGCCCATCTCGTCGGTTTCGTCCTCGATCTTGTTGAGGTCGGCCACCATCTCTTCGACCTGGCTCGCCTCGCGTCCCCTGAACCCCATCTCCACCAGTTCGTCGAGCTCTTCGATGATCTTGCCCGCGTGGTTGCAGGTGTCGACGCAGCGGTTGACCAGCGCCATCAATGGTTCCGCCATGCCCGGCGGCACCTCAAACCTGCGCTCGGTCAGCAGGCCGGCGATGTCCTGGGCGGTATCGGCGATCGAATCCTGCATTGCGAGCACGTCGAGCAGGTCGCGTCGATCGACAGGCATCAGCAGGCTCTTGGGGAGATGCCCACGCAGCTGGTTCTTGATCTCGTCGGCGGCCTGTTCCTTATCGAAGATCACCGCCTTCTGGGCCTCGAGTTTCGCCCGATCGCCGTCCAGCAGCGCCTGGAAAAGCGCCGGTACCTCGGCCACGCATTCGACCACCACGCGCATGTGCGCCTGTATCGGCCGAAAAGGAGAGCGGCCGAAAAGGGCTGCAAACGGATTGGTCGACTTCATGCTGTTCATCCTCCCGGGGGAAACCGAAGTTGAATATCTCCACCGCCCACACCGAATGGCGGGACGTGACAACAATCTGCTCTTCGAAATCTTCGCTTCGAATCGTGCTTCTATTTAAAAAAATGATCCCTCACGGGCCGTTAGGCAAGGCGCGCCGAGGCATCATTCGGCGTTTTTGTCATATTTCCGCAACTTTTCTGACATCGAACAAATTCGGTCCCTCGAGCACCGAAATACCGGTCCGGCCGCATGCAAGACGAGTGCCTCATTTTCGGACGTTTCGTGGAGAAGTCGCCGAGAAGACGCGAGGTCGGAATACCGCGATCGAAGGCGGTGTCGTCACACGGCCCCGCCGTTGGTGTCCGGGGGACACCAAGACCCGCCGCGCGACCAGCGCAGTCGGTAGTCAGTAGTTCGCAAACAGCCGGTTGAGCCGGGTGCCCAGGCGCTCGAGCGTGGCCAGCAGGTGGTCATACTGGACCTTGTCCCGTGTAAACCCGGACCGGCCATCGACGCCCGTATCGCGGTAGGCCGACTCGTCCTGTCGAAGGTTCGTGAAGATCAGGTCGAGCCCGGCGATCGCCTGGCCCAATGCCTCCGCGTAGTCGGACAGCACCTGTTGCAACTCCCGGTCCCGGCCTTTCGTTGCTTCGTTGCGCGTCATGTCTTTGATCTGGAGCTTGAGCGTGACGAGTTCGTCCTGCAGTCCTTTCAATGACTGCGAGAACTCACCGTAGGCACGCTGGCGATGTCCGCGCAGTGCATCGATGATCAGTCGGAACGACGCAGCGCCGAACAGGGCATTGTGGATCGCGTGATAACGATGATGCACATCAGCCACCGCACACCCGATGTCAACGATGCCAGACACGTCTCAAGGTCCTTTCGGGTCTCTGCGCAGATGCGTTCGGTATTGGATCTTCAACCAGATCCCCACGACCAGCAGGCCGAGGGCGATCGAAACCAGGATAGGGTCCAGCCTGCCGTCAATGAAGAACACGATCGCGAGGACGGCCACGCTGACCCAGAACGCCATCACCGCCGCCACCCATCGCGTCTTCAGACTATTCCTTGCCCGCGTCCAGTCTGCCGACACGTCAGCATCGTTCTGTTTCATGCCATCCTCAATATCGCCGGGCGGGTGCGGGAGCCGGGAAACGGGACACCAATCAGGCCGTTCAACGTGACCTGCCGCTGCGGATCGGTTGTCGGAGGGCCGATATGCGGCCGGAATCCGCTACTTCAGCTCCTTGAGCGCCTTCAGGCCTTTCTTACGCTGTGCGCGAATGACCGCAAGATGCTTGCGTATCTTTTCCTTGTCACTTTTGTTCTTTTCCGCCTCGAGCTTGTGTACCAGTTTGCGCTTGCGCTTCTTCAGCTTCTGCAGGATGTCTTTGAGGGACTTCTTCTTGTCTCGGCGCTTCATCTTTTCCGCGCTGAGTATCTCCTCGGCCTTTTTCAACAGCTTGGGCGTTTTCATAAGATATCGAGTCCCGCATTCATGAATCGTGGTGTTCCAGCTCGGATCTCAACTCCTCGATCTCGTCTTCGGTGAGGGCCAGCTCCCGCTCGACTTCCCTCATCGAGGCATCTCCGGTGGCAAACAGCACTTCACCCATCTGTACCAGGTTCTTGGCGACATCGTAGGCATAGGTGGCGTCGTTCATCAATGAAGTCGCCATGGGGGCGGTGATCTTGTTGTCCCGAATGAGTTCTTCGAGGACGCCATTGCGTGTGCTGTCCTGGTCTTCCATTTCCACCTTGAGCGTGTCGAATGACAGCACTGCCAGGGGATCCTCGGTATGCGCACGCACCTCGGCCAGATGACGCAGGACCTCGCCCAGCTGTATACGAATCTTGTTGTATTCGTCGCGAATGGCCGCGTTGTCCGACGCGACGTATCGCGCCAGGTTCTTGTGCATGTGCTTGGTGTCCTTTATCGCTTCGACCATGTCACGGCCGGCGGCGCGCAAAGCGAACAGCGTATTGGACTGCTCTTCGTTCATCGTCACTTGAGCCCTGCTGATGAAATTGACGATCTCGCTGTACAGTCCTTTGACGGTGGTGTTGTACTCGTCGTCCAGGTCGATGGCGATCGGCTTGCTGGTCCGCTTGACGACATCGGCGAGGTCCAGATCCGAAAGTATGTCTTTGCGGTGCAGGCTGAGGCCGTGCGCGATTATCGCGAACGCGTTGTCGTACAGACGCAGGGTCTCTTTCCTCACCGCCTCGATGGCCGTGTCCGGCAGCTCGATGACCGAGTCGTTGAGGTACATCGGCACTGCTGCGGCCGCCGCCTTCTCGGGCATCGTTCGCATCAGGAAACTCACGAGGTGATTGATGAACGGCATCATCACCACGATGCCGATCGTGTTGAAGACACTGTGGAATACGGCGAGTTTCAGCGTGTAGTCGTCGTCGGCGATGCCCACCGACGAGCTGATCAGATTGACCCCCTGAGCGATCTGGTGGATGAACGCGATGGCGATCAGCGCGGTGACCATGTTGAAGATCAGGTGGGCCGCCGCCAGGCGCTTGCCCTGGATGTTCGAACTCATCGAGCCCAGGATGGCGGTGATCGTGGTGCCGATGTTGGCGCCGATCGCAAGCGCCAGGGCGTTTTCGTAGGTGACCTGCTGGGCAGCCAGGGCCGTGATGATGATCACCAGGGTCGCATGACTGGACTGCATGATCACCGTCGCCGCGACGCCGATCAGCGTGAACAGGAATATGCCCGCATAGCCTTCCACCGCGAAGGCGGTCAGGTCGATGGTGTCGCGAAACGCCTCGAAGCCTTCCTTCATGTGATGGATGCCGAGGAACAGGAAGCCCAGCCCGGCCAGGACGTATCCCACACCCTTGAGGTTCTTCGAGCGTTGGAACACCAGGATGATGCCGAATACCAGCATGGGCATCGCATATGCCGATATCTTGACCTTGAGCCCGAAGCCCGCGATCAGCCAGGCGCCGGTCGTGGTACCCAGATTCGCACCGAAGATGATCCCTATGCCGGCCGCCAGTCCGATCAGGCCGGCGCTGAGAAAGGAGATCGTGATGACGGATACCAGCGAACTCGACTGCATCAGCGTGGTGGTGACGACACCGAAGCTGAGCGACTTCCAGAGCCCCTCCGTGGTCTTGCGCAACAGCCGTTCGAGCAGGCCGCCGGTAAAGGCCTTGAAACCGTCTTCGAGCGCGAGCATGCCAAACAGGAAGATCGCGACCCCGGCGGATATCTCCTTGAAGTCCGGACTGATCCAGAAACCGTACGCGAGGATGGCGAGGATTGTCGGGAGTATTATCTTTTTCATAGCATCATGGGCGCCATCGCCAACAAGGAAGCTTGCACAACCAAAGGTATCCGTACCGCCGATCGTGTGTCCTCGTGCGGTGTCTCACGTCGCGTCCCGGATCGCCGCTTTCAGCGACGAACTCGAAGATCTCGCCGAGGTATCGGCAGGTCGCGCACTCCAAGGAATGCTAGCACAGGCAAAGCGCAGGCCCGTCGACGCGTGTAACTCCCGGGTGAAGGCGCGGCCGATCGGCTTGGCGGTTGTCAATGAAACAGGTAGTCGCGGTCACATGGCCGGTAGTTGCTCACGACCCCCATCGCGTCCAGAAGGCCGAGTAGAAAAGCCGTCGCTGAGATGCGTCCCAAGCCACCGGCGATGCATGCAGACTCGTTGAATGCGGAGACCTGGTCACGCCGCCCGTTGGGTGCGATGGTAAACGCCGGTACGGGGTCGCCGCAGTGGCGGCCGCGGTTGCTGTCGGTGGAATGATCGCCGGTGACCGCGATCGCGAGATCCGGGCGCCGCAACGCGTCGAGCATCCGGTCGACGCGTTCCAGGCAGGCTTTCTTGCCCAATGGATCGCGGTCGTGGGCGCAGATGTCCGGACCCTTGATGTGCAGGAAGACGAGGTCCCGATGCTCGAGTTCGGCGAGTGCGGCGGCGAGCTTGCCCTCCAGGTCGGTGTGCGGCAGGGCGCTGAATCCCGGTTTGCGGACCGTGTGAAAGCCGAACAGCCGACCCAGTCCCTCCACGGTGCGTTCGCCGGCGATCACCGCAGCGTCAACCCCCAGTGAAGTCACGAGGTTGCGCAAAGGTGCCACGCTGCCGGGACTGCGCGTGATGATGCCTGTAGCGGGGAGCAGGCCGCGCGCCTCCCGATCGGCATTCACCGGATGTTCCACCAGCCGACGGTGTGCCTCCTCGACGAACCGGTTGACTGCACGCGCTGTGCGCTGCGCCGCCTCGTCGGTAGCATCTGCAGCCGTTGCGGGCCTCACGCCCGCACTCATGCGGCCGCTACCCGGATCGGTATCCGAAACCGCGCTCGACAGGCCTGCGCCGCGCAGCAGGAGCACCGCACGGTGCTGGGTCGTCGGATACAGGCTGCCCGTGATCCCGTCACCGAGCGGGATATCACGCAGCGCAGCCGCGAGATCTTCGGTCTGCTCGAGGATACGACCGCTGCGGCGGTCGCGGATCTGCAACCTGCCCTCCTGCGCTTCGAGGGTTGCGAAATTGCAGCGAAACAGGACATCCCCCGGCTGCACCGGCAGGCCGATGCCCGCTGCCTCGACCGGACCCCGCGCAAGAACGGTCGCATCGGCGGGTGCCAGACCCATCAGGACACCCGTTCCGATATGGGTGCCAACGGGGGCACCGGGTGAGAGTGGATCAATCATCCCGGCAACCCCGTCACGCGCCATTCGGTCGAGGACCGGCAGCGACGCGGCCTCGAGCGGTGTCTGCCCCTGCAACTGCGGACAGCTGCGGTCGCCGACGCCGTCGAGAATAATCATCAGCCCCTTGTACTCCACCTCTACCTCCCCGGGATGCCTCTGTACCTTGCCCAAGATTCTAGGGAAACACCCGCTTCAACGTCGGCTCGAGCCTGACCGAGAGATGGTCACCGATGATCCGGAGGATCTCGGCAATCGTGCTCTCGCGATCGTCATTGACCACGATGGGGATCCCTTCCCTGTCGGCCTCGGACAACAGGTACGACTGCAGTTGCCAGATGGCATCGAAGCTTTTCAGATAGCGCTGTGCGCGCCGCTGCATCGCGCTACTGCTGCGACCACGGATCCGCTTGCGCAACACCTCCTGTTTCAGGATAGCCAGCATGATCGGCACCACCACGATATCGTCGCTGTCGCGCAGCCGTTTCACTGTCGTCGCATCGATATGCACGCCCTCCAGCACCATCGAGACACGCTCGCGAACCGCCCGCTGGACCACCGCCTCGCAGGCCACCGCCAGCAGGCCGGTCTGGCCACGATACCCATTGGAGATCTGGTCCTCGAAGTCCGCGGCCCCGGCTGCGTCCGGCAAGGCGCGCCACGCATCGAATGATGACTGGTGGAGGATCGGAAGCAGGCGCTCGGGCATCATCATCCGCATGACCTCGCGCAACATGTCGGTCGATTGGGTGCGGAAGATATCGAGACGGCTCGCCAGTTCGGTCGCAAGCGTGCTCTTGCCGGTCCCTGCGGTGCCACCGATCAACAGCAGCAGCGGTGTACCGCTGCGCTTGAACCGGCGCCAGACCAGGTAGCGCTGTGCCGTTCCCCTGTCGATCTCCCGGGCCAGCATGCGATAAGTCAGGCGACCCAGATAGGATTTGCTGATCTCCTCGCGCTGGCGGGCCAGGAGATGACGGCCGATCAGGCGGCTGAGGTAGCGCGCATCTTCCGGTGCCATGCCGCACAATTCCAGCGACTTGCTGTGATCCTCGATCGAGTACGGCGCCAGATGCCCCTCTTCTCCGCGCACCGTGACGGTACCGGCACCCTCCGTCCGTGATTCATAGCGTTCGGCAATGTCGTCCTTGTGATACCTGCGCAGTCGTTCCGCCACCAGGTCGCGCAACTTCCAGGTCTGGACCTCGGACACGTCACTCAAGGCATCGCGCACCTCGGAGGCGAGGTCGTAGGCCTCCTCGAAATCGAGGCCGATATCCTGCAGGGAACGCGTCAATATCCCCCTGAGAAAAGGGACCTTGGTTTCCTCATTGGAATCAATGACCAGGAGTTTTGCCATAGGGTTCGCGCCCACGCCCTTTCAGTCGATCGAAGTCGGAGGGCATCGCCACCCCCACGGTTAACTTTAGTTTGTCGGCGGCACATCGAGCAGCCCTTCCGATCACAAATCCTGCATCAGTGGCATCCGCGGCGCGACAGCGAACGACAGGTGTGAATGCGCCCGCCGCGTCGCCGTTGGTCTGCAGGGGATTGCGGGGCGTTCTCTCAGTGCCCGGCCTCGGCGAGCGCCGCCCGCAGCGCCCGCAACTCGGCCGGCAGTCCGTCCGGATCGGCCTCGATCAGCGGCGCGAGATCCTCGTCGAGCAATTCGCGCACGCGCCCGCGGGGATCGCCGCGGCGCGATTCGGCGACCAGCAGTTGCCAGGCGGCCTTGAATGTTTCCGGATGCCGTCGGCCCAAGGTCGCGCGGCAATCCGCGAGATGGGTGTCGAGGCGTTCGGCGGCGATGTCCAATTCGCCGAGGCCGATCAACACGGCGGCGAGATTGTTCACTGAGTCTAGTAAAGCCGGATGGGCGTGCCTCGACAGCCGGCGGGCCTCCGCAGCATTCCGGAAAAGCCTTGTCAGCAGCCTATTGCGATGCCGCCGCTGGTGCAGCGCGCTGCGTCTCAAGTTTGTCAACGGCGTCTTCGTCCAGTATCCACGTCAATCGAGCGTCGGGATCGTTCACCCCGTCTCTGTAGGTGGTGGTGAGCGCCCCGTGAACAGTCTCGCCTGCCAACGCCATATCGGGTTGCGGATTCTCCAGTGCCGCCAGGGCGGCGCGAATTCGAGCGTCGATATCGTCGAGTTGCGCAAACAACAGTCACGTGTCCACGGTTCCCGCGTGCTTGACGACTGCGGCATCGAGACAGGTCGACCGTCTCGGTCACAGACGCTCTCGATACCGACGACGCGGGCACAGTCAGACTGCCGTGACGAGCCCTTTCCGATATGGGAGAAACATCGCTATCCGGCCCCTTTTTCCGCATGCCCACCGAATTGCCAGCGCATCGCTGACAACAGCCGGTTCCGCAGGTCGGTGGAACCGCGCGAGGCGAATCGACCGAACAGGGCGGTCGTCAATACCGGCGCCGGTGCACCGATCTCTATGGCGGCCAGGGCGGCCCACCGCCCTTCGCCGGAGTCGGAGACACGCCCGTCGAAACGTTCCAGCCCTGGATCACTGCGCAGTGCCTGTGCGGTCAGATCCAACAGCCAGGATGCGATCACGCTGCCGCGCCGCCAGACCTCGCTGACCTGCGCGACATCGATGTCGAAGCCGTACATCTCGGGTTCCTCGAGCGGCGCCGTTTCGGCGTCGGCACTCACCTCCAGGCGGCCGGCAGCGGCGAGCCGGAGGATATTGAATCCCTCGGCATATGCTGCCATCAGGCCATACTCGATCCCGTTGTGGACCATCTTCACGAAGTGACCCGCGCCCGATGGACCACAGTGCAACCAACCCTGTTCTGGCGGTGACGGTTCACCCGTGTTGCCCGCCGTGCGCGGTGCGCTGAAACCCGGTGCCAGTGTCCGAAACACGGGCGCCACCCGGTCCACGGCCTCGGCGGCACCGCCGATCATCAGGCAGTAACCGCGCTCGCGTCCCCACACACCACCGCTGGTGCCGACGTCGAGGTAGTGGATGCCCTGTTTGGACAGGCTGGTGGCACGCCGCTTGTCGGCCGTGAAATGACTGTTGCCACCGTCTATCAGGATGTCGCCGCCGGCGAGCTTCGAGGTCAGCCCATCGACCAGGCCGTCGACCGCAGCGGCCGGCACCATCAACCAGATCACCCTCGGCCTATCCAGTCGGTCGACCAATTCGCCGATGCTGCCCACGCCGACGGCACCTTTGGACTCCAACGATTCGATGGCCTGTGCCGAGCGATCATGTACTACGCATCGGTGTCCGCCGGCGAGCAGACGCTCGGCCATGCTGGCCCCCATGCGTCCCAGGCCGATCATGCCTATTTGCATCTTGTACCTCCGCCTTTTTGTATCGAGTGGGTTGGAATACCGACAGATGCCATTGCGCGGCCCCGGGTGCTTTGGTCGACCGTTTGGCGATGCGGCACTCAGGACTCGATGACAGCAGTCTCCGCTGCCATTTCCTGTTCCATCAGCTGCTGAGCCCGGGCCACCTGCTGCGTGTCGCCATGCGCGATCACCAGGAAGCGGTCGGCCCTGACATGACGCTCGTACTTGATCACGTCCTTTTTCGGCAGGCCCAGGCTCACGAGCGCAGCCCCCAATGCGCCGATCCCCCCAACCACGGCGGCGCCCTCGGCCGTACTCACGAGCAGATGAATGAAGGGACCAGCGGCGGCAACCGGTCCGATGCCGGGAATCCAAAAGAATGCCGAGCCGAACAGCAGGCCCCAAAGTCCACCCCAGAAGAGGCCGGCCCCTCCCCAGGTCTTCACCCGGTCACCGGCCGTATAGAACCCGACCGGCCGTTCTTCGGAGTGATAGCCCTTGCCGACGATCGACAGCTGGCGCAGTGGGAAACCGTTGGACTCCATGGTCTTCACCAGCTTTTCCGCCTGTTCGTGCGTATCGAACACGCCGATGGCGGCCTTTTCGAAGGCACTCGTGTGGGTCGAAGCCTCGGCTTTCGGTCCGGTATCGTCGAGATCAACCGATGGCTGCGCGTGTGAGGATTCGGTGTTCATGATGTCGCTCCTTGTTCACAGATGCTGGGGCCTGTAGCGAATCGCCATACCCGGCCCCTCGGTGAACCATGCGGAGCATGCAGCGTGCCAGCCATAGCGGTGGTCTGCTGCAAGGTTTTGCGGGCGCAGCGAACGCCGCAATGCCGACACAGCGGTGAAAATGAACCGGGGCTTCCATGCGACTGGGGGATTCGAACCGCCTCGACCGGGTCGATCTGCAGGAGGGTCTCGCTCAGTCGCTCGTCTTCAAACCGTATTTCTGCACCCGGTAACGGAGCTTTTCTCGCGTCGTGCCGAGTACCCGCGCGGTCAGACTGACGTTGTCGTCGTTGCGCACCAGTGCCTCGGTCAGGATGCTGCGCTCCATCTCCTCGAGACTCATGCTGCCATCGAGCGGCAGGCAGATGCGATCGCTGTCGATCTCCGCTCCGGGCACCACCTGCCCCTGTGCCGAGTCGCGGTCGTCCAGATGCAACCACCGTTCGGAAAACGTCGGCCCATCGGCCAACAGGACACAGCGCTCGACGAGATTGCGCAGTTCGCGCACATTGCCCGGCCACGAATAGCCGGCGAGACGTCGCCACACGGTTGACGGCACGGTCTCCACGCGCTGCCCGGATCGGGCATTGAACTCGTCGATGAAGGCCGGCAACAGGTCCTCGAGGTCTTCCTTGCGGTCGCGCAGCGCGGGCACCGCCAGCCGGAACACCGCCAGTCGATGGTACAGGTCGGCGCGGAAATCCCCGCTGGACACACTGTCTTCGAGGTCGCGGTTGCTCGCCGCGATCACCTGGAGGTCGACTTCCAGTTCCCGGTCACCGCCCACGCGGCGGATCCGGCGGTCCTCGATGGCCTTGAGCAGTTTCGCCTGGAGATCCAGGTCCAGCTCGCCGAGTTCGTCCAGAAACAGGGTGCCGCCATTGGCCTGCTCGATGAGCCCCCGCCGCCGGTTCCTGGCGCCCGTGAAGGCCCCCGCCTCGTGGCCGAACAGTTCGGCCTCGAGCAGTTCCCGCGGAAGCGCGGCGCAATTGACTTCCACCAGCGGACCTTCGGCTCGCGGACCGGTATGGTGAAGGATGCGCGCGACCAGCCCCTTCCCGGTACCGGTTTCGCCGCTGATCAACAACGCCGAAAAAGGTACCCTGGCGAGTCGTGTCAACATGTCGCGCACGTCTTTTGCCGCCGGGCTGTGGCCGATGAATGCTGCCGGTGAGAAACGGTTTCCGCGCGCGCGCCCTTCATCCTGCAATCTCCTTTGTGCGCGCGCGCTGCGTGCCGCACCGGACACAACGATCTGCAGGCGCTCCTGCTCACAAGGCTTTTCCAGAAAATCAAAAGCTCCGAGCTTGAGCGCCCGCACCGATTCCGGCACCCCGCCGAACGCCGTCAGAAAGATCCATTCGCCGGCCATCCCGCGGGCGCGCACCTTTTCGAGCAGGTCGAGCGCATTGCCGTCCGGCAGATTCATGTCGGACAACACGACCAGGGGCTCAAGGTTGCGTTCGAACAGCAGGCGCGCGGCGGTCGCAAGGTCCGCTGCCAGTAAGGTCTCCCAGCCGGCGTCGGAAAATTCGTCGCACAGCTCCGCGCCGAGCAACGCCTCGTCCTCTATGACCAGCAGCGTGTCAGGCATTGTCATGATCCCCCGATTCAACGGCCGCGCCGCATGGCAGCGACATCGTGACCTGCGCACCCCGGGGTGAGCGGTTGTCGAGCTCCAGTTGTCCGTCCAGGTCGCGCACGAAGCGACGCACCATCGCCAGCCCAAGACCGGTCCCGCCGATGCGTCCGGTCGCGAAGGGACGAATCCCCGCCATCAGGGTCTCTTTGGGAAAACCCGGGCCGTCATCGGAGACGCTCATCACCAGATGCCCGTTTCTGCGGGTCGCCGAGACCTCCACCCGCCCCTCTTCGCCCTGTATCTGGACCGCATTGAGCAACAGGTTCAACAACGCCTGCCGGAACCCGGCGGCCGGCAGCACACAATGCAGGCCTTCGTCGACACTCACCTGTAATGCGAACTGACTCGGTACCTGGTAACGGAGCAGATCGAGGAGCTCGCGCACCGCGGCGGCGATATCGACGTCGACCATGGGCTCCGGGGCGTGGCGGGCAGCGTCCACCTGCTCGGTCAGGAGGTGATTGATGCGCTGCAGTTCCGAGATCACGGACGATATTCGATTCGCTTGATCGCCGTCCGCGATCTTGTTGCGCAGCTTCGAACACGCCAACTGTATGCCTGCCAGCGGGTTGCGCAGCTCGTGCGCCAGCCCCGCAGAGACCGCGCCGACCGCGGCAAGCCGCTCGGCCCGTGACAATTCGCGACTCTGCGCGAGCAGGGCTTCGGTCGCGGCGCGCACCCGCTGTTCCAGCAGGCGCTCACGATCCTGGTGTTCGGCTTCCAGTTCCTGCAGGCGGGAGACCATCGCGTTGTAGCTCTGAAACGCGGGCCGGGCCAGTTTGGTGGTATTCAGCAGGACCTCATCGGAAACCAGGCGAAAATCGCGTCCCGACAGCCGGTTGAGCAGATGTTGCAGATCCTTCAACGGTTGTGCCGTCCTGCGCTGCAACCAAATCGTTGCGATACCGCCCGCCAAAGGCAGTACCACCAACAACAGGACCGCCAGGCGCAGTTCCATCCGGGTGCTTTCGGTCACGTTCAGCAACAGCAGGTCGTGTTGCGCGCGTTCATCGGCGAGTACCGATCGCAGTTCGGTCAGTGTCTCGAACAGCGTCTCCACCGCGCTGGAGCCTGATGCCGTGATACGGTCGGCAACCCCGGCCAGACGGCGGTTCGTGTCGGGGTGCAGGGCGCCTTCAAGGGCAGCCACCTCGTGTAGATCGCCGCGAAGCCTGTCCATTTGCTCCCTGCCGACCCGTGCGCCTCGCAGTCCCTCCAGCAGGGTCTGTTCCATCGCCAGTCCGACGTCCTGAATGCGCGCGATATGCGCCAGGTGCTCCTGCACCGGTTGCAATCGTTCCAGATTGCGCCAGGACATCGCCACCAGCCCGCTGAGTACCAGGAGCACCAGCAGTGCCGAAAGACCGAGTGGGAGCCAGAAAAACTGCCGCATTGGAAAACGGCCCGAAGATTTGTGCGTCAACGATCCGAGCATTGCATACCCCGGACACCCCTGCCTCTATGATTGTCCCCGGTCATCGCGAGCACTCCGTATTCCCAAGGGTCACGCGGCCACCGTTTCCCTCATGTTCACACTGCAAACCCTATGCCGTGGCCCAGGGGCCCGCGACGCTGGATGGAGGCGCGGTCCAGCGACCCGACCTGGTTCACTATACGCAATGCCTGGTTGACTTGAACCACGCACATGACCCCAAGACACCCCGGCCACGGCGATCGCGCACCCGGTCTAGCCCGGAAAGGCGTCGGCGCGCGACAGACGTGATCGGTTGGCGGCGTCGCTGCCAGACAAGTAACGGGTCGCCGCCGACAAACCGGTGGACCTACCCGGGCCCCGGCCTGCCGTTTGAAAGGCCTCAAGACTGTTTCGGCCTCTGCCCAAGCGAATCCCCGCCCACTCATGGATTGCCGATCGCCGAAACATGCCCTCCAATACCATCGATCAGGTCATACACCGCATCGGCAGTGATCGGGTCACGCCGTGACAGCTTCAACGCCTGCTCAGCGAACTCGCTTCCGCCCGGTAGCGCCTGCAGATCCACGGAAGTGACACGCAACCATCGTCGGGCGAATTCCGGCCCATCACTCAATGCCTTGACAGCCCGGACCGCGTCTTCGTAGGCGGCGATCCAGTTGTTGGCCTTTAGAGTTGTCACCCATCTGATGCTCGCAAGTGCACTGCGCATCGCTTCGCTGATGCCCTGCCAATACGGAGGAGCGGGGTCGAGTGTACTCTCGGCCGAGACCAGATCACCACGGATCTTGCTGAGAGGTAACAGCGCAAAGCGGGTTGCCACGGCACGTTCCAGTCTGTCGAGCGCAGTCCGGGCGCGGGCCCTGTCGCTGTTCCACGCGGCGGTCTTCCCCTGTTCGATCGCCGATGTCGCCGCGTGATAGCGTTCGGCGGGCAACGAGATTCGGAACCCATCCAGCTCCGCCTGCAGCGGCACCCAGAGTTCCCTGTCGATCGAGTTGTCGTGGCGTTTGAGGTCTTCTCTGATGATGGCCGATTGCTGCAGCAATGCATGCATTGCGGTTGGCTTGTACAGAGCATCGACGATGTTGTTCGCGTTGTTCAATCCGAGTCGGGTATCGATTTCGTTGTGCTGTTGTGCGGAGCGCAGCACCATCAATAGATCTTTGTACAGTGCCCGCGCCGTCCCCAGCGATTTCCTATCGATGCCTTCTATGGGGCGCACGGTCTCGACTGCAGTCGCGCCGGAAAAATGCTGTGCAATCGTCGTCGCCTCCGTGTTGGAGGAGAAGCCGTTCGCCGGAGGACCCGGGAGTGGCGGCGGTGTTGCGTCCATTGCGGTATTGTCTGCCGCTTGCACAGTGGTCATGCATAGGGTGCCGATCAACAGTACCGTTGCGAATCGATTTATCGGGTGACTATTCATCAATACGCCTCCAATCGTCGAATGTGGGGTCTCACTGCTTCCCGACGGAGTACCGAGTCGATCCGGATCCGACCTGCAAGGTGGTTGGCGTGACTCGCGAACCGCATCCGCTGTTCAGCAGGCGTTCACGGGAACCCGTTGCAGATTGGGGGCCACCAGTCCGCTGCCCGGGATCCACCTGCCGGAGACCGCGCCACTCGGCCCGTGTTGCCTCGCATGCGGTCGACTTGGGTCTATCGGTTCAGTGGCGTCGGCGCAGACTCCCGAGTGCCCGCGCCCGTCGGTCAGTGGTGGCGCCGGCCCGGAAGCGGGAACCTGAACATGCGGCGCAGGGTGTCGTCGCCCTGCCAGTGATGGATTAGCGCCATCGCCACGTGCCCCACGACGTAGACCCACATCAGGGTCCCGGACGCACGATGCACAAGCAGGGCGCCTTTCGAGTACCCGGTCAATTGGCCGTTGGTAGACATCCCCAACCAGACGAGGGTGCCGGTCAGGGCCATCAACAGGGTGCACAGCGCACCGAGCCCATGGATCGTGCGAGCGACCGGCTCGCTGTCGACGGCGGTCGGCATGCACCTGCTTCGCAAGGCCGCGAAGGCGCCCAGGCCCGCCGTCAGCAGGTCGCGACGTCGGACAGGCGTGAACCACGGGTACAACGCACCCGGACCCTTCTCGCGGCGACGGATGGCCAACCACAGGAACCATGCGAGCACCCAAGGCAACAGGAACATCCCCGAAAACACATGGACATCGAATCCACCTGCCGCGATCGACGGACGCGCAAGGCCCGGCCGCGGTCTCTGCATGAACGTCGCCAGCAGCAGTTGCATACACACGCCTGCTGCGAGACCGAGGTGCAGAACGCGCGTGACGACTGAGGGCGGGAGCGGTCGATTCAAGTTCTTTCCCCTGGAACACCCGTGCCGGTTCGATGTGTCAAAGGTCGCTTGGCGCAACACTGCGATGACACCCGGCGCATGCAGATGCTGATCGCCTGATATCCCGGGGTGCCAAGACCGCGGTGGGGCTACCGAGTATGCGCGGGCCTGGGCCGCCAACGGGCGGCCCGCGGTTTTCATCCCAGCCCGGGCAGAAGGACCTTCAGGCCGTGCGTGATGAACTCCACGGCAATGGCCGCGAGCAGCAGCCCCATGATACGCGTGGCAATGTTCATGCCGGTCGTGCCCAGGACGACCGCAACGCGGTCACCGACCCGGAGCGCCAGCCACACCAGTCCTGCGACCAGCCAGACCTCCAGCACCAGGAGGCCAGTACCGGCCCAGCCCGTTCCCGCATGGGCGTAGATGATTACAGTGCTGATGGCGCCAGGTCCCGCCAACAAGGGTATCCCCAAAGGCACCACCCCCACCTGCTCCTTTTCGTGCGCCTCGTCGGCCTCCTCGTCAGTGTGACGTGCGCCACTCATCCGGGCATGCAACATCGCGATCGCCATCAACAGGATCAACACGCCGCCGCCGACCTTGAAGGCGGGCAGACCGATACCGAACAAGCGCAAGAGCGTCTCTCCGCCCAGCGCGGATGCGCTTAGCACCGCGGCAACCGTGAGCGCCGCGCGATGCGCGGTCGCACGGCGTTGTAGCGGATCTTCGCCACCGGCGAGCGCGGCGAACGCCGATACCGCCAGCAAGGGATTCACGATGACGATGAGTCCGACCAACGTATGCAGCCCGTCCATCCAATCCACCATATCGATCGCCTCCGCCAAGCTGTTCCAGCATCTCCGACAATGCGCAAGGATCGTCGGTCAAGCATCCCTCCGCCGCGCGCCTGCCGCCTACGCACCGAGTCCTGGGTAACCGGAACATCCGTGGCGGATGATCGGCTCTTTGACCGGACAGGTTACCCAGCATGCACGATCCGGTCCGGACAAACCGGCACTGTTCGAGGCGCAAGGCACCCGGAACGGCCCCCGATCAGTGCGTGCATGGTGGCTGTCACCCAGGTCCAGTGGTTGATTCCCCCCAGTGGGCCCCGCACAACGGCCTCGATGTCTTGCCGCTCAGCGATTGCGGGCGCCTGCGGAGATGGAACGGACCTTGAATGTGCGGAGGTAGAACCCTTCTCGCACCGGAGGATACCGCGATGAACGCAATCAAGGCGCTCGGCACACTTGGCCAGTCGGTCTGGCTGGACTCGGTCCGTCGGGCGTTTCTCGACAGTGGCGGGCTCCAGAGACTGATCGACGACGATGGTGTTACCGGTGTGACGACCAATCCCGCGATCTTCGAAAGGGCCATCGCCGGTAGTCGCGACTATGCTTCGGCCATCGCCGCACTTGCGTACCGCGATACCCTGGACGACGAAGCCCTGTATGAAAGCCTGGCGATGGCGGACGTACAGCGGGTCGCAGACTTGTTGTTACCCGTGTACCGACGCACCAACGGGCGTGAGGGCTATGTCAGCCTGGAGGTGTCGCCGTTGTTGAGTCAGGACACCTTGGCGACGGCCGCGGCCGCACGGCGTCTGTGGAAGGAAGTCGATCGACCCAACCTCATGATCAAGATCCCAGCTACGGCTGCTGGTGTGCCGGCCTTCGAGGAACTCGTCGCCGAGGGATTGAACGTCAATGTCACGCTGTTGTTCTCGTTGGACACGTACGAACAGGTGGCTGCGTCGTACATCCGGGGTATCCAGGAAAGACACGCAGCCGGTCAGCCGCTCACGTGCTGCGCATCGGTTGCGAGCTTCTTTCTCAGTCGCATCGACACGGCGGTGGATGCGCACATCGAGGCACTGCTGGCGAACACGCACGACCCTGTGGACCGTGCGATCCTACAATCCGTGCGTGGACAAACGGCCATCGCGTGCGCGCGCCTGGCCTATCAACGTTGGAAGGCGATGTTCAACACGCCGGGTTGGAAGGCGTTGGAGGCCGCCGGCGCTCGGCCTCAACGTCTGTTGTGGGCGAGCACCAGCACCAAGAATCCGGCATACAGTGATGTCAGATATGTGGAAACCCTGATCGGGCCGGAAACGGTCAACACGATTCCACCCGCGACGCTGGATGCATTTCGCGACCATGGACATGCACAGGTTTCGCTCGAAGAAGGCGTAGATGCAGCGGCACTGACCCTGCGCAACCTGGACCGACTGGGCATCGATCTGAGCGCGCTCACCGCCGATCTGTTGGCAGAGGGGCTCACGCAGTTCTCTACGGCTTACAACCGGCTGCTCGATGCGGTATCCGCGGCAAGGACCAGGGTCCTGACGACGCCGGCCGACAGGCAAAGCGCGCAACTACCCTCTGTCCTGAGTACCCGCGTGCGCCAGGTACTCAAAGATTGGCGCGACGATCGCAAGGTGCAGCGCCTATGGTCACGCGACGCCACGCTCTGGACCGGACGTGGAGAGAACAAATGGCTGGAGTGGCTGGACATCGTCCCCGCACAGATCGGGCGCCTCGGCGAACTGCGAAACATAGGACACCTGTTCGAAGGCCGCTATTTCAATCATCTGGTATTGCTGGGGATGGGGGGCTCCAGTCTCGCAGCCGAGGTGATCGCTGGCGTGCTCGGCAATGCACCCGCTCACCCCGAACTGATCGTGCTCGACAGTACCGACCCTGACCAGCTCCAGCACATCGAACAGAAACTGGACGTCGCACGCACCTTGTTCATTGTGGCCAGCAAGTCCGGCACGACCTTGGAAACCCGGATGCTCGCAGACTACTTCCTCGAGCGGGTGGCCAACGAGATCGGTCAGCATCAGGCAGCAAGCCACTTTGTCGCCATAACCGATCAAGGGTCACCGCTGGAAAGATTCGCCTCGGCACGGGACTTTCGGGCGATTTACCATGGTCGTCGCGGAATCGGGGGTCGGTACTCCGCGTTGTCCGACTTCGGGATGGTCCCGGCGGCGATGCTCGGAGTCGACATCGAACGCTTTCTGGAGCGCACCGCCGTTATGGTGGAGGCCTGTTCGGCCGCAACCCCGGTCGAAGAAAACCCGGCAGTCGCATTGGGGGTGCTGTTGGGCACGGCTCGGCAGGCGGGCTGGGACAAGGTGACCTTTATCGCCACTCCCGGCATCGAATCGCTGAGCGCCTGGCTCGAACAACTGCTGGCCGAATCCACCGGAAAGCTTGGCACAGGACTGATTCCCGTCAGTGGCGAGGATGTCGAACCACCCTCACGGTATGGAGAGGATCGCCTGTTCGTGCACCTGCGCATAGCGGCCGATGCAGACCCTGTTCAGGATGATGCCGTCGACCAGCTGAGTGCTGCAGGACATCCCGTTCTGCGCATTGATGTCGACGATCGCTACGATATCGGCCAGGAATTCTACCGATGGGAGATGGCGACCGCTGTCGCGGGCGCCGTGCTGCATCTCAATCCCTTTGACCAACCGGACGTCGAAGGAGCCAAACTCGCGGCACGCCAACTGGCCGTTGACGTTACGCGTCGCAGCGGGCTGGCGGACGGAACTCCGGTCGCCGACAGCAACGGACTTTCCCTGTATGCGACGGCGGAGTATGCGGCAGCCCTTGGCAGATTCCCGGGAAGCACCGATCGGTTCAATGGGTTGTTGGCCGCGCACCTGGGACAGCTGAGACCGAACGACTACTTCGCCCTGCTCGGATACCTGGATCGAGCCGACCCCGAGGTTGCGCAGTTGTTGGAACAGATTCGACACGCGGTGCGGGCGCATCACCGAAATGCGACCTGTGTTGGCTACGGTCCACGGTACCTGCACGCGACAGGCCAGGTCTACAAGGGCGGACCGAACACCGGTGTGTTCGTGGTGCTTACCCGAGACGTGCAATGCGATCTGCAACCATCGGACAGTGGGCCGAGCTTCGGTACCACGCAACTGGCGCAGGCGATCGCTGATCAGCGGGAGCTGGCTGCCCGCGGACGCCGTGTTGTACGGGTGCACCTCGGTGCAGACCCGGTTGCCGGACTCCGGCGCCTGCTTCGGCTGATCCAGGGCCAGTGATTGGCCGATATTCCCCGGTTCATATTGACCAAAGCGCTGTGTCGAACTCGGGCATGCCAACAAAGTACCGCACGATAACCGTGCCGTCCCGGTGGCATCGAGTTTGCACCGCGGAGTACAGGCCCGCTTTCTCGCCGGGTCGACCGTTCGTTCCAATCGAAATCGAGGAGAATCATCATGCGAGGCACCAAAAAAAACGTGTTCAGTACGCTCGGAGTTTCCCTGTTGACCGCGGCATTCGGTATCGCCCAGCCCGTTGTCGCTGCCACCGCATCCGCCTACCTGACCGACGGATCGGGTCAACCGGTACGCTCGGGTGCCGGAGGCTGCGTCGACAGCGGCTCATGGAAGGAATCGATGCCTACCTGTCCCGAACCCACATTGGTCGTCGAGGAAGGACGGGCGATGATCGTGTTTGCCGCCGATGACTCGGCATTCTTTGGATTCGACAAGGTCAAACTCAGTGACGAGACAAAAGCGGATCTCGACAGCATTATCGATGCGGTGGAGGATGCCGACCTGATCCACGCCGTCACGATCACAGGGCACGCAGATAAACTGGGACCGACTCCTTACAATGAACGGCTCGCACTGCGCCGCGCTCAAGCCGTCAAGGACTACCTCGTGTCCAGGGGAATCCCGGCCGAGCGCATCGCCACCGCCAGCGATGGAAGCTCCGCGCCGCTCGTGACCTGTCCGGGGATCCGGAGTGAAAACAAACTGATCCGTTGCCTGGCGCCCAACCGTCGAGTCGACATCGAAGCCGTGCTCGCCGACTCCGTGGACGTCGCCACCGTGTCGCTGACGCCCCCTGGTTGATGGGTAGTTGCCGGACAAAGGATCCGGCAAACGCCGCGTAACGTTACTTCCCTCTTCCCCGGTCTGTCCCCAATGGACGTCCGGGGTTTCTTCGACGGGACAAGCGGCCCGACGCGGACCGACGAGCGCCGTCGTCGCGGGCACGCCGCGGATCCCTATGCCAGCTGGACATCTCTTCGGCGGTCGGCCTAATGGGACATCGCCCAACATCACCGGCAGGTTTCACCGGTGTCGCTGAACTCGCGCGGACATCGCGCGCAACCGGCTGACGGCGGTCACACTACTCGCGGCGTAGCAGCAACAGCAGCGGGGCAATCAGCAGAAAACTCGCGGCAATCAGCTGAAACACCTGGGCGAATGCGAGCATTGACGACTGGCGAGCCAGTTCCTGCGCCAGGCGTGCGGGCGACAGTGGGCTGTCGATATCCAGAGACTGGGTTGCCAACCATTGGTGCAGCGCAGGATTCATCGGATTGATGTGCCCACCCAGTTGGTGCCAGTCGGCCTGACCGAAGCGTGTATACCAGGTGACCGCGATGGACACCCCCATGGCGCTGCCGATCGTACGCGCCAGGTTGAAAAGACCGGCACCTGCATCGGCCTGTTCGCGCGCCAGGGAGCCGTAAGCCATCGTCGACAGCGGGACGAAGATGGCCCCCATGCCGAGTCCCTGCACGACGCCCGGCCAGATTACCCAGGCAGGACTGATATGCAGGTTGTAGCCTGCCATGATGCCGGTCCCGGAGGCCGCGAGCAGCATGCCGATGCCGACCAGCCAGCGATGATCGACGCGAGCGGTCAATCGCGACACGATCGCCATAGAGGCGGCGGCACCGAGCGCGCGCGGCGCCATCACCAGGCCGGTCATCTCGGCCGGGTAGTGAAACAACCGCTCGAGCATGATCGGTTGCATGGCGACCGTGCCGAACAATCCCAGGCCGAACACGAGCATCATGCCGGAGGCGACTGCCAGGTTGCGATCACGGAACAGTCGCAGATCGACGATCGGCCGGGCGACACTGAGCGAACGCACGATGAAGGCGGTGATGCCGACCACTGCGGTGATCGTCAGCACGTCGATCAGCCCCGACTGCCACCAGCCTTCCTGGTTACCGCGATCGAGCAGTGTCTGCAGGCTGCCGATGCCCACGACCATCAACGCTGCACCCAGCCAGTCGGTGCCGACCGAACGCCGTGCGGTCTCGTCCACATACCGCGCAACCAGTACCAGATTTGCCAGACCGACAGGCAGGTTGATGTAGAACACCCAGCGCCAGTCGAGCTGTTGAGTAACGAAACCACCCACTGTCGGTCCGAGTACGGGCCCGAGCATCATGCCGATCCCCCAGATCGCCATGGCCTTGCCACGCTCGTCCGCCGAAAAGGCGTCAACCAGAACGGCCTGAGAAAGGGGGATCAGCGGCGCGCCCGCAACACCCTGCAACAAGCGAAACACCACGATCTCGGCGAGCGACGAGCTTTGGCCACACAGCGCCGACGCGACGACGAAACCGGCGATGCCGAACAACAGAACGCGGCGACGCCCGAAACGTCCTGCCAGATAACCCGTCAACGGGATGGTCACGGCCTCGGCAACGATATAGGCCGTCAACACCCAGGTCACCTGATCGGCGGTTGCGCCGAGCGCACCCATCATGTGCGGCAGTGTCACGTTGACGATGGTCATGTCCATGATGACCATGACCGTCGTCAACATCAGCGCCAGTCCTGAAAGTATGCGGTGGGTACCCATCGTCGACGTCGTCAGCGTGGTCCGTGCCCGTCAACCTGCCGGACCATCGGCGGCGATGGTGACGTGACTGCTTCCGCCGAGACGCAGTCCGGCCACTGGATCAAGGATGCGCAAGCGAACCGGAAAGCGTTGCGTGACCTTTACCCAGTTCCCCGTCGCGTTTTCCGGCGGCAACAGGGAAAATGCCGTGCCCGACGCGGGGCTCAGGCTCTCGACCGTTGCTTCGAAGGTCTTGCCCGGCAGCAGGTCGACCGTGACCGACGCGGATTGCCCGGGTTGGATACGGACCAGGTCGGTTTCTTTGAAATTGGCGTCCACCCAGACCTCATCGGATTCCACCAGCGCAAACAATGGTCTGCCGGCGTTCACGAAGCTTCCTGGTCGAACGGTCAGGTCCCCGACAATGCCGTCCGCCGGCGCCAGTATGCGGGTATGTTGCAGATCGAGCTTCGCCTGGCCCAGCGTCGCCTCGGCCGCACGGATCGCGGCATTGGCCTCGCCACGGCCACCTCGTCGGGCGATCGCAGCCGTCAGTTCGGCGTTGGCAGTGGCCACATTGTCATGGGCGCTTTTCAATGCCCGCTGCGCAGTGTCTCCCTCGTCTTTCGACGCCGTCCCTTTTGCGACAAGGTCGCCGACGCGCGCCGAATGTCTCTCGACCTCATGCAGGGCGGCTTCGGCGGCATCCACCTGAGCCTGAGCCGCAGTCACCTGGGCATCAGCGGCGGCCAGCGTGTCTCTTGCCTGTTGAAGCCGTGCGTCGGCCTCGTTGGCGGCGAGCCTGAACGGCCTGGCATCGAGCTCGAACAGCACATCGCCTCGCCTGACCGCCTGATGGCTGCGCACTTGGACGGTCTCTACCGTACCGCTCACTTGGGGTGCGATCTGGACAACATGCATGCCGAGGTAGGCATCGGCGGTCGACGGGTGAGCACGAAGATAGGTGTCGTAATACCAAGCGGCGGCACCACCGATGGCCAATATGCCGATGGCAAGCATCACCCGACGCAGCTGCATTTTTCCGTCTCCCAGGTATGTCGGTGTAGCCGATGACCCGTCGCCTTGCGCAGCGGCTTCGCGCACGACGCCCGCATGGCTACGGGTCGCTGTATGGAACCTTTGCAATCGCCTTGCCATGCAGCGACAGACCCTTCGGGTCGCAATGGATGACAGGTTCAGTCTGTCCCCAAAGGGCCAGGGCATGGAAAGTGCTGAGACCGCGTGTCTTGTGTCGTGGCTTGGTGATCCGTCTGGATATCCGGTCACCTGTTCGTGGTGCCCTTGACCCAGCGTGTGGTGCAAATTAACCACCCCGCACCCGGCCGTTCGACTGCACACGCTGCTGCGTCGTTGATGGTTTGGGCACCCAGCGGTCTCTGGGTGACCAACCGGCATGGCGAAGTCGTGGATCGCGTCGAGTGGTCCGCAACGATACGTTCGTCGCGTCGATCGGCACCGCTGCAGTTGGCGACCCTGTTTCGATGGCTGCAGGCACGGCAACGCCGGCACGGCACAGCTCCGGGTGCTCCAGTTCTGGACCCACCTAGCCCTGGGCCTGCCGTCACACGTGGCAGGAAATCAAGGCACGCTTCGTGCTGGCGTGTATTGACACCGGCACGCGGGCAGGATGCGCCGCCTCGCGAGTCAGTGCCGCATCGCGCTTTTACTGCAGCGCAGTATGCTCATAGAGGCATATTCTCGAACCACCAAATCGACGGAGACCTGTGTTATGGACATGACTCTGCTTTCGCCGCTTGTTTCGATCCTGTCCGGCATCGCCATCCTGGCTTGGCCGCGCCTGCTCAGTTACATCGTTGCCTTTTACCTGATTTTGTTTGGCTTGATGGGAATCATCCCGCGCCTGCAGATGGGCCTTTAGGCCGGAATGCTGGAGGCCGCGCGCGTCGCTGCTTGCTCGAGTGTATTGCTGCCAGAACTACAATGATCTCGATCACTGTGAAGGCACGCCTATCGATCCGGTGCCTGATCCACGCAACTGGATACTGACCATCAGTGGCCCCTGAAGGACCGTTCGCGCCTGGACTGCGCCGATCGAGCACGCGCAGAGCGGGTCACGCGCGTGTCACCAGCGGATGTCGGGAAAGTCTTCGATGGTGTGTCGGGTATGGGCACACCCGCGATCGCGCAGCCCTGCAACACAGGTCCGCCGGGAAACAGCGTATACAGCCATCGCATGCCACCTTCGTCGATGAAGGCCGCATCCAGCATCGCAGCCAGTTTGCGCGCCTCGCGCGGGATATCGCGCTCGACCTGAATCTGTCTCAAAAACAAGATCACCCACCAGTGCTCTCGCGTCATCTCGATGCCCAACCGCCGTGCCGTCATGCAGGCCTCCTGGCGGTCCCATTCGACCGGATCCTGGTGGCGATCGACCGGCTCTGATACCGGGTCGCCGGTGACAATGCTGTTCGACGGATTGGACATTGCAATGCTCCTTGTTGTCGGTGAGGGATGGGTATCCCTGGGTTGAAGTCGGCAGCTTCCGTGGCAACGACCGTTGCGACGGAGCCTGGCCACGAAAACACATGCAAACGAACGGCCACATTGGCGTTAGGCATCACCGATGCCCTCCCCTTGCCTGCCCCATCGCGAACGCTGTATCCAGCCGAGCGAGCCTCCCTGCACCAGCAGGGCGAAAACGACGACCCCATAGGTGGCCGCAACCAACAGGTCGCGTTCGGCCACGATCGGCAGAGACAGGGCCATCGCCACTGACAGGCCGCCACGGAGGCCGCCCCAGACCATCATTCCGAGCGAAGCGGGGGAGATTCGCCACCAACGGCGCAGCAGCCCCAATGGAATCCCGATGCTGATCAGTCGCGCCAGCAAGACGATCGGTATCAGCACCGCGATGACGGCGAGATAGCGTTGATGAAAATGCATCACCAACACCTCCAGCCCGATCAGCATGAACAAGACCGCATTCAGGATCTCGTCCAACAGGTGCCAGAATAGGTCCAGATGGTGACGTGTCAGGATCGACATGCCCCGGCGTCCGTGGTGACCCACGATCAAACCCGCGACAACGACCGCAAGTGGCGCCGATATCCCCAATCGGTCCGCGAGGGTAAAGCCGCCGCTGACCAGGGCCAATGTCAACAGAATCTCCACTGTGTATTGGTCGACGCGACGCAGCAGGCGCGAAACGAGCCACCCGGCAAGCACTCCGAATGTGATGCCACCCAGCATCTCTTGCGCCAGCAGTAACGCGATCCCGCTTGACGACCGTGCCGCACCGCCTCCTATCAACGGCAACAGCAAGAGAAACAGGGTCACGCCGACGCCATCGTTGAACAACGACTCCCCCGCTATCTTGGCCTCCAGTCCCTGCCCGGCACCCAAGCGCTTTAGCAGCGCAAGGACCGAGATCGGATCCGTGGGTGATATCAGGGCGCCGAACAGAAGGCAGTACTGCCAGGACAGCGGTTGCCCGACCCACTGCAGGGCCCAATAGGTGCCAAATCCCACGATGACCACGGACAACGCGACGCCGAACGTCGCCAGAACCGCGACGATCAGCGCGTTACGACGCAGTTCTGCGAAGTCAACCGACAGAGCGCCCGAAAACAGCAGGAAACCGAGCAGCCCGTGCAACAGCGTAGAGTCGAAATGTACGCGTTGGACCAATGACTCAGCAGGACGAACCAGTTCGACACCCAGGGTCTGCAATATCACCAGGCCCAAAGAAAACACCAGCGCCGCGGCCATCACGCCAACGCTCGAGGGCAGCTTGATCCAACGGTTGTTGAGATAGGCGAAACACGCGGTCAATGTCAGCAGTACCGCCATCACGACCCAGATGCTCACGACGGGCGGTCGTCCAGACCATGTTGCAACCCGCGCATAGCGCACCTCCCATTCGGATCAACTCCGGTCAGTCTGCGGTGATCTCCATTCGAAAATCTTCGCCGTACCAGCGCGCGTCGTCCTTCCAGCGCCAGGTGAACTCCAGGCTGCGCCGGGGTCGCAGGTCGCCGCTCGCCAGATGCACTGCATGCAGACCGAGTCCGAGCAAGCGACTCGACTGGTCACGCACCCCGGTCCAGCCATCCGAGCCCCAATGCAGCGACACCGGTCGATCGAACAGCAGCAACAGGTGCTTGCCGTTGGGGACCGTCCTGGTCGGGGCGCCCGGGGTCCAGATCCAGGTGTCCGCCTGCGGCCTTGTCCCCTGATAGCGTTCCCACACGCTGTCTGGGCGATCGAAAGGGCGTCCCAGAGTGCGCGAGGCAACCAGTTTCACGAACTCGCTGTGCGCCCAGACCAGCGGCATCGCCGCACCGTTCGGTCGACCTGGATGAAGCCCGCGGTCCGGCAGCGCATCGGTGTCCCAGACCTGTTCGGGCAGCATCCCCTGCCCTCCCGTCATCTTGCTCGCGGCCTGCAGATAGGGCATGGGATCCTCCCCGGCGCTCAACGCGAAGTGGCCGCGCTCGCAGGTAAGCAAGGGCCACCCCCGCCCGATACCGGCACCGTCGAACGGACTGCCGTCGGCATGTTCGCCGTAGCCGTCATAGGTGTAGCGGTGCCATACCGGCCCCGACGGGGTATCGCTGCGCAGCAGGGCGTCGGCGACCCTGACGGAATCGCGGATCCATGGATCTTCGGCGCGGCGCAGACCCAGCCTTACGAGTTGCAGAAAGTCCAGCGCGACTTGTTCGTCGGCCGGCCAATCGACGTTGTCACGCCTGTTCTTGATCGGCAGGGCCCTGGCCAGGGCCTTTGGGTCGATCAGGCTATCGGCAGGTGCCTCGCGGACGTAGTACGCGGAGACACCGTGGCGCCGGGCCAGCCGCGTATCGACGGCCAGGGTCCATTCTTCCAGCCTGGAGTTCCAATAGTCCGCAATCTGCAGCGCGAGTTCGGCGTCGCGCTCCGGCATCAGATCCGCGCCGGCGACCAGCGCGGCGATGCAGACGGCGAGCGTGAAGGTGTTGACCCCGGCGTCTTCTTCCCAGCGGTCCTGTGGGCTGGCCGGCCCATGGCGTGCGATGAACCCGAGCGCGCGGACCACCATGTCGGTCACCGGTATATCGTGCAGGGCCCGGCGTTCGTTCAGCGCCGCGGCCAGCAATACCGGGAAGGCGGTTTCATCCAGCTGTATGCCATTCCAATAGGCCTTGCCACCCAACCATTGGTTCTGATGCCAATGACCGTCGGCGTTCTGCGTCGCGATCAGGTAGCGCAACACGTTCCGCGCCTCGGCCTCACCACCCAGTGCCAGCAGGGCTGTCGCAGACTCGACCAGGTCCCTCGGCCACACCAGGTGGTAGCCCCCGCGTTCTTCGCCGCTATTGCCCCAGGGCACCGACAGGCTCGCCACCATCGCACCGCTGAAGGTCTTGTCGCGGTGGCACTTGAGCACCATCGCGGAGGTTCGGTGCAAGGCGGCGAGGTTTTCCGGCAGCGTGGGACATGGTGCCCGCCCATTGCGTTCTCGATGCCACTGTTCCCAGGCGAGGGTCTGCTGCTGGCGTACCCCGTCGAACGACTGTGCGAGTGCGGCGACAGCCAGCGTGGCCGCGGCCTCCCTGGATGTCGCAAGGCCGAGCGCCAGGGTTGTGCGGCGTTGCAACTCACCGGCGAGTGCCACATTGCCTGGACCTGCACTCCCATGCTGCCAGGTCATGCGCCCGTGCCTGTCGAAGTCCTGCCAGAGATCGGTTGCACCCACATACCCCGCCGAAACGCGACGGTACCCATCGATGAACGTATCGTCGACAGCACTCAACGCCAGTCCGAAAGGGCCCTGCTCCGCCCACAGGATCGTGCGTCCACGGTAGCGTTCCGCCCATGCACAGTTGTCGCGTCCACTCCCACCCAGGCGCGGTGCCAGGACCACGTAGGGTCTGAGGCGCGCATCCCCTTCCAGCGTCGACTTGATGAGCAGGACGTCGCGTTCAGGGTCCGGACACAGGCGCAGTTCGAGGGTGAAACGGCGGTGCCGATGGGTGATCGTGGGAAGCGGGGTACCCGGTGTCGGCAGCTGCAGATCGTATGCGGCCAGTCGCTTGACCTCGACCCAAAACTCCCGGTCGTCGGCGACGATGAAACCCAGATCGCGTATCTGCGGTATATCGATACGCGGGTAGTAGACCTCGTTGACGATCCCGTGTCCCAGCGTATACCAGAGACGCGCGGATCCCATCGCGGTTCCCACCAGGTCCTTGTCACTGCTGCACCAGGTCGGCGGTATGCCGGGGGCGCCGGGAGCGGGCGTCGACTGCATCATTGAGTTACCGGCAGGCGACAACGGGGTGCGCGTCGCACGGCAGCGTTGCATCCCGTTGTCCGACCCTGCCTGACTGCCTTTACGATGTCAGTTTGGGCAGGGTCACCGTCAGCACCCCGTCACGAAACCGCGTCTGCATGCCGGTGGCCTCGACCGGTCCGGGCAGCGTGAAGGCCTGTTGGAAGCTGCTCGCATAGCTCTCCTGCTGGATCACCTGGCCGTTTTCGGCGGTCTGCTGCTCACCGCCCTGGGATTGCGAAGAGATGCTGAGCAGGCGCCCATCGAGCTTGACGTTGATGTCCCCCTCGCTGGCGCCCGGAATCTCCGCCTTGACGACATAGCTGTCGCCCTGCTCCTCGAGTGTGACCATGGGCTCGCTTTGCTGCACGTTGCCGACTCCTCCGGCATTCACGTCACTCAATGCGCCGTTGAACATCTGGTCCATCTGCGCCTGCATGCGCATCATGTCGGCATGCAGGGTGGCCCAGGGGTCGCGCCACTCGAACCGGGGCGCGGGAGTCCTCTCGGCCTGTTGCGGGGTGGCCTGTGGCGCACCTTGCGTGGCCGCTTCGGCGGGCGTGTCCGCTTGCGCCCCGGCGGCACCGAATGCGCCGAGCAGTGCGATTGCCATCAGGTTGCGTGACAGTGAGCTTCTGTTGTTCATGATGTGTCTCCTCATTGACCTTGGCGCTCCCGCCTTGCCGCGGCACGATCATGGCCGGGCACGGAGGCAAGTGCGCGTGCGTTGACATGGCACGTCTCACCATCTGAAACGTGCCGCCGAAAAAGCAGATAGGGGGCGCCCGCAAACGCGATCAGCGCGCCGCCGGCAACCCAGGGACTCACGACACTGAGCAGGCGGTGAAGCGCTGCCGCATGTCTGTCGAGCGTGTCTATGCCAAGGACCCGGACCGAAACCCAGCGCGTCGAACCGAGCAGATCGGCGGCGAGGAACCATCGCCAGGGCATGCGGGCGCTGCCGACGACCAGGCCGTTCAGGGGCATCCCGGTACTCTCGAACATCACCGCACCGGCCAGTGCGACATAGCCGCGGCGATGCAGCCACGGGTCGGCCTCCGCCGGGATGTGCGCGGTACCGGTCATCGGCCCGGCTCCTGCAGCGTGGGTGCCAGCCAACTGCGGCCGTCGCGACTGATCAGACCCTCGGCGGACTCGGGTCCCCAGCTTCCCGCCGGATAGTTGGGGAAGTCCACCGCCGGGTAGGCCTGCCAGGCGTCCAGGACGGGCTGTAACAGGCTCCAGGCTGCGTCGATCTGATCGGCGCGCATGAACAGCGTCTGGTCGCCAGCGAGGATCTCGAACAGCAGCGTCTCGTAAGCGGCGGGTACCGGGGTACGAAATGCCCTCTGGTAGGAAAAACGCAAGTCGGCCGGTGCCAGCGTGAAATGTGCGCCCGGCACCTTCACGTTCAGTTTCAGGTCCATGCCCTCGTCCGGTTTCAGCCGCAGCACCAGCCGAACCGGATGGTGATCTTCCCCCCCACTGTACGGATAGGCCTGGTGAGGGACCGGCCGGAACCGGATCGATACTTCCGAAACGGACTGTGCCAGACGTTTGCCGGTGCGCAGATAGAACGGAACACCCTGCCAACGCCAGTTGTCGACGAACAACTTCAGTGCTGCGAAGGTCTCGGTACCCGAGGTCGGGTCGACACCCGGCTCTTCGCTGTATCCCCGCACGAGCGTGCCGCCGACCCACCCTGGTCCGTATTGGCCGCGTGTGGCGAATTCCGAGACCGCGTGTTCAGGAATCGCCCGCATCGCGCGCATCACGTCCATCTTGCGGTCGCGCAGACGGTCTGCTGCAAAGCTCGCCGGCGGCTCCATCGCGATCAAGCAGAGCAACTGCATCAGATGGTTCTGTACCATGTCGCGCAGTGCACCGGCGCCTTCGTAGTAGCCACCGCGGTGCTCCACTCCGAGCGTCTCGGCGACGGTGATCGTCACGTGGTCGATGTAGCGGCGGTCCCATATGGGCTCGAAGATCGGGTTGGCAAACCGCAACGCAAGGATGTTCTGTACCGTCTCCTTCCCCAGGTAGTGATCGATCCGATACAGCTGTGACTCGTTGAGCCCTTCCCGCAGCAGGGCGTCTATCTGCCGGAAACTGGTCAGGTCCGACCCGATCGGCTTTTCGACCACCAGTCGGGAAAGTTCGCGGTCCTTGACCAGGCCTGCCGCGGCGAGCCCTGCGGCAGCCGGCTCGAACACCGCAGCCGGGGTGGCGAGGTAAAACACGCGCTGTGGTGTCGACGTGAAATCGGTGGTCGCGGCATCTATCGCCGGGACCAGTCCAACATAGGCCCCCGGGTCCGCGAGGTCGGATCTGTGATACCGGAGCCTTCGGGTGAATGCCTGCCAGGTATCGTCGGTGGGCGGCGCGGTCCGCCCGAATTTCTTGCAGCCCGACCTGAGGCGATCCGACAGCGCCGTCGTGGACAGTTCGGTACGGTCGACCGCGAGGATCGCGAATTGCTGCGGAAGATTGCCGGCCCGATGCAGTTCGAACAGCGCCGGTACCACCAGGCGGCGCGCCAGGTCGCCAGCCGCACCCAGCAGCACGAACAGGGTTGGTCGCTCGGTTGCCATCATGTTTCGATTCGTGAACATAGTGTCTGACTTGCTGCCTGTGTCCGGGCCTGCCACGCGAGTGCAGCTACTCGGCTGTGCCACCGCCGTTCGCATGTCCCGGCGTACAGCACGTTGCAGTCAACGTGCCATAACACATTTGCGCCTGATTTCATGCGGTTGCGGCGACTTTGCAGCGGCGCCGGGCAGGCGCTGGTGCAGGTCAACCAGGGGCCTTGGGGATGGCGAACCAAACCGTGGTTGGCCGATGCTGGAGGTCTTCCGGCGCAGTGCGCGCGACCCGATCGACCATCACCGTGTCGGTCGACACCCAGATCGATGGCAGGAGGTGTTGGGCGGAGAACCGGTCGACATCATCACCCGAGGACGATCGCTGCATGCCGTGACCGGGTCGCCAGCTCCCGTCCGTCGAACGCCCGGAGGCCTAACCGGATCGTGGGTCGGCAGTCGGCATCGAATGCGCAACCCTCCCGGCACGCGCTGCCCCCTTGTGCGCTGGCGTGTGCGACTATCGCGCTGGTCGACGGACTGGTGTCGGCGCATGTGGTGATGCACCATTCCGTGGACGGCGCTCGGTAAGGATCTACGGCAATGCACGCGAGAACGCCGACGACGTCGCTCAGCAGAAGGTCGCAGCCTCGTCGGCTGCTCCAGCGTTACCGGGACCCACGAATGCGCCCGGTGAGGCACTCCCGCAAATCCGAAGCACGAAGGTACTCGCAGTGAAGTCCGCACAAGTCATCCGGCACATTGCATTTGAAGACCTGGGCGCGTTCGAGGCGCCACTCGCAGACGCGGGTTATGCCATCCGGTACTGCGACGTCGGCGTCGACGATCTGGGCAGGATCGACGCCGACACCACGGACCTTCTCGTGGTGCTCGGCGGCCCCATCGCGGCCTATGCAGAATCGGCGTACCCGTTTCTGACGAGCGAACGCCGACTGATCGCCCGCCGTCTCGCACGCGGACGACCGACGATCGGCATCTGCCTCGGCGCCCAGTTGATCGCGAGTGCGGCTGGGAGTCGCGTCTATCCCAGCGGTGGCGTGGAGATCGGCTTCGCACCGATCACCCTAACCCCGGCTGGACGGGCATCCTGTCTCGCGGCATTCGACGACGATCCAATGACACTGCATTGGCACGGTGACACCTTCGATCTGCCCCGGGGCGCCGAACGGCTCGCATCCACGACGCTTTGCGAGAACCAGGCGTTCGCCATAGGCCGCAACATCATCGGCTTCCAATTCCATCCCGAGGCCGATGCCCACCGGATGGAACAATGGTTGATCGGGCACGCGGTGGAACTCGCGGCGGCCGGCATCGACATCCCTGAACTGCGTATCCAGGCGCAACACCTTGCGCCCGGTCTGACCGCCAAGGCAGCGCAAGTCGTCGAGACCTGGCTGTCGCAGCTCGACGATTGATTCTTTCGGCCAGGTCGTTCTGCCAGCAGCTCGCGGGCCCTGCAATTCCTTTGAACTTGAAGACGCGTGATCGGTCTGCGAAAGTGACCAAAGACGATCAGTGGGGTTTGGATGCGCACTTGGCTCCGTGAAAATCGCGGCTTCATCCTGTTCCTGGTGCTGTTCGGACTGTTCCGCACCGGCGTCGCCGACTGGAATCCGATCCCCTCCGGTTCGATGAGGCCGACGCTGCTGGAAGGCGATGTAGTTCTGGTGAACCGCCTGGCATACGACCTCAAGCTGCCCCTGACCGATCTCGTACTGGCGCACCTCGGCGAACCCGAACGGGGCGACATCGTGACCTTCTCGCGACCCGGAGATGGCACGCGTCTGATCAAGCGTGTCATCGGTGTGCCCGGCGACCTCGTCGAGATGCACGGCAAGCGTCTGTACCTGAATGGTGCGCCGGCGGATTACCGTTTGCAGGCACGCTTCGCGGAACCCGTCGATGGTCGGGGCGAGGTGCCCGCTTTGCGGTTGCACGAACGGTTCGCCGGAACCGGGTATGACGTCCAATGGCTTGCCGGCGACGCCCCGGCGTCGAGCTTCGGCCCGCTGCGCGTTCCGGCCGGTCACTACCTGATGCTCGGGGACAACCGTGATCGAAGTGCCGACTCGCGATTCTTTGGTCCGGTCCCGCGCGAGGCCCTGATCGGCCGCGCGGAACGGGTGCTGGTGTCGGTTGCCTACCAGGAGGACTGGTCTCCCCGCCTGAAACGTTTCGGACAGTCTTTGGCGGCGAGTTCCAAGTGAGGTAACCGCAGGGCGGCGGACCTGTCTGCCCGTCAGCCTCCCGCGGTACCGGGTAGGCTGAAGCGGAACTCCGCGCCCGGGTCGACGTTGACGACATCGACCTTGCCATCCATCGCCGCGACCATCTGGCTGACCAGCGCCAGGCCGATGCCGGTGCCCAGGGTCTCGCGCGTGAGTTCGCTCTCGGAGCGGTAGAACAGACGGAAGATCTTCTTCATCTGATCCCTCGGAATACCGGGGCCATAGTCGCGTACCGTGAAGACCACCGAGCCGTCGCGCTGACGGTGGCAACCGAGATCGATTGCCGGTCGCTTTGCCTTCGTGCTGAACTTGATCGCATTGTCGATCAGGTTGATCACGATCTGGGTGAAGTAATCGCGATCGGCGTTCACGGTGGCGGATGCCACGTCGTCCGGGCAATCGAGTCGTAACGTGAAGCCCGCACGTTCGACACGCGTGTCGATCTTTGAACGGACCGTATTCATCAGTTCTCCGGCGGACACCGGCTTGAGGCTCGCCTCGATATTATTGCGAGTCATGCGCGCCAGTTGCAGCACATTGTTGATCAGGCGCGTGAGGCGCTCGCTTTCGTCGTGGATGTAGTCGTAGTACTCGCGCTTCTTTTCCTCCGGTGCCCATCCCTCACGCAGCATCTCGCCATACATCCGGATCGAGGTCAGCGGCGTCTTCAGCTCGTGGCTGACCGCGGACACGAAGTCCTGTTGTTGACGTGCCAAGCGGATCTGCCCCAGGCCGAGGCGATACAGCAGGAAGAACCCGCCACACAGTATCAGTGCGAGGACGACCGCCAGCCAGGTCACGATGGCGCCTCCAAGTGTGGCCGGCAATCGATTGATGCTGAAGATCAACTGCAGGTCGCCGAATGGTGCGCCCATGCGGGTCTGATACAACAGGTCGCCACGCAGATCGCTGGCGCTGCTGTACAGCTCGCGCGCAGTCCCGCCGCTGAACGCGCCGACGACATCGCCCTGGAAGGCGGCGATCAGGTCGCTCATCTGCGACAGTGCGGTCGCCCGGAACGCCTGTTCGATCATGCCCTTCAGAAACGCCTGCTGATCGATCAACAATCCCTGGACGTAGCGCTGGCCGTCTCGCCATACCTTGCGAAACAGTACGAAGTGCCCGCTCTCCAGGCGGCTGAATTCGAACGGGTCGATCTCGCTTTCGAACACGTGGATGCGCCGCTTGGCGGCTGCCTCGTCGGCAACGGCCGGTGACGCGGCAAGCGACGGCGGGGCCGCGGGTACAGCCTGCGGCAACGCACTCAGTTCCTTGCGCACCTCTCGGGATGCCGCCTGTTCGGCCTGGGACACCACGGTTCGCGGTGACTTCCGCTCGACGGCATCCGCCTCGAATTGCTGGTCAAGGCGGAGGTCCTCGACACGCCCCAGCGTTTTGGCGGCCTTCCTCTGCCTGCCCGGCTCACCCGGTGCGGCCGCGCGATTGAGCTGATCGAATACCGCCTGTCCAGATACCGTCACCTCGGGCGCGATCGAAGCGGCGGATGTGACGACAGGCGCCGTACCCGGCACCCGTACCTCGTCGGTAGCCTGCACTTTACCCATGGACGCCTCTGACGCGGTCTCCGCTTCTTCATCGAGTCCACGTCCGCCAGTCGCTCTGACCAGTCGATTGCGGCCGAGGATCGAATGGATCCGTGTTGCGAGCTGAACACGTTGGCGCAACTCGGCACCGTTGATGCCAAACGCCTCGGCATCCGTCCCGGTCGGCGGCAACAGGGGCGTACTGAAGTCGCCCTCTGCGTCGACCTGGAAATAGCCGATGGCACCGGGCAGATCGATCGACAGCGGGAAGTCGGCCAACGGCGATCGCTGCACGAAGTTCGCAGACGGATCACCCGCAGCGACCAGGAAGCCGTAGTCCGCGAACCCGCGTGCCTCTTCCGTGCCGAGCCGCTCATCGAGCGCGGTGCGGATACGGTCGCCCAGTTCCTCGGCCATCTGGCGATACTGATGAAAGGCTTCCCATTTCAGTTGGCCGTAGGCATGAGCGATCAGCAACGCGGTCGGCACGGCAAGCGCGACGAAAAACACGGCCAGCCAGAGGCGCAGTCGTCGTGGCGAAAGCCCGCTCAACGTACGTCGCACACCCTCACCCACTCAGCAGCCGATAACCCGCACCGCGCACGGTCACGAGATAGCGTGGATCACCGGCCTGCGGCTCGATCTTGCGCCTCAGCTTGGCGATATGGATATCGACGGTGCGTGTCTCGAGGTCTGCGTTTCTTGAGTAACCCCAGACCTTGTTGAGCAGCTCTTCGCGAGACACCGGGCGGTCGTTGTTGGCGTCCAGGTACTGGAGGATCTCGATCTCACGGCGGGTAAAGGCACATGACGCCTCGCCACACTGCCCTGCGAGGTTGCGCGTGTCGATACGCACGTCGTCACCCAGCCGGATCTGCTGCCCGACCGACGTGTTCCGGGAACGGCGCAATACCGCCTGTACGCGCAACACCAGTTGTGCGACCGAGAAGGGCTTCGCGACGTAGTCATCGGCGCCGAGCGAAAGGCCCTGGATGATGTCTTCGTCTTGGGTCTTCGCCGTCAGCATGATGATCGGCTGGTCGCGATCCTCTGCACGGATCCTGTCGCAGATCTCGAAACCGTCCATACCGGGAAGCATCACGTCGAGCAGGATCATATCGAACCGCCCACTGAGCGCCATCCGCAGTCCCGATGGCCCGTCTGCGACGCTGTCGACTGCGAAACCATGGTAGACGAACACGTCGGTCAACCCGGCGCGTATCGCGGCTTCGTCTTCGACGATCAGAATGCGATGTTTGGTGTCCATGCTTACCGGTGGATCGAACGATGGCGATCGGCCCGCACCGAGGCATGGCGCGGTCGGATACCAGGTCTCTTCGAAAGCTTATCAACTCCCGGCACAGGTGCACTGTAAAACTTTTGTAAACGGATTCCGCGCGTTTTTACCAAAGCCCGTCTGTTGCCCTTCCGGGGTGCTTCCTAGACTGAACCCGTATTTCAGAGACACGGACCGGGAGGCCGAGATGGCATTGATCACGCGCATATCACGATTGTTTCGAGCGGACGTCAACGCGGTCCTGGACCGCATCGAGGAACCCGAACTGCTGCTCAAACAGGCGGTTCGCGAGATGCAGGAAGCGCTCGATCTCGATGTCCAGCGGCGCCGATCCATCACCATGGAGTTGCAGCGCATCGGCACCCTGCAGGCGGAGACCGACGCGCGTCTCGCGCGCACCGCCGATGAGCTGGACCTGTGCTTCGCAAACGGCAACGAGAATCTCGCGCGGGTATTGCTCAGACGTCGCCTCGAATCCGAGGCATTTGCCCGGTTCCTGGAGCGCAAACGCGAGGAACTGCAGGCCGCGGCCTCCGATCTCGCGCGGCGGATCGACGAAAACCAGGGGCGCCTGGACAGCATGCGTCAGAAGGCGGCCGTGTTCGTCGCCCGGGAAGACAGCAGCGGAACCGACGGCGCCTGGACCGAATCGGCGTTTGCACGCCAGTTCGTCGTCAGCGACGACGATGTCGAACTCGCGTTGCTGCGCGAGCGTCAGCAGCGGGTGACGTCATGAAACGGCCGACCTTCCTCGAGGGCGCGGGTGTCGCGCTGGTGACCAGTGCGCTCGGCGGCATCGCGTTCCGCAGCCTGGCCACGCTGTTCGCAGCCGGCACCGTCGCCCGTCTACTGATCGCCGGTATCGGTCTGCTGTACATCCTCTATCTGCTACGACGCAGCAGCGAAACGGTGGGCCGCATCGCGGTGGTCTCGCTCTGGCTGGTCGGCACGATCGGTGTCTGGATGCTGGGCCTGAGTCTTCCGCTCTACCTGGCGGCCTACCTCGGCTTCATCTGGCTGGTGCGCTCGCTGTACTTCCATTCCAGCCTCTTCCCTGCAATCGCGGATCTCGCGCTGGTTGCGTTCGGCGTGATCGGGGCCGGATGGGCCTGGCTGGAGACCGGCAGCCTGTTTGTCAGTCTGTGGTGCTTCTTCCTCGTACAAGCGCTATTCGTCGCGATTCCAGGAAGCGTTGGTCGGCAGTCGGCCGCAATGAACAGCGGCCACCGGGCGGACCGTTTTCAGTATGCCTACCGGGCCGCGGAGACGGCGATCGGCAGGCTTTCGACCACCCATCATTCGTAGAGGAGAATGGCAATGAACCCGAAGATCATCGCGTTGGCAATGTTCGCCTTCACTGTCGGCGGTATCGCACTGTATCCGGCGACCCAGCAACCCGGTGCCACCGGCAACCCACCGGTGCCACCGGCCCTGCACAAGCCGGTGTTCGATCCGACCGCTCGTGAACGCCCGAAGATCGAGGTGGTGTTCGCACTCGACACCACCGGCAGCATGGGCGGCCTGATCCAGGCGGCGAAGGAAAAGGTCTGGTCGATCGCGACGACGATGGCACAGGCGAAACCCGCCCCCGAGATCAGGATCGGGCTGGTCGCCTACCGCGATCGCGGAGACGACTATGTCACCAGGGTGTTCGACCTGTCGGAAGACCTCGACACCCTGTACGCGACATTGATGGATTTCACCGCGGGCGGCGGCGGCGACGAGGCGGAAAGCGTCAATCAGGCACTGTTCGATGCGGTCAACAAGGTGTCGTGGAGCAACGACCAGAGCGCGTACAAGGTTGTGTTCCTGGTCGGCGATGCGCCACCGCACATGGACTACCAGGACGACACCAAGTATCCGCAGACCCTCGCAATGGCGAAGGCCAGGGGGATTGTCGTCAACACCATCCAGGCCGGCAGCCGCGACAACACGCGGAATGTCTGGATTCAGATCGCTCAGGCCGGAGCCGGCCAGTACGCACAGGTGGAACAGAACGGCAGCGCCGTGGCGATCGCCACACCGTTCGATGAGCGCCTCGCCACGTTGTCGGCAGAACTCGACGAGACACGGTTGTATTACGGTAGCGCCGAAGAAAAAGCCAAGCGGCTGATGAAACAGGAAGCGGCAAAGAAGCTGCATGAAACGGCATCGGTCTCGGCACGTGCACGGCGTGCAACCTTCAACGCCACCGACAGCGGCGAGACGAACCTGCTCGGTGAAGGTGAACTGGTCGAAGACGTCGCCAGCGGACGGGTAGATCTCGACGCCCTGCCCGCTGCCGCCCTGCCCGAACCGCTGAAGGCGATGGCGCCGTCCGAACAGAAGCTGGTGATAGAACAGACCGCGAAACGGCGTGCTGAACTCAGGCAACAGATCGGCCAGCTGGCCGCACAACGCGCCGATTTTCTGAAGGCGCAGGTGGAGGCGTCCGGCACGGCCGATGCCTCGTTGGACAACCAGCTGTACGACACCATCCGCGAGCAGGCCGCCGGCAAGGGATTGCGCTACGAGGCGGACGCCCCGGCCTACTGATCGCCGACTCCGTGCACGCGACGCGGAGTGGCCCGACGGCGGGTCACTCCGCGGTCGTGAGGCCGGCCTGCCGGCGGGGGATCACAGGGCCGCAAAGTGCGCCTTGGGCCGGCGTTCTTCACGCCGCGTATCCGGCAAGGCGCCGCACACAATCGCAAGGGCCGAATCAAGGATGTTCTATCCTTATCACTAGGAGGCGGTCGAATCGGGCCGCGTGGACTTGATCGAACAAAACACTTGAATTACATATTGGAGGTCATTGCAATGCGTAGAATTTATTTTCTCGTTCCAGACCTCAATACCGCAAAGGCGGTAACCGACGAGCTGCTGCTGGCACGCATCGAAGAACGTCATATCCACGTCATTGCGCGCGAAGGCACCGAGCTGGGCAATCTTCCCAAGGCCTCGTTGCTACAGACCAGCGACGTGATCCCGGCCGTCGAACGCGGTCTGGCGGTCGGCGGCGCCACCGGCATCCTCGCCGGGGTGGCAGCGGTCAGCTTTCCACCGGCCGGACTGGTACTCGGCGGCGGAGCGATCCTGGCGACTGCATTGATTGGATCCGGTATCGGTGTCTGGCTGTCGAGCATGATCGGTGTGGACGTGGCGAACAGCCAGATCAAGCAGTTCGAGGGAGCGATCGAAAGCGGCGAGCTCCTGTTCCTGGTGGACGTTCCAAAGGAACGCGTCGAGCAGATCGAGGCGATGGTGAAATCGCATCACCCGGATGCCGACATCGAAGGTACCGAACCGCATATCCCGGCATTCCCCTGATACGGGGCGACGCCATCACCGCCTTTTGCACCGCGTGCAGAGCGGCGGTGATCTGATCATCCGCAGAGAGGTATCCTTGCCGATCGGAGGGCATCCGGCGGGTGCCGCAGTAACGCTGACGGAGGGACAGTCATGATCCGGCAAATGCCCGTACAGGAAGAGAACATCGTGGCCTTCCGACTGAGCGGGAGGTTGACGCACGCCGACTACCAGGAGTTCCTGCCGCGTGTCGAACAGCTGATCGAGGAAAGCGGCCGGATTTCGGTGCTGCTCGAGCTCGTGGATTTTCACGGCTGGGACCTGGCCGCCGCGTGGGACGACTTCCGGCTGGGGATGAAACATGCCCAGGATTTCGAGCGCATCGCGATCGTCGGACACGGCACCCTGCAACGCTGGATGGCGCTGATGGCCAAGCCCTTCACGAGCGCCCAGGTCAGTTTCTTCGAGGAAGAACAGATCGGCGATGCCTGGGACTGGCTGCGCGAGCCGAGGCGTGAGGCGAGGCTCGATGCCGCGACTCCCACACCCTACCGGCACATCCTGGTCGGTGTGGATTTCTCGGCACATTCGGTACGCGCCGTACGCCGTGCCCTCGACCTGGCGAAGCGCCACGGTGGCCGGGTGAGCCTGGTACACGCGGTGGACGCCTACGTCTATTACGACCAGACGGTGGATCCCGTCGCTCCGGTCGACCTCAACCTGGAACAGGAACTCGTCGACGCCGCCGAAGAGCGGATGAGCGCGATGCTGACGGAATTCGCTGCCGACGGCCTCTCGGGCAGCGTGCTGCTCGGGTCACCGAAGCGGGTAATCCTTTCGCAGGCCGAGGGTCTGCATGCCGACCTGATCGTGTTGGGCACGCACGGCCGCCAGGGCGTGGCCCGCCTGCTCGGCTCGACGGCCAGCGGGGTGAGTCACAGCGCACGCTGCGACGTGCTGATGGTGCGTATCGACGGGGCGCGGTGACGATGCGCGCGATCGTTGCCCCGATAAACCGTATGGCACGCCAACTGTCGAGTTGAGTTGGCGTCCATTTCGACGCGGCGCCGCCTGCAAGCCGTCGATGACCCCGGTCGACGGGGTTCCGTCGAATGTTCGTCTCGACACATCGACCACCAAGGCTATGCTCGGTTGGAGGCATGCCTTGCCGAAAGGACCGGCGGTCCGTTTCCGTCACCGCTTCGCCCGATTCACCACCGAGGGTTGAACGATGAAACACTGTGCGTTTGTCTGGCTACTGGGTCTGTCCGCGCTGTTCGGCATCGCGAGGGCCGACGCCCTTTCCGAGGCGAGCGCCTTGTTCGAGCGATACGTGGCGCTCGAGCACGCGTTCGACCCGGCAGTCGCCGATCTGTACGCAGACGATGCCCTGATCGTGAATACCCGTCTCTATCCGAACGGCGAGTCGGTCGAGTTGAAGGTCCCCGCAACCGAGTACAAGATGCTGATCCGGCAGGCGATGCCGGTTGCCAAGGCGACCAATGACACCAGCGAGTACAGCGATGTCACCTACGTCGAGGAAGGTCGGGGGTTCCGCGTCCACGCGCGGCGGCACTCCAACCTGGAGCAACACACCAGCCCGTTGACGCTGTTGGTGGAACCCGACGCACAGGGGCGCTGGGTGATCCGCGAAGAGCTGTCGGAATCGCTGGCCGTTCCCCCGCGACCGCAGACCGCGCAATGACCACAGCCAGTGAGGCGGTGGATGTGTGAGCACTGCCGCGCGGCCTGTTCGACCGCCACTTCGAGGTAAGGCCGGGCGTCCGTGATCGCGATGCCGGCGCGGTCGATCGTGGGGACCCCATGGCCTCTGTTCAGGGATACGGCAGGTCCGGCAGAATGGCGCCGGGGCGTGCTTCCGCGCCCCGACCATCGAATATCCGCCAGCGAGGAGCCCATGTCGAACGGTCTGCTGATGTCCGCACCCATCTCGGTTTTCTTTGCCGTCGTAACGCTGATGATGCTGGCGTTCTTCGAGCTCGGATTCAGGGTCAATCGGTTCGCGCGTTCGGACACCGATGAGGCGGCGTCTTCTTCGCTCGGACCGATGGTCGGCGGCTTGCTTGGGATGCTGGGTTTCGTCCTCGCGTTCACCTTTTCGATGGCCGCTTCGCAGCATCAGGCGCGCAAGCAGGGCGTGATCGACGACGCGAACACCATCGGCACCGCCTTTCTGCGTGCCGATCTGCTGCATGAGGCATCGTCCGCAACCGTACGGAACCTGCTGCGCGAGTACGTCAAGATCCGGGTCGAAGTGGTCGAGGGTGGCGACATGGCCACTGCCCTCGCCCGTACGGCCGAACTTCAACGCCAGTTGTGGCACGAGGTCGTCGCGGTCGCCAGGGCAACGCCAGACACCAATTCAGCGCTGATGGTGCAGGCGATGAACGACGTCATCGACATGCACGAGAAGCGTCTCGACGCGGCGTTACGCAACCGTATCCCCAATTCGGTGTGGATTGCACTCTCAGCGATCACCCTTTTGACGATGGCGACGCTGGGGATACAGGCAGGCCTGAGTGGCAAACGGCGAATGGCTGCGGTGGTGCCATTGACAGTAGCGTTTGCGGTGTTGGTCACGCTGGTCATCGACCTGAACCGACCGCAGCAAGGACTGATCAAGGTGAGTCAGGCGTCGATGATCGGTCTGCAGCAGAGCATGGGCGAAGCGACGAACTGAGCGGGCCGCATACTGCAGGTCGACGATGTCGGGACACTGCGGCATCAAGACGGGCCAATCGTGGCTGGGCCTGGCGCGCTATCACCCTTGGCGTTCGCCTGGCATCCGGATTCGGTCGATCAGCCGCTGCCATGCGGGATCGGGATGTGCCTGGCCATTCAACAGCCATAGCTGGAGCTCCGGGTCCTGGGCGGTAAGCAGTTGGCGAAACAGCTGCTGTTCCGCGTGGTCCGCGGTGGCGTAGAGGTCGTTGAGGTAACGCTCGAGGACGAAATCGAGTTCGAGCATGCCGCGTCGGCACTGCCAGCGGAGCTGACCCAGGTTCGATCTGTCTCGGTCGGTCATCGCCTCACCATGGAACCGATCTCGGTGCAGTGAGTCGTCGCCGGCGACGTCCTGCAGACACCGCGACCGGCGTTCAGACCGCGTTTTTCAGCATCAGCGTCTTGATGTGGCCGATCGCCTTGGTCGGATTCAACCCCTTGGGACAGACCTCCACACAGTTCATGATCGTATGGCAGCGGAACAGCTTGTAAGGTCCTTCCAGCGCGTCGAGGCGCTCGTCGGTGGCCTGGTCGCGCGAATCCGCCAGGAAGCGCCATGCCGTCAGCAGTGCCTGGGGGCCATGAAACTTTTCGGGATTCCACCAGAACGAAGGACAGGCGGTGGAGCAGCAGCCGCACAGAATGCATTCGTACAGACCGTCGAGTTTGTCGCGCTCGGCGGGAGACTGCAGGATCTCCTGCTCCGGCATCGGATCGTTGCGCACCAGCCAGGGCTTGACCGCCTTGTACTGCTGGTAGAACTGCGTCATGTCGACGACCAGGTCGCGAATGATCGGCCGACCCGGGAACGGGCGTACCTCGACCGGTTCCTTGAGTTCGGAGACGGGCGTGATGCAGGCGAGCTTGTTGGTGCCGTTGACGTTGACGCCATCCGAACCGCATACGCCCTCGCCGCACGAGTGGCGGAACGCGAACGACTCGTCCAGACGTTTGACCTCCAGCAGGGCGTCGCGCAGCATCATGCCGCGCGTGACCTCGATGTCGAATGCCTGCATGTACGGGCTGGTGTCGGTCTCGGGATTGTAGCGGTAAACCAGAAATTTCATCGCACGCCCCTCAGTACACGCGTTCTTTGGGTGGGAAGGACTCGACCGTGAGCGGCTTGGTGCGGACCGGCTTGTAGTCCATCCGGTCGTCGTCGCGGAAATACAGGCTGTGCTTCATCCAGTTGGTGTCGTCACGGTTTGGATAATCGGGACGCGAATGGGCACCGCGGCTCTCGCTGCGCATCAGCGCCGAATAGGCGATGGCGATCCCGGTGTCGAACAGGTTTTCCAGCTCCAGGGCCTCGACGCGCGCGGTGTTGAAGACCTTGGAATGATCGTGCAACCGCACGTCCGGCAGCTTGTTGCGCAGCGCTTTGAGCTTCTCGACGCCCTCGCTCATGATCTCCTCGGTACGGAACACGCCGGCGTGGTCCTCCATGGCCTTGCGGAATTCATCACGCAGTTCGCGCACCGATATGCCGTCGCCCTTCTGGTCCCACCGTGCCAGGCGTGCCATCGCCGCGTCGACGCTCGATTCGTTGAGCGGACGGTGGTTGCGCTGCTCCTTGAGGTTCTCGATCACGTCGAGCCCAGCGGCACGGCCAAACACCAGGATGTCGAGCAGGGAGTTGCCGCCCAGTCGGTTCGCGCCGTGCACCGAGACGCAGGCGCACTCGCCGGCCGCATACAGGCCCGGCACGACCTCCTCACCAGTGCCCTGCGGTACGATCACCCGGCCATAGGGATCGGTTGGAATACCACCCATCACGTAGTGCGCGGTCGGGAACACCGGTAGCGGTTCGTGTGCCGCGTCGACGCCGGCGAAGATCTTGCCGCTCTCGCGGATACCGGGCAGGCGCTTCGCGATGATCTCCTCGCCGAGGTGATCCACCTTGAGCAACACATGATCGGCGTTCGGCCCGCAACCGCGGCCCTCCTTGACCTCGGTGACGATCGCCCGCGACACCACGTCGCGGCTGGCGAGGTCTTTCGCATTGGGGGCATAGCGTTCCATGAAGCGTTCGCCATCCTTGTTGACCAGATAACCGCCCTCGCCGCGCACGCCCTCGGTGATCAACATCCCCTTGCCGGCGATCCCGGTCGGGTGGAACTGGAAGAACTCCATGTCCATCAGGGGTATCCCGGCGCGCAATGCCATCGCCGTGCCGTCACCGGTATTGATGTGTGCGTTGGATGTGGTGCGGTAGACCTGGCCGCAACCGCCGGTCGCCAACACCGTCGCCTTGGCCTCGATCAGCAGCGGTTCGCCGGTCTCGATCTCCATCACCAGCGCGCCGAGGATCGCGCCTTCGTCGTCGCGTATCAGGTCGATCGCGAAATACTCGTCGAAGAAATGCGTACGCGCGCGCACGTTCTGCTGATACAGCGCATGCAGGATCGCGTGCCCGGTACGGTCGGCGGCGGCACAGGTGCGCGCCGCCTGGGCACCACCAAAATCCTGGCTCTGTCCACCGAACGCACGTTGGTAGATCTTGCCGTTGTCGAGCCGGGAGAACGGCACGCCGTTGTGCTCCAGTTCGTAGACCGTGGGGATCGCCTCCCGGCACATGAACTCGATGGCGTCCTGGTCGCCGAGATAGTCCGAGCCCTTTACGGTGTCGAACATGTGCCAGTGCCAGTTGTCTGGCAGCACGTTGGCAAGCGCCGCATTGACCCCGCCCTGTGCGGCCACCGTGTGCGAGCGCGTCGGAAACACCTTCGAGACGACTGCGACCCGTGCGGCGGTGTTCGCCAACTGGATCGCGGCATTCAGTCCGGCGCCACCGGCACCGATGATCAGGGCGTCAAAACGTCGTTTGTTCAAAGCCATCGTGCATTCCAGCGCAGGACTCGGTCCCGGAGATAAAGGTTGTCAGTTCAGCGAAAGCCGCGCGCGTGGCGCAAACCGGCATCCGCGGGTAGCCGGTTCGTCAGGCAAGACGGACCAGGATCAGTGCCTGCGCGGCCCACAGACCCAGTGCGATCAGCCCCAGCGCAACGCCACCCAGCAGGGCCGCGCGTATCGCAATGGGATGCACATAGTCGATCAACACGTCGCGCACGCCGATCCAGGCATGCATCAATACGCACGCGACAAACAACAGCAGCGCGACACTCACCCACGGAGAACCGATCCACGCACGCCAGGCGATGTGATCAGCGGGCGCGGCAAACGCGAGGACCCCGACCAGGTACAACGTGAAGAGGCCGACATAGATCGCTGTCAGGCGCTGTATCGCCCAGGCGCGCAATCCCGAGGCCTTGCGACTCACAGCACTGCCCCGGCGAGCAACAAGCCGAGAATCGGCCCGGCAATCACGACAGCGAGCGCCGACTGGCCGGCGACCGCCTTCTCGACGCCGACGTCGACGTCGATCAGCAGGTAGCGGATACCCGCCAGCAGGTGATGCATCAGTGACCACATGATCAGGAACACGAACACCGAGCCGACCAGTCCATGCAGGCTCTCGCCGGCCTGCGCGTAGCCCGCTGGGCCCGCCAGAGAAAGATCCAGCAGGTAGATGAGGTACGGCAGTGCGATCACCATGAACACGCCGGTGGCGCGGTGGATGATCGACATGATGCCGGCGATGGGGAGCTTGATCTTGAAAAGGTTGAGATGGACCGGGCGGCGCACTGTGGTCGTCATTGCGGGGGCGGTTCCGTTTCTTGCGATTAACGTTAAGTAATAGCCTATTTAGGGGAGTTCACGACAGAAATCAATTACCCGTACGGACGTGCGTCCTAGGCGCTGTGCTGCGCCGCAACAAAACTCTCCCGTTTCCGTGGGCTTACGCCACCCGCCGTGTCGGACCGATGCCTGAGTATTTAATTTTTTTCGATTTCCATCGCCGGGAGGCGATCGCGCAGATGGCGGAACAGGCGCCGTGCCGCGCCGGCGGCCGCACCGCTGTCGCGCTGTCGAATCGCCTCGCGCACCAGTTGCCGGACCGGTTGCCGCTCGAGCTCCGGAAACTCATCGAACAATGCCTCGAGCGCGGTGTCGCCGTCGTTGATCAGGCGGTCGCGCCAGCGCTCGCATCGGTGCAATGCGCGATTTGCCTCCACCTGCCCCGCGTGCCGATCCGCCAGATAGGCACGCACCTCGCCGAGTTCGGCGTCGTCCATGAACTTCACGCAATGCTTGATCTGTCGATTGCGTGCTCCGGACGGGCGCATCGGCCGCACCAGATCGAGTGCCGCACGCAGCTGCGGGTCGACGCCAAGCTGCTCCAGTTCGCGGTTGCTGAGCCCCACCATCTCGTTGGCGAGATCCTGCAGGGCAAGCAGTTCGCGTTTGCGTGCGGATTTGCTCGGTCGCTGCCGCTCGTCATCTTCCGACATCATCGGCCCCCTCCAGGTATTCGATACGCAGCTGCAGACTGGACCGCCCCTGCCACAGGTTCTCCTCCAGGCGGTAGGCGGCATGGATCGCCCCGGGCATCTGCGGCAGCTGTTGCACGGCGTTGAACGCGATGGCGTCCAGCAGTTGATCGTTGCCCGGCACACGCAGCACCAGCTTCCAGTGGCGCTCGCCCACGATCCGGCTGCTGACGACCTCGAACCGGTCGTCGAATGTCGGCTCGGGAAATCCCTGTCCCCAGGGACCGCCCTGGAGCACGACGCGCGCGGTGTCGAGATTCAGATCGCCGGGTGCCAGTGCACCGTCGGAATGGATCACCGCGTGCAGATCGTCGGCGGTCAGGTGACGCCGCACCACCGTGTCGAAGGCCTGCGCAAACGCATCGAACGCATCGGCCTCGATCGTCATCCCGGCGGCCATCGCGTGTCCGCCGAAGCGCTGCAGCAATTCGGGATGACGTACCGCAAGCTCGTCGAGGGCGTCGCGTATATGCAGGCCGGGAATCGACCTCGCCGATCCCTTCAGGGTACCGTCGCCCACCGCAGCGAACGCGATGACCGGTCGGTGATGGCGCTCCTTGATGCGTGACGCGAGAATCCCGATCACGCCCTGGTGCCAGTCTTCGTGAAACAGGCACAGTCCCCAGGGCAGATCGTGCGCTTCGGCGGGGCCCCAGTCGGCGAGCATCGCCTCGGCCTGATGTTGCATGTCCTGTTCGACGCTGCGACGTTCGCGATTCAGGTCGTCCAGCGCACTCGCCAGGGCCCATGCCTCGTCCGCGTCGTCGGCGAGCAGGCAGCGGATCCCCAGTGCCATGTCGTCCATCCGTCCCGCGGCATTCAGTCGCGGACCGGCGGCGAAACCAAGGTCGTTGGCCTGGGCGCGTGCCGGGTCCCGCCCGGCGACGCGCAACAAGGCCGCGATCCCCGGCCGGCACTGGGCGCCGCGTATGCGCTGCAGTCCGTGATGCACGAGGACCCGGTTGTTGCGATCCAGTGGCACGACGTCGGCGACCGTACCGAGTGCGACCAAGTCGAGCAGCTCGGCCATGTTCGGTTCCGTCAGCCCACGGCGTTCGAACCAGCCGCTGGCGCGCAGATGACTGCGCAGCCCGAGCAATACGTAAAAGATCACGCCGACACCGGCGAGGGCCTTCGACGGAAACGGATTGTCAGCGAGATTCGGATTCACGATCGCATCGGCCTCGGGCAGCACGCTGCCGGCGAGATGGTGATCGGTCACCACCACGCCCCAGCCCAGTGCGCGTGCCGCCGCGACCCCGGCGACACTCGAGATGCCGTTGTCGACCGTGACGATCAGATCCGGGCGATAGCGCTTGGCGTGTTCGACGATCTCCGGCGTCAGGCCGTAACCGAACTCGAACCTGTTGGGGACCAGGAAATCGACTGCCGTATGGCCGAAGCTGCGCAACGCCGTCAGGGCCAGCGCGCAACTGGTGGCGCCGTCGGCGTCGAAATCACCGATGACCAGAATCCGCTGTCCCTCGTCCAGTGCCCGGGCCAGGACCTCGACGGCGCGATCCAGCCCGCGCATGCGATCCGGTGGCACCAGTGTCGGCAGCGTGCGTTCGACGTCGGCCGGGTGGTCGACACCGCGTCCGCGGTAGAGCCGCCACAACAGCGGATGGACCGCCACCGGCCCAGGCGGGTCGCCGGCTTGCCGTTCTTGGTTTGCGCGAATGATGGTCTTCAGCATCGGTGGTCGGGTATCGCGGTGACCGCGTGGGCATCAGCATATCAGCAGACTTGCACCGATGGCGCGGATGCGCTGTCGTACTACACCATGTACCCAACCGTGCACCCCGACTGGCGCATACCACCGGCCGTTCCGACGCTCGACGAAGGCCAGGTCGACATATGGCGGATTCCGCTCGATACACCCGCCACCGCGCATGCCGACGCGCACCAAGCGCTCGCAGTGATCCTTGCGGCCTACCTCGGGCTACCGCCAGGACACCTGACGATCGCACGCCCACCGGGCGGCAAACCTGTCCTGGAGGGTGTCGATCCGGCGATCGATTTCAACCTTTCACACACCCGTGGCATCGCATTGCTCGCGCTGACCGGCAGTGGACAGGTCGGCGTCGACGTCGAGGCGCAACGACGGCTGGACAACCCCTTGCGACTCGCGCGCCGGGTGTTGTCCGGGGATGAGTTGTCGGTACTCGAGGGCCTGCATGGGGCACAGCGCCTGGCGCGCTTTCTCGATCTCTGGACGCGCATGGAGGCGCGCCAGAAGGCGCTCGGTCGCGGCATCTTCGCCGACCCGGTAGATCCCGGCTCACTGACCTGCCTCGGACTGACGATGGACCCGGGGCTGTTTGCGAGTGTCGCGCTGTCTCCCCCCCGTGGCGATCTGCATCTGCGCTACTTTGATTACCGTCACCCGTGAATCGGTCACCGGCAACAGGTATCATTGCGCACCCCCGCGGTTCGCGAAACGGCAAACGCTCGACGTAAAGGACAAGGCATGGCGGCAAACAAGATTCTGGTCACTGGCGGAGCTGGTTATATCGGCAGTCACACGGTCCGACAGCTCGGTGAAGCAGGCGAAGACGTCGTCACCTTGGACAACCTGACGAAAGGCTTCCGCGATCATGTCCTGTACGGCGATTTCGTCGAAGGCGACACCGCGGACAAGGCGCTGGTAAGTGGCCTGCTGCGCGAACACAGGGTCGACACGGTGATCCATTTCGCTGCGCATACCATCGTGCCGGAATCAGTCGCCGATCCGCTCAAGTACTACCGCAACAACACCTGTGCAACCCGCAATCTGCTCGAATGCTGTGCAGAGGCCGGAGTAAGGCACTTCGTGTTTTCGTCGACCGCCGCGGTGTACGGCATTCCGGAATCGGAGCAATGCTGGGAGGAGACTCCGACGGCACCGATCAACCCGTACGGCATGTCGAAGCTGATGAGCGAGCATATGCTGCGCGACCTCGGCGCGGCCAGCGACCTGCGTTTCGTGATTCTGCGTTACTTCAATGTCGCCGGTTCCGACCCGGAGGGCCGGATCGGTCAGTCGACACCCGGGGCGACGCTGCTGATGAAGGTCGCCGCCGAACAGGCACTCGGCAAACGTGACGCGCTGTACATCTTCGGTACCGACTACCCGACACCGGACGGTACCGGTATTCGCGACTACATCCACGTCGAGGATCTTGCGGCGGCCCACCTCAAGGCCGTCGACCACCTGCGCGCCGGCGGAGCTTCGCAGGTCCTCAACTGCGGTTACGGCCACGGATACAGCGTGCGCGAGGTATTGGATACCGTACAACGCGTACACGGTGCACCGCTGAACATCATCGAGCAGGGCCGGCGCGCGGGCGATCCGCCGGCATTGATCGCAGGGGCGACCAAGATCCGTGAGGTGCTGGGATGGGAACCCCGCTACGACAACCTCGAGGAGATCGCGCGCAGCTCCCTGGACTGGGAACGCAAACTGGTCGAGCGCGGCCGGTGAGCGACCTGCAGATCCTGGTCCTGGCGATCGTCCAGGGCCTGACCGAATTCCTGCCGATCTCAAGTTCTGGCCACCTGATCCTGTCCCCTTACCTGTTCGGTTTTGCCGACCAGGGGCTGGCTTTCGACGTTGCGGTGCACCTCGGCTCGCTGACCGCCGTGCTGGTCTATTTCCGGCGCGACGTCTGGCAGATCGCACTCGCCTGGCTGGGTTCGCTGGGTTCACGTGGGCAGATGTCCGAACAGGCGCGTCTCGGTTGGATGATCATCCTGGCGACCCTGCCGGTGGTCGTGGCCGGTCTGGCGTTCAAGTCGCTGGTCGAGGGCGAGTTGCGAGCGCCCTGGGTGATCGCCGCCACCACCATCGTGTTCGGGCTGCTGCTGGGTGTGGTGGACCTGCGTGCCAGGCGTTCCCGCAGCCTCGACCGCCTGACGATGAACGATGCGCTGCTGATTGGCGCCAGCCAGGTACTCGCGCTGGTTCCGGGAACCTCGCGTTCGGGCATCACCATGACCACCGGGCTGTGGTTGGGCCTGACCCGTGAGGCGGCATCCCGTTTCTCGTTCCTCCTGTCGATCCCGACCATCCTGGCGTCCGCGACGCTGGTGACCAAGGATCTGCTGGAAGATCCGGCACCGGTCGACTGGAGCGCGCTCGCGCTGGGGGTCGTGTTGTCGGCGGCCGCCGCCTATCTGACGATCTACTTCTTTCTGCGCTTCATCGAGCGGGTCGGCATGTGGCCCTTTGTGCTCTACCGACTGTTGCTGGGGGCGCTGATCTTCGCCCTGGTTTACTGAGGTGCCCGCTTGAGCAGTTCGCGAACGAACTGCACCGGGATGGCGTAGCTGATACCGGACGGATGCTCGATCGCCGCCTCCTTGGTGCCCTTCACCAATACGCTGTTGACCACCCCGAGTACCTTTCCGCTGGCCTGATCGAACACCGGGCTGCCACTGTTCCCGGGATAGGCGGTGGCGTCGAGCTGCAACACATCGTAGGGGTCGCGCATCGCCTTTATCATCTTCGCGGTCAGTACCTGCGATCCCAGCTGTGGCGGGGCCACCGGGCTGATGGCCGATACGATGCCGCGATGCGTCACCGGGTAGAGTCCCAGTGCCATGCCGATCGGAAATCCCGTAAAGGCGATCTCGGTGCCTTCACGAACCGGCGCTTCACCGGACAGGCGCAGTGCCGGCAGAGGTGTCGTGATATACAGCAGCGCGAGGTCGTGCACCGCATCGGTCGCGACCACCTTGGCCGGATGGAACCGCGCCTTGCGACCGCGGCCCGAGAACACCGCGAGCTGTTCGCGCTTCGCATCGTCGAACTCTTGCGGAATCACGTGATGGTTGGTCACGACCAGATGGCCGTTGTCCACGACGAAGCCGGTCCCCAGGAACAGCTGCCGTGGACTACCGCTGGGACGGAAGGTGCCGACCGCGACGACCGAGGGTTTGATGGCGTCGATCGTGTCCGCGAGGGTTGCACCCTGCGCCACCGGGAACGGAAGAAAGATCACCAGCAGCAGCCAGCTGAACAGGCCTGCAAAGATCCCGCTGGACGGGCCGCGCCCGAAGCTATACTCAGTTTTTTTTCGGAGCAACAGATTGTCCATGGCGTTCTTGCTTCACCAGTTGATCGTCGAATCCGCGCGGCGCGCACCCGACGCGCCGGCACTGTTCTGGAAACAGGAGCGCCTCGACTACGCGGCGCTCGGCGAAGCCGTCGCGCAGGCCGCGGCCGGTCTGCGCGCCCTCGGGGTCGACCGTGACCAACGCGTTGCAGTATACCTGCCCAAGCAGTTCGAGACGGTGATCGCCATGTTCGGCAGCATGGCCGCCGGCGGCGTCTTCGTGCCGGTCAATCCGGTGCTCAAGCCGGAGCAGGTCGGCCACATTCTGCGCGATTGCGCGACCCGCATCCTGATCACCAGTCCCGACCGCGCACTTCTGCTGGCAGAGACCCTGGCCACCTGCCCGGACCTCGAACACCTGGTGGTCACCGGCGAGGTGGCAACGCTGACCTGCTGCCCGGACCTGCAGGTCACCGCTTGGCGCGCGATGCTCGGCGCGGCCGGGTTCCCACCGTTGCGTCGCATAGACGCGGATATGGCGGCAATCCTTTACACCTCGGGCAGCACCGGCCGGCCCAAGGGTGTCGTGCTGTCACACCGCAACATGCTGGCCGGCGCCCAGAGTGTCGCCAGCTACCTTGGCAATTCCGCCGGCGACCGGTTGCTGGCGGTGCTCCCCTTCAGCTTCGACTATGGGCTCAGTCAACTCACCACGGCGTTCCTGGTCGGCGCTTCGGTCGTACTGATGGACTACCTTCTGCCGCGCGACGTGATCCGGGCCGTGGTCCGACACACGATAACCGGCCTGGCCGCCGTGCCGCCGCTGTGGAACCAGCTGGCGGTGTTGCCCTGGCCCGAGGAGGCCGTACGAAGTCTGCGATATATCACCAATTCGGGGGGGGCCATGCCGGTACCGACCACCCAGGCGTTGCGCACCGCGCTACCGGACACGGCGGTGTACCTGATGTATGGACTGACCGAGGCGTTTCGTTCGACATTCCTGCCGCCCGATCAGGTCGACCTCCGGCCCGAGTCCATGGGCAAGGCGATCCCCAACGCGGACATCATGGTGGTACGACCCGACGGCAGCGAATGCGATGACGACGAGCCGGGCGAACTGGTCCACCGTGGCGCACTGGTCGCGCTGGGTTACTGGGGCGACCGCGAAAAGACCGATATCCGCTTCAAGCCGGCGCCGGGCCAACCTCCCGGTATTCCGAATCCGGAACTCGCAGTCTGGTCCGGCGATCGGGTCCGTCGCGATCGCGATGGCTATCTCTATTTCATCGGCCGCAACGACGAGATGATCAAGACCTCGGGATATCGGGTAAGTCCTGGAGAGATCGAGGAGATCGTGTTCCAGGTCGCTGGCGTGCAACAGGCTGTCGCGCTGGGCGCGCCGCATCCGATGCTCGGTTATGGCATCGTGTTGCTGGTTCAAGGTGATCCGGCGACGCTCGACAGCGACGCAATCCTTGCGCACTGCAGAGTCCATCTGCCGATGTTCATGTTGCCGGGTCACGTCGAGATCATCGCCGAGCTGCCGCGCAATCCGAACGGCAAGATCGATCGTTCAGCGCTTGCGCAGCGCTATGCAGAGGTATTCACCGCTCGCCGTACGGATGGTTGAAATGGCAATACCGACGGTTGCCGTCGCCCGGAGGTGCGGTCAGTCGCCGAGATTCGCGATCCAGTCACGCGACCATTGCGCCACCTGGGTACGCCATGCCGCCCGTGAAAAGGTGTGATCGGCGTCTTCGAGCTTGCGCACTGTGACCATCGAGGACTGCAGCCAACGTTGCCATTCGAGCGACTCGGCGACCTGGCTCTGATATTCCTTGGCCGTCAGGTCCTGGCCACTGAGTATCACCAGTGTCTGACCACGGAAGCCGAGCTGCGCTTCGCGAAATCGCCAGGGCAGTGAATGGGTGTCGCCTGCGCCACCGGCATTGCCGCTGTTGCGCAGGTAGCGCAGTTTCTCCGCAAAATCGCGTAGCGCCGCGCCAAGCCCACCCCGCAGCGAGGTCAGACGACGCCAGAAGGCACCGCTGAGTGCCCGCCGTGGGTAGTAGTGCCGCATGAACACCCTGGCGACGCCTTCGGTGGTCCTCACCCAGGGATTCAGCGCGATCTGGCCCACTACGCGCGGATCCTCGCCCGCATAGAACGCGTTCGCGGTGGCGGCGTCACACAATCCCCAGAGTACCGCGCCCCGCATACCCGGCTGTTGCTCGAACAGCACATCCAATGCGCAACGGATATCGTCGGAAATCCCCTCGAAATCGCGCATCGCGCCGCCGCTGTCACCCATACCCCGGTAGTCGAAGCGAAAGACCGGTATACCGGCGGCCGCGAGGTCACGCGCCAGCAGTACGAATTGGCGATGACTTCCGACCCGGTACTGCGGTCCGCCTACGACCAGCAGGACGCCGACCTCCGGCTGCCCCTCGACGGCATGCATGATCCCCAGCAACCGTTCGCCGGCGCAGTCGAAATAAACGGGCTGTTCGTTGACCACCGTGGTCCTACCGCGAGAGGCAGCGCGTGACCGCCTGCACCATACCGGGACAAGGGGCAAGTTCCTGGGTGGACCAGAATTCCTCGCAATCGGCGTGGGTGACACTCACCGGAATCCCCGCCTCGACCCAGGTGTCGCGTACACCCTGGCCGGCGGTTACGCCCACGCGGTTGGCACGCACGCTCAGATCGACCCAGTGGATCCGATCGACATCGTTGGTCGTCATCCCGTACAAAGAGAGTTCCTCGAGCTCGTGGACCAGCTGCCAGGTCATCGGGTAACCACCGATCTCCAACACTTCGCCGGCCACCAGACGCTGCTTGAGCTTCGTGATCGTGCCGCCCCGACCGCCGCCTTTCAACGCACTGGCGAGATGCAGGCGAAAGGTCTGATTCAGGAGTTGCTTGCCATCGAGCAGTGGATTGATCAGTACCAGTGATCCCACCCGGTAACGCAATGCCGCGTCAACCGCGAACAAGGCACCGGCGCGCAGGCCGACGATGTCCACGGTGCCATGCGGACTGAGCCTCTCTATCGTCGTGTCGATATCCGAGCGCCAGATATCCAGCGTCGCATCGCCGAAATCGCCTTCACTGTCACCGGTGCCGTACAGATCCGGCATCAGCACATTGTGTCCCGCGCTGCCCAGGGCACGTACCACGGCGGCGAGCACGTGCCGCGACTTGTTCATCTCGTCGGCGAACGGCGGCAGTATGACGACACTGCGACCTGGGCCGGCTGCCTCATCCGAGATCGAACCCGTGCAGAAAAGCCTGCCCGCGGTACCCTCTAGAAAAAAAGCGGTGGGATTGTTCACGCAGCCGTCAGATCTTGCTCTCGACGAAGGCAGTCAGATTGCCGAGTGTTTCGAAGGTCTCGCCGGTGATGTCATCGTCGTCAACCGTAATACCCAAGCGATTTTCGAGCGCGGTAATCACGCTGACGACGGCCATCGAGTCAAACTCGGGGATATTCCCCAGCAAAGCGGTCTCCGGCTCCAGTCGTACTGTGAGGTCGCCCAGTCGCAAGACATCACCAACGATCTGCCGGACTTGTTCGAACGTCCCCATCGGAAAAGCAATCCTAACGATTTTAAAGGTGGGTGGCGGTGGCCGATCCGCAGAGTATATCAAAGCAAATGCCGCCGATACGCTTGGGAGGTCGATGCGCCTGGTGCATAATCGGTCGACCTGTCCCCAGGTCACGGACAAGCACGATACCCGCTCCCTCTTGAAGGTGCGTCAGCAACCGCCGTATCCCCAGGCTGAATAATGGACCGCTTAACTATCGCCGGAATCGCCGGCCACTTCGCTTCCGACATGCAGGGTACGCCGAATCAGCCGTTCGACCGGCTGCTCGATGTCCGCGCACCCGATCAGGAACTGACCGGCATCGTTCTAGCCGGGCTCGACGGCGCCGTGGTCGAAGGCTGGTCACTGGTCGACGGAGACCTGGGCTGCGCGGTCTCCGGCAATCTGGACTGGCTGGACTACGAGATCGCCGACCACCAGTTGAAGCACGGTCCGGCACAGGCGCTCGCTCACGCCTACCGTCGCCACGGCATCGATCTGCTGAGCAAGGCCGGCGGTCGTTTCGCGCTGCTGGTCTGGGATCGCGCAAACCGGACCGCGGTGATCGCATCTGACCGGTTCGGCCAGATGCCCGTGTACTGGGCCCGCCACGGCGACGGAAGTCTGGTTTTCGCGCCCACTGCGACCGCGGTAAATCGTCTGCTCGGTCGCTCGCCGCAACTCAGCGACCAGGGCATCTTCCATTATCTCTATTACCACATGGTCCCCGGACCTGGCAGCGTGTTCAGCGACATCAACAAGCTGATGGCGGCCCAGGCACTGATCTATCAGAACGGCACCTGGCAGGTGCGCCGCTACTGGGAACCCGAGTTCCGCGAGAACGCGGATGCATCGCTGGCCGAAGCCGGCGAAGAAATGCTCGGCCTGTTGGCCAGTTCGGTTGCGCGGCTCGCCGATGACGTCGATACCGGCGCGTTTCTGAGCGGTGGCCTGGACAGTTCGACCGTGGCCGGTCTGCTCGCGCGGGCGAGGCCGCGACCCAAGACATACTCGATCGGCTTCGACGTGGAGGGCTACGACGAGATCGGTTATGCCAGGATCGCCAGCGACCAGTTCGGGACGGATTTCCGTACCTACTACGTCACCCAGGAAGACGTGCTCGAGGAGTTGCCGCGCATCGCCGGTGCCTACGACGAGCCGTTCGGCAATTCCTCCGCGCTACCCGCCTATTTCTGTGCGCGTTTCGCCGCTGCCGAGGGTCGGCAGCGCCTGCTGGCCGGGGATGGCGGTGATGAACTGTTCGCCGGCAATGAGCGATACGCCAAGCAGATGGTGTTCGAGCGCTACGCTCTGCTACCAAACTGGACCCGTGCCCTGCTGTTGGAACCGCTGATTTACCGTGCAATGCCAGGCGGCATGCGCCTGGTCGGCAAGGCGCGCAACTACGTGGAGCAGGCCAGAATCCCGCTGCCGGAGCGTCTTCAGACCTACAACTTCCTGTCGCGTTTCGGTGCCGCTTCGATGCTTAAGCCCGATTTTCTCGCGGCGGTCGATCCTGAGTTCCCAAACCAGCTGGACCGGGATCTTTACCACCATCCGCGTGACGCCTCGCGGCTCAACCGAATGCTGTATCTCGACTGGCAACATACGCTCACCGACAACGATCTGCGCAAGGTCAACCGCATGTGCAAGCTCGGCGGGATCGAGGTCGAGTACCCGATGTTGGACGACCGGCTAGTCGAGTTTTCGACCCGCGTGTCGAGCAGTCGCAAGATGCGGGGCAACCGTCTGCGTGATTTCTACAAACGCGCGGTCACCGGGTTTCTGCCACAGGCGATTATCGACAAGCCCAAGCATGGATTCGGCCTGCCGTTCGGCGTCTGGATGGCCGAACATCCCGGACTGCAGCAACTCGCGATGGATAACCTGGCGAGGATGAAACGCCGGCCTTACGTACGCACAGAGTTCATCGACGATATCGTGCTGCGACACCGTGAACAGCATGCCGGCTACTACGGTGAGTTCATCTGGGTCCTGATGATGTTGGAGCTGTGGCTGACCGCGCAGGGCATCGAACCCTAAGCCGTCGACGCGCGGCGCCCGTCACAGCCACCCGTGGTGACAACGCGCCAGGTCTATCGAGAACCTGGTCAGATTGGAATGCCAGGGGGTGAAGCGAGGGATCGCATAGGGATCGGTCTTTGCATCGAGCGTTCCCCAGTCTGTTGCCACGGCCGCATCGAAACCCGCCTCTTTGGCAAGACGTGCGTGCTCGTCGCGGTAATCGCGATCGCGCCGTCCGTTCGGATAGGCGAACAGCCGCAATTCCTTCTGCACCAGGCCTTCGAGATCCTGTTTGCCGCCGACGATCTCCGCGCGTGCCGATTCCTCGTCGAGTACGGCGAGGATCGGATGGGTACGGGTATGGCCACCGAGTGTGACGCCAGGCGCGTCCGCCAGCTCCCGCAATTGCGCTGTGGTCATCATCAGGTCGTCGGGCAGCGCCGGGACGCGGGCTGCGAGCGCCTCGACGCTGGCCTGCCGCTGCGTCTGCGGCAGATGCTTCCAGGCGGCGATGGTTGCCGCCGCCGCTGCACGCCGTGACGGCCAGTCCGTGAGTTCGAAGGTTCCGCCATCCGGCAGATCGACCTCATGGGAGCCGTTCGGCAGGCGCCGCATGGTTTCGATGATCGAATCGTTCCACATGCGTCCACCATCGAGAAACCCGCTGGCCACGAAGAAGGTCGCGGGCGCACCGAATTCGACGAGGATTGGCAGCGCGACCAGAAAATTGTCCGCATAGCCGTCATCGAACGTGATCGACAGGGTGCGTCCGTTCAGATCGCCTGCGTGGGCACGGTGCACGGCCTGTTGCAGGCTGATGATCTCGAAATGCCGGGTGAGCATGCGCAACAGATCACGGAACCATGCCGCGGTGGGCTCGTCGGGGCTCATCGGATCCACGTCGCGCAGCACGCGGTGGAAGATCAGGGTGTGATGGCGAGCCCTGCGCATGCTCGCGGCGATCAGGCCGACGTTCACGCCGATCTCCGAGAAGCGGCCTTTCGCACCCAGTGCGCGTCGGCAGGAACCCCACCCATCGTCGGCTGCATCATTCGCCGAGTTCTTTGCGAATCTGATCGAGACTGGTGTGCCGAACGTCCTTACCACGGACGAAATAGATCACGTATTCGCAGATGTTGCGACAGCGATCGCCGATGCGCTCGAGTGCGCGTGCCGCCCAGATGAGGTCCAACACACTGGGAATCGAGCGCGGATCCTCCATCATGTAGGTCATGCTCTGCCGCATCACACTCTCGTATTCCCGATCGATGTTGACATCTTCGTGTGCGACCTGCAGCGCCGCGTCGGTATCCATGCGCGCAAAGGCATCCAGCGCACGATGCAACATCTGCTGTACCAGGCTGCCGAGGTGGGCAATCTGGCCGTAAAGGTTGCGGCCGTGGTCGGCGCGGGCCGCACTGATCGCCATACGGGCGACGCGCTTGGCTTCGTCCCCGATGCGTTCCAGATCCGTCGTCGTCTTGATCACTGCCAGGACCAGGCGCAGGTCGCTGGCGGTCGGCTGTCTCAGCGCAAGGATCTTGGTGCAACTCTCGTCGATCTCGACGTCCATCGCGTTGACCTTGTAGTCGTTCGATACTACCGACTCGGCTCCCTGCGACTCGCCATTGTTGAGCGCCGCGATCGCCGCTTCGAGCTGCTGTTCGACCAGCCCTCCCATCGCCAGGACGCGCGACCGGACGCCTTCCAACTCGGTGTTGAATTTCTGCGAATAGTGGTGTTGTAGATTGGAGGTATCCATGGCGCCCTCGACTGGCTGACCGGCCCGACCTGTCGTGCCGGATAGATGCAAAACTCAATGCGGCATCGACGTGGCCTGATTCTATCAGTCCGCCAGACGCGACGCCGGGAAAACGCAGGTGAAGTGGCTTCCTTCTCCGAGTCGACTGTTGATATCCAGCCGGGCATCGTGCCGCTTCAGGACGTGCTTGACGATCGCCAGACCGAGCCCCGTACCCCCGCGCTCCCGCGAGCGCCCGGCATCGACGCGGTAGAACCGTTCCGTCAGGCGCGGCAGGTGCTCGGCGGCAATTCCCTCGCCGGTGTCGCTCACCTCGAGCACGCTCTCGACGCCCCGGTCGCTCCAGCGCAGGGTGACTCGACCGCTGGCTGGGGTATGGTTTACGGCATTGACCGCCAGGTTGGTGATCGCACTGCGCAGCTGCGTGGCATCGCCGAGCACCCGGCGCGAAGACAGCACTTCGCAGCGGATCTCGGCAACCTCCGTGCGAAGCGCCTGGCATTCGTCGGCGACCTGGTGCAGTAGTTCACCGACGTCCACGGGGACAGGCGCATTGCGCGTCGATTCACTTTCCAGGCGGGCCAGCAGCAGCAGGTCCTCGACGATCCTGCGCATGCGCGCGCTCTGCTGGGCCATGATCTCCAGCGGCCGCTGCAGCCGCGGGTCGTCCAGATCGGGCATGGCCTGCAGATTCTCGACGAAACCGCTGAGCACAGTGAGCGGTGTGCGCAGTTCGTGCGAGACATTGGCGACAAAATCGCGACGCACGCGTTCGAGGCGTACACGCTCGGTGATGTCCTGCGCCAGCAACAATACCTGGCCGTCGCCGTAGGGTGCCAGGCGCATCTCCAATCGGCTGTCCGCATTGCCCGGCGCGGCTGTCTGGACCGTGCGGGAATAGTCGGCGGAGCGAATGAACTCGATCGTCTGCGGATTGCGAAACAGGTTGATCAGCGGCTGGCCGATGTCCTTGGCCGTTTTGAGGCCCAGCAGGCGACTGGCCGCATCGTTGAACCATCGGATACGGCCATTCGCGTCGAGTGCAACGGTGGCGTCGGGCAACGCCGCGGTCGATGCGGAATATTCGTTGACGAGTTCGTTGAGGCGCTTTTCCCGCTGTGCCTGACGGGCCGATACGAGCGCTATACGCGAATAGATGTCACCCCAGATCCCGAAATGGTTCGGCACGGCGTTGACGTCGCGCTCGCCCAGCCAGTCGGCCAGCCGTTGCAGGTTGTACAGATTACGCAGGGTGTAGGCGAGCAGCGCCAGCAGCAGGAACGGCACCACCTGATCGACAAGAGCGCCCGCTGCCACGGCAACGGAGAGCAGGAGGATGATCCGCCAGAATTCCTGGATCCATCCTCGGCGCGGATTCAATTCGTGCGTACCGAGAAGCGGTAACCGACCCCGCGAACCGTCTGTACCAGGTTTTCCAGACCAAAAGGTTCGAGAGCCTTGCGCAACCGCCGGATATGCACATCCACGGTGCGCTCCTCGATATACACATTGCGGCCCCATACGAGATCGAGCAGTTGAGCGCGCGAATAGACGCGCTCCTGATGGGTCAGAAAGAAGTGCAGCAGTTTGAACTCGGTCGGTCCCAGGGAGACCGGCTGATCGTCGGCCAGCACCCTGTGCTGCACCAGGTCCATCTCCAGGCGGTTGTCCACCCGGATCAACTCGCTGCTGTCGCTTCCGGCCCGCCGCAGCACTGCCTTGATCCGCGCCAGCAGTTCACGCGTAGAGAACGGTTTGGTGACGTAGTCGTCGACCCCCGCCTCCAGGCCCTGTACCTTGAAATTCTCTTCATCCCGCGCCGTCAGCATGATCACCGGGATCTCTTTCAGGCGATCATCGCGCTTCAGCCACTTGGCGAACTCCAGGCCGCTCATCCCGGGCAGCATCCAGTCGAGCAGGATCAACGATGGATTGTCGTCGGCGACCAGCGCCTGGGCCGCGCTCCCGCTTTCGGCCTGTGCGACCTCATAGCCGGCGCCCATCAGCGTCGCCGCGAGCAGTTCACGCACGGCAGACTCGTCCTCAACCACGAGAATGTTCGTTGCCGCCACAGATTTCATCCTGGTCCACCAATTCGCGCGACATTACAGTGCGCCTGTGTGACAAGGATATTACGGTTGGGCTTCAACGCAGCTGCAGACTCCCTAATCCGGTCAGCGCGGACAACGTCTCGGCGAAGGACGCCCCTATCCGGTCGGCGAGCCGCTCTATCGGATCTCCCTTGGCTGTGAAATCAACGATATCTTCGGCGCCGACGACCTCGCGCGCGACATAGCCGGCACTGCCGATGGCATCCGCGAGCCCGAGTGCGATGCCCTCATCGCCGCTCCAGAAAAGGCCGCTGAACAGCGTCGATTCATCGCCCTTCAGCCGATCGCCGCGCCCCTCCCTGACCGCAGCGATGAATGTCTGATGCAGTTCGTCGAGCAGGTTCGCGGCGTGTTGGCGGTCGAAATCCGTCAGCGGACTGAACGGATCGAGGATCGCCTTGTGTTCACCGGCGGTCATCAGGCGCCGCTCGATGCCCAGCTCATGCATCGTGTCGACGAATCCGAAGCCGTTCATCAAGACGCCGATCGATCCGACCACGCTCGACTCGTTGACATAGATCTTGTCGGCCGCCGAGGCCACATAGTAGCCACCCGAGGCACACACGTCCGAGACGACCGCGTACAGGGGGATCTTCGGATACTTTTTCCGCAGGCGGAGGATCTCCTTGTGGATATCGCTCGACTGGACCGGCGAACCGCCGGGCGAGTTGATGCGCAGGATCACCGCCTTGGTGCTGTCATCCTCGAAGGCCTCGCGCAGGCCGGTCACGACGATGTCCGCCGACGCCTTGCTGCCTGGCGCTATCACCCCCTCCAGTTCGACCAGTGCGGTGTGCCCTTCGCCACCGATCGCCTTCGACGACCAGTCCTTCGGCAGCAGCAGGAGCAACACGACCGTCACATAGGCAAAGGTGAGCAGTTTGAAGAATATGCCCCAGCGTCGAGTCCGCCGGCGCTCGACCAATGCATCGCTGGCCAGCCTTTCGACCAGATCGCGATGCCATGCTGCGTTCGATTCCGTTTCACGTTCCAACTCTCAGACCCCCGTTCCTTCCCGTACCACGGCTTGCTGCAGCCACTCCGCCAGCGCAAACAGGTCGTCGAAGCAGGTCAGCGCCCCTTCGCTCAGCAGGCGCTCGGCGGCATGGACACCATGGCCGACACCCACGGCATCGACGCCGGCCGCACTTGCCATCTGCATATCGTACTCCGTGTCACCGACCACCAGCGCCGCACCGGGGGCCGTGTCCAGGTCCGTGAGGATATCCTGCAACATCTGCGGATGCGGCTTCGAAAACGCCTCGTCGGCGCAACGCGAGGCGTGGAAAAACCCACCCAGTCCGCTTTCCTGCAAGGCCCGGTCGAGCCCGCGCCGGCTTTTACCCGTCGCGACTGCGAGCAGTCGACCCTGACGATGCAGCGACTCGATCAGCTCGCGCGCCCCGGCAAACATCGGCGCCGCGTCGACCGCGTCTCCCAGCCAATGTGCGCGATAGGCATCGGTCAGCGCGGCGACCCCGCTGCGATCGAGCGCCGGAAACAACCGCTGCACGGCCTCTTCGAGACCCAGCCCGATGATGTCCCGCGCCGCTGCCCTGTCCGGTACCGCGATCCCACAATCGCGCGCGGCCAGCTGCATGCATGTGACGATGCGCGCCTCCGAATCCATCAGCGTGCCATCCCAGTCAAATACCACCAGTTCGTAGCTAGCGCCCATCCAGGCCCTCCAATACTTTCTGCAGCTCCGCCGGTAGCGGCGCCTCCACCCGCAGTCGGCCGGGCGTTCCGGGCCAGTCGAAGCGCAGCGAGACCGCGTGCAGGAACAATCGGCGCAATCCGAGCTCGCGAAACCGCCGGTTGAGTGTCTGATCGCCGTACTTCGGGTCGCCAAGAATCGGTGTCCCGTTGGCGGCCGCGTGTACCCGGATCTGGTGGGTGCGCCCGGTCTCCAGGGTTGCCTCAACCAGGGTTGCCTCCGGGAAGCGACGCACAACCTCGAATCGGGTTGCAGCGACCTTGCCCTCCGGGTCGACCCGCACGACCCGCTCCCCTCCGCTCAGGGTATTTTTCTTCAACGGCGCATCCACCCGCCAGGCGCCTTTGCGAATCCGCCCTGCCAACAGTGCGAGGTAGCGCTTTTCGATTCCTCCGTGCCGCTGGAGTTCCTGCAAGCGGGTCAAAGCGCTGCGACGCTTGGCGACCATCAGACAGCCGGAGGTGTCACGATCCAGGCGATGCACCAGTTCGAGATAAGGTGCTTCGGGCCGGGCGCTGCGCAGTGCCTCGATCGCCCCGTGCGAGACCCCGCTGCCGCCGTGCACCGCCATCCCTGAAGGCTTGTTGATAACCAACATTAAATCATCTTCGTAACATATCGATTTTTCTACGAGTTGCTCTAGGTTCTTCGTCACCGTGCTGGGCTCGCGTACGGCGACCCGCAGCGGTGGGATGCGCACCACGTCGCCCGCCCGCAGGCGATACGCCGGTTTGCTACGGCCCTTGTTGACCCGCACCTCGCCCTTGCGCAAAACGCGATACAGCCAGGTGCGTGGTACGCCCTTGAGCCGACTGATCAGGAAATTGTCCAGACGCTGTCCGTCGTTGGCTTCGTCGACGGTCACCAGCTGAACACCCGTCGATGTGCCCCCGCCCTCAGTCATGCCCATTGCCGTACAGCGAAAAATAATGCATCTATCTGAATATTTGGTATATTTCGGGTCAGCCCCGGCCCCCGGCGGCGACCCCGAGGGTCGCCCAGCCAAACAGCCCCGGCGAAAGAGTTTTCAGCCTCGGGAGGATTCCCGATGCAAATGGCGCGCATGCATGCGGCGCAATCCTCATCAAAGTTGCACCGCAACCCGCGAAGAGCAGCGCGCATCCGCTACCCCAGGGATGCTACCTGACCCCATGCATGCAGCGCCAGAAAATAGCGGTATGACTGAAAGTTGACGAGATCGCCGGCCCCTATCAGGGCCGCGGCACGTCACTCGGTCTGCCAAGACTGAATTTGCTCTCGACCGAACAGTTCGGGTCCGCGCTGGCCCCTGCCGACGAGTGATCGCGTGGCGTCCACGCGGTCCCCTCGCTGCATGCGGCTGGCGGCCACCCGTGCTGTCGTCGGGGCCACAAGGAATAACGAATGAAGCGTATTCTGATCAACGCAACTCAGCCCGAAGAGTTGCGCGTCGCCATCGTCGATGGCCAGAAACTCTACAACCTCGACATCGAGTCTCCCGGCCGGGAGATGAAAAAGGCCAACATCTACAAGGGCCGCATCACCCGGGTCGAACCCAGCCTCGAGGCCGCCTTCGTCGACTACGGCGCCGAACGGCATGGCTTCCTGCCGATGAAGGAGATCTCGCGCAGCTACTTCAACAGCGAGGCGTTCGATGCCGGCAAGCGCAACATCAACGAGCTGCTCAAAGAGGGACAGGAGGTCATCGTCCAGGTCGAGAAGGAAGAACGCGGCAACAAGGGGGCCGCGCTGACCACATTCCTCTCGCTGGCCGGCCGATACCTCGTGCTGATGCCGAACAATCCGCGTGCCGGCGGGGTGTCGCGGCGCATCGAGGGCCAGGATCGGTCCGAACTGCGCGAGGCGATGAGCATGCTGGAGATCCCGGAGGGGATGGGCCTGATCGTGCGCACTGCCGGGGTCGGCAAGATCGCCGAAGAACTGCAGTGGGACCTCGACTATCTGCTGCAGTTGTGGAGCGCGATCGAGCAGTCCGCGGCCGATCGCAAGGCGCCGTTCCTGATCTACCAGGAAAGCAACGTCATCATCCGTTCGATCCGCGACCACTTGCGCGCGGATATCGGCGAAATCGTCGTCGACAATGCCGAGACGCATGCCCAGGCGCGACAGTTCATCGAACAGGTAATGCCGAAGTACCTGCGCAAACTGCGTCTGTACGAGGACGAGGTGCCGCTGTTCTCGCGTTATCAGATCGAGTCGCAGATCGAATCGGCGTTTCGCCGCGAACTGCGCCTGCCATCGGGAGGTTCGATCGTGATCGACCATACCGAGGCGTTGACGTCGATCGACATCAACTCGGCGCGTGCGACCAAGGGGTCGGACATCGAAGAGACCGCACTCAACACGAACCTCGAGGCCGCCGAGGAAATCGCCCGACAGCTGCGGTTGCGCGACCTGGGCGGTCTGTTCGTGATCGATTTCATCGACATGACGCCATCGCGCAATCAGCGCGACGTCGAGAACCGCCTCAAGGACGCGATGAAAGAGGACCGTGCGCGGGTTCAGATCGGTCGCATATCGCGTTTCGGCCTGCTCGAGATGTCGCGCCAACGCTTGCGTCCGTCGCTCGGCGAATCGGCACACCAGGTGTGCCCACGCTGCGATGGTCACGGTTATATCCGCAGCGTGGACTCGCTGGCATTGTCGATCCTGCGGATCATCGAAGAGGAGGCGCTGAAGGAGAACACCGGGCGGGTAACCGCTCAGCTCCCGGTCGAGGTCGCGACCTACCTGCTGAACGAAAAACGCCAGATGATCGTCGACGCCGAGGATCGCCACGATGTGAGCATCGTGCTGATTCCGAACCGCCAGCTCGAGACACCAAAATACGAGATCACCCGCGTCCGCCGCCAGGAGATGCGCGAGGAGGAGGCCCCCAGCCACGCGCAGGAAAAGGACTTCACCCCGCAGACGTTGCCGCCGGCGGAACGTGCCCAGCCGAGAGCCGAACAACCCGCGGTGCGCAATATCGCGCCGGCCACGCCCGCACCGGAGCGGCCGGAACCCGTCCCTGCCCCCGCGGCGCCGATGCCGGTCGGGCCTGCAACGGCCGAGAGCGGTTTCATCAAGCGCCTGTTCAGCAGCATCTTCGCGCCACGTGAAGAGACCGCGGCTCCGCACGCCGAACCCGCGGCTGAAAAAACCACCGAGGCCGCACCGGCGAAGCGCGAAGATAAGGAGCGAACCGCGGGTAGCAGCCAACGGCGCGGTAACCGATCCGGCGAACAACGGCAGCCTCGCAGTCGACGTGGGACACGCAGCGGTCAGGCCGCGCGTACGCAGGACAAGCCCGGAGACAATGGGAACAGGCCAAAGACCGCGGGCGAAGACAAGCCCGACCGGCAGGTCACAAAGACGGCGGAAGCGGCCGGTGGTGATGAGGATTCAGCGGACACCGGTGTGAAGCGGAGCTCGCGGCGCGGACGGCGTGGCGGCCGGCGGCGACGCAGCAGCGGAGACAAGGCGACCGCCAACGGGGGATCGACGACCAACGAGCCGGTAGCGACCGGGCCATCGGCCACGAACGCCCAACAGCCGCCGCGTGGCGGTGCGGGCGACGCGCCGGCGTCGACGCGTACCGCGAACAGCCGTTCTTCGGACGACGTCGCCCCTCCGGCGGCCGCAGACAAAGCGCGCCCGAGCACCGTGGACAGCGCGCCCCCCGTTGCCCAGGACGCTGCGCCGAAGCCGGCACCCGCCAAACCGGCACCCGTCCCCGAAGCGGCCACCGGGACCGCGCCGCAGGCACCGGCGGCCAAACCGCCGGTCGTCAGCGAGCCACCCAAGGCGCAGGTGCCGCCACCAGATGCCGCCGCACGCGCGAGCTCGATCGAGCGCGCCGTCAAACCGAGCGGTGAGGCGGAGGCGAAACCGCAGGCACCGGTTTCGAATACCCCGCCCGGAGACGACTAGAGCGTCCGGCGGCGTCAGCCCTCGTCGAGGTGGCGCCGCCGGATATCGTCCAACAGGCCTTGGGCTGCGGCTTCGACCATATCGAACACGCGCTCAAATCCGGACGGACCGCCGTAATAAGGATCGGGTACCTCGCGGGTCCGCATCGCAGGTGCGAAATCCATGAACATCTGGATCTTTTCGGCCTGGGGCCCGCTGGTCAACTCGCTGAGTGCGATGAAATTCTCCTGGTCCATCGCCAGCACATAGTCGAACACCTCCAGGTCTTCCGCAGACACACGCCGCGCGACCAGGTCGGAGAGATCGACGCCGCGCCGGCGCGCGGTCTCCTGCGCGCGACGGTCCGGCTGACTGCCAACGTGGTAGGCATGGGTCCCGGCGGAATCTATGCTGATCAGATGACCCAACCCTTCGCGCTCGACCAGATAGCGGAACACACCGTGCGCGGTCGGCGACCGGCAGATGTTACCCATGCAGACAAACAGTACCTTTACCATGCCCTTCAGCCCCTGCCCTCGACACACCACAGACAACGAAACGACTTTTTAACATGCACACCGACAGTCTGCACCGCAGGCTCCGCCAATTGATCGGCGAACGTTTCGATTACCTCGGCGAAGTCTGGATCCTGATCGAGGTCCTGATCGACGACGACAGTGTGGTCCTGCGCCGTTGCGAACATTGCCGGCCGAACAGCGTGCAACGCAACGCCTATGGCGTGCCGAACCGTCGCGTCAGCGACACCCTGACCCTGCGAATCTCCGACAGCTCCGGCGAGTCCTATTCAGAAGACATCCTGGTGCTGCTCGAAGGCCGTCAACCGGGCTCACCCGCGTAGCGCGGCCGTGACCCGGGCGAGGTCTTCGGCAGTGTCGATGCCTGGCGGAGGCATTTCTGCCGCCGTATCGACGGCAATCCTGCCTCCGTTCCACAGCACCCGCAGCTGTTCCAGCGATTCTGCGCGTTCGATCGGCGAGACCGCCAGTCGCGCATAGCCGGCCAGGAATCCGGCGCGGTAAGCGTAGATCCCCAGGTGGCGTCTCACACCGTCGATCCAGGCAGGTTGCGGTGCAACGCCTGGATCGAACAGGTCACGCTTCCACGGAATCGGCGCGCGACTGAAGTACAGTGCGTAGCCCTCCCGGTCGGTCACCACCTTGACCACGTTGGGATCGAACAACTGCGCCGGGACATCCAGTGCCACGGCCAGGGTGGCCATGTCGGCCGCCGCGTGCGTGACGAGCGCGTTCGCCGTCTGGCTGAGCAACGCCGGCGGCATCAATGGCTCATCGCCCTGCAGGTTGACCACCAGGGTGTCTTCGTCCCAGGCACGCAGCGCGACGACCTCGGCAATCCGGTCGGTGCCGCTCGCGTGCGCCGCCGAGGTCATGCAGACGTCGGCGGTGAATGCACGCGCTGCCGCCTCGATGCGGGGATCGTCAGTGGCAATCACGACCTCGTCGGCCCCGCTCTCGCATGCACGTTCGAACACGTGCTGCACCATCGGCTTGCCGGCAATCGCCAGCAACGGCTTGCCGGGCAGGCGCTGCGAGCCGTAGCGGGCGGGGATTACGACCTTGAAACCGGCCATCGTTCAGTCCGCGACTTCCTCGTCGGCGGGCAGTTCGCGCGCCTCCTGCTCAAGCATCACCGGGATGCCGTCGCGGATCGGGAATCCCAAGCGATCGACCTTGCAGATCAACTCCGCGGCGTCGGGCCGATAGACCAGCTTGCCTTTGCAGACCGGGCACACGAGGATGTCCAGCAGTTTCTTATCCATCGACGATGTCCTTCAATGCAGTGCTCAAGCGGTGGACGAAGGCCGCATCGGGTTGCGCGTCGATACGCACGACCCAACAGTTGCGGCATGGCAGACGGCGGCATTTTACGGCATCTTTCTCGGTCATCAGTACCGGAGCACCGTCTTCGAAACACAGATCCTTGTCGCGGAACCGGTGGTGATCGGGAAACGGATGGGGATCTACGTCCAGTCCCATCCGGTCCAGCAGGTCGAAAAAGCGTTGCGGGTTGCCGATGCCGGCAAGTGCGTGTACGCGTTGGCCCGAAAACTCCGCGAGGCGGGTCTGCGCGTCACCCTGCAGGGCATGCAACACCGGTTGATGCAGCTTCATCGAGAACTCGCCAGCACCACCCTGACCGTTGACCACGACCATGTCGACCCGGCGCAGACGCGATATGGGCTCGCGCAAAGGCCCGGCGGGCAGCGGCAGGCGGTTGCCGAAGCGGCGCTCGCCGTCGATCACGGCGATCTCCAGGTCGCGCCCCAGCGCATAGTGCTGAAGCCCATCGTCAGAGATCACGATATCGATGTCGGTATGCTCAAGCAGCGCCTGCACCGCCGCCGGTCGGTCCGGACCGACGCACATGGGACAGGTGGTCGCCGCCGCGAGCATCACCGCTTCGTCACCGACGGACGCGGGATCACTGTCGGGCCGCACCTGTTGCGGCCAATGGCGTGCCCGACCGCCGTAGCCGCGCGACACGATCCCCGGTTGCCAACCCTGCCCGCGCAGGTAGCGCGCCAGCCAGATCACCAGGGGCGTCTTGCCGGTCCCTCCGACGGTGATGTTGCCAACCACCAGCACCGGTACCGGGAATCGGGCTACCCGTAACACCCCTGCCCGGTACGCCGCGCGTCTCAACCCGGCGACGGCCGCGAACAACAGCGCCAGGGGAGACAACAGCAGTGCGACGGGATTGACGGTTTGCCAGTAGCGATCGAGGCGTGGCACCAGGTCATTCCGCCTCGGGATCCGACTGGCGGGCGACGAAACTGAGGCGCGACATACCCAGCTGCCCGGCGACATCGAGCACGGTCATCATCGCCTGCAGAGGCGCGCTCCGGTCCCCGGACACGACGATCGGCAGGTCGGTCCTGCCATCGGCGATCTTCTGCATCGCGCGCCGCAAGGTCGCGGCGTCGTGGGTCACCAGTTCGCGCTCGTTGACGTAGAACTGTCCTTTCGCATCGATCGTGATGTCGATCTTTTCGGCCTGCTGCTCGGTGGTATCGGTCACCGCGGCCTGGGGCAGATCGACCTTCAGCCGGGTCTGTTTGTCGAATGTCGTCGACACCATGAAGAAGATCAACATCAGGAACACGACGTCGATCAGCGGCGTGATATCGACGCGCGGCGGTTCCGGACGGCGGGGGCGCAGCTTCATCGACTCAGCGCTCGCGGTCGCCGTGCATCACTTCGACCATCTTCAGCGCCTGCTCCTCCATGCCCAGGACGATTCGGTCGACACGCCCGCTCAGGTAACGGTGGAAGATCACCGCCGGGATCGCCACGGACAACCCCGCCGCGGTGGTGATCAGGGCCTCGGAGATACCGCCGGCGAGCACCGCAGGATTGCCGACGCCCGCATCGGTGATCGCACTGAACACCTTGATCATCCCCAGCACGGTGCCGAACAGACCGAGCAGCGGTGAGATCGTCGCAATGGTACCGAGCGTGTTGAGATACCGCTCGAGCTCGTGCACCACCTGGCGGCCCTCCTCCTCGATCGCTTCCTTCATCACATCGCGAGGATGGGTCCGATTGACCAGACCGGCCGCAAGGACACGGCCGAGGGACGAGTTCTTGCGCACTGTCGCGATGTGCGCAGCGGTGAGCTGATTGTTCTGGTGCAACTGCCAGATCTGCGCGACCAGGTTCGTCGGCAACACCTTGCGCCGGCGATATGCCCACAGCCGTTCGACCACAATCGCCATCGCTATAACAGAGCAGGCGATGATCGGCCACATGACCCATCCGCCGGCCTTAACGAGCTCGAGCACGTCGGGTTTACCTCCACAGGGACAGACAACGGGCCCGTGAGGCCCTCTTAAAGCTCATCGACAGGTGCCTACGGCGGAGACCCGGCGCCGCCCGGCGGTGACGCTGACGACGGTTTCAGCGCTCGTCGCAACCGCGGATCGGATCGGGATCGTCTGGCGGGCACCGCGATCGATCGCCGGATGATACTGCAAGCGGCGCCTCGGCTGAACCGTCGACATGCCACCAGAACCTCCGCCCGTTCACGCGTTCGAACGAGGGTGCCGACAATCCCTCGATTGCCGAGAAACGAAAGCCGATGGCGCCGGACGTCGCGGTGTTCAATCCACGTGCGCCTGCTGTGTGCCAGCGACGCACCACTTCCGGTGCAGGAAAACCGTAGCGATTCGCCCAACCCGCGGTATAGACCACGTACCCGGGTTGGGTGGCGGCGACGAACGGCAGGCTCGACGAACTGCGGCTGCCATGGTGCGGTGCGACGACCACATCGCTGTCCAGCGGCCGCCCATCGACTACGAGTCGCCGCTCCACGGGTTCCTCAATATCACCGGTCAGCAGCAATGATCCGCCCGGGTTCACAACCCGCAGTACGCAGGACGCGTCATTGCCGCGGCGGTGCCGGGCATCTGGCGGGTGTACGAATTCGAACGATACACCGTCCCAGCGCCAACGCTCACCGGCCCGGCACAGGGCCGCACCCACATCGATACGCTGTGGTTCGCCCGATTCCACCCGACCGACCTCCAGGGATCGCAACACGTGTCGCAACCCGCCCGCATGGTCCTTGTCTCCGTGACTCACCACCAGGCGGTCCAGGCGTGCGATGCCACGCGTGCCGAGGAAGGGCACCACGACGGCCTCGGCGGTCGAAAAGCCGCTCGGAAACTCCGGGCCCGTATCGAACAGCAGCGCATGACCACGTGTCTCCACCAGGACGCTGAGCCCCTGCCCGACGTCCAGCACGTGCACAATGAAGTCACCGTCCGGCACACGCGGCGCGAGCGGCAGCCAGGGTGCGGCCAGCAACGGCAGCATCGCCCAGCGCATCGGTACGCCGTGCGGTGCCAGCAGCATCCCGGCGGCGATGGCGTAGGCCAGCAGCCCCGGCCATGCCGTGTGCGCGCGCAACGGCAGTGCCGCGGCACCATCGGCGGCAAGGTACAGGCCCTGTTCGGTCAGGTCGAGCAGGCCGCCGACCGCTTGCAGCATCCCGCTGCCGAGATCGGGGACAAGGCCCAGCAGTACGCTGCCCAACAGGCCGAAAGGTACGATCAGAAGACCGAACAGCGGCACCGCGACGAGGTTGACGAACGGCCCCAGCGCGGCTCCGGGCATGCCGAACGCCGCAAGCACCGGCCACAGGGCCAGGCTCAAGGCAAACTGCACGCGAACGGCGATCCGCCAGGTGGGCAACGCCGAGGTGTGCCGTGCGACCGCGAGTATCACCAGCACCGCGCCGAACGACAGCCAGAATCCGGCCGATACCACCGAAGGGGGATGCCAGATCAACACCACGACTGCGGCGGCCGCGAGTATCCGCGGCGTGTCGCAGTGGCGGCGCAGCAGGAGCCCACCGGTCACCGCCAGCAGCATGATCAGCGCGCGCTGGGTAGGCAGCGCCATCCCGGCCATCAGGGCATAACCGAGCGCCAGGCAGATGCCGACACAGGCACCGGCGATGCGTGCCGGAAACCTGCTGCACAAAGTGGGAATGCGTCGCCACAACCATCCGACGCCGACGAAACCGATACCGGCCAGAAGGCCGATGTGCAAGCCGGAAACGGCCATCAGGTGACTGGTCCCGGTGGCGGCGAACAATCCTTTGGTGTCGCGATCCAGGCGCGAGCGATCGCCGAGCACCAGCGCGCGCAGCACGCCGCCGGCGAAATCGGACAGCGGCAGCGCTTCCATGCGGGACGCCAGGGCGCTGCGCAGCCGCGTTACGACGCAACAGCCGGCGTCAGGCAGGCGTGCCGCGGTGAGCGTCGGATCGACATAACCGGTGTAACGGATTCCCTGCCAGTACAGCCATCCCTCGTAGTCCCAGGCCCCCGGCGTCGCGTAGCCGTGCGCGGCGCGCAGGCGAACCGGCAGACGCCACACGTCGCCGGTGGCGATGTCCGCCGGGTCGTGCCAGCTCAGCCGCAGACGCCATGTCCCCTCCGCTAGGGCACCCTGGTCTTCTATGGTGCGTGCCACCAGCACGAAACTGGCACGGCGCGCCGATCGCTCAACCAGCGAGACCACCTGCCCCTCGACCCATAGCCGCATCTGCGGCCGTTCGACGGGCAGTTCCGGAGGGACGGAGAGCAGCGCGTACGATTGCGACCAGAGGAAACCGAGAACGAACGCACCCGGAAAGATCCGCAGACGCGGGACCCGGAACAGCATGGCGGCGCACGCGACCAGGACGGCCAACCAGGGCCATCCGGGCAGATCGGGCATCAGATGCAAAGCCAGCACACCGCCGGCGAACGACATGGCGAAACGCAGCACATCCCCTCCGTGGAACGCGATCGGGCCTCCTGCCCGTACGCCGGACCCCTGATCCGGCGGCGACTTCATTCTGTCACAGGCGGTGGCTGTAATGCGTGCGGTTTCAGAACCGAAGGTCGCGGACGCTGTAGTAAACAGCACGAAATCCGTGCTTCAATGGTCGGCCCCAACTGCACGAACCCTATGCCCAGGCACCTCATAAAGCGCTACACGCCCGATCCTGCGGCACTCAAGAAGCACAAGTACCTGCGGCATCTCGGCGCACTACTGCACGACGAAAACCTCTGGCACCTGAACCGCCGCTCGGTCGCCGGCGGCGTCGCCTGCGGGCTTTTCTGGGCGATGATCCCGATACCGGCGCAGATGGTGGCCGCGGCGTTCTCGGCGGTGGTATTCCGAATCAACCTGCCGATCTCGGTCGCCCTGGTTTGGCTGACCAATCCGATCACGATGCCGCCGGTGTTTTATTTCTCGTATCTGGTCGGCACCTGGCTGACCGGAACGCCGGCTCATGTCGGCGAATTCCAGCTCTCGCTGGAGTGGATAGCCGCGGAGATCGACGCGATCTGGAAACCCCTGTATCTCGGGAGCGTCGTGGTCGGCACCCTGCTCGCGGTGATCGGATACGCGGCCGTACGCCTGTATTGGCGCTGGCACGTCTTGAAACGTTTTCGCGCCCGAGGCGGACGACGTAAAGAGGCACCGCAGCGTTAAGACGGGTCCGCGCGGTTACGCCGCATACAGCCGACCGTCACGCAGGGTAAGCACACGGTCCATGCGCGCCGCCAGTTCCATGTCGTGCGTGACGATCACGAAGCTGGTTCCCTGTTCGCGGTTCAGGTCGAGCAACAAATCATAGAGCGCATCCGCGGTCTGGCGATCGAGATTGCCGGTCGGTTCATCTGCCAGCACGCAGGCCGGGTTCGAGACCAGGGCACGTGCCACCGCAGTACGCTGCCGCTCACCACCGGAGAGTTCCGCGGGCTTGTGACGCGTACGCGCCCCCAGCCCCACTCTCTCCAACAAAGCGAGCGCCCGCGCCGCGGCCTCGGCGGCGCCTACCCCGCGAATCAGCAACGGCATCGCAACATTCTCGAGCGCGCTGAATTCCGGCAGAAGGTGATGGAACTGGTATACGAAGCCGATCGCGTGATTGCGCGCGATGCCGCGCCGCTTCTCGTCCAGCGTGCTGAACGGATGCCCAAGCAGATTCACTGTGCCGGCGCTCGGCTGATCGAGGCCACCGAGACAATGCATCAGCGTACTCTTGCCCGAACCGGACGATCCGACGATGGCTACCTGCTCACCGCGCCGCAATGCGAAGTCCAGGTCGTGCAATACCTCGATGCGTGCCGGTCCGCTGTCGAATGCCTTGGCCAGACCCTGGCATGCCAGGACGGTCTGCTCATTCATAGCGCAGCGCCTCCGCCGGTTGCGTCCGGTACGCGCGCATCGCCGGAGGCAGGGTCATCAGCAGGCTGAGCAGGAAAGACCCGGCACCGACCAGCAGCACGTCGAGCCATTGCACATCGGACGGCAACTTGGCGATGTAGTAGACGCTTGGATCGATGAACTGGACGCCGAAGGTTCGCTCGACCGCGGCAACAGCGCCTTCGATGTTCAGCGCCAGCGCCAGGCCGGCCACCACGCCGATCAGGGTGCCGATTGCACCGAGCGTCGCCCCCTGCACGATGAAGATCCGCATCACCTGCCCGGGGCTGGCGCCGAAGGTCTTGAGGATGGCGATGTCGCTCTGCTTGTCGACCACCATCATCACCAGGGTCGAGACGATGTTGAAGGCGGCGATCACGACGATGAAAAACAGCAGCAAACCCATCATGCGCTTTTCCATCTTCAGCGCCGCGAAGAAATTCCGGTGGTAGTCAGTCCAGTTGAGTACGCGATAGCGACCCTGCAGCGACTCGGCGAGTTCCAGCGCGACCTCACGCGCCTGCCAGACGTCGTCGATCCGCAGACGGACGCCAGTCACCGCGTTGTCGAGTTGCTGCAGTACCGCGGCGTCTTTGATATGCACGATCGCCACGCCGCGGTCGTACTCGCCCATGCCGACCTCGAACAGCCCGGAGACCGTAAACCGCTTCAGTCGCGGCATGCTGCCGGCGACTGTCACGCTGATCTGCGGCACGATCACCGTGACCTTGTCGCCGATATTCACGCCGAGCACACCCGCCAGTTCACGCCCCAGGATGATGCGGAACTCGCCGGGCTGCAGATCCGACAGGGAACCGCTGACCATGTGCGCGCCGACGTCGACGACCTCGGATTCGAGGGCGGGATCGACGCCGCGAATCAGCGCACCCGTGACTTCGCGCCGATGGCTCAGCATCGCCTGCCCCTCGATATAAGGCGCGGCACCGAGCACACGCGGATTCCGGCGCGCCTGCGCCATCGCCTCCCGCCAGTCCGTCATGCGGCCGTCCAGGGCCTGCACATCGCCGTGAGAGGCCATGCCGAGAATGCGTTCGCGGACCTCTTTGTGAAAGCCGTTCATCACCGACAGCACAGTGATCAACACCACGACGCCAAGCGCGATACCCAACGTCGAGATCAGTGAAATGAACGAGATGAAGTGGTTCCGCCGCCGCGAACGTGTGTAGCGCAGGCCGACGAAGAGCGACAGAGGGTGATACATCCACGCATTAAATCACAAAGCACCTGCGACCGAGCCACGCCGCGATTTGTCGGTGCGCATTTCCTGGTTAAACTGCGAACTGGCCGGGCCGGCTGTCTGCGCAGGGCGCAGCCGATGCCGGCGCAGAACAACTGACGGGAGCTGACGATGAGGGGACTTGGAGCGGCATTCGCCGTGTTGCTGGGCGCCGTATCCGCGACGCACGCCGACACGCTGCTGATCGAGGCGGTGGACAAGGCGCCGCCGAACACTGCGGCGGGACTACCGCGGCCACACACCGGCCAGAACATGGCCGACGTCAAGGCCCAGTTTGGCGAGCCGGCCAGTACCCAACCGGCGGTCGGTGAACCACCGATCACGCGCTGGGCCTATCCCGGTTTTACCGTCTATTTCGAGCGCGACCGGGTGATCGAGTCAGTCGTCCACCGCTAGTGGCCGCTATGCAGCGAGCGCGTCTGCCTGCCGAATGGGAACCGCAGGCCGGAGTGATGCTGACCTGGCCGCATGCCGACAGCGACTGGCGCGACGAACTGGCGCAGGTCGAACCGGTGTTCGCGTCGATCGGTGCGGCGATTAGCCGCCACGAAGCACTGCTCTCGGTCTGTCAGACACCCGAGCATGCGCGGCGGGTCGGGAAATTGCTGCGCGCCGCCGGCGCCTATCCCGACAGGATGATGTTCGCATGTGCGCCGGCCAACGATACCTGGGCACGCGACCACGGTCCGCTGACTGTCGTCGATGGCAACCGCGCGGTATTGCATGACTTCGTCTTCAATGGCTGGGGCGGGAAGTTCGATGGCCGGCTCGATTCCGAGATCAACCAAGCATTGCACCGCCGGTCCACGTTCGGCAACGCGGAGCTGCGCCGCCACGACCTCGTCCTGGAAGGCGGTGCGATCGAGACCGATGGCGCGGGCACCCTGCTGGCGACCCGATCGGCCGTGATCAGTGCAACCCGAAATCCGCAGCTCGATCAGATGGCCATCGAACGCCTGCTCGGCGAAACCCTGGGCTTCGACCGTTTCCTGTGGCTGGATCACGGCGACATCGCTGGCGATGATACCGATGGACACATCGACACCCTGGCGCGGTTTGCCGACGCAGACACGATTCTGTACGCGAGCGCGCCACCGGGCGACGCCGACCACGCCGGCTTGGCGGCGATGACCGATGAGCTGCGCGCGCTGCGCACGCGCGCCGGGCAGCCTTATCGTCTGCTCGAATTGCCCTTCCCCGGCGTCCATCGTGATGAGGATGGCCGTCGGCTGCCGGCCACCTACGCGAATTTCTTGATCGTCAATGGTGCGGTCCTGCTGCCGACCTACGCCGTGGCCGAGGATACCCGGGCGGTCGCCATCGTGCGTGCCGCATTTCCGGGACGCGAAGTGATCGCCATCGATTGCCGCGCGATCATCCGCCAGAATGGCAGCCTGCATTGCCTGACGATGCAGTTCCCGTCACAAGTCGAACTGCGCGACAGCCTGGAGTCCGCCGCATGACACAGCGCCGCATCACCGCCGCCCTGATTCAACACGCCGACCAGGGAGACGCCGCCGCGAATCTGGAACTGATTGCCGAGGAGATTGCGGCCGCATCGCAGCAAGGTGCGCAGCTCGTGTTGTTGCAGGAACTGCACAACGGGGCCTATTTCTGCCAGAGCGAGGACACCGCGCAATTCGACCTGGCGGAGCAGGTACCCGGTCCCAGCACCGAGCGGCTTGCCGGAATCGCCCGGCGCCATGCGGTGGTGATCGTGGGCTCACTGTTCGAGCGCCGCGCACCCGGCCTGTATCACAACACTGCGGTTGTGATCGAGCGCGACGGCCGACTGCTGGGCCGGTACCGCAAGATGCACATCCCCGATGATCCGGGCTTTTACGAAAAATTCTACTTCACGCCGGGCGACCTCGGATTCACCCCGATCGACTGCTCACTCGGCCGGCTGGGGGTCCTGGTGTGTTGGGACCAGTGGTACCCGGAGGCCGCCCGCCTGATGGCCCTGGCCGGCGCGGAACTCTTGCTGTACCCGACCGCGATCGGCTGGGACATGCGCGATTCGGAAGCCGAACGCGAACGCCAGCGCGACGCCTGGCTGACCATCCAGCGCGCGCACGCGGTCGCCAACGGGATTCCCGTGCTGAGCTGCAACAGGGTTGGCCACGAAGCGGCGCCGGGTCGGGACGACCCGGGCATCCGCTTCTGGGGCGGTTCGTTCGCCTGCGGGCCGCAGGGCGAATGGTTGGCGCGCGCCGACGACCAGCCGCATACGCTGCTCGCCGACATCGACCTGGCACGCAGCGAAGACGTGCGCCGCATCTGGCCGTTCCTGCGCGATCGGCGGATCGACGCCTATGCGGACCTGCTGCGCCGATACATCGACTGAGACCTGTTCACACCGCAACCGGGGGCGTTAATAGCGCCCGTGCTGTTTGCTGATGTAGTTCGACATCTCGACGTATTGCGCGTTCATCCGACCGAGTATCCGGTGGGCCGTACGCACGACCGCGCGCATGATCTGGTAAACCAGCTGTGGATCACGGTCCATCAGGCCCTCCAGGTCCCTTCTGTCCAGGGCGATCAGTTCGCAACGTGACAGCGCCCGGATGGCGGCACTGTGTGCGACGCCGTCGACGAAACCCAAAATCCCGGCCATGTCGCCGTGGTGCAACAGTTGCAGCGTGACCGCATCGCCGCCGCCTGTCGGCTTGAGCACCTCCAGGCGCCCCTTTGCGACCACGTACAGGGTTTCATCGGCGTGCCCCTCTTCGAGCAGCATCGCGCCCTCGTCGAGGCAGATCGCACCGGCCGCATCGGCCAACAGGGCACACTGTGCGTCGCTGAGGTCGGCACCGAGCGGTGACTCGCGAATCGTCCGGGCACTGACCACCGTGGTATCAATGACTTGGCTCATGATGGCGTTCCTTCTCGTTCGTTGTCCGATTCTGCCGGCGGCGCCCCACCGCGCTCTGTGAGCCCGGCACGCACGCCGGGGAACAAGCCCTCGTCCCTATTAAAATTATAGTGAAGCCCGCGACCTTCCCCCGTCTCGGCTCGATCACACGCGGCGCGCGCGGTAATTGCTGATGGTTTCGCTAAGGAATTGAGATGGTCGTCTCAGCCGGCTGGGTATCCGCGGTTGTCCAGTCAAGATCGAGCCGGCCGCCGATCGACCAAACCCCGACCCGCCGTCAGAGCCTGTCCAGCCAGTCGGCGACCGCCGCGGTCAATGCGTCGCCCCGGTCGACGAAATAGTGCCCGGCATCGCCGACGACGCGCTGCACATTCAACGGATGCCCACCACGGCGCATGGCCGCGAGCCGCTCGGGCGCGAGGCGCTGAACCGCCCGATAGTCGTGCTCGGCATACAGGTCGAGCATCGGTACCGCCAGACGCCCGAGTGCAAAGGGTTCACGCATCGGTTGCCCCGCATCGGTCGCCCCCATCCCGATACCGACGAATGCGTCCAGCAATTGCGCCGCCAGCGCCGGCCGCGCATTGATCCAGTGCTGCGCCATGTGCGAACCGCAACTGTGCGCCAGCAGCACGACCTTGCCGCTCGACAGCGCGCGCGCCTCGGTCAACGCCGCCTCGATCCGCGGCATCGCATCCGGAAAGATCTGTACGTAGTCGTCGTATTGCGCCTCCTTGTCCAGGACCGGCATCTGCACTGACAGGGTGTCCCAACCGAACGCCGGCAGACCCACGCGCAGCGGATGCACGACGTCGCTCCAGTCCGGGTGCATTCCGCGCCCGTGCAGTATCACGACGATGCCTTTCGCCGGCGCCATCGCACTTTGCGTATGGATCCCGAGGAACGCCTTGTTTCCGGGCAGCCCGATCTGCAGCGGTTCGCCATCGAGGATGGCATCGACGATCTCGGCGGCCATGCGGTGTTCGCGCGCGACGTCGGGCACGATTCGCCCGGTTTGCAGGGCATGGCTGGAACCGGTCAGCGCCACCAGCAACGCCAACACCGTGTTGCGGATTGGCCGCGAACTACTGCCTTCGTGCACGGTCAGATCTCCAGGTGGCTGTCGTTACTCGTCGGACGTCGCCAGGCAAAGATTAAGCGCAGCCCGGGACAACCGTGAGCAACACAATGTTTTTGAATTGAAAATTATCATATTGCTTGCCAGGTGACGTGTCGATCGGAGGTCGGTTGCGGTATATTCTGCGACGACTCGCATCGAGGCATTGGCAGGCACGGCGTGCGTTTTCGTGGCAGGCCCACGGCGCGCTCCCGGCCCTATCCGGAATGCATCACTATGGAATCAGCATCATGCGAATATTGTGTACCGTGTTGACGCTGGGACTGCTCGCCGTGGACCTGCCACCCGCTATCGCGGCCGCGCAGGACGATGGCGCGGGACAGCCGCCCCCTGACAAGAGTGGCGAGCAGAAATCCGCCAACGAAGAACCGGAATGCGAGTAGGTTGAGGCGCACACTCGACCGACTCGCTTGCTGCGGCTCGCGCGGCATCCGCCATGCGGCGAGCACGCGGTCTCGACATCACGTATAGGAGGAATTTCGCGGATGAAACTGATACGCCTGGGCATGATCGCGACGCTCGCGGTGGGTTTGCTGTCTGCAGGATCGGGCATCGCGGCCGACCTTGCGGTGGGAATCACGCGATCGATCGACAAGCTCGAAGGAACCCTGGACGGCAAACCGTTCGTGATCGTGCGCAATCAGGACCAGAGCAACACGGTCAACCCGGCATTCGCGAAGACATCGCGCAAATGTCCCCCGTTCTGCATCCAGCCGCAACACCTGGCCGAAGGTGTCGAGACGATCGGCGAACTTGAAGTCCTCGGGTACATCGAAAAGATCGCTGCCGGCGACAAGAGCGTCCTGCTGATCGATTCACGCACGCCGGACTGGGCCGCAAAAGGCACCATTCCCGGTGCGATCAATGTCCCGTGGACACGGCTGAACCCGTCCAAGGGCGCCGACCCGATCTCGATCACCGAGATCCTGACGAACCTGTTCGGTGCCCGCGACCTCGAAGGGCTGTGGGACTTCGACGACGCCAAGACCCTGGTGTTGTTCTGTAACGGCATGTGGTGTGGTCAGTCGCCCAACAACATCCAGAATCTCCTGCGCTTCGGCTACCCGGCACACAAGATCAAGTGGTACCGCGGCGGCATGCAGGATTGGGAGATTCTTGGGCTGACGACGGTCAAGCCCTGACCACCGACACGCGATGACCGGTGGTGTGGTGACCCGCGCACACCGCGGGTGCCACCGCCGGTCGGCCGTCATCGGGAGAGGTGCGCCGTGATACAGAGGTTGCTGCCACTCGTGCTGCTGATGCTGATCCCGTTTGCCGGCGGGCGTGCGGGTACGCTCGCCTACCCCGAGTACCAGGATCCCAAGGCGGTGTTCGAGTTCTTCTTCTCCGATCCCCGTCACATCGACAGCGGGCTCTACTGGATCCGTGCCTACGTTAACCCGTTGATCGAGGAACCCTACAACCTCGCGCCGGAGTTCATGCAGATTGTCGTGGTGATTCACGGTACCGAGATCGTGACTCTCGCCAAACACAACTACGCGAAATACCGCGACAGCGTCGAGCGCATGCGCTATTACGCGAGCCTCGGCGTGCGCTTCAAGGTCTGTGGTCTGGCCGCGCAGGACTATGGCTACGATCCTGACACCTTTTACGATTTCGTCGAGATAGTGCCTTCCGCGATGGCTGAGGTGGCCCATCTGCAGCAACAGGGATTCGGCCTGGTCGTGCCGCAGATCCTCGACAAGCGTTTCTCGATAGAAGAGATCCGCTGAGCGGTCGGGGGATGTCGGCGAATGCCCGGTCTTGACGGGTCGCCAGGCCCTGAACGACCGGACGCAGCGTGGCCGGGAGGCGAGGCACAGTGCCATGGGGCACGATGTACATCCACCCCACCTCCACCGCCGGGTTGTGCGACAATCTCGCCCCCGCCAGCCGTTACGACCAGCCGTGAGTTCTACCGCACCGCCGCTTCCCACTCGCCCGGAAAACCTCGTTCACTGGGGACGTTGTGCCGGCGCCGGCGCAGGGTATGCAATAGCCCGTGCGGTCACCGATGCCACCAGGCCGCTGTTGGTCATCACGGCCGATGTCCAGGCCGCGAACCGCCTCAGCGAGGAGATCCGCTTCTTTCTCGACGATCCGGCCACCGAGGTACTCGGGTTTCCCGACTGGGAGACCCTCCCCTACGACGTGTTCTCTCCGCTGCCCGAACTGGTGTCGCAGCGTTTGCGTACGCTGCACCGTCTGCGCGCCCTGCAGAAGGGCATCGTCCTGGTACCGGTCGCCACGCTGCTGCAGCGGTTGCTCCCGCCGGCCTTTCTCGACGCCAACAGCCTGCTGTTGACGACTGGCGAGGAGCTCGAACTGGATGCGTTCCGGCATCGGCTCGAGGCCAGCGGCTACCAATGCGTATCCCAGGTGATGTCGCACGGCGAATTTGCCGTCCGCGGTTCGCTGATCGACCTGTTCCCGATGGGCAGCGAGCAGCCGTTCCGCGTCGACCTGTTCGACCGCGAGATCGATTCGATCCGCATCTTTGACCCGGAAACGCAGCGGACCAGTGAAAAGATCGATCGCATCGAGCTGCTACCGGCGCGTGAATTCCCGCTCGACGAGGCCGGCATCGCACATTTCCGCAAGGCATACCGGGAACGTATCGAGGGCGATCCGCAACGCAGCCTGATCTATCGCGGCACCAGCGAAGGCATGCCACCGGGAGGGATCGAGTACTACCTGCCGCTGTTCTTCGAACAGACTGCGACGCTGTTCGATTACCTGCCGCCGGACAGCATCGTGCTGTCGGAGCGTGGCCTGACCGACCAGGCCGCGAATTACTTCGCCTCGGTCGGCGAGCGTTACGAGCAGCGGCGATACGACATCGAGCGTCCCCTGCTGCCACCTGCAGCGCTGTATCTGGAAAGCCACGAACTCGCCGAGCGTGTCGCGGCCCACCCGCGCGTGGTCATGCATCCGGCGAGTGCCGGGGACGCACATTCCGCCGGCGAGACAGCGGACCTCGCAAGCGCGCCGGTCCCGCCGGTCGGTATCCAGGCCAAGGCCGCGAACCCGGCCCTGCTGCTGCACGGCGCGATGCAATCGACCCGCGCGCGCACGCTGTTCGTCGCGGAGACACCGGGGCGCCGCGAGGCGCTGCTCGATACGCTGCGTGGCTTCGGCATCCACCCGGAGTACAGCGAGAGCTGGCACGACTTCGCCGCGGGCACCGCATCACCATGCATTACCGTCGCGCCGATCGAAAACGGTGTCTGGCTGTCCGACGCGGGACTGCTGTTGATCCCCGAGGCGCTGCTGCTTGGCGAACGCGTCAAACAGCGCCGGCGGCGCAAAGGACAGGACGCCGACCAGATCGTGCGCAATCTCGCCGAGCTGACGATCGGCGCAGCGGTCGTGCACGAAGAACACGGGGTCGGGCGCTTTCTCGGCCTGCAGACGCTCGAGGTATCGGGCCAGAAGACCGAGTTCCTGACCCTCGAATATGCGCGCGGCGACAAGCTGTATGTCCCGGTTGCCTCGCTTCACCTGATCAGTCGCTACACCGGGGCGTCACCGGAAACCGCGCCGCTGCACCGGCTGGGCAGCGACCAATGGGAAAAGGCGCGGCAGCGCGCAGCCGAGAAGGTCCGCGACGTCGCCGCCGAGCTGCTCGACATCTACGCGCGACGCGAGGCCCGCCAGGGCACCGCCCTGCCCACACCGCACGACGAATACCGCAAGTTCGCCGCCGATTTCGAATTCGAGGAAACCCCCGACCAGCAGGACGCGATAGACGCGATCGTCACCGACATGACCTCACCACGCCCGATGGATCGCGTCGTATGCGGCGACGTCGGTTTCGGCAAGACCGAGGTGGCGATGCGTGCCGCGTTCATTGCCGCGAATGCGGGCAAGCAGGTTGCCGTGCTGGTACCGACCACGCTGCTCGCCCAGCAGCACTTCCAGAATTTCTCCGACCGGTTCGCCGACTGGCCGATCAAGGTCGAGAGCCTGTCGCGATTCCGCTCGGCGAAGGAAACCACGCAGTTGCTCAAGGGACTTGCAGACGGCCGCGTGGATATCGTGGTCGGCACACACAAGCTGCTCAGCGAGGGCGTTCGGTTCAAGGACCTCGGCCTGGTCATCGTCGACGAAGAACATCGTTTCGGCGTGCGGCACAAGGAACGCCTCAAGGCGCTGCGTGCCGAGGTCGACATCCTGACGCTGACCGCCACACCGATCCCGCGTACGTTGAACATGGCGATGTCGGGACTGCGCGACCTGTCGATCATCGCTACGCCGCCGGCCGCCCGCCACCCGATCAAGACCTTTGTCAGCCAATGGAACGACCCGCTGATCCGCGAAGCCTGCCAGCGCGAGATCAACCGCGGTGGTCAGGTCTACCTGCTGCACAACGAAGTGTCGACAATCGAAAAGGCGGCAAAACAGATCGCGGAGCTGGTTCCCGGTGCACGGGTCGAGTTCGCGCACGGACAGATGCGCGAGCGCGAGCTCGAACGCATCATGCGTGATTTCTACCATCAACGCTTCAATATCCTGGTCTGCACGACCATCGTCGAGAGCGGGATCGACGTGCCGAGTGCCAATACGATCATCATCGATCGTGCGGACAAGCTCGGCCTCGCCCAGTTGCACCAGCTGCGTGGCAGGGTCGGCCGCTCGCATCACCGCGCCTACGCCTACCTGATCACGCCGCCGCCGAAGGCCATCACCGCGGACGCGCGCAAGCGCCTCGAGGCGATCGAGTCGCTCGAGGAGCTCGGCGCGGGATTTACGCTCGCGACCCACGATCTCGAGATCCGCGGCGCCGGCGAGTTGCTGGGCGAAGAGCAGAGCGGGCAGATCCACGAAATCGGTTTCACGATGTACACGGAGATGCTGGAGCGCGCAGTCCAGGCGATCCGCGCCGGTCGTCAGCCCGAGCTCGATCGCCCGCTGGATCACGGTACCGAGGTCGATCTGCACATACCGGCGTTGTTGCCGGACGACTACCTGCCCGATGTCCATGTTCGCCTGATCCAGTACAAGCGCATCGCCTCGGCGGATTCGGCCGATGAACTGCGCGATCTGAAGGTCGAGATGATCGACCGCTTCGGGCTGCTGCCCGAACCCGCACGCAATCTTTTCGACGTCACGGAGCTCAAGCTGTATGCGCAGCCTTACGGCATCCGCAAGATCGAGGCCGGGCCGGCGGGCGGGCGGATCCTGTTCGAAGCCGAACCCAAGATCGACCCGATGCGCCTGATCACGCTGATTCAGACACAACCCAAGGCATTCAAACTGGACGGTGCGGAACGACTCAAGTTCTTTGCCGATCTGGACGACCCTGCAACCCGGGTGCCCTCGGTCAAGGCAATGCTTGACCAAGTGCTCGGTATCCAGTGAACTGCACGCCATGAACAGAATCATTGTGCTGGCGTCCCTGTACACGGCGTCGATCTGGTTCGGCTTGGTCGCAACTGGCACGGCGATTGCTGCCGCCGACCCCTACAAGTTCGAGATGATTGTCTTCGAATGGCCTGCGCGGGCCGCCGAGCGGCCTGCGCCACCACCCGGCGTGACGCCGCCACAGACGGCGACCCTCCCCGAACGTCACGTGCTGGGGCGCCTGGAAGCGATCGCCTCGGCCAACAAGTCGCTCGGCCCGGTCGCGTACACGCTCGGGCGCAAAGGGATGATCGTGCACAAACACCTGGCCTGGGTCGAAGTCCCGCGCGGACTGGATGCTGATGCCTGGTATCAGGTCGGTGATGATCGCGTCGGTGGCCAGGTACGGGTGACCCGTGGACGGTACCTGCATCTCGACGCCGATCTTTCGCTACGTGACGGTCCGGGCGGCATTCCCTACGACGCGCACTTCGAACGCCGCATGCGTAGCGACGAGCTGCATTATCTCGACAGCCCCCATCTCGGGATACTGATTCAAGCGACCCGTATCGAACCCACGGTTTCGCCGGCGGCCGACGATGGTGCGAGCGGCGAACCCAAACCGGCACAGCCCGCCACGATCCCTCCGGCCAGCTGACGGCCCAGGCTTCGCGAACCTGCAACCCGATTGACATTGGGCTGTCAGATCTCCTCCGCATACTGCGCGCCGGGAAATCGCCCGTTCCGGTATCTGTTGGTGGTGCGCAATGAACCTGGAGAGACATCTGCTCGAGGGGTTGAAACTGGCGGCGTTGCTCGCGGCTGTCGCATGGGTGGTCTGGAGCATGCCCGAGCATGATGTCGCCCAGGCGTTGCGGGACGCCGGCAAGCCCACCGCATCCCGTTGATCGCTTTCCCAATCGCCGCGGCCCCGATGCCCGGCGGTGCCCGACCGCGGGCCTGCAGTTCCGCGACAACGAGCCGGGAGCCATTGCTGGATCCTTGACCGGGGCGGCGACCCCGGATCGACACCGGACAGGGCTCATGGCGCCTGCTCGGATTTCCCCAAAACGTCGTCGCCGATCGGGCGCATAATAAGAACGAAGCGACGATCGCCCCACCAACGCCGGCGTGAACGGCATCCCGGGAAAACGCGGCCGCATGACGGTGGGCCGGCGTCGCAGCGCGCAACGCCGCCATGCGGAGGGCCACCCAGATGACCATACCCATCCAGATATCCGAGCACGTATCCACCGGCCTCTCAGCGCTGATCAACGAAGTCCTGGGAGACGAGCAACTGGCGCAGCCCGCGACCCTCAGCGAGGTGCGCGAACGGATCATGGCACCGATCAAGACCGCAACAGTGCCGTTGAACCGGTTTTCATCGGATGAAACGGAGCAGCTTCGTGAAGAAGTCGATGCCCTGATCGACGAGTTCGGCGAAGATGCACTCGCGGTGCGCTTCCAACGCCCCTGGGCCAGCGAGGCGTTGTCGCGGCTGATGACGGCTGCGATGGAGGATACCGACACACTCACCCTCGACGGGCTGCTGGAGGGCGCACAACGCGGACTGTTGGCGCATCTGATCGGCAACGGCGAGATCGACGATGACGAGGCGCAGACCCTGATCAGTGAGTTGCAGGCGCTGATCGGCCACCACGGACCGGACACCTTGGTCGAGGAACTGATACACGAACCCTGATCGATCGCACGGCAGCGGACGATCCATGACAAATGGCGCGCCCTTCTCTCGGGCGCCGCCGTCTTAAGCGTGACACTGCAAGCCACCATCACCGGAATCAATGAACAATGACAGGGAAACCAGACACCCAGAACATGGCCGTCTTCTGTGACTTCGAGAACGTTGCGCTCGGCGTCGAGGACGCGAAGTATGCCGCCTTCGATATTCAGAAAGTGCTGGAGAGGCTGCTGCTGAAAGGCAATATCGTCGTCAAAAAGGCCTACTGCGACTGGGAGCGCTACAAGCGATTCAAGGCCGTGATGCACGAGGCCGCATTCGAATTGATAGAGATCCCGCACGTCCGCCAGTCCGGCAAGAATTCCGCCGATATCCGGATGGTCGTCGATGCCCTCGACCTGTGCTATACGAAGTCGCATGTCGATACCTTTGTGGTCATCAGCGGCGACTCCGATTTTTCGCCCCTGGTCAGCAAGCTCCGTGAGAACAACAAGATCGTGATCGGCGTCGGGGTCAAACAGTCGTCGTCGGACCTGTTGATCGCCAATTGCGACGAGTTCATCTACTACGACGACCTGGTGCGCGAAGACGAAAAACAGCGCAAGGCGCGGCGCCGAGCCGCTGCCAAGAAGGCGGTATCAAAGAAATCGGGTGCCGCCAAGGCGTCCACCGAAGGTGCGGAGCTGGAACAGAAACAGCAGACCGCCGTGGACCTGGTGATCGAAACCGTCGAAGACCTGTTCGAGGAACGCGGTGAAGAAGACAAGGTCTGGGGCTCGATGGTCAAACAGGCCCTGAAGCGCCGCAAACCGGGGTTCAACGAGACCTATCACGGCTTCCGCACATTCGGCAAACTGCTCGAGGAAGCCCAGGCGCGCGGTCTCCTGGAACTCGAACATGACGAGAAATCCGGAGGCTACATCATCAAGTCGTATGCCCACGATGACTGATACCCTGGAGGCCCCAGCGGCAACGCAGCGCGACCGCTCCATTCACCCGCCCCCAGGTGCATCTGCGGTGGTTTGGTCGGCGGACGCGACGGTACCGGGGTCAGGTGACACACAGCGCGTGGATCAAGGCGTCTTTCGATCCCATTCGAACTCGGTGACCACCTCGGACGAGAGCAACAACGACGACGACACATTGATATTCAACTGGCGCGCACGCGCCAGGCTGATCGCAGGATGACCGATCACGGTCGGTTTGACCGGCAACCGGGCGGGTGATCTGCCATCCACCAGGATGGCTCGGGCAAGCCGCCCCGCGGCCAGACCCTGCTGCCGCTCGGATACCGTCACTGACGCCAGCACCCCGTGTGCCACGCGGTCGATCCAGAAGCTGATCTCCGGCAGACGACTGTTTTCCACCACCCATCGCTGTACCTGCTGGTACGGCACGTTGCTGTCTGCACCGTCGCTCAGACCGAAGATCCCCAGATACACGACCCCGTCCGCCATCCCGTCGTAGGCTTTCACCTTCTGCTGAAACGCCGCAAAGCTGGGGACGCGGTCCACGGCCACGAGCCGGGTGTCCGCCAGCTGGGGCATGGCCAGCCGGATACGCTCGATCACGGGCCCCCAATGCGCGCCTTCATCGGTGATTACGGCCAGACGCCGGACATTCGGCGCGATCGCCTGCAAAAGCTTTACCGATGCCTGGAAGTGCTCCTGCTCGAGCACACCGGTCACGTTCGACGCACCGGCGACGCCGTGATCGGCCAACGCCTGATTGACGCCGCTGAACACGAAGGGCAGCGATTGGCCTGCATAGTGCCTGGCCACGTACGACAGCGCTGCATCATCCGAGGTGTAGACCAGATCCGGCCGCCAGTGCTCGATCAATGCACGTGCCTCGGCGCCCTTTTGCTCCTTGGCCTCGACGCTGTTGTTGTGCTTGATGTCCATCTGGAAGATCTGGTACTCGGCCTGCACATCGCCGAGGCCCTCTTTGAAACCGGCCAGTTGGCCGTCGGTCCATCGCCATGGCGAATCAAAACTCATGATGTGCAGTATCCGCAATGGCCGGTCCACCCCAGGGGTGTCCGCAAAAACGGGTGGCTCGAAACCGACCAGTGCAGCCGATAGGAACAACGTCAGAAAAAGCAGTTTCGATCGCAATCGGAACATGTCGGGACTACCTCGATCGCACAGGTGGCAGGGTGTGGCTGCAGCAGTGCCAATCCGCGGCACAGCCTGCGGGTTCAGCTGAACTTAGCGGCCGGACGACCCTGTTGTTTACCACCGCAGGCACCGCTGTGAGACTCCGGCCGGGTGATGCGAAAGTGCAAAACGAGAATCGGAATTCCCGGGATACCGATCCTGATATCGACAAAGGAGCGTCACCCGGACACTGTCTTCGACCGCGACCCGGAATGCAGCTTCACGGTCGTCCGTTCGAGGCGTCGACGCTTTCGAGCGAAGGGAAACGGCGGCGGCAGGAAAAAGCACGTCCGGTTGGCCCCGGCGGCTCCTGCGGCAATTTACCAATACACCGTGAGCACAGATTGCGAAGCAACCGAGGCCAGCCGGACGCGCTTCCACTCAGGTTGTCGACCCGGTTACGCCTTGGTTGAACAATTCGCGAACGCGAGTCCCCTAAGGGAACGATCGGACTGACCCTCCATCAACCACCCAGGGAGCCATTCGGTTTGTCTCTGTAGCGCCCACGCATCGCGGTGCGAATCGGCTGGACACATGATCCAGCACAACGGGGCGTTGACTCCGACGCCGTTTTGGTTGAATTTTCCTGTCGGTGAGTCGCCGTTAGGGCGACGGTGGATCGGAACAAGCGGGAGAGGTCGTGCCCATGGAGATCAAGGTTACGTTGGAAGGCGGCAAACGGGTTTCCACGCAGATCGGTGATCACCTGATCATGACCGACCAGCCGGCAAAGCACGGTGGCGATGACGGAGCGCCGGCCCCCTACGACCTGTTCCTCGCGTCGATCGGTACCTGCGCCGGCTTCTACGTCCAGTCCTATTGTCAAAGCAAGGGCATCGACAGTTCGGGCATCGACATCACCCTGGTGGCCAGGCGAGACCCGAAAAATCAGAAAATCACCGGCTTTGTGACAACGATTCACGTACCCGAGGATCTGCCGGAGAAGTTTTATCCGGCACTGGAAAGGGCCGCGGCTCAGTGCGCGGTCAAAAAGACCATCATGAGCAACCCCGAATTCATCGTCGAGACTGCGATTCGACCGACCTGATCGTCGCTCCGCAGGCAGCGGACTTTCGGCTGCCGGGCCTATGATCGCCTGTGACAGGCGCAATCGACAGGCCAAGGCGATCTGATCAACCCTTACGATTCGCCGGCCTCTGCTCGCCGTGACGCTTGTGCATCCATCGAATGGCCGCCGCACCGACGTCGACCGGGACATTTTCACGACCGTTGCCCATACACCGGTCGGAAATAATCTTCGCCAAAGAAAAACGGCCCAGGATTCATCCTAAGCCGTTGATTCAAATGGCGTCCCGTAGGGGAGTCGAACCCCTGTCGTCGCCGTGAAAGGGCGATGTCCTAGGCCTCTAGACGAACGGGACGTAAAACCAGTTTTTTGGTGGAGCCAGGCGGGATCGAACCGCCGACCTCAACACTGCCAGTGTTGCGCTCTCCCAGCTGAGCTATGGCCCCTCAAACGAGGCGCGTATGGTATTTCAGCCTCCTTGCCTTGTCTAGCTTTCGCGGCCATTTTTTTGCCCCGCGCTTCAGCCCGCATCGATCTTGCTCCAGGAGTCGCGGAGCGACACGATGCGATTGAACACGAGACGCCCCGGTGCACTGTCCTTGCTGTCCAGGCAGAAATAGCCTTCGCGCTCGAACTGAAAACGTTCGTCACTCGCCACATGCGCCAGCGCCGGCTCCACGACACACTCGCGGAGCACGCGCAGCGAATCCGGGTTGATGTCCTTGTGGAAATCGTGATCCTTGCCGGGTTCGGCAATGCTGAACAATCGGTCGTACAGGCGTATCTCGGCACGCACGCCCTGGCTTGCCGAGACCCAGTGAATGACGCCGCGCACCTTGCGCCCTTCCGGGTTGTGACCCAGGGTTTCCGGATCGTAGGTGCATCGCAACTCGATGATGTTGCCAGCATCGTCCTTGATCGCTTCGTCGCAGCGGATCACGTAGGCATTGCGCAGCCGGACCTCCCCACCGAGCACCAGGCGCTTGTATTTCTTGTTGGCCTCTTCGCGGAAATCGGCACGGTCAATGAACACCTCGCGTGTGAATGCCAGTTCACGGGTGCCCATCGATTCGTCCTTCGGATGATTGCTGGCCTGCAGCAACTCACTGCCATCCCCGGGATAATTGGTGATCACGAGCTTGAGCGGGTCGAGCACCGCCATGCGACGTGGCGCCATCGCGTCGAGATGCCCCCGTATGCTGTTCTCCAGCACACCCATCTCCACCGTGCCTTCCGATTTCGTGACCCCGATCGCCTCGCAGAAGCTCCGAATCGACTCCGGTGTATAGCCACGTCTGCGCAATCCTGCGATCGTCGGCATACGTGGATCGTCCCAACCCGCGACGCGCTTCTCCTGTACGAGTTGAGTGAGCCGGCGCTTGCTCATCACGGTGTACTCGAGATTCAGGCGCGAAAACTCGATCTGGCGCGGATGACAATCGATGACGATGTTGTCGAGCACCCAGTCGTACAAAGGTCGATGATCCTCGAACTCCAGCGTACACAGCGAGTGCGTGATGCCCTCTATCGCGTCCGAGATCGGATGCGTGTAGTCGTACATCGGGTAGATACACCACTCGTCGCCGGTCTGATGATGGATCAGGCCATGCCGGATGCGGTAAAGGGCCGGGTCGCGCAAGTTGATGTTCGGCGATGCCATGTCGATGCGCGCCCGCAGGGTCCGACTGCCGTCCGGAAACTCGCCTGCCCGCATGCGTTGGAACAGATCGAGGTTTTCCTCGATCGGTCGATTGCGGAAAGGACTCTCCCGGCCCGGCTCGGTCAAGGTGCCGCGGGTCTCCTTCACCTCCTCCGCCGTCAAGTCGCAGACGAATGCCTTGCCTGACTTGATCAACTGGACAGCGTGTTCGTAGAGCTGTTCGAAATAATCCGACGCAAAACGCAACTCGGTCCAGTCGTAACCCAGCCACCGGACGTCTTCCTTGATGGCCGCGACGAATTCCTCTTCCTCTTTGGCGGGGTTGGTATCGTCGAAACGCAGGTTGCAGGTGCCCGGGTAGTCCTGCGCTATGCCGAAGTTGAGCACGATCGACTTGGCGTGCCCGATATGCAGGTAACCGTTCGGTTCCGGTGGAAAGCGGGTATGGATGCGCTGGTGTTTCCCGCTGGCCAGGTCCTTGTCGATGATCTGACGAATGAAGTTGGTCGGAGCGTTACCGGATTCGCCGCTCATAAGCCTGCTCTTAGCCTCTTGCAATGTTTCAGCGTGTGCATCGAATACGTTCGATCGCCTTGTCGATGCGCCGGACGGTCGCGGTGCGCCCGACCAGGTGCAGGGTCAGATCGAGATCCGGCGACGGCGCGCCACCGGTGACGGCGACCCGCAGCGGCATCGCAACCTTGCCAAAACCCACACCGAGCTCGGCAACCGCGGCCTCGACCGCCGCGTGAATCGGCGCGCGCTCCCAATCCACGACCGCTGCGAGGTTGTCACGCACCTGGTCGAGCGCCTTGTCGGCATCCGCCTTGAATGCCTTGGCCGCCGCCTTCTCGTCGATGACCTCGAAATCACGGTAGTAGAACGCCGATATCGCGGCCAGCTCGACCAGCGTGCTGGCGCGTTCACGTTGCGCCTCGATGACCGCCAGCAGATCCGGGCCGGTCGCCGGGTCGATACCGAGGTCGCCGAGGTGCGCAGACAACAGGTGCGCGATACGTGCCGGATCGGCGTCCTTCAGGTACTGCTGGTTCAACCAGCGCAGCTTTTCGGTGTTGAAGGTCGCCGGTGAGCGGTTGACGCCACTGAGGTCGAACAGCTGGATCATTTCGTCGAGCGAAAAGATCTCCTGATCGCCATGCGACCAACCCAGACGCACCAGGTAGTTCAGCAGCGCTTCGGGCAGATAGCCGTCACGCAGATACTGCATCACGCTGACCGCACCGTGCCGCTTGGAGAGGCGTGCGCCGTCGTCACCGAGGATCATCGGGACGTGGCCGTAGTGTGGGACCTCCCATCCGAGCGCTCGCAGCATGTTGATCTGGCGCGGCGTGTTGTTGATGTGATCATCGCCGCGAATCACATGCGTGATGCCCATGTCGTGATCGTCGACCACGACCGAAAGGTTGTATGTCGGCGAGCCATCGCTGCGGCGGATCACCAGATCGTCCAGTTCGCCGTTGCTGACCGCGACCCGGCCCCTGATCAGGTCGTCGAGCACGACCTGGCCGTCCACCGGATTGCGAAACCGGATCACGTGCGGCAGATCCGACGAGACATGGCGGTCGCGGCAGTGGCCGTCATATCGCGGTTTCTCCTTGCGCGCCATCTGCTGCTCACGCAGGGTCTCCAGGCGTTCCTTGCTGCAGTTGCAGCGGTAGGCCAGCCCCTTGTCGAGCAACAGACCGATCACCTCGTTGTAACGCTCGAACCGGTGGGTCTGGTAAAACGGGCCCTCGTCGTATTCCAGTCCGAGCCAGGTCATTCCTTCGAGGATCGCGTTGACCGATTCCTGGGTCGAGCGTTCGAGGTCGGTATCCTCGATACGCAGTACGAAACGGCCGCCATGTCTGCGCGCGAACAGCCACGAAAACAATGCGGTACGGGCACCGCCGACGTGCAGGTAGCCCGTCGGGCTGGGTGCGAAGCGGGTCTTGATCGACATGAGGCGGTGAAATAGTCCGTTGAAGCCCGGGATTCTAGCAAGCCGGAGGCGAATGAACAGCGTGGCGGTGCCCTGCCTGCGTGCCTTTGGGCGCCGGGCGACGGCCCCGATCGAGCGGCGGGCGGCTTGTGGACGCCGGGCGAAGCGTATAACATCTGCCCGCCTCACGCAGGTGCAAGGCCGCGGCCGCACGGGCCGGACCGTGGTCCTTTCCGAATCTGTCGGGCGCGTAGCTCAGTGGGAGAGCACTGCCTTCACACGGCAGGGGTCGCTGGTTCGAACCCAGCCGCGCCCACCAATCCAATCAACAATATACATGTGGACCTCAGACCGAGATCTACGCTAAGACACGCGCTAGGTACAAGTTTAGGTACAAAGCAAGTTTTGGACGAAACTCCGCGATTGAAAACGCCCGCACAAGGCGGGCGTAGCGAGCGTGTCTAAATTCCCTTATTGAAGTCGCGGTACGTCGCCCGCAGTAACTGCTCAGCGATTGCTACGTCGCCTGGCCGCTTGGAACCCCACCATTCCTGCAGCGAGCAAAAACAGGCTAGCCGGCACAGGTACATCACCGCCGTCCGGCGGCTCCCTACCGATCTCGAACGCGATGTTGTCCAACGCAAGGTAATCTAGCGAATTGGCGGACAAATCCGCCTCAAGGGAGACGAGGTTTTTACCTTCCAGCGCGGTGCCGGCAAATGTCAGACCGAAATCCCAATCTAGACCACCGGCCCCCGTGGGAGAAATTTGTATGACAGCGGAATAACTGACACCCGTAAGATACTCAATGCCAGTGAACTCCACGGTTCCAGCGGTTTCGTTGGAGCCGTCGTTTGCAGAGGTCCAACCGTCGAAGCTTGTGATCTGGAAATAAGCGTCGGCAGTGTCAATCTGAATGAGACCGGTACTGGCGACGGTGCCGCCGTCGAAAGAACCCGTGCCTAGCCAGTTGGCGGAATTACCCGCTCCGAAATTGCCAAAGCCTTCCACCACCCAGTCGCCGGTGACGGAAAAGTCAAATCCGCCCTGCGAAAACGTGGTGGCCCCGACGGTGTCCGATTCGAAATCTTCGGTCACTGGTACAGCGAATGCCCCAAACGATATGCACGCAAGAGCGATCAACACAACGAGTCTTTTCATTAGTTTCTTCCTCATTGCCCCAATTTTCTGGGTAGCCACTTGTCGATGGAGGGCCTGCTCATTGTTCGCAGATCCTCAAGGCCATCGAACAGTGCGGCAAATGCAATGATCGTGCTAAGTTTTTTACTTCCTGAAAAAACAGAAAGATAGCTCGACAGGCAGTCGTGGAAGTCGAGCAATTGTAAAAGTTGCTGACGTTCTCGAGCCCAGCCTGCGCCCTTCTCACACGCTGAGATACGAGCGTCTCAGACCGTGATCCAATCCAGTCGCTTGCGAATTAAACCGTAGAAAGTGAGTTTCACTTGGGACGCTGATGCCGGTGGGTGCCAGGTGTCGATCGGGGCAAAAGAAAGCGCCCGCTAGATTGCGGGCGAAACCACGAAGTCGACAGGAGCGTCCAAAGCCTAGACCCGTTGCCAGGCGCGCTCAATTGATCCAGGTAAAGAAGCCAAGTCAGACCCCGGCACGGCTCGCTACCTCGGACTACCGACTCACCCATCGATCACCCCAAACTTGAAGCTTCATAGTATTTTTCGTGATACATAGGCTTTCGGCAAAGCAGAAGGAGCGGCAAGAAATGACTACCGTCATGGTCAAGAAAGGAGAATACGACTTTCACCAAATCGTCGTTATCCAAGGCCGGTTCATGTTCGACACCCGCAACGAGTGCCTGAGAGTGCTGGATCTGATGCCGGAAGGAATCAAGCGCGTCACGATCGACATGACCCGCACGGATTATCTCGATAGCGCGGCACTCGGCATGCTGATTTAAGCACGTCAGAAGTTCGCTGGTGTCGAACTCGGGTTAAAGGTCAAAAGCGGCAGTCCGGTGAGCCAGATCGTGGACGTCGCGAATTTTCATAAGCTCTTTGCTTGCGAAACGGTTTGATGGTCTCGGAGTAACAACGCCAGCGTGAGGCGGGCGTGACCATCAGAACGCCCCGATAGCCTCACTTGCCAAAGCCGAACATTTCACTGACCAAGGCAATCCGGGACTAGGTCGATTGTGAACATACACGCGTCAAACGTTTTTACATTTTCGGAATCCAAATCATGTAAGTGTTTGATCTAAATAGGAGGGCACAGAACTTGCCTATCAAGGCAAAAAACGCTTTCTTATCCGAGGAGACAATAACATGAATAGTGCCGTGACCCGTTTCGCCGTTGGTTTTGGAACCTTGTTGTTCGCTGCAAGCGCGAACGCATACTTCGTCCGCCCTGTTGTCACGTTCGGCTCTGGAACTCTAATCGACGGACTCATTGTAGACGGGGCCACACAAAACGACGTGGGCTTTAACGATGCCGCCCGACAAGCACGCTCCGACGTCAATCTGGCGACCGGAGAGATGAAGCTGTTTGCTGCGGCCAGCGGACCGAGCACTTCTGCGTCAGGCCAAGGAATCATGGGCGATACTGTGACGTTCGTAAACGGCATGGGAACAGATGCCTACTTTTCGTTTGGCCTTGATGCCGTTTTGGATGTTGATGTGACAATCGACACGCTCGATTCGCCGCTGTTCTCATGGCGGGTGACCGTCGGCGTATTCGAACGAGGGCTTGTCGACTACACCGACTGGTTCGGCAGATCTGGCGAAGCCCTGTTGTTTGAAACAGCTACAGACTCCATAAGCGATCCAATGGCCGACATCGTCGGGATGCCGATAAACGCTTTTGTGGACGGCACATTGATACTCCCGACGAATCGCGAAACCTATGACGTGTTTTACCAAGCGTCGCTGTTTGGCGGTTCCGGTTCTCTCGGGCAGATCGCATCTTTCGTGTTCGATGGAGAAAACACGGCTACAGCCGGCGTAGACGTAGCCCAGGGCGTAGAGGTCTATTCTGGCTCCGGTGTATTTCTGGGTTTTGGTGCCGATCCCAATGCGGTCCCAGTCCCCGCTACGATCGCGTTGCTTTCTGCAGGGTGGATCGGTTTCAGCAGAAGACGGAAGCGTACGATCGCCAACTAAGTCAGAAATCCAGCAGCAACCCTCAGCCACGTACAGCGAAGACTCTGTTCGTCCGGTATTGTGGCTGGCGGTTCAAGCTGGCCAATGCGATTGCGCTCGACCGATTCATCGCAGCCGCCGCCACTCCCACGTTTGAACGGCGATACTATCGTGCTCCGGACGGTTTCGCATTGGTGACTCGCCTCGAACAAACAGATGCTGACGGAACACCGCTGGCAGAAGGCACTCGCTATTTGTTACCCGGTGACGACCGCAATTTCAGTTTTGTCGATTACGTTCGGTCACTGTTCTTCGTCCCCGATGGCTACTATCGCTTTATCGCATTCATCGTGACCGATCAGCCGTATACACCGACTCAGGAGGTTTTGCCTGAAGATGAAGCTATCGCTCGTTTGCAAGGTGGTAGCGTTGCCCTACCTAATGTCTACCATGAGATGCAATTTACTGATGCGCACCGTCTAGATGCTTTGATCTACGAATTTCACATTACCGCGCATACTGACAACGTCAAACCGGTTTTGCCTGGGCGCCTGCCGCCAAACACCCACGTCGAAAAATCCGGCCTGTTGACGGCACTACAGCACTCGCTGTTAGACCATTGAATGTTTTCACCCGTTGCTCGTGTAGCGATTGCCGAGACATGGCAGCATCATGACTGTTTGCTCTGGTTTCTCTTGGTATCGACGGGGTCTTGGCTTTCTTCCTGGGCAAACACTCTGACTGCCCGCAAATGTGGCGAGAGAATGCGATTGATGTCGGTCGCCGTCCTGTCGGCGACATCCGCGGGATTGTATAACCGCTGGTTGGTTCCGCTTGGCATTGGCAATCAACTGCCGTAGTTCGTGCTCTGCATTGCGCTTGAGAAACGGGATTGCCTTCGTCACATGGCTTTCCGACCAGGAGTCCAGCGGCGGGAGCAAGATTCGCGCTCCCACGCGAGAACCTATTCAGGCAACTCCGAATCATCGGCTCAGGAATACCTCGCGTCGGCATCTCCTGAATCACACCGCCCGCATTGCCGGGAGTGAACAACTGTTTGCCGAGCTGGTCGATGGACGCGTCACTAAGCCCGGAAAGCGACTTGATCGAATGATGGTTCCTGAGAATCAGTGAGCCCCTCTTCACACGGCAGGGGTCGCTGGTTCGAACCCAGCCGCGCCCACCAATCCAGGCGATCGCCTGGCAATCAATACACGTATCGACCAAGCGTCCCCGACGCTCCCCTGTCATAGCGTTACTGCACCAATTCGCGAACATGCGGCGTGTGGCGATGACCCCTTTCCGAAACCTTCGATCAAGCCTATCCGGACGCTGCCGATACCCGGAAAGCGGCAGTCGAGGATACGCTGCCCCCTTTAATCCCTCGTATAGCTCGGAAACTCTTTGCTACAGGAAAGACAATGGCTACGAAGTCCACACTTCCTGATCACGGCGGCGCGTCGGAAAGCCCTCCGCATGGTCATCTGAGGGATCTGATCGATTTCCTGCATCATCTGCTGCTTACAGTGACGTCACACATGTGGCACCGCCGTATCCGTGACAAGACGACGGGTGAACCCAAGGACAAGCACGAGATCTGGCAAAAACTCGCAATCCATATCGAAGAAATGCCGGTGGAAGAAAGGCCTGCGACAGCCCATGCTGCAGAAACCTCGAAGCCGGCTGGTGCGGGACTGGATGCCTCTTCGGTCAATGTGTCGCCTCAGACTCCGGAGCGCGGCGAACTGGGCAGATACTATGTGCAAAAGACGATCGCCGGCCACCCGCACATTGAAGAAACCCTGAAGGCAAACACTTTCGAACATATCAATATCGCCTGCCGGATTGCCAGACAGGGCAACAAGAAAGGCGCGAAGGTGCGCATCCGCCTTGCTGAAGACGCCATGCACACCGCCAGTCGATTTCTTTCCGACCAGGCGTACGAGGATTTCCGCAACGAGGTGGAGCGCCATCTGCAGTCTCTTGTCAGGACCTGACGGACGACTGGCGCAGCAGACATCTTCGCTTCTCCCCCCCGGCACCGTGTCCGATTCAGAAGCCGCCGTCGCGGTAGACAGCGGCGCGTGACCAGGGGATGTCGTTGCAGCCCTTGCGCGCGAACAGCACCTGGAACAGTTGCAGGTGGCCGGTGGTGAACGCCAGCTCAGACGCGGCAAGGTAGAACCGCCATGCGCGCAGGAATTCCTGTCCGAACGTCTTCAGAACCGTCTCTTGTGCACTGTCGAAACGCTTCAGCCAGTGCCGCAGTGTCAGGGCATAGTGCAACCGGAGATTCTCGACATCGAGGACCGAGAAGCCGCTGGGCCCGAACAGCGGCATCATCTCGCCGAGCGAAGGTGGGTAGGCCCCGGGAAAGATATGGCGCTCGATCCAGGTGTTCAGTGGCCCCGGTCGATCAGTGCCGATCGTATGGATCAGCCCTCTGCCGTCACGATGGAGACTGCGATCCATGACCGCCGCCAGTTCCGGATAGTGCCGCGGCCCGACGTGTTCGAGCATTCCGATCGATACGAAGGCGTCGTAGCGTCCGTCGATCTCCCGGTAGTCGCCGTCGACGAACTCGACCAGATGGGTCAGTCGCTGTTCGACTGCACGCTCACGGGCCCATTCCAGCTGCGATTTCGAGATGTTGAACGCGCGCACCTTCACCCCGAAGTGCTGGGCCATGTGCAGCGCCAAAGCACCCCAGCCGCAACCGGCCTCGACGACGCGCTCGCCCGGGCGCAGCTGCAGCTTGCGGCATACAAGGTCCATCTTCGCGACCTGTGCTGCCTCCAACGAGGTCTCGGGTGTCGGGAAATAGGCACAGGTGTAGAGCATCTTCTCGTCCAGCCACAGCCGGTAGAAGTCGTTGCCCAGGTCATAGTGGCTGTGGATATTGTCCCGCGCGCTGGACGGCGAACCTGAACGCGGACGCAGCACGGCGGAGTGCAGGCGGCGGCGCAGTGAGTTCGGCTCGAGGTCGAACCGGTGCCACTGCACGACCTGGAGGACGCGTTCGAGGTCATCGCCCAGGCCTATCCGCCCCTGCACATACATCGCCGGGAACTGATACTCGGGATCGATCATCAGCCGCCACAGTGCAACACGATCGGCGATGTGCAGGTCGCAGACGGGCGTGACACCGCGCGCGCTCACGCTGGCGCCGTCCCACAGGTCGCAACGCAACGGCATTCGCCCCAGAGATTCAAGCAACCTGCGGAGCAGGTAGCGCTCTACTGCCAGCGACTTTCGATCGTTCGCTGACGCCGGCCCGGTGACCCCGCGCAGCACCTCTTTGCTTCCCGGCGGAGGCCCAGCAGACATGTTCTTCTCGCCGCCCATCGCCAAACGCCCTCATCCCTAGTCGGGCCGACAGGCCTCTGCCATGGGCACCGTCGGACTTGCCGTGGTCCCGCATCCGTGGACGCGCGACCCTTGCGATCTCCCATGCATAAGTTAACAAGCTCGTCCCGGCAGTGCCAAAATCGGATCAACGAATCGGGTTCACAAGGCCATCGCCGGAGCATCGGTTGACATACTTTGACGTCATCATCGTGGGCGGTGGTCCGGCGGGATCGACCTGCGCCTGGCAGCTGCGGCGGCGCGGCCTGGACTGCCTGATCCTCGACAAGGCGCGTTTTCCGCGCCTGAAGTTGTGCGCGGGATGGATCACGCCAGAGGTCGTGACTGATCTGGAAATGGACGTCGCGGCCTACCCGCATCGCTTCCTCAGCTTTCCGACGACCCAGGTCCACGTCTTTGGTGTGACGGCGCCGCTGCGCTCGCCACAGCACTCGATCCGTCGCTACGAGTTCGATGACTGGCTGTTGCAGCGTTCCGGGGCGTCCCATATCCAGCACGAAGTCAAGCGTATCGATCGGCGTGCTGACCGCTTCGTCGTCGACGATGCGTTCGAATGTACCTACCTGGTCGGCGCCGGCGGAACCGGCTGCCCGGTGTACCGCACGCTGTTCCGCGCGGCCAATCCGCGCGCCAGACTGCTGCAGGTCGCGGCGCTGGAGCACGAACTGCCGTGTGACTGGCAGGACGGAGATTGCCACCTGTGGTTCTTCGCGAAGGGCCTGCCCGGTTACAGCTGGTATGTGCCGAAGCAGGACGGCTATCTGAATCTCGGGGTGGGCGCACTCGCGGCCAGGTTGAAGCGCAGGGGCCAGCACCTCGGCGACCATTGGGAACATTTCATCGCGGCGCTGCGCCGCCGGGGGTTGATCCCCGACGCCCTCGCGCCCTCGCCGAGCGGTTACTCCTACTATCTGCGTGACCGGGTCGATATCCAGCGCCTCGGCAATGCCTTCGTGATCGGAGACGCGGCCGGACTGGCGACCCGCGACCTGGCTGAGGGGATCGGGCCAGCGGTACGCAGCGGCATCAGGGCGGCGAACGCCATCACCGACGGCGCCGACTACACCATCGACGCGGTGCCTGCCTACAGCCTGCCGCCGGGTTGGAAACGCCATGCCCTCGAGTATCTGCTCGTCGGTCGTGATGCAGGGTCTGTAGGCTGACACGGCGCGGTGGATGCAACGACCTGTGCGTACGGGATGGTTTCCCGACCGACTCGGACCGCGTAGCGCCGGGGTTGTACTGGCAGCGGTTCGAAATCGCACGGGAGAGCTTCGCGTACCCGGATCTTTTTATCGACGATCATCGATACATCCAATCGAAACTATCACTTATTCCTTACAACGCCGCAGCGGATATAAATGATGCCGTACCGGGTCGGCGGTCGAGGGAACGACCGGCGGCCCGATTTTTCCGTCGCACCTGGAATGCGTGCAGGTATCGAGGTTGAAATCGATGAATGTCTGCATACCCATAGCGTATAGATCGAGGTTGATGGCAATGACGGCAAATTGCAATTTCAGTTGCGCGTCGCCAGTGTCTACTCTCGTCTCGCCGAGTCGTACCCGCGTGGCCTTTGTACCGGTGCGGCGCTCGGCAGGTAAATCCACTACCCGCGAGACGAGAATATGCAAGCTGATAAGCAGAACGTCGGTAGCCAGGCACCCACAGATCGCGCGCTGGGACAGATCGGACGCTGTCTGCGCCAGGGCTGTGTGATCTGCATCGAGCACACGCCCGCAATGGCGCCGCGCTTCACGCCGTGGCAGGTATGGGGACAATCGAGTTGTTACAACGGAGACTCATTGAAGATCTATCGTGAAATCGAGCACTGCCGCACGAGCCACGCAGATCATCACATACGACTGAATATCGAGGACTACAGCTGTCATAGTCGCTTCTCTTTCGTGGTGCACAGCCCACCCGGCCGCGGGTAGCTGAACCGCGTTCCCGAACCCGGTCCAGAGGTCCGGCACCACGGCGGAGCGGCGCACTCACCGACACGCACGGTGGTGACAGGCGTGGCCCCGTCGGCCCTGGCCTTTGAACCGGATGATCAAACTCAGAACCTACGTCTACATCGATTCGCTGCAGCCGCAGCTGGCCGCCTACATGGCAACGGTATCGCAGGGTTTCCTGCCGGTACCCGGCGATGCGTGCCTGTGGGTCGAGGTGTCGCCCGGCATGGCGGTGCATCGCCTCACCGACATCGCACTCAAGGCGACCCGCGTGCACCTCGCCCAACAGGTGGTCGAACGCGCCTACGGCTCGATGGTGATCCATCAGCGCGATCAGAGCGACGTGCGCGAAGCCGGCCGCATCGTGCTGTCGAACATGAATGCGACGGTCCACGACCGCCAGACGTGCCGGATCGCCTGGCAGGAGGTGATCCGGGGCATGACCCCGGACCACACCGTGCTGATCAACCGCCAGGACCGACGTGGCTCGATGATCCTGCCCGGGCAGAGCATGTTCATTCTCGAGACAGAACCGGCCGGGTACATCGTGTACGCCGCAAACCAGGCCGAGAAGGCCGCCAATATCACGCTGATAGACGTGCGTGCCGTCGGTGCCTTCGGACGCCTGATCCTGTCCGGTCGCGAGGGCGACGTGGACGAGGCGGCCGCGGCCGCGATAGCAGCGGTCGAGAATCCATCCGGGACCTGACGATGGGAGCACGCTGATGCACCGCCGCGAACTGCTTGCCCTGCTCGATGCCCACCAGACCCGCTTTCAGGAAGAGGCGGCATACCTGGCGCGCGCGCGGGACTTCGTGACTGAACATGCCGACTGCTTTCACTGCGACCTGTGGCCCGCTCACGTGACCGGATCGGCCTGGGTGGTCAATCCGCGGCGGGATCAGGTGTTGCTGATGCACCACCGCAAGCATGATCAATGGTTTCAACCGGGCGGACATGCCGACGGCGACGCCGACATACTGCGCGTCGCGTTGCGTGAGACCTCGGAGGAGACCGGACTGGACCCGTCGCACATACGGCTGGTCGACGGGGCCGTGTTCGACGTGGACATCCACAGCATCCCGGCGAGCGAGCGCGGGCCGCAGCACGAGCACATCGACGTCCGCTTCCTGGTCGAGATGGACGATGATCTGACAGTGCCCGGCAATGATGAATCCCACCAGGTGCTCTGGGTACCGTTGCACCGCGTCGCGCGGTTCAACAACAACCGCTCGACGTACAGAATGGTCGAAAAAACCCGCCGCCTGCGTGGCGTCGGTCACCTGGCCACCGCTTAGGCCGCACGGCCAGGCGGTCGGTTAGGGAACGCGATCAGGCCTTTGAACGGGCGCGCGCCGGGGCACTCGACTTCTTCACGGACTTGAAGTCTTTGCTGAGCTTGGGCCACAGCGATTCCATGCGTTCGCGCATGCGCGGTTCGATCTCGAGCGCGTATTCAAGGAAGGCCTGCGCGACCAGCGACAGTTCCTTTCCCTTCGGGTGTACCAGATACCACTGGCGCATGATCGGAAAACCCTCGACATCGAGGATGGCGACCGGGCCATCGGGACCTTCCAGCGTGAGCGTATGCAGCGACTGCACCGACAACCCCAGTCCACCGACGATCGCGTGTTTGATCGCCTCGTTGCTGCCGAGTTCCATGCGCACCATGGGCCGCAGTCCCAGCTTGTCGAAAGCCTTCAAAGTCGCATCGCGAATACCGGAACCCGGCTCCCGTAGAATGAACGGTTCCTCGGCAATGCGTGAAAGCGGGATGTTTTTCTGGCCCACCAGCGGATGGTTGCGCGGCGCCATCACCACAAGCGGGTTGGGCGCAAACGGAAACGCCTCGACCGCGAACTGATCGCTCGGCGCCTGACCCATGATGTACAGGTCATCCTCGTTCGCATTGATGCGATCGATGATCCGGTCACGGTTGGAGACCTTGAGGGCGACCTCGATTCCGGGATAGATCTGGCAGAACTCGCCCAGGATCTCCGGCGCAAAATACTTGGCGGTGGTAATGACACCGAGTCGCAGGCGGCCCCGCTTGATGCCCTTGAGGTCGGCCATCTTCATCTCCAGGTTGGCCAGGGTCTCGAATATCTTGCGGCAGGCCTGATAGAGCTCGAGTCCCGCCTCGGTCGGGCGGACGTTGCGTCCGACATGCTCGAACAGCGGCAGACCCATCGAGTCGGCGAGTTTCTTGATCTGCATCGATACCGTCGGCTGGGTCAGGAACAGCTCTTCGGCCGCGCGGGTGAAGCTGCCGAGCCGGACGATCGCCTCGAAGACCTGCAGTTGGCGCAGCGTTGCATGCCGAATCAGATAATCCGGCATCGCGGCCGGTGGCGTGTACGTCTGGTCGCTGTAAGGAGGCATCAATGGTCCCTAATGTGTGTTCGATTCACTGCTCGGTGTGTCGACCGGCCGCGACTTCATGGTCGCGCCGTCTGCATCCGGTGGACGCGGATGTCGATCACCCCGGGCATCATTATCCCCCGGAGCGCGCCGCCGGACATCCGGTCGTTCGGAGTATCCACGTGCCCACGGGACCGGCCGGCGTCAAGGCAATCAATCCGGCCAGACGCGCCGTGCAGCCTGGTAGGGGTCTCTGGTGTCTGTCGCCTGAGAAGCAGCATCCGGTTTTACCGGCGGGCTGCTCTTTGCGGCCGGTTGCCGGCGCGCCGTCGTCTTCGCGGCTGTGCCCTCGCCACTCTGCCGTGTGGCGCCGGTTTTGGTGCGTCGGATCGACGCGACAAGTTTGTCGCCCGTGTTGTCTTTCGCAGTCATACGCTCAATACCTCCTCGATGAGTTGGCGAATCTCGTCGGCAGCCGCTGCCCCCTGGCTACCCAGGTCCATCACCGTGCGCCCCTCCAGGACGCTGCTGCGATAGACGACCCGGCGCCTGATCGCAGTCTGCGCTGCAGGCAGCCCGAGTTCGGCGAGTGCCTGGTGCATCAATTGTGACAGCTTGGTGCGCGGCTCGAGCTGATTGATTACCAGCACCGCGCGCAGATCTGGATTGACCCGTCGCACGTCGCCCACCTTGTCCTCGATGTGCACCGTCGCCCAGATATCCAACGGCGACGGCTGCACGGGGATCAGCGCGATATCGCACGAGGCCAGCACCTGCTCGGTCTGCACGGCGTGTACAGAGGGGGGACAGTCGACCACCACGTACCGGTGGTGCGTTCGGGCACCGCGTATCGCCTCGTCCACTTGGTCGACGGCGTCGACGACCGGCACGGCGTCTTCGCGTTCCGCAAGATCGCGCCATTGCAGGGACGACCGTTGCGGATCGGCATCGAGGACCACCGTTGGTGCTCTTCGAAACAACGCAGTGGCCAGGTTGACACAGAGGGTGGTCTTACCCGCCCCTCCCTTGTTCCCGACCAGAGCGATAACCGGCATCGCCGGCCGTCACGCGGCCGCGCCGGTCGGACACAGCTCGTCGAGGAGTGTGGCGAATCGGCGTTGTTTGTCAGCCAGCGACGCACTGCCCTCGTCCGCATGGATCGTGATGTTCACGTAGTCGCGGCCGAAGCCCATATCGGGATACAGGCCCTCGCGTTCGGAGAGCTCGGCAGCACAGTCGAGAAAGTCGCGCAACGCGAGATAATTCTCGAATTCGTAGCGCCGTTCCAGTCGAGCCGGCCGTGGTCGTTCTTGCCAAGGTTGGTTCATCAGTAGTCTCCTTGAGGGCCTATGCAGTGGGTTCAGCCGCGGACCCGATGTTCGCGGGACTCCTCCAGCGGGCGATCGAGCTCCTGCAACCATTGCGTCAACTCCCGCGCGTGCGCCTGTTCTTCATCGAGCAGGCCCTGAAAAAACACCCGATCGTCGTGGCTGCCTATGCGTGCAGCGTGCGTGGCGGCGTCCAGGTACAGCTGTACCAGTTCCGTCTCGAACACGAAATCAGCCTGCAACAGCGACCGCAGGTCGCTGCCCAACTGGACCGGCCTGAGCTGCGAGGCGTTCGGTGCCACACCGAGGGCCAGCATGCGCGCGATGATCCGTTCGACATGCTGCATTTCCTCGTGCGCCTCCTGACGCAGGTGCCGCGCCGGTTCGTCCAGCCCCCAGGTCGCGACGAGTCGCGCCTGGGTGCTGTACATCTGGACCGCCGACAGCTCCAGGCTCAGGGCACGGCCCAGGTAGCCCAGGATGCGCTGGTCGGTGCGTGGCGCCGACATCAGTCCACCTCAGTCAAGCCGCGTCGCCGATCGACTCAGGCCGCACGTGCCGACGTCGACTCGCCACCGGTCGGCAGCACGGGTTCGACCTCGCGGTGCGGACGCGCGATGATGTGCGCGGCAACCAGACCGTCACCGACCCGCTCGCAGGCGTCGGCCCCTGCGCGCACCGCGGCGTTGACCGCACCGGTCTCGCCACGCACCAGCACGGTGACGTAACCGCCACCGACGAATTCGCGACCGATCAGGCGGACTTCGGCCGCCTTGGTCATCGCGTCAGCCGCCTCGATCGCCGGCACCAGCCCGCGCGTCTCGATCATACCCAGTGCAATACCGTAGTTTTCACTTGCCATTTTCTAATCTCCGTTATCGAAGTAAGGATTCATTTCCCGGCACCGCGTGGACACGCGGTTGCCGATGTCATTGCTTGCCGAGTACCGGCTCGACCTCGCGGTGCGGACGCGCAATGATGTGCGCCGCCACCAACCCGTCACCGACGCGTTCGCAGGCGTCGGCCCCTGCACGTACCGCAGCGTTGACCGCCCCGGTCTCGCCACGCACCAGAACCGTGACGTAACCACCGCCGACGAATTCGCGCCCGATCAGGCGGACTTCGGCCGCCTTGGTCATGGCATCCGCGGCCTCGATGGCGGGTACCAGCCCGCGCGTTTCGATCATGCCCAGTGCGATACCGTAGTTTTCACTTGCCATCGTTGTGTCTCCTGCTGACTTGCTTGTTTGTCATCACAATCTCAAACCGTTGCCGGTGTCTCGTCGCGTGAGGCTGCCGGCGTCCCGGGTTGTTCATCCCAGTGATCGATGATGCCGCCGATCGTCAGATCGGTAAGCACATCGAAATCACCCGCGGCGTAGCGTGCCGCCGAACCGCTGACGGTGAACACCTGGTTACCGCTCCGCGCACCGACCGGGTCGACCGCGACCTGGCGCTTGCCGGTGGCATCGCGCAGCACGCGGAGGCTCACCTGTTTCAGTCCGTCCACGCGACGCGTGCACACCAGCGGCGACTCGACCTGGAAGATCTCCATTCAGCTCTCCTCCGTCGGCGGCCATCGGTCGATGATGCCGACGATGGTCAGGTCGCTCGGGTATTCCTTGCTGCCCGCTGCCTCGCGTGCCGCGGAACTGCCGACGCAGATCACCCAGTCACCCGGGATGCAGCCGACCGCATCGACCGCGACTGCGGTCGCTGAGCCGTCTCGCACCACTTGCAGGTGCTTGTGCTCGAGGCCGGGAATGCGGTTGGTTGCCACGAGCGGCCGTTCAACCTGACAGATCTTCATCAGTGCCCCCCCGCCTTGGATGCGGCGTGCGCCGTGCACGCGAGCACCTCGATCGGCGCATTTGCGTTGCAGTCGCGCACCGCCTGCATCACGTGCAGCATGCCGCGCTGCGCAAGTTCGGTATAACGTCCCTGCAGCGCATCGGTCACGCGTTGACAGTGCTCAATCGCACGCTCGCGTGCGCCCGGCACCTGGCCGTGGTAGTCGAAGCGCACGACAATCGGCACCGGCAGGCCATGTTCGACGTTCAAACCGGTGAAGATACGAATGCCGACGTCGAGATCCTGCGTGGCCTCCTCGACCGTGTCGAGGTAGGCGAAGTACATCAGGTTACGCAGCTGGATCTCCTCGAAACCGACCCCGGCGCCGATGAAGCGTTCGGCATGCCCGATGTCTTCGTAGTGCCGGCCGTGGTACCGGCGTACGTAGGCGATCTGCGACAGGTTGTTCTCGATCAGCCGGGCGATCAGCTGCGCCATGCCCGGTGCGACGTCCGGCGATGTCGTGCGCACCGCGTCATCGATCGAACGGATCGCCTGTGCAGCCTGCTGACGGGCGCTCGCATCGTAGATTGCGAGTGCGTCTACGAAGCGCTCGAGGTCGATCGCGCCGGTGCCGTCCGGTACGTGGACACGGATCGCGTCGGTGTCGGTATCGACGCCGATCAGCAGCAGGTCGATGGACGCCCCGCAGCAGAAGCTGTTCTGGATGGCGCGCTGAAAATCCAGCAGCTTGTTGAGCCCTGCGGTCGCGGCGCGCCTATCGTCCGAGCCGTGCGCGGCGCAGCCCTGGTGCTGCGGATCGACCGAGCTGAAGTGGTAGGCAACCACCTTGAGGTACCGGGTCGGTGCGTCGGCGGTGTTCGGGCGCCCCTCGCGGTAACGCAACATCTCGGTCTCGACCCACTTCTGGATGCTGTCCTCGACGTCGAACATTGCACCGGCATACGACTTGCGGCGCACCGCGCGGTGCGGCAGACGCAACACGTAACGTATGACATGCGCCAGGCGGCCGTCGGCGCACGGCGAGACGTCCAGCGTGTGAAAGCCGCACGACTGCAGAAACGCATCGAAATCACCACTGTCGTCAGCGGCCAACGGATCGGCGGCGAAAAACGCGTCGCAGAACCGACGGTAGGTCGCGAACACGCACCAGGCGAAGAGGCGACGCATGTCGAGCTGTTCGACCCATGCATCGGCAAGGATCTCGGGCGGCAGCTCGAAGCCAAGCTCGCGCCGTGCGATGTCTTGCGCCAGAGTCTCGAAATCCTCTTCGTGCTGCAGCGCTGAGACGCGCTTCAGGGTCGGCACGATGGCCTCGAAGGCCGACTTGACGCCATGCTCGTAGTCGTACAGCCGGGCATTCTCGTGCTCACGGCACAGCACGTGGGCGACCTGCCCCGACGGGCGCACGCCGCCACCGGTCCCGCCGACCGCGCCGGGCCGGCGCAGCGGCGCGGTGCCGGACGCGCGGACTTGACGGCTCATCGATGGATTGAATGCGCGTTGCATCGCTGTCTACCCTTGTGCCGTCACTCAACCGCGGGCGCCGCCCGAGTAGGTGATCAGCGCGCCTTTCTCGGTATTCCCGCTGCCACCGGTCACCTTGCTGACAGGCTCCGGCACATCTTCGTTGCGGGCGCCGGCAACACGCCCGGCCATCGCGTTCATTGGACCGCCGCGGCGTGTCTGGTTGCGAGCCTTCGCCGAGGTACCCTCGGTACCTGTGACACGATCACCGCGATCCCAGTCGTCGCCGGTGATCTTCAGTCCCGCGCTGATGCCCTCGCCCGTGATCCGCGACTTGACGCGCCCTTCAACCAACGGCGCCTCGACCTGGATGTCGCTGTTGACCGGTTCGCGGCGGCCGAAGCGCGCCTCTTCGGTGCCGGTCACGCGGCCTGCCGCCTTGCCGAACGGCCCGGTGATCTGGCCCGCCTCGTAGTGCGAGCCGGTCACGCCGCCACCAGCCTGCGGCGCCTCAGCCGCGTGCATCGGCGACGTCACGCTGAACGCGCCCCACGCGGTTTCACCCAGAGGTTGCGGGAAATCCGGGCTGCCGGGTTCGGCGGCGCTCGCCGGGCATGCCGCGGCGGCCTGGTCGGCACCGACGTACGGCGTGCCGCTGACGGGCTCACACGCACCCTTGCTGTCGCCGGTCATCTTGCCGCCCACCGACGGCTGCAGGCCGGTCATGGGCGCACCGGACTGGCGCTTGCTGGGACGCATGCGTGCATCGGCGCCAAAGTAGTTGTCGGATTCGCAGTGATTGCGGTACTGCTCGGCACCGGCATAGGGCGTGCCGGTGATCGTCTTGCAGGTGCCCGGCTCGTCACCGGTCACGCGCTGCGAACGGCCGGTCATCGTGCCGCTCACGGCCTTGCCACCGAAAGTCTGCGATACACCGATCTTCCGGTCGGTCGGCGCCGGCGTCGCGGCGCAGAAGTCGCGGAACTGTTCCTGGCCGAGGTAGTCGTCGCCGGTTACGTTGCGGCAGCTGCCGGCCTCGTCGCCGGTCATGCCCTGACGCCGTCCGACCATGGTGCCGGTCACGCTGCCACCGCGCAGGGTCGCACTCTGGCCGACCTTTGCCGGTGCCTGCCCGTCGCCGAGCTGCATGTACTGGGTGCCCGTCAGTGCGCGCTGCGCCCCGACCTCGTCTCCGGTCACCTTGTCCGAGCGGCCGACGTTATTGCCGGTGACGCCCTTACCTTTACGGGTCTCGCTGCGCGAGTGCTTGGCCGGGCCTGCTTCGCTGCGGGTGCCGCAGAATGCTTCGGCCTGATCGGCGCCGACGTACTCGGTGCCGGTCACACGCTTGCAGGTACCGGGCTCGTCACCGGTCACCTTGTTGCTACGCCCGACCTCGTTGCCGGTCACGCTGTTGCCGCGCGCGGTCGGACTCACACCAACCCGGCGGACACCTTTGCCCGGCTCGCTCTGGCAGTACTCGCGGAAGATGTCGGCACCCATGTATTCGGTGCCGGTCACGGCGCGGCAGGTGCTCGGCTCGTCGCCGGTCACGCTCTGGCTGCGGCCGACCATGGTGCCGGTCACGGTCTGGCCATGCGTGGTCTCACTGGCACCGACCTTCCACGGAGCATCCTGTGCTGCCGCGGCAGGCCTGCTACGCGCCGGGCGCTGGCGACCGGTCGGCTCGGACTTCTTCTGTCCGGCACTGCCACGCCTGCTGCGCTGCTCACGGAGCACGCGCGCCAGTTCGCGGCCGGTCAGGTCGGGGTTCGTGGCTCGCGCAGTCTGCGCGGCCGTCATACCCGACGCGCTCATGCCCGCCTTGCCACGCGTCGACTGTGCGCGGCGCCGTGCGAGCGAAGCGGCGCGTCCGGGGTTCGACGCAATGCCAGGTCGACGCGGGCCACGCGGCTTGCCGCGACCATTGGCAGGTGCCGGCCTGGCCTTCGCTGCGGAGACGGCACTGTCGTCCTTGCAACCGCAACCGCAACCACTGCGCTTCGAACCGGATCGCGTGGTTTCCGCCTGCGATGCCGTGTCAACGGCGGGTGCCGGGCGTGGCTGCCCGCTGCGGACACGGTCCTTGCTGTTCACTGCGACCTTGCCACGGTTTGACATGGCCTTGCGCCGTGCCAGCGACGCGGCCCGGCCCGATGCAGCACCGGATGCCGGAGCCGGCATGGCGGCGCGGGACGCCACGGGTGCAGCCACAGGCGCAGGTGTGGGATTCGACGCTGCGCCGGCTTTGGGTGCCGGCGACGCCAGCGCTGCCTTGCCGGCACCCGACATCGCCTTGCGCCGCGCCAACGCCAATGCCCGACCGCTCAACCCCTGTGCACCGCCCTGCTGTTTCATGCTGTCACCCGTGTGTGTCTTGCTGCTGTTCGCCGCTTTCCGTGGTACCCGTAACCGTGCCGTCAGGCGCGCCCCTCGTAGACCACAAACGCGACACCCTGGCTCTGGGTGTAGTTGTCGTAGCCGAGCAGGCGCACGTGATGGTCGGGATAGGCGCGGTGACAGGCCTCGAGTTCGGCCACGACGTTGCCCAGGTCCTGCTCACCGAAGAACGGCAGCTTCCACATCGTCCAGTAGTGGTTGAACGAGTTGCTCGGGTGCTCGTGTTCGATCGCCGGGGTCCAGCCCTGCGCGATCAGGTACGCGATCTGGTCGTAGACTTCGTCCTGCGTGAGCTTGGGCAGGAAACCGAAGGTCTCGAGCGTCTGCGCTGTCTGGAAGTCACCCATGGTTGTGTTTGGCATCAGTCAATCCTCATTAAACAAAGCTGAGTTGTAAGCGTGGTTGCGCACCGGCGATCAGCCGACGTCGAGCTTGTCCACGGTGTCGAACTCGAACTTGATCTCTTTCCAGGTCTCCATCGCAATCGCCAGCTCGGGGCTGCTCTTCGCCGCCTCGGTCAGGATGTCGCGTGCCTCTTTCTCGATCTCGCGGCCCTGGTTGCGAGCCTTGACCGATGCCTCCAGTGCGACGCGGTTGGCCGCAGCACCGGCCGCGTTGCCCCACGGGTGCCCCTGGGTACCGCCACCGAACTGCAGCATCGAGTCGTCGCCGAAGATCGTGACCAGCGCCGGCATGTGCCATACGTGGATACCGCCGGACGCAACCGCCATTACGCCTGGCAGCGAACCCCAGTCCTGGTCGAAGAACACGCCGCGCGAGCGGTCTTCCGGTACGAACGATTCACGCAGCTGGTCGACGAAACCCAGCGTGGATTGGCGATCGCCTTCGAGCTTGCCGACGACGGTACCGGTGTGCAGGTGGTCGCCGCCCGACAGGCGCAGGCATTTGGCCAGCACGCGGAAGTGGATACCGTGCTTCGGATGACGGTCGATAACAGCGTGCATCGCGCGGTGGATATGCAGCAGCATGCCGTTCTTGCGACACCAGTTCGCGAGGCCGGTGTTGGCGGTGAAGCCGCCTGTCAGGAAGTCGTGCATGATGATCGGGCAACCGACTTCCTTGGCGAACTCGGCGCGTTCGTACATCTGCTCCGGGTCCGGCGCGGTGACGTTAAGGTAGTGACCCTTGCGCTCACCGGTCTCCTGCTGTGCCTTCTGGATGGCTTCGCCGACGAACTCAAAACGATCACGCCAGCGCATGAACGGCTGCGAGTTGACGTTCTCGTCGTCCTTGGTCATGTCGAGGCCGCCACGCAGGCATTCGTACACGGCGCGGCCGTAGTTCTTGGCCGACAGGCCCAGCTTGGGCTTGATGGTGGCACCCAGCATCGGGCGGCCGTACTTGTTCAGACGGTCGCGCTCGACCTGGATACCGGCCGGCGGACCGCCGCAGGTCTTGATGTAGGCGATCGGGAAACGGATGTCTTCGAGACGCAGGTGACGCAGTGCCTTGAAGCCGAACACGTTGCCGACCAGCGAGGTCAGCACGTTGACCACCGAACCCTCTTCGAACAGGTCGATCGGGTAGGCAACGAACGCGTAGAACGACTCGTTGTCGCCGGGCACGTCCTCGATGCGGTAGGCGCGGCCCTTGTAGTATTCGAGATCCGTCAGGAGTTCCGACCACACGGTACTCCAGGTACCGGTCGAGGATTCGGCGGCCACCGCGGCGGCGACCTCTTCACGCGGCACACCGGGCTGGCCGGTGCACTTGAAGCACGCAAGCAGGTCGGTATCGAGCGGCACATAGTCCGGAGTCCAGTACATGTCGCGGTATTCTTTTACACCCGCGTCATATGTCTTAACAGCCATGATCAACTCCTGTTCGGTTGCTGGGTTGGCGGTGAGATAAGCGTTCCGTTGATGTGTGACGAAGCATAGGTAGACAGCAGGTGATGCTTCCAATAAATCCTATCTTCGAATTTGATAGATCAATATCTATGTAAGTGGTGGCACGGGGATGCACGGCGCGCACCGGCGTACCGCCGGCATGTCGCGGCATCACGAGCGGTCAACCTCGAAACTTGACCAGGCGCGTGACCTGGATATCGGAGATGAACACCACACCGGAGTGCTCGTTGTAGAACGGTGCGAAGCCCTGAAGGATCGGGTTGACCAGCTCTTCGGGCACCGCGGCGATGATCATGATCAGCACGTCGTCCTCGTTGAACATCAGGTGCCCCTCATGGAAGCCGTGGCTGCCCTTGCCCGACAGGTTGTTGATGATCGTGTAGCCCTTGACACCGGCACGGTCGAGCAGGTCGGTCGCAAAGCTGCGGTGTTCTCCGCCCAGAATGATCTCGAGCTTCTTCAACGGGCTGAAGTTGAGGTTCTTCATAGACTGCATGGCTCCTGGAAAATCGGGTCGACGTCGCCTCCGACAAGCGCTTGCCGCCACTCGCCGTCTTCGTACAGGCACACGGTCGATGTCTCGGGGTCGATGATCAGCAGGCGAATCCAGCCGTTGCGCACCAGGCGCTTGACCGCGACGACGCCCTCCACGGCCTTGACCGCGTGTTCGAACGGCGCCTCGATCACGGTAATCAGGCGCATCGGTTGGTGGTAGGGTTGGCCACCGTCGAGGACGGTCTGAGCCGGCAGGCCGGTCCGCAGATCGCTGAGGTTGCCGGTCATGACGCCAAAGCGCCCGGCGACGTTGTGGTAGACCTTGCTGCCGCTGCCGAAGCGTTCGTTGTCGACTGTCGAAAAATAGTGCTCCATGTTGATCCACTGGCCGACGACCAAGGGTCCGGTCAGGATGTTCTCGAGCAGACGGCGCCTGGAATCGACGCGATAGTCGTAAGAGTGAAGGAAAGCCCTGCCGTCCAATCCCTTCGATTGGGTCAGGGAGCGGCGGCCGATGACGAAATAGGCGTTGCCCGAAAGGCCCCACTCGGGCCTGACCTGAGACCAGTCCATCGCATTGCGGCGCGCCAGCCGCGACGCAGCGGCCGGATCGACCGCCTGCCCCGGCGCGGTGAGCTTGGGCACCCGCTCTTGGGCGCATAGGCGGGATGCGGCACTCAGGCCGCTGCGCAGGCGATCCAGGTAGATCAGGTGCGATGGCGGTAGCAAGGCCAGATCGTGCAGGCTGATCTCGTCGGTCGTGGTGTTGTGCAATGCCGGTACGAACCAGGCGTCATCTGGAATATCGATGCCCTTGGCCCGCAAACGACGACGCACCTCCGGCTTGTTCGCCATCTGTGCGAGTACCCGCGCGCTCACCAGGCCGTGACTGCCGCCGCAGGCACCGCAATCGAGAGCGGACTCGTAGGGGTTGTTCTCCGAACGGCTGCCGTGCCCTGTCAGCAGGATGAAACGCGAAAATTCATCGGTCAGCCCGATCGACTTCAGCGCTTGGGTGACGAATCGCGTCTGCTCGTCCAGGGAAAAGCCGATTCGGCCGAGGCGTTCGAGTTGCAGTTGCGCGAACGACTGGTTGATCCGGTAGGCGCTGCGCAGGCGACCCACAAACGTGTCGATGCGGTCTTCGTTCAGCGCCAGCGCGGCACCGAATTCCGGGCAGCTTGCCTGGTGATCCAAGGCTGCTTCGCGCAGTTCGCGTACCATCGTATCGGTGATCCGCTCCGGTTCGAGCTCAAACTCCTGTTCGACCGCCTTTACGATCACCGCCCGCTGTACGGCGCGAACGATCGAGTCGGCCTGCTCGCGGCTCAGCTTGTCGATCACCAGGTGCGTCGGGGGCTTGAGTTCGTGCAGACGCTCGCGCCATCGGTTGTAGCCGGTCGGCAGCAGTGTCTTGCCGACCATGTCGAATCCGAACAGCAGTCCAATCGCCTCGACAGTGACAAATGGTGTCAGCACGGACTCTTTCAGTTCGTGCATCGCCTTTTCCAGCGCGCTGAGCGCCACCGCGTCGTGCACGCCCGTCGACGTCATCTCGAGCACCAGGTTCTTCGGCGTCAACAGTACCGGACACAGATGGTTCTCGCTGCCCTTGCCCAGTTCCATGAAACTGACCGGCACACCGAAAAAGCCTGCTATGCCATAGGTCTCGTAGTCACCGACGGATTCGAGATTGCGGCGGATCCGCTCCGAGCGGGTATCGATACAGAACATCGCCTTGGCGAACGGCCGTTTCTCACGCGGAGGCGCAGAACCTGGATTCAGACCACGCAACAAACCCGCGATGGCCCTGGCCTCCATTGCCTCGAGCCAGACCATGCCCTCGCGGTTGCGAAAATCGCGCATCGCTCCCAGCAGCGCGTGCAGCTCGTCGAGAGACAACGCGTGTAGCGCCTGCGAGGCCCCGAGTCGATCTGCGAGTGCGACCAGACGGGCGGCCTGACGCTCGGCTTCGAAGCGGCGCTTGCGTTCGCGGTATTCCACAAACACCTTGGCCAGATGCCGTTTGTCGCGGCGCAAGAGTGCATCCTCGAGATCATGTGCCATCGCAACGAAATCACCCGGCGCATGGAACTCGGATCGCAGATAGGCCTGCTGCGGATCGCTGTGCACCGTTTCGGCGAGGCCACCGACCGTGTACGACCGCCCATCATGGATTCGCTTGCGCAGAAGCGTGAGGGCCAGCAGCATGCGCACGGCGACATAGTCGACGAGGTCACCAGGGTAGCGTTGCTCCCAGTAATAGTGGCCGGCGTTCGAACGCCATCGGATGAATCCCGCCCATCCGTGAAGACGCGCCAGTTCCTGGGTGAAATATGCCACCCAGTCCTCTTCAGGGACCTGCAGCTCGGCCAGGACGCGCGCAATGACGGTCTCCGGGTCGGCATCCATCGGCTTTGCCGCATGCCGTAGCAGGCGTTCCAGCGTTTGCCGCACGTCCCGACCTGCCACGTCGAGCCATGCTCTGAAAAAACCGCGTTCACGGTTCGGCATCACCCAGATCGACTGTCCTTCATCGAAGAAATCCAGACAGGCTCGAATGACACGTTCGTCGAGCTCGGTGCCGATCGTGGTGCCGTACAGGGCGTCGACCACCTCGTACAACGGTCGCTCGCGCAGCAGATGTTCCTCGAGCCATGCAACGAGCGTTGCGGCGTCTGAGTCACTACGCGCCGGCAGCGTTGATCCCGACAGCACGCTGTGGACGTCGGCGGTGTCGGCGAGGGTCATTTTCTCGACCGTGACCCGGTCGTGTTCGGTAAGTTCGACCCACAGCCATTCCGTGAGGTCGAAGGGCAGCGCCGGGGAATGTTGCTCCACGAAGCCCCGCACGCCGTGCCTGAGTATGCGTTCGTCAACCTCGCCGTTGGCAAGGTATCGCCGGTATGTGGACCTGGGGAGGAATCCGCGTGCATGGAACAGCCGCGAACCCTTTTCCACGGCCTGCTCGAACGGCAACTGTTCGAGTCCGTGCAGGGGGTTGTGGTGGATGAACGCCCGCATTGGCCAGAAAAACGGGACCGGCTCGCCGGCGACGTAGATCATCGCCCGGACACGCAGCTTTTGACCGATCGGTGGACTCATGGCAGTTGCCCCCAAGCCAACAGGCCGGCGAGTATCAGCAGCAGCAGCACGAGGCCGAGTGCGATGTATGCCGATCTACTGAGATCGGGTTTCGGATCGGCGCATCCCGGTCCCACCACCAGCCCGCGCGTGATGCGCGCACCGGACCAGGCCCACAAAAGCCAGACCAAGAGCACCGCGAGCGCTGCCCAGGGCACCACGGGGAGTGCCTGCGTGACGGTCTTCAGCAGGTTGAAGAAGCCGGGGAAGACCGGTGTGGCGACGGCCGCCAGAATCGCAACGACCAGGATGCCGGACAGCCTCGGCAGGTTCTGCGCCAGTCCGCGGACGGCACCGGCATAGGCGGCGCCGAAGATCGATTCGACGCGCGCGACCAACCACGCCAGAAGCACGAACGGGGCACTGAACCCCGCAGCCTGCAGGGCCAGGTCGCGCCCGTCATCTACGAACAATGCCGACAGCCACAGGAACGACCAGGCGGACGTCGCCATGTGTGACGTCCATAGGCCCAGTTCACGCAGCGACACCGCCCGAAACGCGTACAGACACGCGGTCAACACGGCCCAATACACCAGCCATACCGGCGGCACCTGCCCGGTCGCGGCGAGCAGCAACGCGCCGATCTGCGGCCACAGCAGCAGAAGTCCCATGCGCATCCAGACGTTGTCCATCTGCGCGAACAGTCGGTTGAACACCATGCTGAGCGGAAACAACGGCAGAAACACGGCGGCGATCAGGAAGGCGATCATCGACATCTCAGGACCACCTCAGCATCACATTGAGGCGCGTCGCCAACCGAACCAGAAAGTCCGACAGACGTGCGTAGATGCCGGCAACGAAGAACTCGCGCGCCACCAAGGTGTAGAACGCCAGCCACAGCGTGCTCAACCGGCCCTCTCCGCCACGGCCGTTTTGCTCGGCGTAGTAAGTGACCAACCACCCCAGCACGACGACCAGAGTCATCAGAATGACCAGGGTATCGAACCAGAAGATATCGATTCCCGCCGCGTTGTAGATGGCGGACCTGAATTCGGGATCCGGGTACAGAAAAACATCGAATGCATGGCTGATCAAGGTGTAACCGACCACAACGATCGTGAAGGAAAACAGGATCATGCCCATCAGGCGCCAGATGTTCTCAGTACGCATGCGGTAGGTGGCGAAGATCAACTGCGCGCCGGTCACCCAGCCGAAGAACAGCAGAACGACCGCGCCCTGTTTCTGGAAGAAATCGTTGGCGACCAGCCAGTGCGCCAGCACCAGTATCGTGACCGGCACGACGAGCGTGATCGCCGCCATCAAAAGCCAGGGTTGCCGCCGCCGTGCAGGTCGCCGTTCGACGACGAAGGTGTACAGATCGTCCTTGGGGACGCCGTCGTCCTGGCGGGCCTCGCTGATGACCCCACCTGCACCGAGGAAGAGTGTCCCCTTGAACAGACCATGGGCGATCAGGTGGTATACCGCGAGTGAGAAGGCACCGACACCGCACTCCATGATCATGAAGCCCATCTGCCCCATCGTCGAATAACCGAGGGCCTTCTTGATGTCGTTCTGCGCGAGCATCAGTACAGAACCGATGACCGCGGTCAGCAGGCCCACGACAAAGATCCAATGCAGCACACCATCAGTCGTGACGAACAGCGGGGCGAAGCGGTTGATCAGGAACCCCCCCGCGTTCACGATTCCGGCGTGCATCAATGCCGAGACCGGCGTTGGACCGCTCATCGTGTACGGTAACCAGGTGTGCAGTAGAAACTGCGCGGACCGGGCAAACGCGGACAGTGCGATCAGCGCGGCGACGGTCTCTGCCAATGGCAGCCCAAAGACGGTCTCGAGATCCGGCGTGGCTGTGAGTCCGCTGAAGATGGTACTCAGCGACCAGCTGTCGAATGCCTGGTACAACAGGCCGGCCGCCAGCAGCAGCGGCAGGTCGCCGAACCGGTAGGTCATCAGGGTCCAGGCCGCATAGCGGTACGCCGTGTCGCTCGACGAGTCCTGACCGAGAAGGAAGTACAACAGTACGCCGATCAGATGCCAGGCGACCAACAGCGTGATCAGGTCGCCGGACGTGACCATCAACAGCAGTGCCGCGGTCATCAGCCCCAGCAGCACGAAGAAGCGAGAGTAGCCACGCTCTTCCGCCATATAGCGCAGCGAGTAGACATGAACGATCAGGCTGATGCCGGACACGACAAACGCCATGAGGCTGCTCAGCGGGTCGAACCACAGCGTTCCCCAGGACGGGCCGAAGCGGATCTCGCCTGCCGGTAGTCCAGCGATCGCGAACCCCAACAACGAGGTTGCGACCGCAAAGGTCGCGAGTGCAGCCAATACGCTGATACGGGCACTGGCACGATGTAGCCTCGGCGCCGACAGATGCGCCACTACCGCCCCCGCCAGGGGTACCAGCACGACCAGCGCAACCAGCTGTTCCATCAGCCCGTTCCTCCGGGTCTGTGGCGACAACCGGCAAATCGGCAGGGTGGCGACACGCGAACAAAGACCTTCACAGGGACCTTCGTGTCGGCATCGCGGCGATGGCTTTTAATCGATCTGTGGGTCATCACGTTCGTCAGGAAACTTCGTCAAGCGAAGTCTACGAACCGTGAAGCCAAGATAAATTCGATAATTCAAATTGCAGCGATAGCTTATCGTCGATGGATGGGTAGATTCGAGCGACGGCTGGCGCGCGGCTCGCCGCCATTCGGTCCAACCCTGCGCAACATCCTGCAAACCTCGCGTGTGTCGCGTGCCCGACTGGCTGTCGCTTTTGACCCGTAGGTCGCCTTCAACCCGGAATCTCTCGTGCAATGGGCAAGCGAACGGCGCGGTTTCGGAGCTGAAAGGTGTGCGATGAATGGTCAAGCAACAGGCGGTGTCGACCGGAACCATCCACTGGGCTCAGAACACGCTGTCTGACGCGACCAGGCTATGAGACGGGACAGGATCACCTCGCAGTCCGCCGACGGCCCTCAGCCAGGCGAACGGTCGGGTTCTGACCAACGCCGCTGGATCGCGAAGACATCTTCGGTGCATTGTAGAAACAGATCCACCAGCCGCCGTTCAAAGCGCTTGTGCGCATTCGCACGGAGATAATCGAGTGCCGCCTCGTTGGTCCAGGCCGGCTTGTAGGGGCGTTCATTGGTGAGCGCGTCATACACGTCCGCGATCGCGACGATCCGCGCACTTTCCGGAATGTCGGCGCCCACCAAGGCGCGCGGGTAGCCGCTGCCATCCCAACGTTCGTGATGGGCGAACGCGACTTCCCGGGCGAGCCGCAAGAGCGAGGAGTCGTGCTCACCGATGATCTGAGCCCCGATCCAGGGGTGCCGCCGCATGATCTTCCAGTCGCCATCGTCGAACGGTGCCGGCTTGAGCAATACGCGATCCGGGATTCCGATCTTGCCGATATCGTGCATCGGCGCTGCGTGCAGCAGTTCGTCGGCCCGCTGTTCCGGCCAACCGGCAGCGAGCGCCAGCCGGTGTGAAAAATGGCTCATGCGGATGACATGCAGACCGGTCTCGTTGTCGCGGTACTCGGCCGCACGGCCGAGCCGGTGCACGATCTCCAGGCGCGTGCGCTGGAGTTCCTCGACCTGCACGAGTGACAAGTGGGTCCTGACCCGCGCACGCACGATCGACGGACTGATCGGCTTGCTGATGTAGTCGACGGCACCGGCGGCGAACCCCTCCGATTCGTCACCGACGTCGTTCCTTGCCGAGACGAAGATCACCGGGATACGTCTGGTGGTCGTGTTGGCCTTGATGATTCGGCACGCCTCATACCCGTCCATTGTCGGCATCATCACGTCCATCAGGATCAGGTCCGGCTGCATGCTCTCGGCGAGCTTTGTTGCGGTCAAACCGTCCTTCGCGACCAACAGCCGATATTCGGACTGCAGCGCCTCACGCAGAATCTGCAGGTTGGACACTTCATCGTCCACGAGCAGAATGCAGTGACGTACCTGCGGGGTCTGTTCCATGCCCTCTTCCCGATACTCCATCCGTTTGACCGCTGTCGCAGCTGCGACGCCCCTGAATCGCGCCACCGCGCGTCCGATGCGCACCGCGTCGTCTCGACCGGTTCGATGTTAGCGCACTCGCCCCAGTGAGCCCTGCACTGCAGTGACTCGGGATGGCACAGGATTCAGGATTGGTCGCCACCGCAAGGCCACAAGATCGGTACGGTCTGCGTAGACAAACTGTGACGGGCGCCTCCGAATGCGCTGCAGATCAGGATTTGGGATCTGGAATGTGTGCGCCCAGCTCCGTCCTTGGTGGCCAGGCCCCGCGCGCGACCGCCGCGTTGCCGGTGTCAGGATTTTTTACCAATGTCCCTGGCGAAGTTAGGGGTAATAAAAATTACTGCTTTATTTGCAATCACTTACCTTCTTCGCACAGATTTTGCTTGGACATTGTCGTCCGCCGCCCCGAGACGACCGAACGGCTACCGGGACAGCGATCAGTTTGACGACTGGAGTACAACAATGAGATTCAAACGCTATCTGCAACTGGCGGCGTTCGCCGCACTACCGCTGTTTGCGGCACAACAGGCTGCCGCCGTGGTCATCGATTTCGATGCGCTGCCCGCCGGCACGCCGGTAACGACCATCAGCGGCGTCACCTTCAGTTCGAGCGTCAATGCGCTCGGTTACACGCTGGAGGTGTCGGATCTGTACGATACCGACTCCGGCGAAAACTATCTCGCGGTGGATGATCCCGATCCCATTGGTGATGGGGTGTTCCTCATGGGGGATACGATCACGCTGGACTTCGCTGCACCCATTACCTCGTTGAGCGTCAGCTTCATCTCGACACCGCTTTTTCCGGATTGGGGAAGTCTCTTCAGCATCGAGACACTGGTCGGCACGGCGGTCAACACCCTGCCGCCCGATACCACCCTGCTCGATGGCGGTGAGGTGTACCGTGTGACCTTCAGTTCGGCGACTGCGTTCTCTTCGGCGACGCTGGCGTCCCTGGTGATTGCCGATCCACCGGACCCGTTCTTCGGCTCGCTCTATGCATTCAATATCGACACCATCGAGTTCGAGTTGGCCGATGGCGGCACCGTCCCTGTGCCGGGCAGCCTGCTGTTGTTGCTCGCCGCGTTGCCTGCGCTGCGGCGCTGGACGTCGCACAGCTGATGCGGATCGTGCGCGGAAGTCGCGCACGCTGGAACGACGGATGAGTCTGGACGGGTGCTCGCTTAGAGCGCCCGTCCCAGGGCCCTGCCGTAGATGATCTTGTAGTTGGCGATGCTCCTGTCCCAGTTGCGTTCCTGTTCCACGAAACGCCGGCCATTGGCGCGCATCGCCGCGCCCCGATCGTGCAGGTTCAGGGCCGCCAGCGCCTTTTGCGCCAGATCGGCCTGATCTTCGGCGCGAAACAGAAAGCCGGTCTCGCCGTCCTCGATCAGTTCCTTGTGACCACCCACGTCCGAAGCGATGAGCAGGTGGCCTTGCGCCATCGCCTCCAGAGGCTTCAGGGGTGTCACCAGATCCGTCAGGCGCATCGCGTGGCGCGGATACGCGAGTAGATCGACGAGGTCGTAGTAGCGACCGATCTCGGCGTGCGGCACCCGGCCGACGAACACCACGCTGTCGGCAACGCCCAGATCGCGTGCCTGGGCCCTCAGATTGGCCTCCTGGGGACCACCACCCACCAGCAGGATACGCACGTCCGGTGCCTGTTCCAGGATCCGGGGCAGCGCGGCCAGGAGCAGGTCCAATCCTTCATAGGCATAGAAAGAACCCAGGAATCCGATCACCCGATTGTCTTGCAGGCCGAGTTTGGCTTTCAGTTCCGGATCCGGACCGCGACTGAGGCTGAAGTGATCGATATCCACCGCATTCGGCACCACGCCGATCTTGTCGCCCGGGATGCCGCGGCCGGTGAGGTCGGCTCTGAGCCCCTGGCAGATCGTGACCACCTGATCGGCGGCGCGCACAGCCCTGGTCTCCATCGACCGGGTCAACCGATAGCGCAACCCGCCCTCTCTCTGGGTGCCATGGTCTACCGCGGCGTCTTCCCAAAACGCGCGGATCTCGTACACCACGGGAATCCCCAGGGCCTGCCCGACATGAATGGCCGGCCAGGCATTCAGCACGGGAGAATGCGCATGCAGGAGGTCCGGCCGCAATTGCCTGGCCAGTTCTCCGAGCCGCGCCTCGGTCGCCTGCATCATCGCCCACTGGTTGACGACCGGCAGCCGACTGAACAGACCATGCGGTTGTGGCGTGCGATGGAAGCGCAGGCCGTCCGCTTCCTCTTCCAGCCCCTGGGCATCGATCTGCTTGGGGCTGGTGAGGTGATGGGTCTCCCACCCCAGGCGGCGTTGGCCACGGAGGATGTTGGCGCTGCGGAAGGTGTAACCTGAATACAGCGGCAGCGAATGGTCAAACACATGCAGGATGCGCAGGCTCATAGGGTCTTCCCGCCCGTTTTCTCGTCGTCGCGCAGCGGCGCGCGACCGGATGGATAGGGGTTCATCGCTGACACGTCAATATCGGCATGCTGCCATCGGGACGGTCACGATTGGCGGATGTGTCGTGCATGCCGATCGTCTAGCTCAAGTCGTCCAGCCAACGCCTCAGGAAGTCGGCGATACGCCGTGCCGCCTGGCCGTCCCAGAACTCCGGGACGCGCCCGCGCTTCCCCCCCGTGGCGAGCACGTCTTCGAACACCGGCCAGATCTTTTCGGGCGCTGGGCCGGTAAGGGTATTGGTACCCTCTGCGATAGTGATCGGACGCTCGGTGTTGTTCCGCACGGTGATGCAGGGCACGCCCAGTGCCGTGGTCTCTTCCTGCAATCCTCCGGAATCTGTGATGACCAGGGTCGCGTCGCGGGTCAGCCCCAACATCTCCAGATAGCCCTGCGGTGGCAGCAGTCGGATACCGGGACGCTCCAGCAGCGCCGTGAAGCCGAACTTTTCCGCGGTGGCGCGCGTGCGCGGATGGATCGGAAACACCACATCGACGTGCTCAGCCACCCGGTTCAAGGTGTCGAGCAGACCCTTGAAGACCGTCCGCTCATCGACGTTCGAGGGCCGGTGGAGTGTCACCGCAGCATAACCCCGCGCGGGTCTTCCCCCCAGCGTCGTCGCGGCAGGCACGGCACGTTCCAGGTGCATGCGTAGCGTGTCGATCATCACGTTGCCGACAAAGTGCACCCTTTCAGCAGCAATCCCCTCTTTCTGCAGGTTGGCCTCGGCCTCGCGTTCGGTCGTGAAAAGCAGGTCGGATATCTGGTCGGTCAAGACGCGGTTGATCTCTTCGGGCATGGCGCGGTCATAGCTGCGCAGCCCCGCCTCGACATGGATCACCTTGATTCCCTTCTTCGCGGCCACCAGGGCGCAGGCGATCGTCGAGTTCACATCCCCGACCACCAGCACCGCCCTGGGTCTCTCTTCATCCAGCACCGGCTCGAAGGCACGCATGATCTCGGCGGTCTGAACCGCGTGGCTGGCCGAACCGACCTCCAGGTTCACATCCGGTCGCGGAATGCCGAGTTGCTCAAAGAAGCTGTCGCTCATGGCCGGATCGTAGTGCTGACCGGTATGCACCAGCTTGGCCTGCACGCCCCTGGCGGCAAAAGCGGCCATGATCGGGGCAATCTTCATGAAATTGGGCCGCGCCCCGACGATACAGAGTATTTCAGTCATTTGATTGGTCTAGACACGCGTCGGCAGAAATCTGGACGGACCGCGGTGCAGCGAATTCGGAGCATTGTTCGATCAAAGCAGTCCCTGGTGGTCGGTGTCCGGCGTGGCACGGCGCCCGGAATCCGGCATGGTATTGGAAATCTGTTCATCTAGGGAGGGCTGCATTGCCGACTACACCACCGAAGGGCGTGACGCCACATTCCCGTTGCGCCTTTCGGCTTCGGCGGGCCTTGAACAGCTATCGGGACCTTGCAGCCAACCTTGAACAGACTTTCGCGGCGACCGCCCGCAGGTGCGACGAGTCTACCGCATGCCGGCGATGCCGACCAAAGCCGAGGTCAGCGCTGTTGCCGCCGTGAACAACCGCCGGCGGGGCGTCGACGGCAGCGCTATTCGAACTCCATGGCCCTGAATATCCGGCTGGCATTCAGCCGCGCAAGCTCTTCGTAGGTATCGAGATGCGCGTAAGCGGACTGGTCGATGGCCGACGCGTCGACCAGGGTACCGCCGTTTTCGATCAATGCGCCCACCTGCTCACGCATGTAGGCAAGGTAATCCCGGGTATACCGACGCACCTCTGACATCGTGGTCGGCACCCCGTGCCCGGGCACCACGGTGGTGGCGCCGAGCGCTTCGAACTTCTCCCAGGTGTCCAGCCAGGCTGCGGTATCGGTATTCTCGAAGACCGGCAGCAGTCGTTGATGGAACGCAATATCACCGGCGATAACGATTTTTTCGTCCGGTAACCACACCGAGATATCGCCGGGGCCGTGTGCCGGACCCAGGCGCAGCAGTTCAATCCGACGTCCTCCCAGATCGATCACCAAGCGCTCGCTGAACGTCTCATCCGGTAGCACCAGTCGGGTGCCCATGCCCTTGTCACGCAGACGCGTCAGGACCCGTGTCTGGATCGCCTCGCCGTGTGCCTGCAATTCGGCGAGGGCCTCCTCATGGGCGATGATCTGCGCACCCTGCTCCTTCCAGTACGCCGAGCCCATGGCGGCGTGGCCCTGGCCGTTTTCCAACACGACGTATTTCACCGGCTGGTCGGTCAGGCGCATGATCTCTTCGTGCAAGGCGCGAGCCAGCAGGTAGTTCTCTCCCGCATTGACCACCAGCACGCCATCGGTTGTGATGACAAACGACAGGTTGTTGTTGTGTCCCGAGTTCTCATAGCTCGGCGGCTGGGTCGCGCCAATCGCCGACCACACACCGTCGGCGACCTGTTGTGGTCGACGGTACAGCATCGTATCGAGAGCGAGATCCGGGGCCTCGACCGGCAGACCCGCATCGCGCCAGGCGAAGAATCCGTCGGCATAGTTGCTGACCTCGGTATAGCCCATCTCCCTCAAGGTCTTGGCGGCCAACGGACTGCGCTCGTTGATACCGCAGTAGACGACAATCGGGGTGGCCGGTTCCGGAACCAGGTCCGGGACCCGAAACTCAAGCCAGCCACGGGGGACGTTGTAACTGCGGGGACCGTCGATCATGCCCCCACGCAGCAGGATCTCTCGTGGGGTACGCACGTCGATGAGGACGGTGTTGGGGTGTTGCTCGAGTATTTCCTGCAGCTGCGTGGTCGTGATGTTGTCGATCTCGGCGTTGACCCTCTCGAGGGTCTGCCGACCCGTCTGGATATCGGCCCGCACCATGCTCGAACAGAGCAGCAACATCACCAGGGGATTCTTTGCCCACTCTTTGATCGCGTGACCACGCATGGCGGGTTCCTCCGAACAAATGCTTCATTGATGTACTTGCATGCAGGCATAAGACCTCAGCGTCGCGCGCGCCGCCCAGATCTTCTCAGCGGAACAGGCGATTGGACCGTCTCGCCCGCAAAGCTGGCCAGACAAGCTGCCGCCCCCTGCGCCGCGTCGTCCTGCGACAGCAATTATGGCGCAACCATCCCCCGCACGGCCAGCCGAACCAACCCGCTGCTCGGCGCGTCGGCGTGCCGGGGCCCCGTCACATTCCGCAGCCGGGATCTGCCCCGCCAGGGTCTCCTCGCCCATCGTGACCCAGAGGGCTGCGGCCCCGGCATCGGGGTCGCAGCAGTCATTACTGATCCTCGGAGCGGACCGGGTCAGCGGATACGGCGAGCCGAGATGCGGGCCACCGGATTGCGCCAATCGTGGATCGCCGGATCGAGTCCGTCGCCACCGTGCACGCCTCTGTGCACGTGCACGAAACCCTCACCGTCCGCCACGCTGACGCCTTCACCTCCACATGCCGGTCCCGGCACGTGCAGGCAGGACTCGTCATTTTCCTCACTACCCGCGTCATACGCGGGGACGATCCGTAGTGTTTCGCCACGCGGCCTCGGCAACGGCATGCCGTCTGCAGCGGCGAATCCGTCATTGGTATTCACCAGCATCGTCGCGACGCTCAAGACCGTTCTGTCTGAACCACGCACGATCACGCTGATGGAAGCCCCGGGGGGCACGACATCCGCCGCCGTCTGCACATCGCATACACCGGGATCGTCTTCCAGTTCACCCGTCAACACGCTCGTATCCCCTCCTTCCGCCAATACTGCCAGGCCTTCACCGGCCGGTTCACCGACCGCGTACAGGTGCCTCGACGGCACGTGTGTCGCGGCCAAGGGTGGAGACAGTACCTGCGCGTAGGTCATGTTGGTGATCGTGACTTCGTACGCCTTGTTGCAATGCCCGACAGCGTTGCCCAGCGCGTGTGCTGCGGTGCCGGCCGACAACAGGCAGGCTGCGATCACCGCCCTCTCGATCTCTTTGCTCATTCCCATCCTCCTCCGTTCATCGATGGATGCAGGCAACAGAGCGGAGTCCAACGCAATGTCGGTGTCACGTCTGAGCCTGTCGACAGGAAAGACCGCATGAGTCGGCAATCGATTGCAGGGTACCGGATCCGGTCACTCGGCAAAGGAAAGATCGCAGCAGCGACCCAATACACCCGGCGTGGCCTGGAATACCATTTGTGCCGCTTCGCAGCACACCCGTCGGGCGAGCCGCCATTGTCGCAGGGGATGCCGAACCCGACCCACGTCACGTTGTGCGCAGGGCGGAAGCTTCGTGATCATTGGAATACCTGACCCGGCAAAAGCCGGTGCGGCCTCGAAGATGCGATCGGCGGTCGATGCGCCCGAAACCGCAGACCGTCGATCCGACCCTGTTGTGATATTCAGTACATGCAGCACCGACAGCGTATGCGTGAACCATTCATCATCCGGTGTCGGTCAATGGAAGAATGCCATTCGATCGAGCATCCTCGCGGCCCGCTCCTTGAGCCCGGCGGATGCCGCCGAAGTCTCTTCCGCGAGTGCCGCGTTGCGCTGCGTCAGCTCATCGATGCTGGAGACGGCCTGGTTTACCTGGCTGATACCACTTGCCTGCTCCTCCGAGGCCGCAACGATCTCGGCGACGATCGCGCCAACCTTCTTGACACCGGTCACGATGTCCCCGAGCACTGCTCCAGACTCATTCACCAGTTCCGTTCCTGACTTCACTTTTTCGACGCTGTCATTGATCAACTCTTTGATCTCGCGCGCTGCTGTCGCGCTACGTCCGGCCAGGTTGCGCACCTCGCCGGCGACCACCGCAAAGCCCCTGCCCTGGTCCCCGGCCCGCGCCGCCTCGACCGAGGCATTGAGTGCCAGCAGGTTGGTCTGGAACGCGATCTCATCGATGACCGCAATGATCTCGGCGATCTTCCCGGAAGAACTGCTTATCTTCTGCATCGCGTCCACCGCGCGCGCGACAACATCGCCGCCTTTCTCGGCAGAAACGCGTGCACTCGATGTCTCCTGGTTTGCAACGCGGGCGTTTTCGGCATTGTTCTGCACGGTCGAAGTGAGCTGCTCCATGCTGGCCGCAGTCTGCTGCAGATTGCCCGCCTGCTGTTCGCTGCGGGCAGACAGGCTGTCGTTCCCCGCCGAAATCTCACCGCTCGTGCGATCGATCTCCACCGCGAGACTGCGGAGTTCTCCGACCGTATCCGCAAGGCCCCGCACCGTTCGATTCACATCCTCCTTGAGCGCACCGAAAGCGCCCGCATATTCCGCATCGATGTGCGCGTTCAGGTCGCCATCGGCAAGCGCACGGAGCGCACGCGCGACGTCACCGATCATGTCCTGAAGCTCGCCAACGAGCGCATTGAATCCCACCGCCAGATCCTGGTAGAAACCGGATTTGCCCTTTTCCTGGATTCGTTGCGATAGATCGCCGTCGCGTACCGCGCCCACCAGTTGGTCGATCTCCCGCTCTATCGCGACCTCGTCGGTACGATCCGCCCACTCCACCGCGGTACCCAGTTGCCCACCGCTCGAGTCGATCACCGGGTTCGTCACGATGCGCAGCGTGCGACCACCGATCGTGAACTCGGTACGCCCGGTGTTCTTCGAATCCGTCGGGATACTCGTACCACCGTCTGCCGCCGCACCAAATTCATCAAAGTTCAGACCGGTGAGTCTGCCGGGGTCAAAATCCCGAATCTTCGTTCGGATCGCCGCATCTGCCTTCCGGAACAGCTCGGTCGCTGCGCGGTTCGTGTACACGATCTCTCTGGTGGTATCGATCACCATGACACTCGACGAGACATTGTCGAGCGCCGCGCGGATACGAAAGTTTTCCTGGGCGACTTTCCGCTCCTCGGCGATTCGCCGTTCGGCATCTGCGCGCTGCGCAAGCTCGTCCGTGATATCCCGCCACTCGGTGATGCTGCCCAGGTACTCGCCTTCGTGCGAATAAACGGGATTCGCACTCAGCACCAGGCTCCGATCGCCCATCTCGGTTGCAAAGGTGCGCCCTTCGAGAAGTCTTTCGCCGTAGGCATTGCGGACTTTCGGATCGTGCAGAAAATCGACGACGCTTCGGCCGAGCAAGCCGGCCGCGTCGAAATCCGGATGCTTCTGCCGCACCGCCTCCTGGATCTCTGCAAACAGAGCACCTGCGGCATCGTTGATATAGATGAGCACATTGTTTTCGTCTGAAACGGAGATCGCCGAAGACGCGTTGTCGAGTGCCGACCTCATGCGCCCGTTCTCCTGGGCGGCCTGCTGGATTTCATCCAGCTGCTTGGCCAGCCGTTCGCGCATCCGAATCAATGCGGCATACACGCCAGTTGGCGGAGCTTTTCCCGGCTGTTCATGACTGGTGAGGTCGCCTTGCGCAATGCGACCCGCGATGCCCTCCAGTTCGGCCGGATCGCGTCCAACCTGGCGCAGCACGCTGCGGAAAACAAACGCAAGCGCCGTTACAATCGCCACGAATGCCGCCAGACCTATCCAGGTCGCGATCGCCAGCACCTTGAGCGACCCACGCGAGCGCTCGTTGCCGTCGGCCACCGCCTGGCGCACGCGATCCATGAACGGATCGATCTGACTGGCCAGCTGCTCAGCGGCCTCGTCGAATTCGCCCATCATCGCGTTGCCACCGGCAGGACCGCGGTCGATGTAGGCCTGCGCCATGCGCTTGCCAACACTGTAATACGCGGTGAAAGCCGGACGCATCGCAGCATATTCGGCCCGGTGTTCGGCATCCATCCGCTCGAGCTCACCGATCAAGGCTTCAAATCGGCCAGCATTGTCTGCGGCTTCGTCGAATCCGTCGTTCAAACCGTCGAGCCCGCGCGTGGCGCTGATATCCGTCAACCATTGTTGAACCTGCACGACACTCAGCTTCAACTGGTGCGCACGGTCCATGATCTCGACATCACGGTGCAGCAGTTGATCCATTTCGCCGGTGACCTGTTTCTCGCTCGCCAGGATGATCCCGAACACTGCCAGGCTCAGTATCAACATCGTTGCACCTGCCCCTGACAGCAGCACCTGTAGTTTCATATGTCGCATTTTTCGTCCCGGTAAGTCCGCCGTTCGGCCCACGGCCTCTGTTCGAGTGCCAATCGTTCAGCTATCGGCAGCTCGCTGTATTAATAAACCCAGGTTAATAAGGTTTTCTGGCGGGCCCCGGCTGCCGATCACACAGCCCGGCAGAGCGCGCCGGGTCCCGGCGACGGGCCTGAATCGTGCGATACTTCGGTCTCAAAGCATCTCCATGGCGGCCGATAAACGAGAACGAGACCGTCGATGGGTTCGGCCAGCGCTGCAGCCACCCTCGAAAGATTGCGATCCGCCTTGACCCGAACAGGGGCGGCATTGGAAGGTAGCGAGCCTGGCGCGACCGGCGGTTTCCTCTGGAAAAGCACGCTGGCAGATGCAGACGATGTAGAAAACAATCCGAAAGGTACTTTCATGACGAAAGCACGCGTCCCTGAAGTGCAATCGCTACCGAACGGAGTGATGCTGAACGCCTACCCCGACAGCATCGGGACAAGACTCGCGGACACGGTGGCACTGCTCCGAAGACCCGAATTCGAAGGCGCTTTCTCGCTTTTCTACATCCTGCCGACATTTTTCCATAGCGACCTCGATCGCGGCTTCTCAGTCATCGATTACGACATCAATGAGGAGTTGGTCACTCCGGAGGACCTGCGACAACTGGACGACCTGGGGATCGGTATCAAACTCGACCTCGTGCTCAATCACCTGTCGGTACGATCGCCTCAGTTCAGAGATCTGCTGGCACACGGCGAGAACTCCGCATATCGCGACTTTTTCATCGACTGGGACGAGTTCTGGCGCGGACATGGCACCGAGCGCCCGGACGGTTATGTCGACCCGCACCCGGAACACCTCGAGAAGCTGTTCATGCGCAAACCCGGGTTGCCGATCCTCAAGGTACGATTCCCAAGCGGCGCATTGAAGACCTATTGGAATACCTTCTATCAGAAGGTGGACTTCGACGAGATTACCCTGAGCGACTTCGCAGGCATAGACGGCCTTGAGCCTATGCTGGCGGAAACCATCGTCAATCACGTGAAGATTGCGATCGCGGAAAAAGGTTATCTCGAAAGCTCTGATCTCGTGCACTTTCCCGATCTTCAAGACAAGATCATCGGAGCGATATGCAGCAAGCGCGACTATCTGGGGCAGATGGATCTCAATGCGAAATCGGAACTCGTCTGGGATTTCTACGATGCCACGCTCGACAAGCTCAGCGGATTTGGCGCACGCATCATTCGTCTGGACGCGTTCGCTTATCTGCACAAAGCTCCGGGAGAACCCAATTTCTTCAATCGCCCCGGCACCTGGGACTACCTGCATCGTTTGCGTGGCATAGCCAAAAAATACGGCCTCACGATCTTTCCAGAGATCCACGCAGAATTCGGTGCCGGGATACATGAAGAAATTGCGGCCGAGGGATACCCGTTCTACGACTTTTTCTTTCCTGGCCTGGTGATCGATGCGCTCGATCGCGGCCGTAACGAGGGGCTTTTGCGCTGGATCACCGAGGTACGCGAGAAAGGGTTCCAAACGATCAACATGCTGGGATGCCACGACGGCATACCGGTACTCGATCTCCGCGGCAAACAGCTGAATGGTACGCACCGACCTGGCCTGCTGAACGATGCCGAGATTGACGGGACGGTTGAGCGGATCATCCAACGCGGAGGTTTGACCAAGAACCTTTACGGGGCGGATGGAAAGAAGATCGATTACTACCAGGTGAATGCAACCTTTTTCAGCGCTCTGGGAGAGGATGAGAGAAAACTGCTACTCGCACGTGCGATCCAGTTGTTCATGCCAGGCGTCCCGCAGGTCTGGTATCTGGATCTGTTCGCCGGAAAGAACGACTACGAGGCCGCCAGTCAGGGGCGTACTGCCGGCCACAAAGAGATCAACCGCACGACGCTGAGCATGCAGGCTATCGAGAGCCGCCTCGAGAGCCCGATCGTAGCCGATCAACTCGCGCTGATCCGCTTGCGAAACCGTTCGCCTGCGTTCGGCGGAGAGATCCAGTTCAAGGGTTCCGGAGACCACGGACTGGAGATCACCTGGACACACCCGCTGGCCAGTGCGAAACTCGAAGCCGATCTCGGAAGCCATGATTTCACGGTATCGATCGACGAAGGGGACGGGGTACGCGTGTTCATGACCAATCGGTCTTGAACCATCCGGTCGGCGCCCATCGCCGATGACCGATTACATCCAGGAACACATGACCAAGAGAATCCTAGCCACCGATCTGGACCGGACCCTGTTGCCCAACGGCAGTTGGCCGGCAGACCCCGGGGCCATCCCACTGTTCAACGAGCTGACTCAGGACGACGACGTGTTGCTTGTCTATGTGACGGGCCGCAACCTCGACCTGACTGAGGACGCGATCCAATCCTTTGGGGTGCGTTTCCCCGATGTCTTGATCGGCGACGTCGGGACCTCCATTCGACGACGCGTGGCGAACGGCTGGACGACCGACAATGCCTGGGTCGAACACGTCAGGCAGAGTTGCCCCCGCTGGGACGCGCAAGCGGTGCGCAACGCACTGGCGGGGGTTGAAGGGCTCGTCGAGCAGGAAGCTGTGCACTGCGGGCCTTTCAAGCAGAGTTACTACGCGGATCACGATCGGAGTTCCGAGATCCTGCAACTGGCCAAGGACCGCGCTGAAGGCAGGTTCGACGAGGTATTCGTATACAGCTTCGATTCGCAGAGCGGCGCCGGGCTGCTCGATCTACTGCCGAGGAGTGCGACCAAACAGACCGCTTTGGAGTTTCTTGCGGCGCAGACCGGCATCAGCAAGTCCGACGTCGTATTCTGCGGGGACAGCGGCAACGATGTGTTCCCGCTCACCGCGGGTTTCAACGGCGTCATGGTGCGCAATGCGGATGAACAACTGGTCGCGAGCGTACAGAAGGCCAAATCGATGAGGCCTGACTTGCGGATCTACCACGCACAAGGTGGGTTCAGGGGACTGAACGGTTACTATACCGGTGGGGTGATCGAGGGCGCCTATCATTACGGTTTCTTTGGTGATTTCGACTAGGTGCCAGGCGCTTCTTCAACACCTGCGCCTCCAGGATCACTATCGCTTTCTCCCCGATTCGATCAGCTCTCGGAGCGGTTGCATCCGCTCCTTCCCGAGCGGGTGCGTGGATAGGTAATCGAGCCAGTTGGTCTCCTTTCGCCCGGCAGTCTTTGGTTCCTCACCGGCGGTTTCCAGTCTCGACAGGATCTCGATCAACTGGGTTGCATCCATGTTGCGCTCCAGCATGGCGCCTACCGCGTACCGGTCCGCCTCGGTCTCCATGTCGCGGGAATACGAAGTGCTGACCAACACCGTGGGTAGCGAAACCAGCAAGGAGTTTGCGGATGACACATCTCCTGCGATGAGCACCAGCAATGTCGCCAGTCCGACATTCTGCAACGCCCCGCGCAGACCATGCCGACCAACCACGTGACCGATTTCGTGCAGCATCACCGCTGCTATCTGTTCGTCGTTGTCGGCCAGTGCGATCAGCCCGTCGGTGAGAATCACGGTTCCATCGGGCAATGCGAAGGCATTCGCCCCTATCGGACCGCTGAATCTTATCTGCAGATTATATGCGTCGCCGTCGGGAGCCATTGCCGCAAACAGATCAACGATCTCCCGTTGACGCGCCAACGGCAGTTGGCTTGGTTCGAGCAGGTGCCGGTCAAGTATTGCGAGCGTTCCCTGCCCCAGGGATTCATTGATCTCGGCAGGCAATGCATACGCGGCTCGTGTCGCCAGCCAGGGAACTCCCCAGGTGACGAACCCGTACGCAAACAACATCGTAAAGAGCGCCGCCGCAATGACGTAGCGGATGTTCGCTTCCAGGCGGTGCACGGCGGACCCAGAGCGACTGGCGTGCCCGAAGTCGTCGATCCATTGATCCACGATGTCGTTGTCCTTCGTCTCGAAACAGCCACCGCCGGGAAAGTTGAGATAACGATGGGAATTGCCGATCCGCGGACTGATATCGATCGCGCTCAATGTCACGCCCTCGATATCGGCCTCCGGGCAGGAAACGTCGCCGGCATCGTCGATCCAAAGCTGTGCATCGACCTGCCTGGAGTCGGTTCCCCGCTGGAATCGACCCCGGAGCATCAGATGCCGACTTCGAGATCGAACACTTCGCCGAATTCGTCACCTAGTGCGCTTACATTCCTGCGCCGCGCCGCGGCGAATCCATCGAGGTCCTCGCTGGCGACAAAGTCGAGATTGCCCAGATGATACCGCGCCGACCTCACCTTGGCCCAGGCGACGCCCAGGCCCAACGTTGCCACGATGATCAGCAGATTGCTGAGATAGAGCCATGTCATTCCTGCCGTCGTGAGCCTGGCCCGAAAGCCGTAACGCTCCGCCAACACGGTGTTGCCGTAGATCAGATTGAAGCGCTGGGTCTGGAAATAGGCATAGATCACGGTATACGCAGGCACCAAGAGCAATAGTATGATCCCTTGTGAGAGCAACAACATCATCGCCTGCCCGGGATCCGCAACACCTCCGGTCGTGGACTGATCCGCCATCAGCGTCACCGCCTGACTACCCAGGGCACCCAGCAACGCGGCAACCAACATCACAATACCCATGCCGAGCAACAGGCTCATGCCGTAAACTCTGTAGAACCCCCCGGCCCTGCCCGCGTAGCTGAACATGCTGTCACCGTAGCGACTGTTGTCTACGTAGAATTTCGCCGCAATGTAGGCAAAAAAGGGCAGTCCGAGAACATACGCCAGAATCGCGATGGTGATACCGATCGCCGCGCTCCCATTACCGCCCGTCGTTGCCACGGCTCCAAAACCAAAGGTCGCCATCAATACGATCAACGCCAACGTCGGTGCAAGAAATACCGCGTAGGCCTGCCGGTAGTTTGGGACGAAGCCGAAGGCAACATTGCGATGGACGCTGTTGCCCAGCTTGAAGGCCATCGCCCGCACGATGATCGCAGGCATCGCGATGATGAACAGCAGCAGCATTGCGAGCGCCAACATCGGCGCAAGTTCCTGGGCCAGCGAAAACACCACGAATCCGGCCACCGCGACCATACGGCCTTTGAGAATCGTGAGAGGCTTGGCGGTGTATCGAAACGAGGTGTCGTCGAGCAACGTATTTCCATAGAAATACTGCTGGGTGCGCACTTTGGCCCATGCCGAATAGATCCCAAGCGTCAGCACCGTCAGCAGGACGTTCACGATCCAGATTTTGAAGTACTCCCAGCCGTTTCCGGTGAACCTGAACCCGAGCACCCGCCCCGCGTCGGCATTCTCTGCACTGAGGTTTGCATGGATGTTGTCTGTCATTCCCTGGCTCCCGATGCGTTCGACGAGCGACACCATGTCGCTCCGTGCCCAATGCGTATCGGCTAACCCATGTGGCCTTTAAGGTAACAGGGAATATTCAGTCGCCTGCTTCCCCCCTGCACCCCGGTTGTGAACCACGAACCAGGTGCGCCCTTGGCCACAAGCTGCCAGTTTCCGGAGGCAGACTGATGGCCGGTTCCTTTGCAGTGGTGCCGCGGAAACCGCAATGGCGAATCCAATTCGGCCCCTAAAGTCCCTACGAAGAACGCCGAAAAAGCACAAAACCAAGAAAAAAAGAAATGCAATCTGAAACAGAGTTGTCACCGTCGGCGTCCAGCTCGGAGGACGCGCACATCACACGGACTTACGGGAACCTGATTCCGTGGGTCGGTGGCCTACTGTGCATTTTTTGTTATGTCGTGCTGTTCTTCTCGATCAACCACACGGATACGTTGAACCGGCTCGATTCGACCCTCGTCGACATCGAGCTGAACGGCCGCAAGATGCGCCTGATCAGCGAAATGATGGAGATCGCACGCTCCCGTACCCGCATCACTTCACAGATTCTCGTAACGTCCGAACCATTTCAGCAGGACGAACTCAGGATGCAGCTGGACCAGCTGGCCAGCCGCTTCGCCGCGGTACGGACCGAACTCGTGGCCCTGCCACTGGACGCCGTTGAGCGTCGGGTTCTGCTCGAAGAGCAGCCGCGCATCGTCAAGGAGATCCTTCCGGCCCAACGCCATGCGGTGGAACTGGCGCTCAACGGCACCCCTGATCAGTTGGCGCAGGCGCGTCGTCTGCTGTACGGCACCGTCATTCCGGGACAGACCCGGATGGTCGATTTCCTCGGCTTGCTGATAGGGCGCGCACAGGAACGCACGACGCAGATCGCTCAACACACGCTTGGCGCATCGAACCAGAACAAGCTGAAAGGCATCGTAACGATCATCGTCATCCTCGGTACCATGTTGTTGCTGGCAGGTTTCGTGATCGCGCGCGAACGCCGCATCCAGGCTGCACTGAAGAAATCGCACCTCGGATTGGAGATGGCGATCACCGAAAGGACCGCGGAGCTCAGTGAGGCCAAAGACGACCTGCAGCGACAGATCGAGCTCGTCGACAGGTACGTGCTTACCTCGCGCACCGATCCGGACGGCATCATCACCTACGTATCGAGTGCCTTCTGCGAGTTGACCAAATACGATGCCAGTGAACTGATCGGAAGGCCCCACAGCGTGGTGAAGCATCCAGACACACCACCCTCCGAATACGCCGGACTGTGGAAAACGATCAAGCGGGGAGGAACCTGGTGCGGCGAGCTTCGCATGCTGACGAAAGACGGCCAGCTGCGCTGGATGGATGCCCACATCGAGCCCGAGTTCGATACGCAGGGTCAACTCAAAGGTTACGTCGCGGTCCGCCAGGACATCACCGACAAAAAGCGCATTGAAAAGCTGTCATTGACAGATCCGCTGACGAAACTGTGCAATCGACTCCGGCTGGATGGTGCACTGGGAGGCGAAATCGAGCGCTCAAGACGCTACCAGCATGCATTGAGCGTCATATTGTTCGATATCGATCACTTCAAGGAAGTCAACGATACCTACGGTCACCAGGTCGGTGACGAGGTCCTGGTCGCCGTGGCGGGCATCGTGCAAAACGCCGTGAGAAACACGGACATTGCCGGTCGTTGGGGCGGTGAGGAATTTCTGGTCATCTGCCCCGGAACCGGACTACAAGGAGCCTGCGAACTCGCAGAGCGCATTCGTTACGCGATAGCCCGATTCGACTTCGGCCTGGCGGGTACGCGTACCTGTAGCTTCGGCGTCGGGTTGTACCACGACGGTATGAACAAGGACGACCTGCTGGCCATCGCCGACGACGCGCTTTACCGGGCGAAGCGTGGCGGTCGCGACCAGGTCGCTGCGGCCTGAACTCAGCAGCTTGTCGTCACGCAGCGACACCTTCGGCGGATGATGCACGATCAACCGTGCCGCTCCTGCACGGCCGCTTCCGTTAGCAGTCTACGACCGACCTCTTCGGCGGTTGTCGGTTTGGCGAACAGGTAACCCTGCAGGACGTCGCAACCGGCGTTACGGAGAAGGTCTGCTTCAGCCGCGGTTTCGACCCCTTCGGCAACGATGCTCATCCCCAGCGTCCGACTCAGCGACACTATCGTCTCGATGATCGCCCTTACACTGCGGTCACTGGTGGCTTCCTGAACGAAACTGCGATCGATTTTCAGCACGTCGGCGGGCAGGCGCCTCAAGTACGAAAGACTCGAATAACCCGTGCCGAAATCGTCGATGGCGATGGTCAACCCCATTTGTCGCAGGTCTCGCAGAATCGCCAGGCTCTGTTTCGGATTGCTCATGATGAAGCTTTCCGTCACTTCGATCTCAAGCAACGAGGTATCGATGCCGTGTAAAGAGGTTTCCCGACGAATGAGTTCGACGAGATCCTCTCCAAGCAACTGTCGAGCGGAAACGTTCACTGCCACGCGTTGCCAACCCTTGCCCTGCCTCGCCCACGCCGCGATCTGCCGACACGTCTCCGCGATCACCCATCCCCCGATTTCGCCGATCAGGCCGGACTCCTCGGCAACAGGTATGAAGCGATCTGGCGGCACCGTGCCACCGTCGGTCCTGTGCCACCGCAGCAGTGCCTCGAAGCCCAGTATCCGACCGTCGTGCGCACCGACCTTGGCCTGGTAGTGCAGGCTCAGCTCCCTTCGCTGAATGGCTTCTCGCAGCGCCAGTTCCAGGTCCAGACGCTGCCTCGCCTGCTCGGCAAGCCGGGCATCGAAATAGGCATAGGTATTCCGCCCCGCCGCTTTGGCCGCGTACAGCGCCATATCGGCATTTCTGAGCAACTCGACCACCGCATCGCCGTCTCTCGGAAAGACAGCGATACCCAGCGAACTCCGCAGGACGATCCGGGCCTCCGGAAACTCGAATGGCTCATGAAACGTGGCCAGCAATCGGTCGGCGAGTACGGCACAATCCGCCGGATCCCGGATGTCTTCCATCAACACGACGAATTCGTCGCCACCTACGCGCGCCAGAGTCGCGTCGCTTCCCAGGCAACCAAGCAAACGGCGACTGACAGCAGTGAGCAACCGATCGCCGGTCAGGTGGCCGAACGCGTCGTTGACCGCCTTGAAGTGATCAAGATCGAAAAACAACAGCCCGAGACTGTGTTGTGCTTCCCGCGCTCGGGCAATCCCGGATTCGAGTCGTTCCGTCAACAGGCTACGATTCGCCAGGCCGGTCAACGCATCGTGTCGTGCCTGGAACAGCAACTGCTGGTCCTTTCGGTAGTCGTCGGTGATGTCATTGAACACGGACACGAAATGGGTAATGGTCCCATCTGCGTCACGAACGGCGTCCATCGTACGGCGCTGTAGAAACTCACTGCCATCGCGGCGCACGCTCCACAGCTCACCCTCCCACCTGCCGGTGTCCCGCAACTGCGTCCAGAGGTCCTCATAGAACGCGTGATCCTGATGAGGCGACCGCAGAATGGACGATGGCTGCCCGATGACTTCTTCCGCCGGGTATCCCGTGATCTCGGTGAAAGCCGGGTTGACCTCGACGAAATGTCCCTCCGGATTGAAAACTGCAACGCCCTCCGCGGTGTTTTCGATCGCCGCAAAAGCGAGGCGTATACGCTCAGTGCGTTCTTCGACCTCCTGCTCTAGCCGGGCGTTGTTGTCCAACAGGGCGTTCTGAGTCTCCAGCAGTGCGGCATTCAGTCGGCTGAGCTGCGACTGCTGGCCCCTGAGGTCGCCGAGAAGGGCTTGATTTTCGAGTAGCCTGCGTTGAGAAACGATCAACAGCGTGCGCGCCTGCGTGTGACTGATCAACATCACCGCCAGGAACGAGAAGCCCAGCATCGATAGCACCGGGCCCGACACCGAGACTGGATAGATCATTACCGACGCGGGTGCAAGCATACTCACGATGTAAAACCGGGCCGGCCATGCCAGCGGCGCCAACACTGTCGTTGCACCGCCGGCCATTCCCGACAGCACGCAGATGACTGCAAGTTTTTCGACCTCGTCGGCGGCTGGAAAGGTAAGGACGGGCACCAAGGTCCACAACGCTGCCGTGAGCACCAGTGGCACCGTAAACACAAGCTCGCGCATCCGCAGACCGAAGCGGTTCGCGTCGCGTGCATGGCTTACGATGAATCCGGCACGCAGCATCAACAGACCGGTCATCGCGGCAAACCACCAGGGGGCTATCAGCTCGCGCGTGCCCAGCCAATGGATCACGCCAAGCGAAAGCACCGCGATCGCGGTCATTGGGATACCACCACGGCTTTGCCGGAAAGCCTGATCGATCAGGCTCGCACGCAGCGATTCACGGTCCGCCTCACTGACTGAGCGGTTCCGGTCGCTATATCGTGGCCGATACTGGCCGTTCATGACAGGCAAGAAACAGATTCCGTGAGGGCTCGATCGTCCGGGCTACCGGGCCACTTCGTCCGCAAGACATCTGCGCAATGCTAACAGCCCGATCCGAGGAAACGTATTCGCTCAACTCGACACGCGAACCCGCGATCCGGTGGCAAGGGCCGCACGCGACCGCGTGAACGAACGCCGTCCCATTGCGTCAATATCGGCCAAATTCGCGAAATGCTTAGCCCGCCGACGCAGTCATGGCCCGCAGGTCGAGGCTCGCTTGCATCATCCGAACGATGTCCTGGACACTGCCTTCATTGCGCCCGTACGAAATCCGCAGTTCTGCGTCGCTGCGATGTTCAGGGTTCATTGACAGGGATACGTCGACGCTGCTGGATATCGCGCTCGAGAATATCGATCACCTCGCGAAAGGCCTCGGCATTCGCCGCATCGATCTCGGACAGGCGCCGGTGCGCATCCAGTACCAGATCCGCAAAAGCCCCGGCGCCATCTCCCTGCTCTGTCAGATCGGCCAGGTTGCCAACCTCACCTACGGGTTCACCACGCAATTCGAACAGGCGATCAAAACAGACCCCCAACAACGTGGAGGTCACAGCTGCCTCGGTGGTCACAATGATCGGCCGAGGTTTGTCCTGTTCACGCGACCAGTTGGCGATCCTTACCAGGACACCCAGGCAGGTGCTGTCGATCTTTTCCGCCTCGGTCAGATCGACGTAGAACCTGTACGTGTCTTCAGCTTCAAACGCGCGGTCCAGCAGTGCGTTGAGCGCGGGTGCCATCGAATAACGCAGATCGCCGCCCAGCTTGATGAACCAGGTCCCATGATCTTGTGCGTAGCGCGCAAAGTGCTCGGGCATCGTCATTCCATCCGCTCGATAACGGGCATAGATATCGTCAGGATAGGCGCCCCCGGCTTCCAATCCCAGCGCACGAAGCAGGTCCATGCGCGACAGCCCCGGCCGGGATGCCGCGATGAGCAGTTGCGCACGTTTTTCGTCCAGCCGGCGGCCGGCCAGGACCGCTACAACACGGTCTTCGATACGCGCCAAAGATGCGCTCGCCGTGTGGCAAAAGCTGCTGCAAACCGCGCCAGGCTGCGGCATCCCGCTCCAGTCGCTCGGCGTCGCTCTCACCATCGTGCTGCGGAACGCGAAATCCGCTGCCTGGGAGATAACTGACGAAATTGAAATGCGTCATTGGGTCATCCTCGACCACCAGTCGGCGAACCCGATTGGTTGCCCTGCGACATATAATCGAATCGCGCCGCGTAACCCAGCCATATTCTTGATCGGCGCGTGAAACACCGGGACGTAACGCATATCCGATTTGCGCAATCGTGCAGTTGCCTGTTCGCCCGTTGAACCGGTCAGCACGATGAATCGCACCTCCGGCGCAGGGCCACGAAGCTGCGGTATCGCCTGGGTTCCATCGCCGCCCGGCAGGCGGTGGTCCACCATGCGGACATCCCTGGGGTCCCCGTATTCCACGAAGCTCAGCGCCTGTTCGACGCATGCGTGACAGACGCCGACATACCGCCCTCCCCCAGGACAGCCGCGAGGCTGTCGCAGATCCATTGCCCATCATCAACAGATCCGTTGGCGCTCCCGGTCTGCAAGACCAGCCACTGTGCATCGCCTGCATTCGGTTACAATATGGCTGATAGGCCGCTGCGGCATCGCCAATAACCATGGCCACCGAATTTTCGCAAACAGGAGAAACACCGAGATGCGCCACGCCCTTACCCTGGCAGCACTGCTCACCGCCTTGGCCCAGTCCTCCAACGCGGGCGATGCGCCGGGATTCGAGTGGACCCAGGAAAAATTCGACCTGGTTGCCGCCGCGGACAGTGCCGCAGGGGAAGCGGTAGCTCAAAAATACCGCTGCCGAAAATGTCACAATGACACCGGAGTCAGCGACGACGAAGACGTTCCGACGATCGCCGGTCAGCGCCCCACCTATATCTACAAGCAGCTCACAGACTTCAAAGACGAGGTTCGCAGCGACGAAGACATGCAGAAGGTGGCGAAAAAGCTCTCAGAACAGGACATGGTGAATATTGCGGCCTGGTACAGCCAACAGCAGCGGCCCGCCATGGTGGGCGGCGACGCACCGTTGGTTGTCAAAATCTGCGACAGCTGCCACGAGAAGGACATTGTCGAAAAGGACGACCGCATCGAGGTCGCGCCGGTGATCACCGGACAGGTCCGCAAGTACCTGAGAAAGTCGATGCAGGCCTTCAAACAGGCCGACCGCAGCAACGACTTGTTCAGCCGCATGCAAAGCGTTTCGCACAAGCTGAACAGTGAGGAGATCACCCGGCTGGCGCGTTACTATGGCGCCTTGGAACCCGACGTCGACTGACAGCCGTGCGGCCTCCCGGCCGGCGTCACTCGTTGGGAAGGACCTCCAGCACATTGGTCTCCTGGCTGGAGAACCATGCCGCCAGGTCGCGCATGTCCTGGTTGCTGAGATTGGCAACCATGTTCCCCATCAGCATGTCCTTGCGCCGGCCGCTTTTGTATTGCTGTAGTGCCTGAAACAGGTACGATTCGTACTGCCCTGCCAGACGCGGGTTCGCGCCGATCACGCTGTTCCCGTCGGCGCCATGACAACCTGCACACACCGCGGATTTCTCTTTGCCCGCCTGCGGATCGCCGCCCGCCTGCGCCTGTCCAGCGCACGTCGCCACAGCTACCAACGAGAGATAGATTGCTGCTTTCATGATCTCATCCATTCACTTGCCGACAGACGAAAAGTAGGCTGCGATGTCCGCGATGTCCTGATCACTGAGACTCTGTGCATTGCCTTGCATTGTGACATGCGCGCGTGTTCCCGAGCGGTATGCGAGCAGCGCCGAGATGATATAGGCCTCGTTCTGCCCCCCGACCTTCGGCACGTGATAGTTGGGGTAGGCATTCGAATACGACGGAATCGCATGACATCCCAGGCAGGTATCCGCCTTCACGCGGCCGCGCTCCGCATCGCCGTCGATGGCATGCGCGCTGGTGGCCGCCAGCCCACCCAGCAGTAAGCCCGCAACCAGTTTTCCACGCAACAATGACCGCATATCCCCCCCTTGTCGTATGCCGCTTCGCGGTTTCGCGAGTATACGCGGATCCCGCTGATTGTTCGCGTTGAAACGGGACAGAATAGTCTATGGACAGCGGAGAGCCGCTCAGGGCGGCGACCGGCCGGCAGGACGGTCGCCCTGGAGGAGATGGGGGATACTGCCAGCGAAACCCGGGGCTCAACAATGCCCCGACCAACCCCGCCGGGGCCTGCACGCGGCAAAGGAAGCCCCGGTAGGGTTGCGGACGGAATCTGTGGTACCGATCACGAGCGACGCGCGAACTGCGATACGCCGCGAAACACGGCGCGCATCAAGGACGACGGGAGCGGTCGACGCCGACCGTCAATACACGGCGGCCAGATCTTCCTCAGTCATCTGGCTCACTTCCTGCTCGAGCAGATTGATCGCCTCGAGCAACGTCGACGAGACGGCGAGCAGCTTTTCCATCAATTCTTCCGCTTCCGCCTGGTGTTCCTTCTTTACCTTGGCAGTGGACTTGAACATCTTCTGCAGAACACCGCGGTCGTCACTACCAAACAACAGCTTGAAGATCTTCATATAGATCTGATGCAGCATCTCATGCGGCGTATCGATCGCCGAATACGCACTGAGCGAGGCGAGTGCCTGGCCCGGCCCGTGATACCAGCGTCCAAATTTGCAGTCGGTATGGATCACCGGCACATGTGCCTGCTCGACTGGAATGCCCACAATCAACGCCTGCGCGTAAGAGCGCCATTGAATATGCGCCGACTTTGCCTGGCGCAACTGCAAGAGAGCCTCTTTCTTGTTCATTTCCACCCTCGATCTTGGTTTCGAACACCGGCGCTGCATAGATTGCAGGCGCGTGTAATCAACACCAGTCCGTGGCCGGAGCAACTACGTCGCGGCGTCAATCTGCCGGAACGAACTCAAATCCCTTGGGCTGCTGGAGGGTAGTGGCGTTCGACGTGGGTTTATCTTTAACTACTGGGGAAAATAAGGTTTTTGTCGCCAGTTGGGCGGGAAATGCCCCCGCACGGCAATGACCGACAGACATAATCGACAGAGGGTCCTCGAGCGCCGGCGCCGATCGTGCCGCAAAGCCAGCTCAGCCGGTATTGCGCACGTCCGCACCCGGCGGCACGCGCCTGTCCGAACCGCGCGCCTTGCGCGATGGACTGCCGAGCAGAAAGGTGATGTCCCGCGCCGGCATCGGCTGGCTGAAATAGAAGCCCTGCAGTTCGTCGCACCCCTGTTGCTTGAGGATCGCGGCCTGATCCTGGGTTTCCACACCTTCGGCGATCACATCCAGCTTCAACCGTTTCGCCATGCTGATGATGGTCGCGGTGATCTCCCGAACGTCGTCGTTGACGGCGATCTCGCGCGTGAACGACTGGTCGATTTTGATGCGGTCGAGCGGAAAGTGCTGCAGGTTGCTGAGCGAAGAGTAACCCGTACCGAAGTCATCGATCGCCAGGCCGATCCCGAGTTGCTTCAAACGGCGCATCGCGGACGTCGCCTCTTCCAGGTTGTGCATCAAGGTGCTCTCGGTGATCTCCAGTTCCAACATTCGGGGATCGAGGCCGCTCTCTGCCAATGCACTCTCCACCTGCTCTACCAGGTGTTCGTCGGCGAACTGCAGCGGCGAGAGGTTGACTGCGAGGCGGATCGGGCGTTCGGCAGATGCATTCCATCGCTGGGTCTGCTCGCAGGCGGTGTGCAACACCCAGGTGCCGATCGTCTGGATCAGACCGGTGTGTTCGGCGACCGGGATGAAGGTGCCGGGGAATACCAGCCCGAGTTCCGGATTGTGCCATCGCAACAGCGCTTCCAGGCCGATGATGTGAATTCCGCTGGCATCGACCTGAGGCTGGTAGTAGACCTCGAATTCACGACGCTCGATCGCATAGATCAGGGCCTGTTCCAGGCGCGATCGTGCGTGTACCTCGCGCGCAATCTCGTTGGAGAAGACGCACGGTACCGGGCTGTGCTCGATCCTCGCGCGAAACATCGCGATATATGCATCGCGCAACAACGCGTTGCCATCCGCGCTGGCCTCAGGCCACAGGCTGAGGCCGATTCGGGGCACGAGAAACACTTTCGAATCCTCTGCAGGCAGCGGTTCCCTCAGCGCCTCGACGAGGTTGTTCGCGACATCCAGCGCCTCTGTGACGCCATTGATTTCCCGCAACAGTATTCCGAAGTCGTCGCTGTTCAGATGGGCCACCAGATCCCCGCTGCGTACGACCCGACCGAGGCGCGTGGCAACGGTGCGCAACAATTCGTCTCCGTCGAGCCGACCGACGATCTCACCGGCTGCCCCCGACCATTTCACATGCACGATGACCAGCGCGGTCGTGCCGGCCGTCTGATCGCCGGTCTGAAGTTGTCGCAGCTGTTGATCGAGCACGAACTGGTTCGGCAGATCGGTGGTCACGTGATGCAGCGCCTGGTGTTCGATCCGGACCTCGAGATTTCGATTGATGCGTATCTCGCGAACCAGGGTCCAGGCACCCCACAGCGGAAACCCGAGAATGATCGGCGCAATCGCGGCACTGGGTGGAAACCAGATCTGCCAACCGACCAGCAGAAATGCCGTGAACGCGAGCACGAGCGCCACACACAACGGAAACAGTACGACCGCCGTTCGATAGCTTGGGGTCAACAACAGCATCACCGAAAGCAATGCGACACCAGCACTCAACCAACGATAAGACGTGGAATCGATCTCGCGCGCCAATCGTCCACCAAGGATGCCACTGAGAATATGGCCGCTGAGTTCCACACCGGGCATTCTGCGATGTTCAAGCGATACCGGCGATGCCAGAAAGTCACCGAGACCGGCCGCAATCGCGCCGACCAGCACGTACTGGCCGCCCAGAGTTTCGGCCAGGTCGTCATCTTCGAGCACCTGCTGGAACGACACCGTGCGGATCGCTCCCCGCCGCGCGTCGAAAGGCACGAAATAGCGATCGCTGCGGGCCCAACCGAGAATCTCCCCGTCCGACGACACCGGTCGTTCATAGAACGGTCCACTGCCCCCGCCCACCTCGGCGATCGCCAGTGCGAATGCAGGCCAGTGCGGTGTTCCCAGACCCGCATACAGAAAAAAGCTGCGCGACAGACCGTCCACATCCACTTCGACGTCGGCATGACCCAACGCAGCAGCGGAAGCGGCAAGCCTCGGGATCGGCAACACCTCGGAGATCGACTGTCCCGCGATGGGATGACTGGGCGCCACCGCGAGGACCGTTCGACCATTGCTCTGCATCGCCTCGGCCAGGAGACGGTCTGCCTCAGAATCGTCTTCCTCGAGCTCGGCGAACAAGACGTCATAGCCAACTGCACGCGCGCCGGCCTCTGTCAAACGCTCCAGCATGCGCGCGTGCACCCTTCGCGACCAGGGCCAGCGTCCCAGACGCTGCAGGCTGAGGTCGTCGATCGCCACGATCGTGACCAGTTCACTCGCCCGGTGGTCACTGGCACGAAGAAAGTAGTCGTATACGAGATAGTCGATACGCTGCAAAGTGTTGTTGCTGGCCAAAAGATACGCGAACGCCATCGCCAGCGTGGCCGTCAGCAGTATGCCCGGATGCAATCGCTTCAGGACCCGACCCGCCATCGTGTTACAGCGCCAAGAGCCCGATGACACCGATCAACGGTACCACCCACCAGCTACGATCCGGCGGCGGGTCGATGCGTTGCACCGCACCCCAGGGTCCGACAAAGCCACCCGACTCCACACTGCGGACACGCAGGTAGCGCACCTGCCCTGGCATGGGGTCGAACGCGAGCTGCGCCTCCGCACTCCGCTGATCGATCTCGAGGTCCTTGAACTGTGGATCCCTGGCCAGTTGCACGTCGTAGGACTGACCGGCATCGCCCGGTTTCCAGGAGGCCACGATACGGCCGTCATCCGTGGCCTCGACCCCGGCCTCGACGGTCTCCGGTACCGGTTTCAACTGCCAGGAGCGGGAAACGCTCGGTGGCCCGACCTCGCCGCTGTCGGAGACGCTCATCACCCGCCAGTGATAAACACCTGGCGAGGCGTCTTCCGCGGTCGGGAACCGCGTGCCGTCCACGGATTCCTCGACGACCAGGGGAGCCGTGAACCCTGCATCGTTCGCGATCTCGATGCGATAGCTCTGTGCATCGGACGATGCACTCCATTGCAGTTCCGCCGCCGTGCCACGCAGGGTCTTGCCGTCGGTCGGCTGCAGTGGCACAGGCGGCTGTGGCCGGGTATCGATCACCACGGCTTGAACGGTTTGCTCACCCTCCAGTCCCAGGTCGTCGATGCCGCGCACGCGCACAAAGTATTCGCCGTCCGGCAGATCGGGCAGTGTGACCCGCGCGCGCTCGACCACACGATCCCACACCAGCACGGCGAAATCCTGACCGGCACTGATCTCCGAGCGATAGGCGCGCGCGCCCTGCACGTCCTGCCAGACGAGCGGCCAATTGAGTTCGCGGATGCGCGCCGCGGGCGGCTGCAGCTGCGGAGCGGGCAGCAAGCGCCGCGGCTTTACGGGTGCCTTGCCGACCGCGACCTGAGTACCGAAACCTGCAGGGACCAGATGTGCCTTGCGTCCACCGGATACCCGGACCTTGCCCTTCAACACCTCGATGTTGGAGACCTGCGCGCCGTCCTGTACAGCGGCGCGATACTCGGTGCCGCGCACCGCACTGATCGCCGAGGGGGTTTGGATCTCGAACCGAGATCCGGGCCCGGCAGCCGGCCTAACCCGGGTATCGAGCCGTCCTTCGATCAAATGTACCCGCGAGTCGACCATGCCGGTCTCCCCGTGTGCACTCAGATGATCGAAGCGCATCTCACTCCCGCCGTACAGGGTAAGCACACTGCCGTCGGCGAATACCACCGTGGCAGTGCTGTCCGCCCCGGTCCGCAGGCTGTCGCCGAGCCGGATTTCCGCCCCCTCCGTCACCTGGGCCTTGCGACTGCCGTCGGCGCGTATCAGTTCCACCGGCCCACCGGCCGCCGCCAGACGCGCCGGCACCGGGTTGGTGCGGATCCATTTCATCGGCACCCGCAGTCGTGTCCCCGGCTGCATACGTCGCGGTCGCTGGACGGCGTTCAGCGTGCGGAGCTGTTCGAACCGCAGCGGTGTGTCGAGGTATTTCTCGCTGAAATCCCACAGATTGTCGCCATCGGCGACCGTGTAGATCCACATCTCCTCGGCTGTTCCGACCGCCGGATGAAATATCAGCAGAAACAACAGTCCGTGAAGGATTCTTCCATGTGCGAACACCGGCCCACTCCCCTTTTTTCGTTAAGTATAGTGGCGCACCGCCTGCGAGGCCGAGCGATGTGTCGAGCCCACGAGGCGGCGGTCGGTGATCCGGGCGCCGACGGGTGGTGCCTGGGTTTCGATCCGGAAATAGGCTCCCAACGGGCCCCGTCGTCCTGGACAGACGGTACCGTGATGGCAAACAGGCGCCCGCACTCCGACCCCCGCGAGCACCGCTCCTGTGGGTCATGGTTCAATAACACACTTCCGTTTCAACGGAGGATCCCGATGTCAGACGATGCAGACGCAGATCCTTGGCTGATTGACCGCAGGCGGTTCCTCGGCACACTCGCGGGCCTGGTCGCCGGAGGTCTGGCGGCACCGCACACCGTTTTTGCGACACCGAGCCTGCATACGCGACCTATTCCCCGTTCCGGCGAATCGCTGCCGGTGGTCGGCATGGGGACCTACATCACGTTCAACGTCGCGGGTGACGAATCGCTGTTGGCGGAGCGCCTCGAGGTGATGCGCGCGTTCTTTGCTGCCGGCGGTGGACTGATCGATTCCTCACCGATGTACGGCTCTTCCGAGGCGACTATTGGCCACTGCCTCGCGCAGCTCGGTCACCCCACCGGCATGTTCTCCGCAACCAAGGTCTGGACCTGGTTTACCAGCGATGGTGACGCGCAGATGCAGGAATCACGTCGGCTGTGGCGCATTCCGCAATTCGACCTGATGCAGGTACACAACCTGCTCAGCTGGAAGGACCATCTGGCAACCATTCGCCGCGACCGCGATGCCGGCTTGGTGCGCTACATCGGCATCACGACGTCGCACGGACGCCGGCATGAAGACATGGAGGAGCTGATGCGGACCGAGGCGCTGGATTTTGTCCAGTTCACCTACAACATCGTCGACCGCGAAGCAGAGAAACGGCTGCTACCGCTGGCCGCCGACCGGGGCATCGCGGTGATCGTCAATCGACCCTTTCAACGCAAGGCGCTGATCGAACGCTTCGGGCGTCATCCCTTGCCGCCCTGGGCCGCTGAGATCGGCTGTAGCACCTGGGCGCAGTTCCTGCTCAAGTTCATCGTTTCACACCCCGCTGTGACCTGCGTGATTCCTGCAACCTCACGAGCAGATCACATGCGTGAGAACATGGCGGTACTCAGCGGTCCGTTGCCGGATCCGGACATGCGACGGCGCATGGTCGACCACGTTGCGACCTTGTGAACCGGCATGCTGCCCTATTCCTCCGAGGTCCTGTTCACGCTGTACGAGCACTACCTGCACGCGTGGCTGCCTTACAACGCCGGTGTGTGCGCGGCGATGCTGCTGGCATGCGTTCTGATCTGGTCACGACTCACATTGTTGCGACGGATCTCCTGTCTATCCCTGGCCTGCGGCTGGTTGTGGGTCGGCGTCGTGTTTCATTACGGCTACGCCGCGCAGATCGATTTCTCTGCGCGGTTATACGCCGCGCTGTTCGTGATCCAGGGCGTTGCACTGCTGGTCTACGCGATCGCGCGTCCATGCCCGCGTTACCAGTGGCCATCTGACGCTCGCGCAGTGATTGCGCTGGTCCTGATCGCCTGGTCCGTCGGCGTCTATCCAGTAATGGACATCGTGTCGGGCCACGCTGTCGGTACACCACGGTTGGTCGGCCTGGCACCGACGCCGACCGCAATACTGACGCTCGGCCTTTGGTTCGGCGTGCGCGAATCCATACCGCGCACATTGTTCGTCATACCGCTGATCTGGTGCCTGATTGCGGGATTCACCGGTTGGGTGCTGCACGATCCAGCCGACCTGTTCTCACCCCTGGCGGCGATCGCAGCGCTGTTCCTGCTTCGGCGACGACAGACTGTAAGGCCGATGACACCAAGACGCTGACCACATCATGCCGCATCGGCGCCCTGAATATGCCAGGCGCGCCAGGTCCAGACGAAACTTGCGAGGTCCTGGAACGCGAACGCGAGTGCGAGCCCGCCGGGCACGACGTCGAGATACCAGAACACGGCCATCAACGGCGGCACCAGGGGTCGATCAAGCAACGAAGCAAACACAAAGCTGTGCGCGTTCAGTCGGCCACCGACCACATATAGCACACCGATCCCGCTGACCAAGACGCCGACCAGACGGAACAGATTGGCGGCTTGCGCAGTGGCCGGTTCCCCGCCGAGCAGTACCAGCATGCTGCCCGGCAAGAGTACGACCACGATGCCCTCCAACAGCACCAGCCAGCCGAATGCCTCGACGGTCTCCGCTGCATGCGTCTGCACCGGCGGATTCCACAACCGTTGCAACATCTCGTAAAACGAAGGCCTGACCATGACCGCCGCCCCCTTGTGTGATATCTCAGCGACCTTCGATAGACCTGCGTCCTCCGCAGTCCCGAACAACGCTTGTCTGCAAGCAGGATGATCCATATCCAGAATACGAACGAGTTGCGTTGGACCAAATGCTTGTAGGAATTTTCCCCGGGGCCACTGAATCACGCGGCGCGCACTAGGCAATTCGCATCGTTCGAGCCGGCTGTTTCGGTTCTCGTATTTGGGAATGCATCACCAATAATGAGAATGTCGCGGCCACTCGGAACAATGTCCCTGGAGAACTGTGACTCCCCGCATGCTTTACGCAGCAAAACCGCACAAAACGGACGCTTCTTAATTTTCACTTAAGGTTTCCGTGGCTAAGGTTAGGTCGCCGAGACCAACGACCGGGGAAATGTCGTACCCGGAAACCAACCGATAGCTGAAGAGGGGATGCTATGTACTCAACGGGGAATGCAACGACACGCCACAGCCTGCGGCTCCTGCCGATGGCGTTGGCGCTCTGTCTTGGTCCACAGGCAGTCTGGTCCGATGACGATGATTCTGAACGACGCCGTTCGAGCTCGGATTCTTCGAGCCGTACCGCGGCCTCATTCGATATCACGCGCGCGCGTTACCGATCGGAGCGACGCCGGGTCGAGGTCGAAGGAGACGGACAAAGCGATCTGCGCGTCGCAGTGGTCAATGCATTCGATACGGATCAGATACTCGGTGGTGATCGCGTCGAAGACGGGGAATGGAGCGTTCGCGCATCGCGCCTCAGCCCGGTGCCCTGTCGCGTGCTCGCGACTCAGGCAGACGGACAGGTTGTCGAGGCCGACGTGCAGAACGCGCCATCGAACTGCGCCCCCAAAGCGCCGGTCAATCCGCCCCCCGCCACACCATCGCTCAGCATCAACAACGTCACGGTCAACGAAGACGCCGGCAACGCCTCGTTCACCGTGAGTCTTTCAGCGAGCAGTTCGCAGAACGTGCGCGTCGAATACGCTACGCGCAACGGCACTGCGACTTCGGGTCAGAACGCTGACTATCTCGAATCCAACGGCACCCTGAATATCCCGGCTGGCACCTCCGTCGCGACCGTGAACGTCCCAATCAACGACGACTCGACCGAGGAGCCGAACGAGACGTTCTTTGTCGATCTCAGCAGTCCGGAGAATGCCACGATCGCGGATGCCAGTGGGGTATGTACCATCGTCGACAACGACGGCTCGCAGCCGCCACCACCCCCGCCCCCGCCGGCAGGTGACGTGTCGATCAACTCGACCAGCCAGAATTCGGTGGCGGGCTCCGCGGCCGATCCTTACTTCGTGGGCCCGGTACCGGAACAGCCCTTTGTGGGCAACAACACCCACAAGGTTCTGGCGATCAATGATCTCGGCATGCACTGCGGCGACCTCGATACCCGTGTCGCCAGCATCCTGCCGCCGTTCCAGGTCCTGCTGACCCAGGTCATCGCACGCGGTGGAGAACCCGACCTGCTCGGGCCGGGACAGGCGACGGTCGAGTATTCCGCAGTGGCCAACCCGAACGACCCGATCCTGAGTGACCCGAATGCATTCCGCGGTGTCACGCCGGACGGCGATGTCTACAAGACGAATTTCTGGGATGTCGCATCGGCGGCCTACGGACCCTTCTACCCGCCGGGCGTCCTCGACGCCTTCTACGACCCGAACGATCCCGACGCCAACAAGGACATTGGCTTGCCGGTACCGAACGTCGAGGAGTTGTATCTGGGCAGCGGAGCACTGGTGGCTACGCAGCACGCGATGCCGGGTCTGACCGGGGCCTATCTGCAGAACGTGCCTCAAGTCGCTGAAGAGTTCTACAACGACAAGCCGTTCTTCATGAACTTCCCGTTCGGCTATGTCGCCCAGGACCTCAACTGGTTCGAGGGTGCCGGCGTGCCGTTTGCGGCATTCGACGACTTCGGCCGCGAGAACGCCTACCCGCTGGTTCGGGTCCAGGCCAAGGTCGGCGACAATGTGGTGGCCACCACCGACACTGTCTTGCCGATCTCCGGCGAGGCCAGCTGTAAGAACTGCCACTCGGCCGACATCGACGTGAGCCCGGAGACACCGCACGCCGGATCGGCGTTGCCGTCGGTTAGGCCGGTGGCGACCCAGATGGACGACCCGGCGGTCGGCGACCTCCCGGTCAACGTCAGCATCGAGTACGCAACCGACCTCAACATCCTGCGCCTGCACGATGAAAAGCACGGCACCGACCTCGAGGGCGCGCAGCCGGTGGTCTGCCAGACCTGTCATTACACGCCGGCACTGGACCTGGCACATGTCGGTCCCAAGGGTGCAGGCGATGCCGATGCCAACGGTCGCACCCAGCTGACGCAGAGCACGATGTCGAACGTGATGCACGGCCACCATGGCGAGACCGGGAAGTTCCCGGAGATCCCGCCCGCGATCCAGGCGGCCGACGGCAGCATCACCAACCAGGCCGCACGCCTCGCCGCGCTGGAGCAGAACTGCTACCAGTGTCATCCGGGCAAGAACGTGCAGTGTCTGCGCGGCGCCATGTTCAATGGCGGCATGTTGTGCAGCGACTGCCACGGCGGGCTGGCCCAGGTCGGGAACGACTTCTCGCGAGACGTATCGCCGACCAACGATGGGCTGGACAAGTTCATCCTCAGCGGCAACTTCTACGACCCGAACGACCCGCAACCGCGCGTACCCTGGGCCAATGAACCGGGCTGTGGCTCCTGCCATACCGGTGATGCGACCAGCAACCTGGCCGGCACGACGGGCACCCGGGTCAATACCCAGGACGCCAATGGCAACGCCGATGGTATCCGTCTGCGCCAGGCGTTCCGCAACGGTGACAACAAGGCCACGCCGATCGTACCGGGCAACAAGCGCTTTGCCGAACCGGTGGTACCGGCCAGCTTCAACGGTACGCCGAACAACGGTGCGGGTAATCCGCAGCTGTACCGCGTAAGTACCGGGCACGGTGGGGTCATGTGCGAAGGCTGCCATGGTGCAACCCATGCCGAGTGGCCGAATGGCAATCCGAATGCCAACGACAACGTGACTGCGAACCAGCTGCAGGGTCACACCGGGACCATTGCCGAGTGCACCGTCTGCCATGAGACTGGGCAGCTATCTAGCACCACGCAGGGCGGACCACACGGCATGCACCTGGTGAATGATCGACGCTTCTACGACGACGATCATGAAGACCTCGCCGAGCAGGAGAATGGCCGGCCAGGTGGCGGCACCTGTGCCGCCTGCCACGGTGCGGACCATCGCGGTACCGTCCTGTCGCGTGCAGCGGCCGATCGCACCTTCAACGTGGAGGGCAGGACCGTGACCATCCAGAAGGGTGAGCCGGTTGGCTGCGGTCATTGCCACAGCATCAGCGATAGCTTCGAGGACTGACCGACGACGCATCCCCGGCCCGGCACGGACGCCGCCGGGTTATCGCCATCAACAGCATTCGCAGCCGGGCACAAGCGCAGCCCGTGCTGCGATACCTCGGCCGCCCGCTTGGCCGGCCATAAGCCCTTCATCCTCCAAGAAGGGCTTTTTTTTGTCCGGGCGCCCGGCCGAATGGCTGCCTACAATGGGATGCACGCCGTGGCAGGGCGTCCAACGAAGGAGGCGCAGATGCGCAGTCTGGCAAAGTGCGGAGACAGATTTGGGCGGATCGTCGCACTCGTGCTTGCACTCGCGCCCGGGATGGCAAGCGCGGCCGAACTCACGCCGGTCCCCGCGCTGCCACCGGCCCCGCTCGGGCTGGTCGACCTGGATGGCCGTCGGGTCGACCTCGCGGCTCTCCGCGGCGAGGTCGTGCTGGTCAACTTCTGGGCCAGCTGGTGTCGACCCTGCGTCGACGAGATGCCGGGCATCCTGCGCCTGCAGCAACAACTGCGCGACCAGCCGTTTCGGGTGGTCGGCATCAATGTTGGCGAGGCCGAGCGGCGCGTGCGCACCGCCGCAAGGCGCATGCGCCTCGATTTCACGATCCTGCTGGACAACGACAGCGTGACGTTTGGTGCCTGGGGGGGACAGGTCCTGCCCACCAGTTTCATCCTTGATCGCATCGGCCGCATCCGTTTCCGGGCGGTCGGTCCCCTGGACTGGGACGATCGCGACATCGTCGCGACGCTAAGGCGCCTGGCATCCGAAGGTGGTCGATCCACGGTCCGCGCTACACTGCCGGCTCCCGCCGAGCGATCCGCCGCGACGGCCCCGCCCGACACCCCGGCCTGCCACGCGTCCGCCTGCTGAGCATCGATCCCCATTCTGCCAACGGGCCCGATCGCTGTTAGGATCACAGCGAATCCGTGCACCACGCGGCCGCACGCCCCCTGCAATCCGGCAAAAACCAGAACCGACTCGATGTCGCACAGACAAGCGCACCCAGCGCAGACGCGCTTCTTCCCCGGGCAACGCACGCTCAATATGCTGCTGCGCGCGGCCCACCTGGTCGGCATCGCCGGTATCGGGGCAGGTTTTCTGTTCGGCCTCGAACGCACCGCCTGGGATCACTACTGGCTGCTGACGCTGTTCACCGGCATCGGACTGACCGCGCTGTATCTCTGGTCCAGCATCTCCTGGCTGTTGGAACTCAAGGGATTCGCAGTCCTGCTCAAGGTCGCGCTGCTCGGTCTGGCCTTGGTTTTACCGGAGCACCGCGCCGGTCTGTTCATCACGATCATCGTGATCTCTGCCTTGAGCGCCCATGCACCGGCACGGATCCGCGCCTACCGCTGGATCGGCGGGCAACGGTCCTGACGGGCGTGCCCACGACATCCACTGCCGGGCTGGCCTGCGCCTGTGCGCCCGATGGCGGTCTGACGGCAGCTCTGCCGCCGGACCTGTGGGTAGCGCGCGGGAACGGTGACCGCGGCACCGATACAGAATCGGTCTGTACGACCGCTAACTTTTCCAGGATTTGACGCGGTCGCAGATGCCTGGCGTCTGCCGGCCAGAAACAGCATGTCCGACAGGTCGACGGTACCCGACAGACACAGTGATTCACGGAGGAACCCGGTGATAGAAACGCGCGAATTCAGCCTGAGCAAAGGCGAGTATCGGCGTTTTTTACGTCGACTCGTCATCGAACGTCACGCCTCGGCGATCGCGCTGGCGTGGTTTCTGGCGGCCACACTGCTGATCTACTACGGTGACATGTCGACCGCCGCTGGGTTCAAATGGACCTTGGCTAGCTGGGCACCGCTGCTGATATTCCTCGCGCTGTGGACCATCGGCATCGTCGCCTATCTGCCGATTCGCCAGTCCAATGCGCGCACCGCGGAAGCCGCGTACCGCGCGCACAGGGTGCGATTCGAGCCGGACTGCGTGCATGTCGAGGTCGACGACGGCAGTCGCTTGAGACTGGCGTACAGTGCCGTTGAACGCATCGATTTCGACGAGGAGTTCCTGCTGATTCGCCAGGACTCGGGGCTGGTCAACGCGGTACCACGCCGCGCGTTCGCCGATCCCGCAGCCGCCAACGCAGCGGTGGACCTTTTTCGGACGGCGGGCGCCGGCGCGACCGTGACCGGCCCCGGGCAGGCGGCCAACTACACCGGCGTTGCCGGGCAGTTGCGCGGTGTCTGGCACAACCTCAAAGGCGGCCTGCGGCTCCTGTTGTTCCGGCGCGTGACGCGCGACGCCTTCGCCGTCAGCGCCGACCAGATCATCCTGCTGTCGCTGTTGGCGGTCACGGTCGCGATCGGTGGTGAGTATCTGGGCACCGAAGGCACCGTGACGTTCAACAGCTACGGACTCCTCAGCGACGCGACCGCGAGGCTGCTGCTGCTCGCCGCCCTGTACCTGATTGCACGCCTGCTGGGCCGGACGAAAGATTTCCTGTTGTTTGCGGTGATCGTGCTCGGCATCGACCCGTGGGTGACCGGCATCCAGAGCGTCGCGGAAACGGTCGAAACCACCACCCTGGGCACGCTGCTGTCCGCAGCGACCATCCAGCTGTTGGCATTCTGCTGGTATGTCATCGCCTGGGTACGCGGCGCGCGGGTCGCGTTTGCCGGACATCGCGGCAGTGTGCCGGTATCGCTGCTGGTCTTGTTTCTTGCCGTGGTTGCCCCGGTCTCGGCGCTACCGATCAACACCTTCTGGTACGCGGAATACGACGACGCGGATCTGCTGCCGGACATCAACGTCGAAGAGGTCTTTTACCGGCAGCCGGGGATGATCGCCGCCACGGTCGATGATCTCGAACCGCAGCGACCGGGCGTGATCGACCTTTACCACATCGGTTTCGGCAGCGTCGCGTATCAACGCGTGTTCGAACGCGAGATCACACACGTGCGCGATCTGCTGGCGCAACGCTTCGACACCGCGGGGCGCGCGATCAGTCTGGTGAACCACGGTGACTCTGTGCAGCAGATGCCGATCGCATCGGCGTCCAATCTCGCATTGGCGTTACAGCACATGGCGCGCAAGATGGATCCCGACGAAGACGTATTGCTGCTCTACCTGACGAGTCACGGTTCGCGCGACGGTCAACTCGCAGTGGATTTCTGGCCGCTGCAGCTCAATCCCCTGTCGGCCCAGGGCCTGCGCAGAATGCTCGACGAATCCGGCATTCGTCGCCGGGTGATTGTCGTGTCGGCATGTTATTCGGGTTCGTTCATCGATGCGCTGGCTGACGACAACACCCTGATCGTTACCGCCTCCGCGCGCGACCGTAACTCCTTTGGTTGCAGCAACGAGAACGAGTTCACCTACTTCGGCGAGGCGTATTTCAAACGCGCCCTGCAACAGACCCATTCGTTCATCGACGGCTACGCGCTTGCCCGCCAGATCGTGATGGAGCGCGAGAAGGCCGAGAACCTGCAACCGTCGAACCCGCGCATCCATGTGGGCTCAAGGGTCAGTGAATTCCTGCAGCCGCTCGAACGGCGCCTGAACTCGCTGCACCAGGATCACGCCAGCGTTTCACGCCGCGACGTCCCCGCATCGTCTCGAGCCGGTGACGGCTAGAATCCGCCGCCGGTACGGAAACCTCCGCCACCTCCGCCCCCACGGTTGCCGAAACCACCGCCCGAGCCTCCGCCGAAACCGCCGCGGCCCAATCCCCCGATGATGTCGCCCAGGTCCCCCAGACCTCCGTTCCAGACGGTGCCACGACCGAAGCCGCCGGAACCGAAACCGGGATCCGAGTGACGTGGCTGGTAGCGTTGCAGCTCCTGCAACGCCTTCCACAGCATGCCGCGATCCAGCATGCCCGCCAGGAATTGTCCCAGCAGCAACGACAGCATGCTGTCGTCGGTGAATATCGAACCACTGCGGTCATAACGGCTGCGCTTGAAATCGACGCGAAGCCGCTCCAGCTCCTGCACTCTGTGCTGCTGCTGGGCGATGCCGTCGTGCAGCGCCTGGGTGTTGTGCTCGAGCTGCTGACGCTCGGCTTCGCGCTGCAACATCCGGCTGACGATCACGTCGTCCTCGGGGTACGGTGTGCGGATCGCATCGTCGCGCAAACCGGAGAGATCGTCTCTTCGAAACTCGTTGACCAGGTATTCGATCGCGCGCTGCGTGTGTTCGTCCTCGCCGACCGCGTGGCGCGCCTGCTCGGCCTGCAGTGCCTGCTGCTCCTGTTCGTTTTGTTCGATCTGCCGATCGATGTCGTCGACCCGCGCCTGCTGCGTCGCGACCTGTTGCTCGAGCGCCGGGATACCGTCTGCCTTCCGCGCGTCTTCGTCGAGCCCGCGCAGGCGTTCGAACTCGGTGTCCGCGAGCCCCTGTTGGTGCTGTGCATGCTCGCGCAGCCTTACCGGGATCTCGTTGAGCCGATCGAAGTTCGCGCGTGCATCGGCATACCCGATCAGCCGGGCGACCTTGCCGTCAAGCCAGCGCGCCAGTCCGCTGGCCGTGTACGCCGGCAGACCGTATTGACGCCGCCAGAGGTACATGAACAAGGGGTCGTCATGGTAGGCCTGGCCCTTGCTCGAGCGCTCCTCCTCGCTGCGGGTGGCCTTGTCGTTCGCGTGCGCCGCCATGCGGCCGGCCTCCTCGGCACGCTCTCGCTGGGCACGATAGTCCGGTTGCGCGTCGAGACGTACCTGGATCGCCGCTTCGGCCTCGTCGACCCGGGCGACTGCCTGATCGACCAGCGCCGCCTGCTGGGCACGTTGTGCTTCCAGGGCGCGGTGCCGCTGAACCGCGTCTTCCACCTTGCGGCGCAACGCCTCCAACGCCGCGTTGCGCTGCTGCAGCAGTGCCGTTGCCTGTCGTTCCGCGTGATCGAGATGCTCGAGCATTGCATCGCGTGCGAGTTGGTCCAGCCTGACCCGGGCCAACCCCCGATAGTCTTCTGTCTGGGCGTCGTTCAACGCCAGCATGCGCTCGCCGTTTGCAGCCATCTCGGATTGCAGGCGATCGGCCTGCTGATGTGCCTCGGTCAATGCCTGATCGATCGAACCGAGTGCCTGGCGTCCGGAGATCATCGTCGCACCCTCACCAACGCGTGATTGCGCCGCCACTGGTCGGCATTTCGTACTGCGGCTGAAGGTAACCAGTCGGCTTGTAACCGAAGCGATCGTTCTCGATGATCCCATCGTCCTGCTTGTCACGCCGAATCGCGTCGAAGGTCGCATCGTCGACCCGTACGCCCCAGGTATCGACCGTCTCGGTGTTCCCGGTCTCTTCGTTTTTCACCGGCACGCTCACCGGCCGCCCGGTCGAATCGAGTGCCTGGACGATCAGGTAATAGTTGCGCGCCTGCCGATTGATATCCGGCACACGCCAGACGCCCGACGGTTCGCCCGGACGGTTGACGATCCGCAGCACATACTCCTGTCGAAGCACGTCAGCGAGCTGATCGAGTTGCGTCAGCGCCTGTTTGGCGATTGTCGGATCGTCCGCGGCAAGCGCGGCGCTGCCGGTCTGGTAGATGCGCTGCGCCGCCTGGCGTGCATCGTCGGTCCGCGCAAGCGCCGCGACCTCTGTATGCCGCTCGGTGAGTTGGCCCGGCAATGCCGCGCGTGGCGCGACGAATGCGAAATGATTGATCCCGGCGGCCAGCGACAGCGCAGCGACCGCTCCGCCCAGCCATTTCCCCCAGCGGCCACGCTTCACGTAGACCAATGCCAGGCGACGCGCCCACCCGCCTTCGATCGGTTTGTAGGTGAATCGATCCTCGCGCAATGCGGCGACGCCCTGCTCGATCACATGGTCCGGGACATCGATACCCTGCTGCGCATAGATACGCTTGAGGCGGGCCTTCAGATCCTCTTCACGCCCCAGCTCGTCGAGTTCCCGCGACACCAGCCGCTCGCGCCGGCGCAGCGTGTCGACCACGTCCATCGCCAGCATGATGTCATCCAGCGGCGGACGCTCCGCGGACCCGCCAGGCGGTACCGCGGCTTGCGCTGCGTTCATGCACGCGTCTCGAGCGTCAGACCCTTGCCCTCTTCCGCGAGGCGCGCCAGGCGACGCTTTCCATCCTCGACGGCATCACGGATCTCGCCGGCATTCTGCGTCGCGAGCTTGCGCATTTCATCGATGATCTCGTGTGACCGCTCCTGCCACGTCACTACGGATTCGACGAGCTTTTTCACCGACTCGGCCCGGACCGTCGGCCCATACCCCGCTTTGACGGCTGCTTCCTGTACCTTGCCGCCAACATCGGCCAGATCTTCCAGCGATCGGCTGACGCCATCCTTCATCGCCTCGATCGTCTGGGTTCCCTCATGCAAGCCGAACATGCCGGTGAACGAGGCACTGAGTGCGGTCAACACGACCTCGTTGGTACCAAAGAACGTGGTGGCCTGGGCGTAGACCCGCTCCTTGGCCGTAGTGGTCTGCAACAGCCTGGCCATGACCACCTCGGAGGTGTTGTAGCTCACGGTCAGGTTGTCGGAGAGATCCTTCGCGATCTGGTAGCGCTTGTCGGCCTGCTGCAGCGCACGCACCCGTTCGTCGCGCGCCAGCTCCAGCTTGGCACGTTCGGCGGCGTCGTCTCCGGTGAATCCCTCGATGGTCTGCATTGCCTGACCGACCGCGGCCTTGGCCTCCTGGAGCGCCGCCTCCGCCTTGCTCAGCACCTCGAGCGCCAGCACCTCGGACTCCTTCAACGCGCCGCGGAAGTCCTGGTAGGCCTCCAGGATCTTGTTCTCGCGCTGGATCTGGTCGTTGGTCGCCGCGGTGACGTCGAGATACACGTCCTTGATCTTGTCGAAGCGGCTCGCGATATCGCCGCGCGTGACCTTCATCCAGACATTGCTGATGCGTTCGAAGGTGTCCAGGCGGCCATCTTCAATCTGCTCTACCATTTTCTTAGCATCATCCCTTATGCTATTGAATGAATTGGTTATTTCCTCATATCTCTGACCGATCTCCATGGCCTGCACCTGCTCGCGTACGACGTCGTTGAAAAGCGATGCCTTGTCCAAGGTACGCGCGATCGCCGCCACCCGCTCCTCGTCCAGACCGGAGATCTGATTCAGCAGTGCTGTGATCGGTGCCTCCTGCCCGCCCTGCTCGGCCGGCAACAGGCCGAGGTCGTGCAGCGAATTCATCGCCTTGTCGAGATACCGCATCGGGCTCGTCATGGTCGTCATCCCGGCTCTCCTTCGTGGTGATTCGATCCGGCGGCGCAGCGCCCGGCGCCGCACGCCCCGTGTTGTTGTCGGCACAGTTATAACCGAAATCGGACCGGGAACAGCAGCCGGAGGACGCCGCCGATGTGCCGCAGTCCACACCTCTGCGCTGGCTATGCGCCGGTTTGCAGGAGCGTGGTGAAAGGCTCGACCTTGACGATATCGCCTTCGGACACGCCGTCACAGTCTTCCGGTAGCAGGATGAAGCAGTTTGCACGACTCATCGACGTCAGAATCCCCGAGCCCTGTGCCCCGGATGGGCCCGCAGTGAGGCGCCCCTGCTCGTCATAGGCGAGGATGCCGCGCACGAATTCGAACCGCCCCGCGCGCTTGCGCAATGCGGTTCGCGCGCGCGCCTCGACCACCAAAGGGGTTGGCCAATGGCCGCTGGCCAGACATCTGAGCGCCGGACGTACGAACTGCTGGAAGGTCAGCATCACCGCCACCGGGTTGCCCGGCAGACCGAAGAACAAGGCGTCGCCGAGATGACCAAAGGTCAGCGGCCGACCGGGTTTCATCGCGATGGTCCAGAACGCGACCTCACCCTGACCGGCGAGGATCTCTTTCGTATAGTCGGCCTCGCCGACCGAGACACCGCCCGAAGTCACCACCACGTCGGCCAGCTTCGCGGCCCGCTGAAATGCGCTGTGCAGTGCCTCGCGGTCGTCGCGCACCACGCCCAGGTCATGGATCTCGACACCGAGTTCGGTCAGCAGGGCATGAAGGCTGTATCGATTGCTGTCGTAGATCTCGCCCTCACCGAGGACCTCACCGATCGAACGCAGTTCGTCACCGGTGGAGAAGAAAGCGACACGCGGCCGTCGCCGCACGCTGAGCTCGGCAAAGCCGAGCGACGACAACACGCCGACATCCGCCGCGCTCAACAGGCGACCGGCCGAAAACAGGCAGGCACCGGCCGCGATGTCCTCCCCGGCCTGACGGACATTCTGCCCGGCACGGTGACGCGCATCGATGCGTACCCGACCGTCGTCGAGCACCTCGACCTGTTCCTGCATCACGACGCTGTCGGTACCCGGAGGCATCGGCGCACCGGTCATGATGCGCACGCATTCACCCTTCCGGCATCGGACCCCGGTGGTCTGCCCGGCCATGACGGTCGCCACGACCCGGTATTCGCGGACCCCCTCGTCCGGCAGGTCGCGGCTGTCGAATGCGTAGCCGTCCATCGCCGAGTTGGTGTGGCTCGGGACATCGATCGGCGAGACACAGTCCGCGCCGAGCACACGTCCGAGTGCGGCGCGGATCGGCACCTGTTCGACATCGCTGATCGGTACGAGCGCGGCGTGAATCGCCTCGCGGGCCTGTCGCACCGTTAGCGCCAGCGGGTCGCTGGCATCGGCGCACGAGGGCTGCGGACTCACCTTGACGGTCGACATACTTCTCCCACCACTAACAGGCCAGGTTGGAGCGAAGTCTCGCCTCCTCGCCGATGAATTTCAAAACGAATGCCGCGACTTCCGCCGGATCGTCGAGCGCCAGCAGCGGCAGGGGACCCGGATCCAGGGCGAGCCCCTGCCCGTCGGTCGCAATCGCGACGATATTGGGGTCTTTCGGAAACAACAACGGCTTGCCGAGTGCAGCGCGATGCAATTCGATCTTGGGAAATGCCTCGGCCTTGAAGCCCTCGACCAGTATCAGATCGAGTCGCGAGGGATCCAGCATGTCGAGCAGTTCGCGCAGACCCGGCTCACCCCGAGTCTCATCGCATTCGCGGATCCAACCCACCCGGCAACGACCGGCGATCAGCATCTCGTCCGCCCCCGCCTCGCGCAAGCGGTAACTGTCCTTGCCGGGTTTATCCAACTGGAATGCATGATGCGCATGCTTGACCACCGCGATGCGCAGCCCCGTTGCCTTGAGGAGCGGCAACAGACCGAGCAGCAGCGTGGTCTTGCCGGTACCGCTGTATGCGGCGAAGCCCATCAGCGGAACCGGGAACTGAATCGTCGACAGCACGTCGCGCATCCTCAGACCTGTGAGCGCGTACCGCCGGCACTGGCATAGTCTTCCGGCGTGTTGATGTTGCTGAACTGCTCGGGGACGTCGCTGAAATCGGCAGTCACCCAGTTGTTGCGTGGATACCAGCGATCGATCTTGCGCTCCCCCTCGGCCAAGGCCTCGCGCAGGCCCGGCAATACTCGCCGGTGCAACAATGCATAGACCGGCTGTAGACGCTGGCCATCGTGAGCGACCGCGATATCGGCTCCGGCCGCTTCGAGCGCATCGGCCAGGCGCCGCACGAGATTGCCGACGACGACAGGACCGTCGCACGGCAATGTGAGCAGGTAATCCGTTCGCATATTTTCCAGGCCGGCAAGAAAACCCGCCAATGGCCCTTGAAATCCGTCGAGCGGATCGGCGACCACCGGGTAGCCGAACTGCGAATAGGCGTCCTGGTGGCGGTTGGCACTGATCAGCACCGCACCGACCTGCGGCACGACCGCATCCAGGACGTGACCGATCAGCAGACCCGTGCCGAACGGTAGCAGACCTTTGTCGCGCCCCCCCATCCGCCGGCTCTTGCCCCCGGCCAGCACCAGCGCGGTGATATCGCGCGATCCGATCAATTTGCTTCTCCTTACTGCGCAGCCGCGCGCTTGGCGCATCTTGCATAATCTGCAAGACCAGTGCCAGCAAACGGCGCCATCCAATGGTGCCGTGTCGCCGCTCCCGCACGGTCGCGGCAGACCGGTTTGACGTACGGTTGGCACCGGCCCGGGGCCGAGATTCCGGCCTGCGGGCGTCCTCCCCGTTTCCACCGCGGGAGCCTGGGCATCTGCGGGACAAAATGTACCAAAGTGCACTAGACTGGAAAGACAGTTTGGACCAGCTGCACGGCGGCATCGTGCCACTGTTCGGAAAATCGTTCTGCCATTTCCGTCGTTTTCCGTGACAGGCCAGCGCTGGGTCCAACACGATAATTATTAAACACAGACGACGAATATGGCTTGCCCGACAGAGACCCTACGCACCGCCATCTCCGAGGCGGCGGTGTCAACCAACCCGAAGAGCAACGGTACGCGGCTGAACTCGGTACTGGTCGTCGACGACGAACCGGGCATACTGAGCTTCCTGCAGAAAGGCCTCACGACGGAATTTGGCCTGGTCGAGGTCGCCGCCGACGCTGACGCCGCCGATGCACTCCTCGCGCGTTGCCACTTCGACCTGATCATCTCCGACATCCGCCTGCCGGGTCGTTCCGGAGTCGACTGGGTCACCCAACTGCGCGAGCAGGACCTGCTGACGCCGGTCATTTTCATGACTGCGCACGCCGACCTGCAGACCGCAATCACCGCGCTGCGTGCCGGGGCGTCGGACTTCATCCTCAAGCCGTTCCGCATGGAGCAGATGCAGACTGCGGTCAACCGCTGCATCGAGCGGCAGCGCCTGCAGAAAGAGAACTTCCTGCTGCGCCGCCAGGTGGCGCACATCCACGAAGGCAGCGGGATCATCGGTTCCTGTGATCTGATTCGAGGTGTTTGCGAAGTCATCAAACGCGTAGCGCCCATGCCGTCGACGGTCCTGATCCAGGGCGAATCGGGCACCGGCAAGGAACTCGCTGCACGTGCAATCCATCGTTTCAGCGGACGCAATGGCTCCTTTGTACCGATCAACTGCGGCGCGATGAACGCAGAGCTTCTCGAGAGCGAGTTGTTCGGTCATGCCAAGGGGGCATTCACCGGGGCGATAAAGGCCCGCGAAGGCCTGTTCTCTTATGCTGATGGCGGTACACTTTTTCTCGACGAGATCGGCGAGATGCCCCTGGCGATGCAGACCCGCCTGCTGCGCGTCATGGAGGACCGCGCGGTGCGCCCGGTCGGCGGCAACCGCGAGACACCTGTCGATGTGCGCATCATCGCGGCGACCAACCGCGATCTGAAGGCCGAAGTCGACAAGGGCAATTTCCGCGAAGACCTGTTCTATCGCCTAAACGTTCTGAGTATCCGGATGCCAGCGCTTCGCGAGCGCATCCAGGACCTGCGCGAACTCGTCGAACACTTCGCAAACAGCATCGCCACCGATCTGGGTGTGCAGGTGCCGACGATCGCCGACAGCGAGTTGCAACAGCTCGCGCGATACGATTGGCCCGGCAATATTCGCGAACTCAAGAACGTGATCGAGCGTTGCCTGCTGCTGAACCACCAGCTCGGACAGAACCTGCCCGGCTGCTCTCCGGCGGGCGCCGTCAGTGGCCACGCTGCCGATGATGAGGACGACCTCAGCCTTGAGGCGGTCGAGCGACGCCACATACTGCGCGTGCTCGAGATGCAGGGTGGCAACAAGTCGGCAGCAGCACGCATACTCGGCGTCTCCCGCAAAACGCTCGAGCGCAAGTGTCAAAGCTGGGGCGTCAACCCCTGATGGAGCGGATCGGCAGGAACGCCCCGACGACCGGATAACGGCATGCACCCCGTGCGATGGGTCGACCGCATGATTCGCAGCAGTGTGCGCCGCAAGCTGCTCGCGTTGACGCTGTTTCCGGTCGCGCTGGTGCTGCCGCTGGCGCTTGCCGGCCTCGCGCTGTGGGGCGCCTCGTTCACTTACGAACAGCTATACATCAAGGTCAACACCGACCTCGCGGTGGCCCACGACCTGTTCAAGCGCATCCAACAGGATCACCTGAATCAGCTTGCACGGCTCAGCGAATCCTATCGGTTTCGCGATGCGGTCGCCAACAGCGACCACGCCACCGTCGCGGGACTCATCGACCGTCTCAAGCGCGAATCGGCATTCAGTTTCCTGCGGGTGATGCCGGTCTCGGAGATCGAGTCGCTGGATGATCTCGAGCCGGGCGTCGGCATTCAGATCCTCGGCCCCGAGGCGCTGCGCCGGATCGATCCTGCGCTTGCCGATCAGGTACGTCTGCCACTCGTCCAGACACGCCGTGCGCGCCCCACCGATCGCACCCTCGAAGACCGCGGCATGCTGATCCGCGCCCGTCACCCGGTGGTGAACGCCGACGGCACGATCGACAAGGTGCTGGACGGTGGTGTGCTGCTGAACAACAACTTCACCTTCGTCGACGCGATTCGCGATCTGGTCTATGGCCCGGGCAGCCTGGCCGACGGCAGTATCGGCACGGTCACGGTGTTCCTCGACGATGTACGCATCTCGACCAATGTACCTCGACAGGCGGGTACACGGGCCCTCGGCACGCGCGTATCCGAGGAGGTCAGCCGCAGCGTACTCGACGAAGGGGAGCAATGGGTCAATCGCGCCTTCGTCGTCAACGACTGGTATATATCGGCCTACGAACCGATCGTCGACATGCACGGGCATCGTGTCGGCATCCTGTACGCCGGTTATCTCGAGACCCCTTATCGAACGGCGCTGTGGCGGGCGCTCGGACTGTTGCTGCTGCTGGTAATCGGCCTGCTCGCACTGTACGCCATGCTGGCCATCCGCGGTGCCAAATCGATCTTCCGACCGGTCGAGCAGATGTCCGCTGTGGTGCGCGCCACACGTCTGGGCGAATCGCAGCGCGTCGGTGAGGTGGCCGGCCAGGATGAATTGGCCGAGCTGGCGCATGAATTCGACGCAATGCTCGATCGCCTCGAAGACCAGGCCGCGGCACTGCAGAGCTGGGCAGCACAGCTCGAGGACAAAGTCGCCGAACGCACCGCCGAGTTGCAACAGCGAAACGACGAACTGCAACGCACCATCACGGTACTGCGCGAGACACGACGCAAGTTGGTGACCGCAGAAAAACTCGCCGCGCTCGGGGAGCTGACGGCCGGGGTCGCGCACGAGATCAACAATCCGACCCAGGTCATGCTCGGCAACCTGGACGTCCTGATCGCCGAACTTGGGGAACAACTTGATCCGGTACGGCCGGAGATCGACCTGGTCGTACAACAGATCTACCGTATCCAGGGGATCATCGAGAAACTGCTGAAATACGCGCGCCCCGACGAGTATGCCGGCTATCTCGCCGAGATCGACGTGAACCAAGTGATCCAGGACACCACGGCGCTGGTATCGCATATGCAGAAGCAGCACCCGTTCGAACTGAACCTCGATCTGCAGGCGACCCGGAGGATCACGATCAACGAGCAGGAACTGCAACAGGTGTTGGTCAATCTGGTCAGCAACGCCGTGCACGCGCTGCCGGCCACCGGCGGCGAGATCTCTATCGCTGCGAGCGATTGGGATTCACACGGCGTCTGCATCACGGTCTCCGACAACGGTAGCGGAATGACCGAAGACCAGTGCAGCCAGATATTCAATCCCTTCTACAGCACCAAGCGCCAGGGTCAGGGAACCGGGCTGGGCCTGTCGGTAAGCTACGGTCTGGTACGGCGCTACGGCGGTGACATCACGGTGACATCGCAACCCGGTGTCGGCACGCAGTTCAAGGTCTGGTTGCGTGCCGAACCGACGATCGTCGAGGATGCCGAGACGATTGCCGAGCAACTGCGCTCATTCGAGGCCGGTGAACCGGGTGCCGACAACCCGGAATCGGCCACCCCGGCCAATTGGCGCTGAAGCCGGCCGAAACCACACAGCGACGGATACCTAAATCCCTATTTTTGCAGGCTGCAACCCGATGACTCCTGAGCAACGCAAGCGTTATGCCCGACAGATTCGCCTGGACGCCGTCGGCGAGGCCGGCCAGCAGCGCCTGCTGGACGCCCGAGTGTTGATCGTAGGCCTTGGCGGTCTCGGTTCCCCGGCCGCGATGTATCTCGCGGCAAGTGGCGTCGGTACGCTGGTGCTGAGTGATTTCGACCGTGTCGAACCCTCCAATCTGCAACGCCAGATCATCCACCGCGAGGCCGATCTCGGCGAACTGAAGGCCGCGTCTGCAAAACGTACGTTGCATGACATCAACCCGCACTGCGAGGTGATCGCGCTCGATTGGGAACTGGACCAGACCGAGTTGCGCGAGCAGATCCGCGCCGCCGACCTGGTGCTCGACTGCACGGACAATTTCGCCTCTCGCTTCCTGCTCAACCGCATCGCGATGACCCAATCGACCCCGCTCGTGACCGGCGCGGCGATCCGACTGGAGGGACAGATCATGACCTCCCTGGGGGATCGGGGACCCTGTTACCAATGTCTCTACCCGGTCGAGCTGGAAAATCAGGAGACCTGTGCGATGGAGGGTGTGCTCGCACCGGTGGTCGGGATCATCGGCACATTGCAGGCATTACAGGCAATCCGGGTACTGACGGGCCACGGCGACGACCTGCGCGGCGTACTGCTGTTGTTCGATGCGGCCGCGATGGTTTGGCAACGCATCCGCGTGCCGGCAAATCCAACCTGCCCGGTTTGCGGCGGTCCTTAACGCTTGCGCGCCAGGGTCAGGCCGTCACCGATCGGGACCAGGCTGACGCTGACCCGCTGATCGACCAGCAGTAGTTCGTTCAGGGTGCGCAGCGCCAGGGTATCCTCATCGTGATCCTCCGGATCGGCGACCGCCCCGCCCCACAGCGTGTTGTCGAACATCAGCAGACCGCCCGGGCGCACCAGTCGCAAACAGCGCTCGAAATAGTTCCGATAGTTGGTCTTGTCGGCATCGATAAACGCCAGATCGTAGGAATCGCCACCACCGGCAGCGATCAACGTGTCCAGGGTCTGCAATGCCGGCGCGATACGCAGATCGATGCGCTCGCGAACCCCCGCACGTTCCCAGAATGGAATCCCGACATCAGTCCATTCCCTGCTGACATCGCAACACACCAGCCGACCGTCCTCCGGCAGCGACTGCGCCATACACAAGGCACTGTAGCCGGTGAAAGTGCCGACCTCGATGATCTGACGCGCCCCCATCAATTCGACCAGCAACGCCATGAACTGACCCTGTTCGGGAGCGATCTGCATCCGCGCGTGTTCGTGGTCGGCGGTCATCTCGCGCAACTGGCGCATCACCGGCGTCTCGCGCAGCGAGTAACGCAACAGGTAGTCGTAGAGACGATCGTCGAGTGTCACGGTACGGTTGCTCATCGGCGATACCCTAACATGCCGCCTCCCGGCGATGTCCTGGTTCCGCCTGCCGCATACCGGATGGCGCCGCGCCAGACGTCACTCGGGAAAGCTGGAAAGTGTTTCCATCGCTCGCCTCTGTTCGATCGAGATGGGCGTACGGGGGTTCGCTGCGCAGTCTCAGGTCCTCCACCGCACGACCAACCGTGAAGTGATACAGCGTCTGCCAGTGCGCTTCGGCGGTGGTGTCGATACCGAGCAGGCGGTGCACCTCATCGTCGAAAAAGCAGCCGATCCCGGTACCGCGCAGACCGACCGATTCGGCTTCGAGATACAGCACCTGGCCGATCATTCCGCATTCCCAGTGCAGTCGACGATATCCCCAGCCGCCGTCGGATGCCAACACGCCGCCCAGGTCGCCGAGCATCGCCACCGCAAAGGCCCCCTGAGCGGCGATATCCTGGTGACAGCTCACGCCGCTGGCGAGCATTTCCACATCCAGTGGCGCCTGGAGCCGAAACAGAGGCAGGGTGCTGTCATCGACCCTCGCCCAGTCGAATTGCGGCGAGGTACAGGCCCTTTTCAAGTCAGGGAAGCGCCCATGGTCGCGATCGAGCAGGTACAGCCCGGGCTCGAGGTCATCGACACGGTGTACGAACAACAGCAGGCTGACCGCCGGTTCAAACGGCAGGGCGTCGAACGGGGCACGATCCGATGCCGGCAAGGTACGTCGCAACGCGCGTTCAAAATCGGCGCGCCGCATCGCGCTGTGTCCGTCCATGCGTTGGGCGCTGCGACGCTGGCGGATCAGCACACAGGCATCACCGGCACCCGTCGTCGCCGCCGGTGCACCGGCGCCCTGCGACGACAGGCCAACGGCTGCAGCCGGCGTGTCCGATTTGTGGACCGCTGGCAGGACATTCGCTATCTGCGGCCACGCGACATGCGCACTGCTCAGACGGTTGGCATGTCCCCGCCAACCCTCCAGAGCGGTCGCCGACTCGTCCCACGGCACACGGCCGTGCGGCGTTGGGGCCGGGCCGAATACCGCCAACAAATCGGGATGTTCGGTTTCCGCATTGCTGAAATCGGCATCCCTGTCGATCCCCAGCAGCGCCGAGACGGTCTCGTCGGCGGGGGCATCATCCATCCGCAACCGCCAGCCCAGTACGCCGGCGGCAAGGCGGAATGCCGCCAGGGCATGACCGACGTCGTGTTGGCAGTACCGAAAGGCGCGTGCACCGTACTTCCATTCCTCCCGCCAGATGATCGATGAAAGTCCGATCGCCCCGTAGCCATCCACATGGGCCTCATCCAAACGATTCGCGGCCGCCTGCGGTAAGAACGCTCGACGTTCCAGCGCATGCATTTCGGGGACATAGTGGTAGAGGCCCGGGACCAGTACCTCCGAGACCGCGCGCCACAACAGCAGGTAGCCTTCCGTCGGATGCAGATTGCCGCTCGAGGGGTTGTTGCGCAATGCCCAGCGTGCCCCACCTGCTGCCTTCCATGCACTCAGTCCGAGCGAGAGCTCCAGCAGCAACCCGAGGCTCGACTCGGACAACCTCGAAGCCGATCGCCGGTCCACCCCATACAGCGCATCGTAGGTACAGCGTCCGCAACCGTCGACCAACGGAAGCGGCACCATCTCCGCCCCGCTGAATCGCCGAAACGGGTCGGGCTGCGTCGCCCAGTCCAGGTAAGCCGGACCGGGCGCGAAGGCGCGCAGATGGTGTTTGGTCGATTGATGGTAGGTACGAACCACCCGAATCGGAGTACTCATCATTTCTCGTGCCCGTCGCGTGTCACCTGCGCTCACCCACCGGTCGGCATAACGAAATATCGTACATCCACGTCGATCCGGCGGAATTCTCGATGTCGGTCGGACCAGGCACTCGACATGCTTGTTCCTGTTCGCCAGGATAGGCAAACGACCGGGCACCATGGCTGCCTGCTACGAGCGACATCAGCGATGCGATCGGTTGCCTTTATCTCGCATGGCGGTGGACCATTGCCACTGCTGCATGACCCCACCCATGCCGAACTGGTTGCGGTATTGCGAGATCTTCCCACGCGGATGGCTCGACCCGCGGCAATCGTGGTGATCAGTGCCCACTGGGAAGCCCCATGCGTCACGCTGACAGGATCCGCATCACCCGGGCTGATCTATGACTACGTCGGATTTCCCCCCGAATCCTATTCGGTCAGCTACCCGGCGCCCGGTGCACCACAGCTTGCACAGCGACTGCATGAACTGCTGCAGCAACAGGGCATCGTCTCCGACGTCGATGCGCAACGCGGATTTGATCACGGATTGTTCGTGCCGTTGAAGATCATGTATCCGGCGGCTGACATCCCCTGCGTCCAGCTATCGCTGGTCAACAATCTGGATCCCATGACACACCTGCGCATCGGTCAGGCATTGGCCAAGCTGGATGTTCCTGACCTGCTGTTCCTCGGTTCCGGGTTCTCGTTTCATAACCTGCGCGCGTTCTTCACGTCTCCGACGCCTGATACGCAGGCGATGAACGTGGCATTCGAGCACTGGCTGTCACAAACCTGCGGCGACCCTGGCCTGAGCGAGGCAGAGCGTGCGCAACGCCTGTTGCAATGGGAGGAGGCGCCGGCTGCCCGTTATTGCCATCCTCGCGCGGAGCATCTGTTGCCACTGCACCTGTGTTACGGCATCGCTGGCAGCCCGGTATCGGAGGCGTTCACCTTCCAGGTGATGGGAAGATGGGCCAGCGCCTATCTCTGGTAGCCGGATCAGAGGTTGCGCGAGAAAAACCTGACGACGCGCCTGCGTGATGCGTCGGCCTGTTCCACATCCGGGATGATATCCACCTGCGGAACCACCCCGGTCGCAAACACACTGCCTTCGTCACCAAACGGGTCGAACACCGTGATAGGTACCTCCAGTCGATCCCATGCATGGAAAGCACCCTCAACACCGACGACTTCGACCACCGCCCGGTCCGCGGGATCGAGCAGGTCGCCGACCAGTTCGGTACAGGGTGCTACACCGTTGTCGTAGTCGTCCTCGGTACCCACTTGTATCAACACCGGCGCACCGGTCAGATCAAGGAACTGAATGCCGAGGAGGTCGGGAGGACTGAGTGCCGGGATGTCGTAGTTGTTGAACGCATAGCAGACCGGATAGTGCGCTACATGGGCCGCAAACCGGAGCCCATTGCCAAACTGTCCGGCGTACAACTCCTCTGCCGCGGCCATGCTCACCACACCGCCCCATGAGAATCCCAGCACCCCGATACGCAGTGGATCAATACCTTCCTGTGAAGACAGGAAGTCCAGTGCGGCAAACGCATCCGCATAGGTAAATATCGGCAGCGGCGGTCTTTGCTCGGGCGTGGCCACGCCCCGCGCTTCCCACATGTCGATCTCCAGCGTCGCAATCCCGGCGGCATTCAGTGCACGCGCGTAGAAGTCCCCGCGTGCATCGACACCCGCCGATCCGTGCAGGATCAACACCGCCGGGACTTCGTGCTGCGGCGCGTTGCAGTGCTGCCGACGTGTCAGGTCGCCCGGCAGCTTCATCTTGCCTTTGACAGTCAGGGGCGTGGGCGGTGTCTGGGCAATGTCGTAGGATTGAAACTCGATGAACGAGATCGCCGGGCGCCGCTCCTTGAAACAACCATTCCCGAAACCACCTGTCGCATGTGCGGTATGAGGAACAATAGCGACGACCAGAAAAACAAAACAAAGGCTGCGGCACAGCATTTTCACTATCTTCTCCTCGCACGGGCGAGGTCGGCGAACCGACCGGACAGTTTTCCCTAAATAAAGCCGATCTCCCACGGAAGTCAACGCGATCGCGCGCGCAAGGGAAAGCCAACCGGACGGCAACACGTTGGCCGTGCAACGACCGGGTGCCGCCACGCACACGTGTCGACTGTGCTAGGGTTGGCTACCGATGCAATCCCCAGTTCTGAGTTCCGCAGACCTGACGGTCGTCGCCGTCTACCTCGCGCTGGTGCTGTTCATCGGCCTTCGGGTCGCACGACGCACGCATACCGGTGACGACCTGTTTCTTGCCGGACGCCGTCTGGGCTGGTTGCCGATCGGCTTCTCGCTTTTCGCTTCGAACATCTCCAGTACGACACTGGTCGGATTGTCCGGTGCCGCCTACACCTGGGGCATTGCGGTGTCCAACTACGAGTGGATGGCAGCATTCGTACTGATCGTGTTCGCGATGTTTTTCGTGCCTTACTACCTCAATGCCCGTATCACGACAGTGCCGGAGTTTCTTGAATGCCGCTTCGACCGCCGGTCGCGGCTGTATTTCTCGGCGATGACCTTGTTCTCCAACGTGGTCGTCGACACCGCCGGCACCTTGTTCGCGGGGGCGATGGTGTTGCAGGTATTCTTTCCCGACATCGACCTGTTTGCCGCCTGCCTCGGTCTGGCGCTGGTCGCCGGACTCTATACCGCGGCCGGCGGACTGGCCGCTGTGGTCTATACCGACGTACTGCAGGCGGTCGTGTTGTTGGTCGGCTCGTGCATCGTCGCCTGGCTCAGTTTCGCCGCGGTGGACTTTTCGTGGACGCGCGTGGTCGATGCGACACCCCCTGAACGCCTTTCGTTGATGTTGCCGCTGGACGATCCCAACCTGCCGTGGCTCGGCACGCTCATCGGGGTACCGGTCCTCGGTTTTTATTTTTGGTGCACCAACCAGTTCATCGTGCAACGCGTACTCGGTGCGCGCAGTGTCGCCCATGCACGCTGGGGAGCGTTGTTTGCGGGTTTCTTGAAACTTCCCGTGCTGTACCTGATGGTGATCCCCGGCGTGATCGCCGGGATCATATTGCCGCCGCTGGACAATGCCGATGCAGTCTTTCCTGCGCTGGTGACGACCCTGTTGCCGGCCGGAATCGCCGGGCTGGTCATGGCCGGCCTGCTTGCGGCCATCATGTCCAGCATCGACTCGACACTGAATTCGGCAGCGGCCTTGTTGACCATGGACTTCCTGCAGCCCGAGCGGCGTGCCTGGTCTGCGACCCGGATCGCATGGACCGGGCGCGCGTTCATCGTACTGTTCATGTTCGTAGCGGCATCGGTGTCACCGTTGATCGCCGACTTTCCGAGCCTGTTTCACTATCTGCAATCCGCCCTGGCCTACCTGGTGCCACCGGTCGCGGTCATCTTTGGGCTTGGACTTTTCTGGCGGCGCGCCGGTCCGAGCAGCGCATTCGTGACGCTGATCGGCGGACACATCGTGTCGGCCGTGTTGTTCGCGTTGTCGATGTTCGAGGTGCTGCAGTGGCACTTCACCGTGGTGGCCGGGGTCCTGACGCTGATCTCCGCCGGGCTGTTCGTTGCCACCGGTTTGCGCACGGCACGGCCCAGCGATGAGCAGATCGCCCGGTTCACCTACCACAGCGACGCCGCCAAGCGGCAACCGGGGCTCGCCTGGTGGCAGGACTACCGGCTGCACAGCGCCATCCTGCTGGCGTTGACCTGCACTATCGTGATCGTCCACTGGTAGCCCCTCCGGCATCACCGCCACTGTCCCCCATCGACATTCTCCAACCGACCGTCGACGTTGCAGCGAAGCTCTACTAGGCTTCCAGGGCCTGCCCCAGAACACCAACTTTGCCAAGTGCAGGCCACGCCAGAGGAGGAAAACCCATGAGCGATGTTGTTAAAGAAGTGATTGCCGCGAACGGCGCCTATGCGGCTGACTTCGGGGACAAGGGCGAACTGCCCATGCCACCGGGCAGACGCTTTGCCATTCTGACCTGCATGGATGCCCGACTCGACCCGGCAAAATACGCCGGACTCGCCGAGGGTGACGCGCACGTGATCCGCAATGCCGGAGGTCGAGCGAGCGACGATGCCATCCGATCGCTGGTGATTTCGCACAAGCTGCTCGGTACGCGTGAATGGTTCGTGATTCATCACACCGATTGCGGCATGCTCACCTTCACCAATGAGATCATGACCGATCTGCTGAACAACAGCCTGGAGACCGCGACCGTTGATGCGAACGGCTGGCACGACACGGGCAAGGGCCCCGGCTCACCGGAAGGACGTTACATCAACTGGCTGACGATTTCGGACAACGCGGCGAGCGTCGTCGAAGACGTGAAACGCATCAAGGCACACCCCCTGGTAGCCGGGTATATCCCGGTTTACGGTTACATCTACGACTGCAAGACCGGGCGACTGGTCGAGGTTCCGGAAGCCACCGCGGCCGGCCGACCGGACTGAACACCTGCTTTCTGATGCAGCAGCCGGTCAAGGACGATCGGCTGCACCTCACCAATCAGCCATGCCACCCGCATCGCGTCCCTGAAACGGTCCATCCCCCAGTATTGACTTGCAAGCCGCACCCGATCGCGGCAGATTAACCGCAGAATCCCAGCAGGACGCCGCGTGGAGGTACCCAATGCCGAGCAAGATCACCGTTTTCACCTGTGGGCTGCTGTTGCTCTTCGGCGTGGTCACCGCGCATGCGGCTGTCGGAATCGGGGTCTTCCTCAAGCGTTCCCCGGCATTTCTCGAACAGCAGACGGTCGACTTCTATATCTCGGGATTCAATACCGGGACCGTCGCCGAACAGGTCGACGTACACGTCGGGGTGATCGCCGAGAACGGTACGATCTACGAATACCCGAACTGGAATACCAGTTTGACCCCATGGTTGCGTGCTTTCTCGATCCCGGCCGGGTTCCGCCTGGGCGCGACTTATCTGGGCAACCTCGACAGCTTTCCCGGGGGCCTCACGCCGGGGGCGTACAAGCTGGCGGTCGCCCTGACCCGCCCGGGCACCTTGGACATTCTGGCGCTCGATGTCACGCCGTTTGTCGTACAAGGCGATGAAACCGTCTGGACCTCGAGTGGCATCTCGCTGGGCAAGGGTGAGTCGCCTTCGGGTGTCACGGCACCCGTGGTCAGCGGCGCCGGGTCGTTTTCCCGGGTAACGTTCGACCCCGGGACACTGATCACGCTGTTCAACCAGTCGACGCCGGATGTGGACCAGTGCATCTTCAACACGACGCCGCGTGTTCTCGAGGTACTGGTTGGCGAAAACAACATCACCTCGCTGGACGCCGGCGACCTGTTGCGGATCAGTGCACCCGCGTTGGGTAGCGTTGATCTCAACAAGGTCGTGCTGAGCGACGGCAGCATCACCTACGGCAACAGCACGATCGCCGAGAGTTTCTTTCGAAGCGGTACGAACTATACGGCCACGGGGTTTGGCGGTCCGGGTTTTGCGCCATTCAGTGCGAGCCGCACGGCGCCTTCGGCCATTGTCGTCAGCCAACCCGATCTGAGCAGCCTTCAGTCGATCAACAGTGGCCAGGACCTCGTTCTGCGATGGCTGGGCCGCAACGGCGTGGGCGAACTGTTAGTGACGATATCGGCCACGAACGGCACGCTCGCAGAGCCCATGGATGTGACCTGCCGTTTCGTCGATGACGGCCACGGCGTGGTGCCGTCCGCGCTCTTGGTGCAGCTGCGCGACGCGATCGCGGCGGCGGGGACACAGATTCCGGGAATCTCGGGCATCGACGGTTTCGATATCGCCGATATCCTCGGTGACAGCGTCGCACTACCGAATGCCTCGCTGGTGGTGTCCAGGCTGTACACCGAGGTCGTGTCAGCCAGCGCCGACGATCGGGTGACCTTCGCGGTAACCCGCGCCCTCGGTGTCTCGGTGAACCTGCAGTGACGTCGGTGAGACGACGCGGGCTGTGCCGGGTATTCCGCGGGTATCAGTCCTCGCCCCAGATCAGTTCACCGCTCTCGCTGAAATCGTAGCCGCCCAGCGTATCGGCGAGCAGCCGGCAATCGCCGGCCTGCAGGCGTCCCAGCAGGTCCTGAAAAAGGCGGCGAAACCAGATGTTGCGCGGCAACGCAAAATCGAACGCCTCGACACCGATCGGCAGGAACGCCAACCCGGCCTCGGTCGCCGCGGCCCGTGCGCCGGGTGCGACATCGGCCTGTCCCAGCACGATGGCAGTCGCCGCTTCGCGTTCCGACAACGCCGTGGCCGTTACATTGAGTGCATCCGCGGACGTCGAGCTACGCCGCAACTCCAGCAGAAAACGCTGTGCACCGGCGCCCGGTTGACGCTGCACCCAGCGATACTCAGCCTTCATCAGGGTCTCCGCGTCGTCGACGGCGTCCGCCAGCGACGGGCGCAACATCAGGCCCTGCTCGCGCGCGAACGCGCGAATCAATACCCAGTTCCGGCACATCGGGTGCTGGCGCAGCAGCGCCGGATGACGCAGCCGGCTCTCGGCCAGCGGCCCCCAGTGCAGCGCGCTGACATCGACGCGATTGGCCTGCAGCAGGTCGAGCCCTAGACGCGTGCCAGTGGGGGTATAGCTGATCTGTGCCATTGAGTGCATGTCGCGCGCAAACGCGCTCACCAGGCGATACAGCAGGGGATCGTCACTGCCCGCGATGACCAGCCGGTCCGCCAGCAGCCCACCGTGCGCGGAATCCATCATCCAACGGTCGATCAACTCGCGCGGGAACATCCATTTCCCGGTGACCTTGGTCGCCGGGATCTTGCCCTCGCTTACCAGCGCGTAGACTTTCTTTTCATTGAGCTGCAGGTAGGCCGCAACCTGCTTGGCGCTCATGAATGCATCGTGTTGCGGCATCGCTACGGCAGACATCGCGCAGAGCCCTCCTTGAACCGATCGCTCAGCCGGTGCGCCGGCCTCGCTGCGCGGAACCGATCGGGGCGGCCGGCGGTATCGCATCGAATGTGATCTGATCGGCACCGTTGTAGACCAGGAAATGCCGCCCCTTGGCGCGTGCGATCAGCACGACGCCGATCTTCTGCGCCAGTTCCAGGCCCCGGAAGGTGACGCCAGAGCGCGACAGCAGGATCGGGATCTGCATCTGCGCCACCTTGATCACCATCTCCGATGTCAGGCGCCCGGTCGTGTAGAACCACTTGTCTTTGCCATTGATGGCGTTGAGCCACATGTAGCCGCTGATCGCATCCGCCGCATTGTGTCGTCCGACATCTTCAACGAACAGATGAATGCGCGGGTCGGTCGATGCCGGGCAACTGCACAACGCGCAGCCATGCACCGCACCCGCACGCCTGTACACCTCGTTGTGCTGGCCGATCTGCGCGAGCAGGTCGTAGATCAACGACTGGGTGATCGGTACCCTTGGTACGCGGATCTTTTCGACCTGATCGCCGATTCGTCCAAACACCGTGCCCTGGCCGCACCCGGTCGTTACCGTGCGATGCTTGAGTTTATCGTCCAGGTCGGTGATGCGTTCGAACGTGGCGACGCGTACTTCGGCCTTGTCCCAATCGACCTGCACCGAGTCGACCGATTCGAGGCACGGTACCAGGCGCTGATTGAGCAGGTAACCGAGTGTCAGCATCTCGGGGTGGGTGCCGAGCGTCATCAGGGTGACGATCTCGCGATCATCGAGAAACAGGGTCAGCGCCCTTTCACCGGCGATGAAACCGCTGCGTGGCTGGCCATACTCGTCGACAGCCACCACTTCGTGCGCCGGACTCAGACCGGCATCGCTCATCTGCGGACGATACCGTCGCTGATCGTCGGAGGATGCCTTGTTGGGCGACGATACGCGGCGCATCGCTGCCCTAGCCCCCGGTATGGTTCATGTGCCGGAAGATCACCGGCTGGGCCTGTAGATCGAAGTCATGCCCGCGTGGTTTCAGCGCCATCGCGGCGACGATCGCGTGTCGCAATGCCTCGTCGTCGCCGGGGTTGCCACGCACCACCCGACGCAGATCCACGCTGTGCTCCTGGCCCAGACACAACAGAAGGCGACCTTCGGACGTCAGGCGCACCCGGTTGCAGGTTTCGCAGAAATTGTGGCTGTGCGGCGAGATGAAACCGATGCGCGTCTCCACGCCCGGCACACGAAAATAGCGCGAGGGGCCACCGGTGTTTTCCGCGGTCGGCACCAGGGTGTAGTGTGCGCCGAGATCCTCGCGGATCTGGTCGCTGGAGTAGTAGCACTCGGCACGGTCGTGATCACCGACCACGCCCAGAGGCATCTCTTCGATAAAGCTGATATCGATGCCGCGTTCGATGGCGAATGCGACCAGCTCATGGATTTCGTCGTGATTGCGGTTCTTCAATATCACCGCATTCAGTTTGATCCGCGAGAATCCGGCGTCCTGCGCTGCATCGAGCCCGGCAAACACCCGCTCGATCTTTCCGTTTCGCGTGATCGCGGTGTAGCGGTCCGGGCGCAGCGTATCGAGGCTGACATTGATGCGGCTCACGCCGGCTTCGCGCAGTTCACGGGCAAATTTCGGCAGCTGCGTACCATTGGTGGTCAACGCCAGTTCCCGCAGGCCTTCGAGCTCGCCGAGTTCGCGAAACACCTTCAGGATATCCCTGCGGTGCAAAGGCTCTCCGCCGGTGATGCGGATCTTATGCGCACCCAGATCAACGAAGCTGCGGCCGACCTGGATGATCTCCTCCAGGGTCAGCAGACTCTCTCGCGGCAGGAACTTCATGTTCTCCGACATGCAGTAGACGCAACGCAGATCGCAGCGGTCGGTAACCGAGATCCGCAGGTAGTTGACCTCGCGCTGAAAGCGGTCGACCAGGGGGCCGGTCGTGGACTGCGTGTTCTGCTGCTGTTCGCTCATGGCATCTCTCTGTCTGGCCGATCACAGCTGCAAGAAGCGTTCCGCCATCATCCGCTGCGGCGCAACCCGGCACGGGCACACGACCGCCGGTATCCACACACCCTCGCGGCATCGTTTCTCTCAGCCCGAAGCTGGGCACATTTGTCGCACAAGATTTGCTCTGACGCGACAAATTGCCGCAGTCAGTTCGACCGTTCCCGGCAATTTCTACCCGTTGACGGTGAAACCCGGCCGACCCCCGGATGGTACACAACTTGCTCGGAACGTTGAATGATCTGAGCGAGGTGAAGGGATGACGGAGAATGCTGACACCGCCGGCGAGGCCAGGGGCCGCTTCCCGGTCGCAGTGGTGCTGCAGCGGACACCCGCCACCAGTCCGTGGATCGAGCACGTCTGGGACGCCACCGGGATCGCGGTGAACGGGCAGTATCCGGACCGCGAACCACAGCTGGTGCGCGACGACGGCAAGACCGCGGTGTACCTGGTCGGTGGTCTTCAGGTATCGCTGCATGCCGACGAGTGCGAGAGCTACTACTACAACCTGGTCAGCGAAACGCCACGTGCCTATGTGGTGGCACACGCGACCGACGACAACGACCGGCCGCAGCCTTTCTGCGTGAGCATGAGCTTCGACGAAGCACACGCCTATCTGGAGGGGGATGACCGGATTTTCGCGGTCGAGGTGCCGCCCGAACTCTACCGCTGGACCGAGCAGTTCGTGATCGCCAACTACTTTCCGCAGAAGAAACTCAAGCGCAAGTTGCGCGACTGGTCGGCGGACACGACCGGGGAGTCCTCGGCGTGAGCCGCAACCCTCACGACAACCCGGTCGACGATGAACACCGTGTACCCGGCGAAAGCTTCCTGGAGCGGTTTCACCGTCGCAAGACCGAGGCCCGGCAACAGGCATCGTCCATGGAACCGGTCGACGCCACACCCGTCGTCGCGCCGGCCGAGGACGGGCCACCGGACCAGGCCGTGGAACTCACCGATGCGGATATGCCGCCGCTCGACACCCTGACCTTCGACTCGGACTACAGCGGCTTCCTGTCGCCAAAGGTCAGCGAGCACCTGCGCCGCGCGGCATTGCGCAAGCTGTTCCACAGCGCTGCGCTCAATGTCACCGACGGACTCGACGACTACGCCGAGGACTTCACCACTTTCAAGCCGCTCGGCGACTTGATCACCACTGACATGCGCCATCGTATCGAGGTAGAGGCACGCCGGCGCGCCGAGCAGCTCGGCGAGGCACTGGCCGACGAAGGAGATCGCCCAACCCGAGATCTCCGTCAGATCAAGGGCGAACAACCGTGCATGGCCGCGACCCCGACGACGCTTCCGGAAGACGCCGGGGCGAAGATCACCGGTGAAGACGTCGAGGTGCCGCCGACAACAGTGCCCAGAGGAGACGTATGAACGAAGCCAGTTCCAGCCTCGAGCAGAGCCGCAATCTGCGCGCCCGCGGCGCCGCCCAGGCGGCGGCGGAACGCCTCGCGGTCACGCCGACGGGCATCGTCCGTTACACCTCGCGCGGCCGCGTGCTGGTGATCGGCGGTGAAGCGGCGCAATGGTGCGCGGCGCGGCTGCAGACACCCTTGCATGCCGAACTCCTGCTCACCGACGGGGCCGAGGAATCCGGCGTCCCGGCGACCGCGGTCGGCGGCCGCGCACTGTCCATCAGTGGCCATCTCGGCGCGTTCAAGGTCGAACTCGGCGAGCAGGGCCGGCACAACTACCAGCGATTCGAGGCCGACCTGGTCGTGGATTTCTCCGCTCGACCGCTGTTCGACCGCGAACTGCCGCCACCGGGATACTGGCATTTCGGACGCGAGCCGCAGGATCTGGACGCCGCCTGGCTGGCGCTCGATGGCATGGTCGGCACCTTCGAGAAACCCCGCTTCTTCGACTACGACGCCAGCATCTGCGCACATGCGCGGTCCGGCCAGAGCGGTTGCCGCCGCTGCATCGACAGCTGTCCCGCCGAGGCGATTATCTCGATCGGTGAGCAGGTCGAAGTCAACCCGAACCTGTGCCAGGGTGGCGGCATCTGTGCCACCGTCTGCCCGACCGGCGCCATGCAGTACGCCTACCCTGGCCCCGGTGACACCGCCGAGCGTGTGCGTCTGCTGCTGCGGACCTACCAGCGCGACGGTGGCACGCAACCGTGGCTCGCGTTCGTCGCCGAGGCCGACGCGGCGGACCTCGCCGCCGTGCCGGCGAACGTGCTGTTGGTCGCCGTCGAGGAGTTGGCCAGTGTCGGCCACGAATTGTGGCTGGCGGCCATCGCCTGGGGCGCACGCCGGGTGCTGCTCGTCGAAGCCGGCTCGGTGCCGCCGAAGGCGCGCGAGGCCCTGTTGCGGCAGCTCACCTTCACCCACGAACTGCTGGCCGGGCTGGGTCTTCCCGGCGAGGTGTTGCAGCTGGTCGATGCGACGACGCTGGATGGGCTTGGCGAACTCGAAAGTACGCTGCCGGCGGCCAGCTTCGCGGCGCTCGACCGGAAACGCCAACTCGCCGGTCTGGCGCTCGATCACCTGTGGCAGCACGCGTCCGCCAGGCCATCGAGCATCGCACTGACGCCCGGCACCCCTTACGGCCGCGTACGCGTGGATACCGACCGATGCACCCTGTGCATGAGTTGCACCTCGGTCTGCCCGGCCCAGGCACTGAGCGCCGGCGAAGAGGTGCCGCGCCTGATGCTGTTCGAGAGCAACTGCGTGCAGTGCAGCATCTGTGCGAACAGTTGCCCGGAAAGGGCCATCACGCTGGAGTCCCGCTACCTGGCGGATCCCGAACGCCGTCGGCAGGCTGTCGTGCTCTACGAAGAACCGCCGTTCTGTTGCGTCAGCTGTGGCAAACCGTTCGCGACCCGGCGGACGATCGACAACATCCTGGAAAAGTTGAACGGTCATGCGATGTTTCAGTCCGAGCGCGCCCGTCGCCGGCTGCAGATGTGCGAAGACTGTCGCGTGGTCGATGCGGTCCAGGATGCGGAAGCGATGCAGTCGGGCGTGTTCGGCGCCACCAACCATTCGAGCAAAGGCAGAGCATGAGTAATCCACACGGGCCACAGGGCTCGATAGAAGAGGCCAGTCTGCAGATGGCCGTGACCCCACCGACGGAACAGCACTATCGCGCCGGGCTCTACGGCCTGCTGGGCGCCCTGATGCGCAGTGCGCCGGACGAAGGCACACTGCGACATACCGCCGCACTCGCCCCCGATGTCGACCGGGAGCACGCCGAACTTGCACTGGCGATGAACATGCTCGCACTTGCCGCAAGGCACAGTACGCCCATGGCGCTGCGCGAGGAGTATCACGACCTGTTCATCGGTCTGGGACGTGGGGAACTCGTGCCCTACGGCTCCTGGTACCAGACCGGTTTCCTGATGGAGAAGCCGCTCGGGCTGTTGCGCAATGATCTGCGCCGGCTCGGCTTCGAACGGGCCGACGACGTGCACGAGCCCGAAGATCACATCGCGGCCCTGTGCGAGGTCATGGCGCTGCTGATCCTCGACGACACCCCGTTGAACGAGCAACAGGCTTTCTTCGACACCCATATCGGCAGCTGGGCATCCGGGTTCTTCGCCGATCTGGCCAAGGCGGAATCCGCGGTGTTCTACCGCTCTGTTGCACGGCTCGGCACGGCGTTCATTGCGGTCGAAAAGTCCTATTTGTCCCTGACCAACTAGACAGATTGTCGCATGGGTGCGGATTGACACAGAACCCAGGCCGAGAGATGGCTGTCCAGTTCCCTTTCGGTCATTTTTCTCCAGGGTAATTTGGATCGCAGCTTGCAGCATGGATAACGATTCGAGGGGCTCGCGCCCCCGACGAACCAGACTCAACCCGCAATGCGGACCGCATCACAGGAGCAATCGCCATGAAGAATCCCAAGCAAGTGTCTGAGTCACGGCGCAAATTCTTGCGCGATGCGGGCGTCTCCGGGGGCATGGCGGCGGTCGCTGCAGCGATCCCGGGCGCCGTGATCGCGGAAACCGGCAACGATGCGGCCGAGCAGAAAGCCGCGCAGGGCTATCGCCTGACGCAGCACATCCTCGACTACTACAAAACCGCAGCCAGCTGAGCCGGCGCGACGAGGAACACCGAGATGAAACTCAAAAAGATTTCCGATCAGGTCGATCCGGCAACCACTGAGCAGACCGACGCCCAGGCAGCGACCGGGCAGCCAGCCAGCTCGAACCGCGCGGCCGGACGCAAGCTCAGCCGTCGTGATTTCCTGCGCCATTCCGGGATTCTTGCCGGCGGCGGCGCACTGGCCACCGGCCTTGCCCCCGGCATGATGCGCAGGGCCACGGCTGCCGAGGGTGCACAGACCGGTACTGCTAAAGAGATAAGGACCATCTGTACTCACTGCTCGGTCGGTTGCGGGATAATCGCCGAGGTGAAAAACGGCGTCTGGACCGGCCAGGAACCGGCCTTCGACCATCCGTTCAATCTCGGGGCACATTGCGCCAAGGGCGCGGCGGTGCGCGAGCACGGCCATGGCGAACGCCGCCTCAAGTATCCGACCAAGCTGGTCAACGGCAAGTGGCAGAAGGTCTCGTGGGACGAGGCACTGAACGACATCAGTGGCCAGCTGACCAAGATCCGCGAGCAATCCGGACCCGATTCGGTTTACTGGCTGGGCTCGGCAAAATTCAACAACGAGCAGGCCTACCTGTACCGCAAGTTCGCCGCGATGTGGGGCACCAACAACGTCGACCACCAGGCGCGCATCTGTCACTCGACCACGGTCGCGGGTGTTGCCAACACCTGGGGCTACGGTGCAATGACCAACAGCTACAACGACATCCACAAGTCGCGCGCGATCCTGCTGATTGGTTCCAACCCGGCCGAGGCGCACCCGGTATCGCTGCAGCACATCCTCAAGGCCAAGGAGGAAAACAATGCACCGGTGATCGTGATCGACCCGCGCTTCACCCGCACCGCAGCACACGCCAACCACTTCCTGCGCATCCGCCCCGGCACCGACGTGCCGATCATCTGGGGCATGATGTACCACATCTTCAAGAATGGCTGGGAAGACAAGGAGTACATCCGCCAGCGCGTCTACGGCATGGAAGAGGTCAAGGCCGAGGTCGCCAAGTGGACGCCTGACGAGGTCGAGCGCGTCACCGGGGTACCGGAGAACCAGGTGTACGCGGCCGCCAAGGCGATGGCCGACAACCGTCCCGGCACCTTCATCTGGTGCATGGGTGGCACGCAGCACACGATCGGCAACAACAACACCCGCGCCTACTGCGCGTTCCAGCTGGCACTCGGCAATATCGGTGTATCCGGTGGCGGCGCCAACATCTTCCGTGGTCATGACAACGTGCAGGGCGCGACCGACCTCGGCGTGCTCGCCGATACGCTGCCCGGCTACTACGGCCTGGCCCCCGGTTCCTGGGGACACTGGGCTCGGGTCTGGGATCTTGATCCGGCATGGCTCAAGGGCCGTTTCGATGACGTGGCCTACGACAAGGATGGCAAGGAGTACATCGGCGAACACGGTGAGAAGGACAAGGCCGAGCACGTGATGAACACCAAGGGCATCCCGGTCTCGCGCTGGATCGACGGCGTGCTCGAGAACAAGGATGCGATCGCCCAACGTGACAACGTGCGCGCGATGTTCATGTGGGGGCACGCACCCAACTCGCAGACACGTGGCCCGGAAATGAAAAAGGCCATGGAAAAGCTCGACCTGCTGGTCGTTGTCGATCCCTATCCGACCGTTTCGGCCGTCATGCACGATCGCACCGACGGCGTCTATCTGCTGCCCGCGTGTACGCAGTTCGAGACCTACGGATCGGTGACCGCCTCCAACCGCTCACTGCAATGGCGCGACAAGGTGATCGAGCCGCTGTTCGAATCCCTGCCCGATCACACCATTATGTACAAGCTGGCGAAGAAGCTCGGCTTTGCTGATGAGTTCACCAAGCACATCGCGGTCACCAACGACGAGCCGCTGATCGAGGACATCACGCGTGAGTTCAACCGCGGCATGTGGACCATCGGCTATACCGGCCAGAGCCCGGAACGGATGAAACTGCACCAGCAGAACTGGGGCACCTTCGACTACACCAGCCTCAAGGCCGAGGGCGGACCGGCCGACGGCGATTTCTATGGCATGCCCTGGCCGTGCTGGGGTACTGCAGAGATGAAACACCCCGGCACGCCCAACCTCTATGACACCAGTGTGCCGGTGGCCGAAGGCGGCCTGACCTTCCGCGCCCGCTTCGGTGTCGAGCGCAACGGTGTCAGCCTGCTTGCTGATGGTAGCTATTCGGCAGGCTCCGAGATCAAGGACGGCTATCCCGAGTTCACCGCCGACCTGCTGAAGAAGCTCGGGTGGTGGGACGACCTGACGGATGCCGAGAAACAGGCCGCCGAAGGCAAAAACTGGAAGAACGACCTGTCCGGCGGCATCCAGCGCGTCGCAATCAAGCATGGTTGCGCCCCGTTCGGCAATGCCAAGGCACGCACCGTGGTCTGGACCTTCCCCGACCCCGTGCCGGTGCACCGTGAGCCGTTGTACACCAACCGCCGCGACCTGGTGGAGAAGTACCCGACCTACGAAGACCGCAAATCGTTCTGGCGCCTGCCGACCCGCTATGGGTCGATCCAGGCCAAGGACTACTCGCAGGAGTTCCCGATCATCCTCACCTCGGGGCGGCTGGTCGAGTACGAGGGTGGCGGCGACGAGACCCGGTCGAACCCGTGGCTGGCCGAACTGCAGCAGGACATGTTCGTCGAGATACACCCGCGTGATGCCAACAATGCCGGCATCAAGGATGGCGAAGACGTGTGGATCGAGAGCACGGAGGGCGCCCGCATCAAGGTCAAGTCCCTGGTCACCCGACGCGTTGCCGCCGGGGTCGCGTTCACGCCTTTCCATTTCGGCGGTCACTTCCAGGGCAACGACCTGCGCAGCAAGTACCCTGCGGGTGCCGATCCCTTCGTACTGGGCGAGGCCTGCAACACCGCGTTCACCTATGGATACGACTCGGTGACGCAGATGCAGGAAACCAAGTGCACCCTTTGCCGCATCATCAAGGCTTGAGGAGAACCCAGACATGGCCAATATGAAGTTCTACTGCGACGCGGAACGCTGCATCGAGTGCAATGCCTGTGTCACCGCCTGCAAGAATGAAAACGAAGTCCCCTGGGGTGTGAACCGCCGCCGCGTGGTCACGATCAAGGACGGCGAACCCGGCGAACGCTCGCTGTCGGTTGCATGCATGCACTGCGCCGATGCGCCGTGTGCCGCTGTCTGCCCGGTCGACTGTTTCTACACCACGGAAGACGGCGTGGTGCTGCACGACAAGGACATCTGTATCGGGTGCGGTTACTGTTTTTATGCCTGCCCGTTCGGTGCGCCGCAGTTCCCGAAGGCCGGGGCATTCGCGTCGCGCGGCAAGATGGACAAATGCACCTTCTGCGCCGGTGGCCCGAAAGAGACCGGCAGCGCCGAGGAGCACCGCATGTACGGGTCCAACCGACTGGCGGAAGGCAAACTGCCGCTGTGTGCCGAGATGTGTTCGACCAAGGCACTGATCGCCGGTGACGCCGACGTGGTGTCGGATATCTACCGCAGACGCGTGGTCAACCGCGGCGCCTCGGTGCTCGATTGGGGGGTCAACTACGACAAGGCCAGCCTTCGCGCACCCCAGAGCGTGAAAGGCAAGGCGAGCAGCGACGGCTGATCGGCATGACAAAAACGGGTTGTCGGACGATGGGTGTCCGGCAACCCGTATTTCGAACCGACGCTTGCCTGTGGACCTTGCAGGTGACCGTTCGACAATCATCCGCCCAATCGAGGACCTAGGCGATGCGTGCAACTCAACCGCGCGGCATGATCGGGATAGTCACCACCCTGGTACTTCTCGGTTGCCTGTTCGTCGCGCTGCCGGTATCCGCTGCACCGGACACCCCCGCCAATCCGATCATGGTGCCGAATCCCGGCACCGACCTGTGGAACGCAGTGCGTCAACGCCAGGGTCAGATGGCGGGCAACACCCAGGCACGCGGCGTCGATGCGGGCGTGCTGATCAACCGTAGCGGCGAAGACTTCCGCCAGTACCGCCGGCACGAGTTCATCGGTGCCGCAGGCTGGTTCATTGCCGGAACCGTAGGTGTCATTCTGCTGTTCTTTCTGATCCGCGGCCGGGTGCGGATACCGGATGGACGGTCGGGACGCAAGATCCGGCGGTTCGTCGAGTACGAGCGCATCGTGCATTGGCTGACTGCGGCACTGTTCGTATTTCTCGCGGTGACCGGACTGACGCTGTTGTTTGGCCGCTTCGTGATCTTGCCGGTATTCGGTGCCGAGGCGTTCGGTGTGATCGCCAGCGCATGCAAGGAAGGCCACAACCTGTTCGGGCCACTGTTTCTCGTCTCCATTCTACTACTGTTGTTTCACTGGGCCGCGCAGAACCTGCCTGCCCGCGGCGACCTCAAGTGGCTGATCAAGGGCGGCGGCATCATCGGAAAGGCACATGTCACTGCCGGCTTCTTCAACGCGGGCGAAAAGATCTGGTTCTGGTCGGTCATGGTGCTGGGCCTGGCCGTCTCGATCAGCGGCCTGGTACTGATCTTCCCGACTCTCGGCCAGCCACGCGACATCATGCAGCTTGCCCTCTTCGTCCACGGTATCGCTGCGGTCCTGTTCATTGCCGGCTCGTTCGGCCATATCTACATCGGCACCATTGGCACCGAAGGCAGCCTCGAAAGCATGACCACCGGCTATGTGGATGAGAACTGGGCCGAGGCACACCACGACCGCTGGCATGCAGAGGTAAAGAACCAGCCGCAACCGCCGGCGCACGAAAGTGCCGGCTCTGACCGGGTCCCACTCCAGCCATCGACACGGAAGGCATGAAGAAGACACTGCATTTCCATCACCGCACCAGCGGCTCGCCGGCGTCGAACCGCTCCTGCCACGCGTTCGATCGGCACGGACCTTGGCACACAGCAAAACGAGAGGGAGATCGGACATGAGCTTTGCCGAGATCGTCGATGGTCCTTTCTGGTACTTTTCGGCAACGGTGTTCGTGATTGGCGTCCTGTGGCGCCTGGTCGGGATGCTGAACATGGGCAGCAAGACCGATTTCAGCACACCACGCAGCTCCGGGAGCGCCGCCGCGCTCAGCATCAACATCACGCGGTTCTTCCCACGCGCCGACTTCTGGTCACGTATCCGGTTACAGGTGGTTGCCGGCTACCTGTTCCATGTGGGCCTTTTTGCCCTGCTGTTCTTCGCCGCCCCGCACATCGAGTTCTACCGTGAGTACGTGACGGGTTTCGGTTGGGTCGCGCTACCCGAATGGGCCTTCATCCTGGTCTCGGAGATAGCCTTCCTTGGCCTGATGCTGCTGATCCTGCATCGGATGCTCAACCCGGTTACCCGCGCGATCTCGGACCGCGGCGACTATATCGGTTCGATTCTGATTTTTCTCGTGATGCTGACAGGCTGTCTCGCCCTGGCAAGGTCGCACGAGGTATTGCGCGTCACACATTTCTTTCTTGCAGAACTGCTGCTGGTGTATTTCCCTTTCAGTGCACTGATACATACCTTCACCTTCCCGTTCAGCCGTGGCTTCATGGGGGCACACTACGGCCGGCGTGGTGTCAAAGTCTGAGCACGACGAAGCATCAACCTAAAGGAACTGGATCATGGCCATCGATATGAATGTCTTCCGCGGGTTTGCCGAGCAGATCAAGATGCTCCCGCAGATGGCCAGACCGACGGACTGCCCGGACAATGAGCGGGTCAAGCATGCAAAGGCCATCTTCTCGACGAAGATCGATGCGTCCAATGCCACCCAGCTCGAGTCCTGTGTGCACTGCGGACTGTGCGCCGAGGCCTGCCAGTTCTACATCCAGACAGAAGACCCCGAGCTGACCCCGATCCACAAGCTCGACCTGCTGAAGCGTTACTACCGCCGCGAAAAGGCGCCGCTGCGCTGGTTGCATCGGCTGATCGAACCGGACATCACCGAGGCCGACCTCGAGGCCACCCAGCATCTGGTATACGAATCCTGTACCGAGTGTGGCCGCTGTGGTCTGGTCTGTCCGATGGGCATTGATATCGCCGCGATGGTGCACGTCACCCGCGAAGGGCTGGCTCACGCCGGCCTGATACCCGCCGGCCTGCGTGCCGTCGAGCAGGAACAGGGCAGTCGCGGGACGGTATTCGGTGTCGGACCCGACCAGCTGCGGCAGGCCGCAGACGAACTGCGCGCCAAGGGACACGAGGTGCCGATCGACAAGGACAAGGCCGACGTCCTGGTGCTCACATCGACGATCGATGTGTTGTTGTTCAAGGATGCGCTGGAGGCCACGGTCAAGGTGATGAACCACCTGGGTCTGGACTGGACCATTCACAGCTGCGCCTTCGAGGGCGCCAATTTCGGCCTGCTTTCAGGTTACTCCGAGGTCCAGAAGTCCGCGTCCGAACGCATCACCAGCCAGGCGATCGCCCTGGGTGCCAGGATGGTCATAGTGCCCGAGTGCGGACACGCCTATCCGGCATTGCGCTGGGCGGGCGCCAATGCGCATGGTGCCCCCCTGCCCTTTGAGGTGATGGCCCTTTCCGAGTTTCTCGGCCGCGAAGTCATGGCAGGACGTCTGCAGCTGAACCCGATCGGCGCCGACAAACATGTCACCTATCACGATCCCTGCAAGATCGGACGCCATGGCGGTGTGTTCGACGAACCGCGTGCAGTGCTGCAGGCGCTCGGCGTCGATATGCGCGAGATGCCCAGCAACCGGACGGCAAACTTCTGCTGTGGCGGTGGCGCCGGCCTGTTCGTGATGGAAAAGGCCGAGCCGATGCGCAATGCCGCCTTCGATCTCAAGCGCCAGCAGGTCGAGGCGACCGGCGCCGGCTCCGTGGTCACCGCCTGTGGCAGCTGCCGCATCAACCTGATGGCGGGCGCCGACCGCACGCATTGGGGTACCCGCATTGAGAGTTTGGTCGAGTTGGTTGGCGATAACCTAAAATAAGCCTCCGGGCATCTCGTCATTTTGCCTGGTGAGGCACGACGATCCATTTTGAGGGCGCTGCGGCGCCCTTTTTTGTGCATGCCCCCGTCCGATCGCATCGAAGGCGCAATGCCCGTAAGATGCGCCGTTCCAGTCAACCTCGTATGCCTATCCGATGTACCTTCGCTTCGCGTCGTTCGCCGCGCTCCTGCTCCTGGCAACATCCTCCAGGGCGGCCGATCACTGTGTCGTGCTGCAGTACCACCATATCGACGAACACACACCGGGCATCACGAGCGTGACGCCGGAACAGTTTCAACAACATCTCGACTACCTGCTGACCCACGATCATGTGGTCATGTCGTTGGACAAGGTGGTCGCCGCATTGCGCGACGACCTCCCCCTGCCCGACAGGTGTGTCGCGTTGACCATCGACGACGCCTACGTCTCCGCGTACACCGAGGCCTTGCCCCGGGTCGTCCGTTATGGTTACCCGTTGACGGTGTTTGTCGCCACCGAGCCTGTCGATCAGGGCCTGCCCGGCTACCTCAGCTGGGCGCAGATGCGCGAGATGCAGGCCAAAGGTATCCATTTCGCAAATCACAGTCACAGCCACGCTCACCTGATACGCCGGGGCGACGCCGAGCCGACGGACGACTGGGAACAACGCGTCGCCGCCGACATCCAACTGGCGCAGAACCGCCTGCGAGAAGAACTGGGCGAGACGCCTGCACTCTTTGTCTATCCCTACGGCGAATACAACAAGGCACTGAAACGGATCGTCACGTCGATGGGACTCACCGCGTTCGGGCAGCAGTCGGGACCTGTCTGGCGCCAGGCCGATTTTGCGGCACTGCCACGTTTTCCAATGGCCAGTCTGTACGCCGGGATGCGCACCTTCCCAAACAAGGTGGGGAGTCTGCCATTGCCGATCACCGGTGCCTTTCCCGACGAGCCGGTCGTGCCGCTCGACGAATGGCATCCACGGCTCACGCTGGTCTTTACACCGGACCTCGCCAACCCGCAGCAACTGAACTGCTTCTTCAACGGCAGCCCGGAAGTGAGTTATGAATGGTTGGACCAACCGCGCAATGCCGTGGTGGTCACCCCGCGAGGTCGGCTCAATGTCGGCCGAAATCGCATCAACTGCACCCTGCCGATCGGCACCGACGGACGCTTCGGTTGGTACAGCCATAACTGGATCCGACGACATCCGGACGGCAGTTGGTATAGCGAATAAACTTGAACAATATTCTCTAACATACTGTTTTTATGAACTCCAACAAGAATGAAGTTCACAAATCGGCATTAGTTTATTAGCTTTTTCTTATTTTCATGTACCATGCCTCGAACGATGACTGATCCTCGCGGGGCCCTATGCAACCGCTGTCCAATTTCGCGGTATGGCTGATCTTGCTCACGGGTGCCGGCGCGGCTTCCGCATTTTCTCCCTATTACGCCGGTGCGGCTCATGCACCTCGAGCCACGGCCCCTCTATACCGGTATCGCCATCCCATGCCACCGGCAGTACGGCCCACCCTGTACCCGGTGCCGGCCTATGCCCATCGTGGCTACGTGCCGCCGGCGGCCTATTTCGCGCCGCGGACACCAATGCCGGTCACCACACCGGCCAAGCCGCAGGTCCCATCGGCCGTATCGACGGAGGCGGCAGACGCGCCAACTGCGCCCCCCGGCGACAGTGCTGCGACCGGCGATGCGAAGTCGGCCTTCGTCGAGCGACTGCTCCCATTGATCGAGACCGAGAACCGCCGGCTGCTAAGACTGCGCGGGCGGCTCGTCCAACACTTCGCCAAGTTGGAACGCGGGCAATCGCCCACTGCCGAGGAGCGCGAGCACATCGACGAGTTGGCCACGGCCTATCGGGTGGACGGCGACCCTCTGGAGGATGCCGATGCGCGCAGCGCACTACTGGAACGGGTCGACGCATTGCCGGTCTCGCTGGCCCTGGCGCAGGCTGCCAACGAGAGTGCCTGGGGCAAATCCCGTTTTGCGCGCGAGGGTAACAACCTGTTCGGAATCTGGACCTACGACGAGACCAAGGGGATGGTGCCACGCAAGCGCGCTGCCGGGAAACGTCACCTGGTACGCCGATTCGACACCGAGGCCGAATCGGTGCGCTACTACATGCACACCCTCAACAGCCATCCCGCATACGCCGAACTGCGCGCGCTGCGTGCCGGTCAACGGGCCAAAGGGCAGCCACTCGACGGCGAACAACTGGCCGGTGGACTGGAGCGCTATTCGGCAAAGGGCGAGGAGTACGTACGTCTCATTCAGGCGATGATCCGTCGCTTCGACCTCGCGACCTACGACCAGGCCGCACGCACCAGTGCGTGAATCCCGGCACGCCCCTCATCCCTCGCCCGGCGCGCCGGCCTCGGTACACGCGAGAATGTCGTCCAGGTAGGCGAGCCGCCTCAGCGACAGCCCGATCTTCTCTTCGAGTTCATAGTCGCGCTCGCCTCCCAACAGGTGCAGCATGTCTTCGAAAAAGAACACGTAGAAACTGTCGATGAAACGCACCTGGCGCTGATTGTCCATCACCAGGTTGTCCAGGCCGTACAGATCGATCACACGCGGGTTTGGCCCTGAGCGCCAGCGTCGCGCAACATCGACGAAACGTGCGAGTTGTGCCCGGGCGAGCGGATACTCGCGCAACAGACCGATCGCCTCTTCACGGTTCGCGGGATTGGCGATGTTGAACCAGACATTCACGGCGCGCGCGAGCACGAACAGGTTTGGGCTGCCCTCGATGCAGGTCATAACGAACAGCGCCTCGGGGACGATCTCGCCGAGTGCATCTCGCAGCATACGGTATTGACGGGCGAGGATCCGCGCATCCGCGAAATCGTGTCCGTCTTTCGGATACTTGACGACGAACTCCGTGTAGCCGTCGGTGACCTCGGAGAGTGATTTGCGCGAACTGCGCCAGACCCGGCAGTGATTGCCGGTCGTCGAGATCAGCGCCGCACGCATGCCTTCGCCGTCGAGGCAGTCCACGGCGAGCGCCGGGCGGTCCTCCTCCTGTCCGGCCGCCAGCTGCTCAGCGTCGCTCATCGTCGACAGAGATCGCGCGGAACCCGGCATAGTCGGTCAGGAAGCGGCCTTTGGCACGCTCCGCGAACGCCTGCAGCGACCATTCCTCGGTACTCAACAGGTGCGTGAATGCGGGGTCCAGGACATAGGTTTCGGCAGGGCACGAGCGCGCGCCGACCTGCACTTCAACCGCCATGCGTCGATAGAAATCGCCCTCGAACGCATCCAGTGCCGCGATCTGCGCAGGCTGCAGGCCACGGTGCAGCAGGCCTTCGACCTGGCCACGGACGTCCGGAACGATCGCCGGATAGACTTCGCCTCGCAGCCGCCACCGCCGGTAGTCGCGCAGCACGGCCGATTGGGGTCGGCCGGTGTGCCCACAAACCCGATGCATCACCTCGGCCACCATCAGCGTGCCATACACAAACAGGTCCATCAGCGCACCACGCCACGCACCACCCGTGTTTGTCCACCACGCCGCCATGATGCCACGCCGCCGGTGCGGCCGCACGGCACCCGTCCGCACCTTAGTCGAGATCGTCGATGTTCCTCGGCACGTGGCGCGGATCGAGCTCGTTCGGATCCACGACCTCTTCGCGACTGTGCGCCACCGCGAGCTTGTACGGGAGCTTGCACTCCAGGGTCGACATCGCATCGAGGAACGCCTGTGCCGGCGGCGTCAGGTAGCGCCCCTTGCGGGTGACCGCACCATAGGTCCTTCGTGGAAAGTAATCCTCCAACGGAATCACGGCGAGTCGCTCCTTGCCGGTCAGGCAGATCTCGTTGACGATCGAGATCCCCATCCCCTGCTCGACGTAGCGCTTGATCACCTCCCAGCCACCGGCTTCGAGCACCACGCTGTACGGCACGCCGTGTTGTTCGAATACCAGATCGACCGTGCGCCAGTGGTTGAGCTGGCGAGGTGGCAGGATCAATCCGTGCGGACTGATCTCTTCCAGCGTGACCTTGGCGCGTCGTGCCAGCGGGTGATCGAGCGGAACGATCAACACCTGCTCGAACGAAAACAAGGGCTTGTACTCGAGGTCGGCCTGTCCCTCGACCATCGGTCCGACGGCAAAATCCGCCGCGTCCGACCGCAGCTTCGCGAGGCCGTCGCGGCCGGTCTCGTTCAGCAGTTTGATGTGAATGCCGGGGTGACGTTCCTTGAAACAGGATACGAACTCCGGCAGCAGGTAGAGGATCGTCGATTCTCCGGCGACGATCGTCAGCTCGCCGGTATCCAGGCGACCGCTCTTGCTGGCGAAGGTCTGCGCGAGGTTGTCGATGCCTTCCAGCAAGGGCTTGGCAATCTCGTACAACAACTCACCATCCGGGGTGATGCGAATCTGCGGTCCGTGGCGTTCGAACACGATGATATCGAGTTCACGCTCCAGCGCCTTGATCTGCAGGGAAATCGTCGGCTGGGTCAGAAACAGCTTCTCCGCGGCACGCGAGATGTTCTTGGTCTCGACGGTCTTGCAGAACGCGCGCAGCTGTTTCAGGCGGTTCTGTTTGTAACTCGGGGGTGAAATGCTCATAAACACTCCGTCCTCGTCGGGTGCCGGGAGCCATTGTGTCCTTACAGCAACGCTGTGCTCAGCGAGGGACCCCGGCGCCGGGTGCAGTTTTTATACGCGGCTCACAGCATTGAGAACCACGGGTATCTGCGTCGTCTTACCATACCCTAGTCGAAAAAAACCGCAGGACTCCGCGAACTTCGACGATTTTCGATGCGCGCGATCGCAACGAAAAAAAACGGGCGCCGATGAGGGCGCCCAAGCTTGAAGCAGAGGGGGCAGAATCCTCTGCCAGGAGGGTATGGGGGCACGCTTTCAATGGCTGGTGAAAAGACCGCCATTGACCGGGATATTGGCGCCCGTGGTGTAGCTGTTGCCTTCGCTCGCCAGCCAGGCGACCACGTTCGCAATCTCCTCAGGCGTACCCATGCGACGCATCGGCACGCTGTTGACGATCGACTTCAGTACGTCTTCCGGCATCGCTTCCGTCATCGCGGTCGAGATGTAACCCGGTGACACCGTGTTCACAGTGATCCCCTTGGCTGCCGTCTCCAACGCCACGGCCATGGTGAAACCGTGCATGCCGGCCTTGGCCGCCGAGTAGTTCGATTGGCCGAACTGGCCACGCTGGCCATTGACCGAGGCGATATTGACGATACGTCCCCAACCCTTGTCCAGCATGCCGTTGATCACGTGCCGCGTTACGTTGAACGCGCTGTCCAGGTTGGTCGAAAGCACCGCTTTCCAGTTCGCTTCCGACATCTTTTTCAACGTACCGTCGCGGGTGATCCCGGCGCAGTTCACCAGGATGTCGACCGCGCCATGTTCGGACACAATGTCCGCGACCGCGCGTTCGCAGTCCTCGAAGCTGGTGACGTCGACCGGCATCAGCCCGATCGCGCAGCCATCGGCTTTCATCTGTTGCTGCCACGCCTCGGCGGCGTCCTTCTCGGGCGGGAAATACCCGGCGACAACGGTATGTCCCTGATTGGCCAGTTCGCGGCAGATCGCGGATCCGATCCCGCCGTTACCGCCGGTGACAAAAGCAACGCGTTTGGTCATTCAATTGCTCCGCTATGGTGGTTGTTCTGTTAATCGTATGGCGAGCAAGAGCCATCGACGGGGCGGCAGCGCATGCCACCCCGCCAGAGGACGGCCTCAGGCCGCCTTTTTCTTCGCTACCTGGCCGGCTTTTTCGACGCTCGCGGTGGTGTACTTGACGGCCTCTTCCACCATACCGGTCAGCTCTTCACGTACGCTGGACAGCATCTCCGCGGTATCGCGCAGGTTCGCCAGGAACTTCTCGTTGCAGCCCTTGACCAGCTCGCTCTGTGCGGCCATCGCGGACTTGTAGTCCTTTGCCGAGGCCAGCACTTCGTACTGTTTGGCGCTCGATTCCATGCACTCGTTCAGAACGGCGGCCTGCTTGTTGGCCAGCTGTTCGAAGGTGCGCATGTTCAGTTCACCCAGGCGCTTGGCCGAGGCGAAGAAGTTTGCATTGAACTGATTTACCATTTCGAGAATTTCGTTTTGCATGACAGTATCTCCGGGTTGTTGGGGGGCACTGGATTTGTGCGGTGCAGCATTGTTGCACTGCACAATATCGGTCATTTGAGGGGTTTGTCAAGGCCTTCGACCGAAAAATTTTGTGCATCGCAGCAATTTTCGCATATCCATTTGATTACCAGCAGGTTTTTATGCCACTTCCACCCCCGGAAAAGCGCCATCTGGTGCATACGCGAGAGATCGTGTGCCGCGGCTACCGCCGCGACGACGAACTCTGGGACATCGAAGGCAGCCTGGTCGATACGCGCACCGAGGAGATGGAGACCTTCGGTCGGGGGCGGATCGAGCCCGGTGAGCATCTGCACGAGATGTGGCTGCGCATGACGGTCGATTCGGAACTGACGGTGCATGCGATCGAGGCCAAGACGGTGCACGCCCCCTACCCGCCCTGTCCGCATTTCCCGAACCGGTTCGGCAAGCTCGTCGGCGAGCGCATCGAGCCCGGGTGGACCGCCAAGGTCCGTTTGCTGCTCGGCGGACGCTGGGGCTGCACGCACCTGGTCGAATTGCTGGGGCCGCTTGCGACTACCGCGGTCCAGACCGTGTATGCGTGGCGCGGCGAAGCCGGGGCCCACATCGACGACAGCGTCGCCCCGCCACCCGATTTCATCAACACCTGCCACACCTTCGCCGAAGGCAGCGAGGTCGTGCGCCGACTCTGGCCACAGCTGAAGTCGAAAAAAGATCAAGACTGATCAGCGGCTGCACCGCCGCGTCGACAGGGAGCTGCACGCGATGGGGCTGTGCAGCGATGCCGGCCGGGTGCAAACTGGTGTCGCGCGACGATGCATCTGCGTTCGGCAGGGTTCGGCGAGAGGTCAGCGACGTGACACCGGGGTTTCTTGCGATCGAGACACACAAGCGTCACGCCGGACTCGTGCGGCTGACGATCAGTGACCGTGTGCCGCAAACCGGGCCGACGGCCGACCCGACGCAGCGGACGCGCTACATCGCTCGGTTCGACGATAGCGATGCCGCGCTGATGCATGCCCATGAACGGATGAAACGGCGCCTGGTCGACGCCGACAGCCATCTGTACCGGGTGCCGCTCGAACGAGCGGTTGCGGCGATCGAGTCGATCGACCTGCGTCACCGTCAGATCTATCTCGATCCCACGTTGGAGCGCGAGCAACTCGCGACGATCGAACAACTCGCCGTCCGTTATCGAAACCGTCGGCGGCGTCTGGACCGGCTATTCCGGACCCTCGGTTACATCGGCGTCGGCATACTGATACTCAATCTGTTGACGTTCTCACTTGCCTGAGCCCTTGCCGCCCCCATCGCGCGCTTATCGCTGCATCGAAAGCGATGCATAATGAATGCACAAGGTTGAACGAGCGGGATCCCGATGCGCTTTGGAAATGTTCTGTGGCGCGTGTGGGTCGCGTGGTTGATCGGGCTGATCAGCCACACTGCGGCGTACGGCGAATCGCCGCAGGCACAGGCCGCGCGCGCATTGTGGGCCGGGGTCGAACAGCAGATCGCAGCCGGCCGCGACGAATTCGGTATCGACAGCCTGTCGCCTGCAGTGCGTGCCGCTTTGGGGGCCGTGCCGCGCGATCAGTTCGTGCCTCCGGATCAGCGTCGCTTCGCCTACGAGAACCGCCCGCTGCCGATCGGCTACGGTCAGACCATTTCGCAACCGCTGATCGTCGCATTGATGACCGAGCTGCTGCAGGTCGAGGACGGTGATCGCGTCTTTGAACTCGGTACCGGCTCCGGCTACCAGGCAGCGGTCCTGGATGCCTTGGGCGCGCGGGTCTACTCTGTCGAAATCGTCCCCGAGCTGGGAAAGCGTGCGCGTGCCACGTTGGACCAACAGGGCCACTCGGCGGTCGAGACGCGCATCGGTGACGGTTATTTCGGTTGGGAGGAAGCGGCCCCGTTCGATGCGATCATCGTCACTGCGGCCAGCGACCATATACCACCGCCGTTGATTCGCCAGCTCAAGCCCGGCGGTCGTATGCTGATTCCGGTCGGCAGCCGTTTCGTCACTCAAAAGCTGGTTTTGGTGACACGTGACAGCGGCGGAATGGTGCGGACCCGCGAGCTCCTGCCGGTCGTGTTCGTGCCACTCACCGGGAGCCATTGAACCCATCGACACGCCGCTGCACGAACAGACCGGTCGCGATTTGCCGCCGACCGCCGTCCCACTGGCCGCGATCGCGCTGATCTCGGCCAGTGCCCTGGCCTACGAGATCCTCCTGACGCGCATTTTCGCGATCGTGCACTGGCATCATCTGGTTGCCATCGCGATCAGCCTCGCCCTGCTCGGTTACGGCGCGAGTGGTTCTGTGCTCGCGGTCGCGGGCGCCCGACTCAGAGTGCATTTCGCCGCCGCATTTGTCGGCAACGCCCTATTGTTCGCGGTGAGCACGTTGGCTTGCGTGACCATTGCGCAGCAGCTGCCATTCGATCCGCAGGCGCTTGCCTGGGACTATCGTCAGATCTTCTATCTGGCCGCCCTGTTCGCGGTGCTCGCGTTGCCTCTGTTTGCCGCGGCGAACTGTATAGGCCTCGCGCTGTGGCGGTTCCCGGAACGCATCCCGCAGCTGTACGCCTACGACTTGATCGGCGCCGGGGCCGGCGCGGTCGTGCTGCTGGTCATTCTGGCGATGCTGCAACCCGCGACGGCCTTGTTCGTCACCTGTGTCGGCGGACTGCTGACCGCCGTGGGCGCGGCCATCCGACTGCGCTGGTACCCCGGCCCGGTCACACTGGTGGCCACAGCGATCGCCGGCGGTGTGTTGCTCAATGGACTGCCCGACGTCCAACCGGCGCCTTACAAAGACCTCGCGCGCAGTCTCGACGCCTACGGCGCCGAGTTGGACAGTACCTCAGCCGGTGTCGCCGGAGTCGTGCAGGTGGTACGCAACGAGCAGGTTCCATTGCGCCATGCACCGGGCATGAGTCTGCAGGCAGTTCAGCTTCCCCCGCCGCAGCAGGCGGTCTTTGTCGATGGCGATGCGGCGGGCGTGCTCGGCGATTACCGCGACGAGTTCGGTACCCAGGCGTATTTCCGGCAGCTCGCGGCCGCGCTGCCGTTCACGCTGCGCGAGGGCCCCATCACCGCCGTGTTCAATGCAGGGGTCGGCGAAGGCGTCGCGCGCGCACTTGCGCTGGGTGCCTCGAAAGTGACGGCTGTGGAGCCCAACCCGCAGTTGCCAACGCTGGCCTGTGGTACCTACCGACTCGATTCGGCCGCCGTCTGTGGGGATCGCCTGGTCGACTGGCAGACACAGTCGCCGCGTGCCTACCTGGCGGGCGAGGCAGGGACCTTCGATCTGATTGTGCAGAGTGTCGACGCAGACGCCAGCGGGGTTGCGGCATTCAAGGTCGATTTTGACCTCACGACCGAGGCCTTCGTGACCTATCTGCGCCATCTCACGCCGCGCGGCGTACTCTCGATAGATGGCCCGACCCGGGTACCGCCGCGCCTGTCGCTGCGGCTGCTGTCGACTGCACGCGATGCCCTGCTGGCTTCCGGCGTACGCCAGCCCGCTCGACACCTGGCGATGATCCGTGCCTGGCAGCGCTTCGTGCTGCTGGTCTCTCAGGCGCCGTTGAGTGCCGCCGACCAACAAGGGATCCGTCACTTCGCCGCGACACGCGGTTTCGACCTGGTCTGGTTGCCGGACATGCATGCCACCGAGGCCAACCGCTTCCAGGTGTTGAATGAGCCCCAGTTCTTCAACGGTGCCGCAGCGATCCTCGACCCGGCGCGGGCGACCAAAGCCCTGCCGGACCGGTTTCGCATTGAACCCGCCACCGACAACCGTCCCTATCCACTGCGTTTCACGCGCTGGTCAGAGGCATTGGTGGCGATACGCGACGGCGGCGGTGAGCAGCTTGCGAGTGTCGACACCGCGCTGCTGATCGGCATGGTGACCCTGTTGCTCGCAGCGGTCGCGAGCTCGCTGCTGATCCTGCTGCCGTTGTCCCTGTTGCCCCGTCCGGCGTCGGGCCGTGCCACGACCTGGCTGCGTGTGCGCACGGTGTTGTACTTCGGCGTCCTCGGGTTCGCCTTCCTGTTTCTCGAACTCGCCTGGATCGAACGCCTGCAGCTGTTCCTCGGGCATCCGGTCTACGCCACCACCGCGGTGCTCGCCGCGCTGCTGGTATTCGCCGGTCTGGGCAGCCGCTGGTCGCAACGACGCAGAGACGCAGACCACGGTCGGACATTGCACATCGCGGTATTTGCGATCCTGGCGATCAACATCGCGTTCCTCGGCTGGCTGCCGACGGTGCTGGAGCAGTTCGCCGGGGCATCGATCGCGGCACGCATCGCCATCGTGTTGGTCATGCTGGCGCCGATCGCGTTCGCGATGGGGATCCCGTTCCCGATCGGCCTTCGCCATCTCGCTGGCACGGCCGATGCACTGGTGCCCTGGGCCTGGGGAATCAACGGCTGCGCCTCGGTCATCAGCGCCGCCGCCGCACCGTTGCTGGCACAAGAAATCGGTTTCACCGGTCTCAGCATCGTGGCGACTGCGGGGTACCTGTCGCTGCCGCTGCTGCGCGGTCGGGACCGCGAAGATTGAATGCGCAACCACTCTGGCTGCGACATGGATTTGGAATGACGCACGTCAAGTTGCCGAACTGTTACACCCCTGAAACATTCGGGAAACATTATGCTTACCTATAGGAGGCGTGCGGCCGGCCACCCCTTTGTTGGGCAGACTGCGTTGTACCGCCATGGAGTTTATGGCAACTGCCTATCCGGCTCCCGCCGTATCGGATCCGGGCTAACCCGGCGGCCGGCACGCCGTCTCCTTTCGATCCGGGGACGACCGCGGATCGGAGATCAAGAAGAATACCGATGCCCGTTCGGTGAGACCCGAACGGCTCCGCTGCCGAGGACTCAAGACATAGGCCACGGAAGCACCCGGCAGTTTCTGCAGGGAGGGCGGTGTCATGTTAGTCAAGACATTCCTAATTCCCATCACGTTGCTGTGCGCTGTGAGCGCGAGCTTGGCGCTGGCGGCACGACCACCGGATGTAGGGCCGGGGGATCACGGCAACGAAACGCCGGACTACGGTGATCTGTTCATCCTGTACCGGGACCCGTCCGGTATCCCGATCCTCGACCTCAACGACTGTCAGCAACCGATCGCGTCACCGGCGCTGTCGTCAAGCGACTGCCCGGAATGTACCGTGCTCGGTGATGGCAGCTTGTTGTTGCCGGTCGATCCTGCGACCTGCGCCGTGGTCGGCGAATACGCACCCTTCACCCAGGAAGTCGACTTCGGTCGCATCAACGAGGTGCGTGCGCCGGATTCGGTGCTCGAACAGCAACTGGACGACGTGACCATCAAGCTGGCTACAGCGGGTTGTGTCACGCTCGACCCGGCCGGTCGGCTGGTCACCAGCAGCCTGGTCGACGGTGTGATAGTGAACAGCGAGATCGACTCGCCACTACAGAACATCGCGATCTATGAAAAGCTGATGCGTGAAGGCAGTCTGGGAGATGGACTGGCGTTGCCGGCCAGCTGGATCGACATGGCCGCACGGTCACTCGGTGCAGCAGCAGACAAGACCGGTGCCATCGGCGTCGACATGGTCGTCTACCTGAACGACTTCCTCGGTCTGACCGACGAATCACGACCGGCGATGCTCGACAGAGTCTGCATCAACGTACGACAGGAGGTCACCGGTGAGGTCCGGTATGTGCGCAAGTGCTTCCTCGACTACAGCCTGTACGGCTATGACCGAGGGCAGAACTTCATGACGCTCCCGGCCCCGCCGTACATCCCTGGCAACACGCCGCAGGCTGGCTGGTTCGAGTACCTGGCGGTGGTGTTCAACACCGATCCGGTGTTGTTCGAGATCGCACAGGGACCGATCGTCGATGCCGTACCGGCGCTCTGGTCGCCGGGCCCGCCGACGAGCGACATCGGGGCATTCGCCACGGCAGCCGACGACACACGTGCGGTGATCGAGTTCATGCACAACTGGCCGGTCCCGGGTGACTACGCGACATTGGTTCCGTGTGGCGCGGTCGAGGTCGATTACTACGACGTTTCGATCAGCGCAGAATCCGGCCTGCAGGTGCCCAAGCGCATGGTCGCCGGCACCGAGGGTCGCGAAGGCACCGTGACCGTGCAGAACAGCGGTCCGGCCGAGGCCTCCGGGACCGTGATGGTGGTCGGTGTCGATTCGGACGGTAACCGGATCGGGCCGCTGTATGCGATGCAGAGCGGCGTTCCGACAACCACCGAGCTGTTTGTCATGCCCGAGCCGTTCACGCTGCAGGCGGGTTACAGCATGAGCTGGACCTTCTTCTTCAGCATGGACTATGCGACCGAGATCACCTGGACCGCCACGGTTCAGGCTCCGCTCGATGCCAACACTGGCAACAACCAGGTCACTTCAGTGACCACCGTTACCGGCTCGAAAGGCGGTGGTGGTGGCGGTGGTGGCCACAGCGTTGACGGTGACGGCGAGTCGACCGGTGACCACACCGGTGGAAGTGGCGGCGGTCGCGGTAGTGGAAATGGCAACGGAGGCGGCAGACGTTGATCGACCGATGACGTTTGCCTGGTAACCGGGTCAGGGGTGGCCGCAGGGTTGCCCCTGACCGTCGTCGCAGCGCGCAGCGGTGCGCACCTGAGCCGTCCCAACCCGTCCTTACAGCGGACGTCTCGGCGCGTCGTCGCGGCTATTGCGCGGATCCAGCCTCATCCGGCACCTCGAACCCGTAGACGACGACCCTGTCGTTGCCGGAGTCCGACAGCCACAGCGTATCGCCGCGGCTCTCGACCCCCTCCGGCGTCGTGAACACACCGGGCCCCCGTCCCCGTCTGCCATCGCCGATCCGCCCCAGCAACCGGCCACCGGCACCGATCAACTTCACCGAATGGTTGTTCTTGTCGGCGGCAACAATACTGCCATCGGGTAGCACGTCGAGGTAACGGACACCGCTGAAGTCGTACGGCGGACCGCGCAACTCCGCGACGATCTCGAGTGCCTGGTTGAGTCGCAACAGGCGATCATTGCCGGCGTCCGCCAGCCAGATATCACCGTTTGGCGCGAGTTCCAGATCGTGCGGTGCCGACAGGCCGCGCAGTTCGTGCACCACCCGTCCGTCGCGGAACGCGACCACGTTGTTCGACCACGCACCCGCGGCATACAGCATGCCGTTCGGATGCACCAGAACGCCCTCAGGTCCCGCCAGGCGTTCACGCAACTCGCCGACGAGCGTCCCGCGCGTGCCCTGCATCGAGAAGATAGCGATCCGGCCGTTGTGGGTGTCGGCCACGTACAAGCGGCCATCGTCATCGAAATCCAGATCGTGCGTACCGTCCAGTTGGTCATCGCCAAATGCATCGACCAGCGCGAGGGTCTGCGCGTCGAGTACCACGACGCGCCCGGTACCGACATCGGCGACGTACAGATGGCGTCCATCAGGGGACAGCTTGATGTCGTGCGGATTGGACAGCGGGGTGGTACTCGCCTGCCGCATCTGGTATCGCCAATCGGCACCGTCCGCGTCACAACGCGGTACCGGCACGGCGAACGCCAGAACAAGGAGGATCAGACTCGTCAATCGGTACCCGGACACGGCCACACCCCGCTCATCGCCACGCACAGGCGATGCTGCAAACCTAGTCCATCGGACGCTCTGGTAGGTGCGGATTACGCCTGGAATCTGCGCGGGAAAACGGACGGCCTGGGCGACGCTGTCCGGCCCTTGTCAGGCCGCCGCACCGGTGTAGCGGGCCAGGATCCGCCGTACGTACTGAACGGTCTCGGCGAAAGGTGGTACGCCACCGTGCCGCTCCACAGCGCCCTCTCCGGCGTTGTACCCGGCCAACGTAAGGCGGATATCACCATCGAAGCGCTGCAGCAGCCAGCGCAGATAGGCCATGCCGCCGCGCAGATTCTGGATCGGCTCGAACGGGTCCTTCACACCGAAGCGGCGCGCGGTGGCCGGAATCAGCTGCATCAGTCCCAGCGCGCCCTTGTGCGATCGCGCCCGCGGATTGAAATTCGACTCGGCCCGCACCACCTCGAGCACCAGTGCCGGATCCAGGTCGTACTGAGGCGCCATCTCATAGATCGCGGCGATCAGTTCGCCGCGCTTGGCATCGGTGATCTGCAGATCGGTATCGTCACGGCCCACACAGCTCGGCGGCTCGCGTCGGACCTCGGCCAGGCTCTCGACCAGTCGCGCCGGAGGTTGTTCGCCCAGGCGCAGCGCGCGATCCAGCCACCCCGCCGCGAGACCGTCGTTGCGCGTCACGTCACGGCCCTGGAAATACAGCCACGCCAGCTCGTAGGCGGCGCGACCGTCGCGGCGATGCGCCGCGGCGCACAGATAGACCACCGCGCGGTCGGCGTCGCGCGTGACGCCCTCGCCGTGCAGATAGTTGAGACCAAGCTCGGTCAATTGCGCAGCGGTCAGACGCTCAGCAGCCACACCCTGCGACACCGAGAGCGCGACTGTCAGGCACAGCAGCAGGTAAAGAACCGGGCCGCCTGACTTTTTTCCTTGATTTCTCGGCAACATGCAAGATGTCGAGCAGGTTGTATGCCAAGCACTCAAACCGCGTTGAATCTCAGGCAGTTAGCACCGACCAGAGTTAAAGTGAAGTATCAAGATGTAAATTTCATGGACACCCGCTGCGCGAAACAAGCTGGCATCTCGGGAAAACCCTAGCTTGATTAGTGTTTAATCAACTGGTTCTATTCCAATATCGCCCCAACCGACGATCCGCCGTGCGCCTGCTGCGTCCCGTTGAATGGTTTACCTGGCTCCTGGAGCCGGACGATCGCTACCTGGCCACGAGCAGGCTGTTCCTGCGCCTGATGGCGCTGATCTACCTCGCCGCGTTCGTCTCCGCCGCACTCGAGATCACGGGACTCGTCGGCCAGGACGGCATCCTTCCGGCCGGTGATTACCTCGCACAACTTGAGCAACGCTTTGGCACGGCGGCCTGGGTACGTTTCCCGACCCTGTTCTGGCTCGATCACAGCGACATGGCCCTGTCCGCGGCGAGCTACGCCGGATGCCTGTTCGCGGTGTTGCTGTTGATCGGCTGGCGGCCACTGCTGACGAGCATCGTGCTGTTCGTGCTCTACCTGTCGCTGTTTCGCACCGGGCAGCTGTTTTTCAACTTCCAATGGGACTACCTGCTGCTGGAGGCGGGCTTCCTGGCGATCTTCCTCACCGGCGGTCCGAACCGCCTGCTGGTGTTTCTGTTTCACTGGCTGCTGTTCCGTCTGCGCTTCCTGTCGGGACTGTCGAAGCTGCTGAGTGGCGACCCGAGCTGGGCCGACCTCACGACCCTGCGCTATTACTTCGAAACTCAGCCGCTGCCGCACATCGGTGGCTGGTACGCGCACCAGTTGCCGGACTGGCTGCTGCGCGCCGGCACCGGTTTGACCCTGTTCGTCGAGCTCGTGGTGCCGTTCTTCATCTTCCTGCCACGGCCGTTCCGCCTGTTCGCCGCGTTTGCGACCATCCTGATCCAGCTGCTGATCATCGCTACCAGCAACCACAACTTCATCAATCTGTTGACCATCGCGCTGTGCCTGTTCCTGCTCGACGACCGGGCGTTGCGGCGTTTCGTGCCGGCCTGGCTGAGCGGCACTGCGGCGCTGGCCTCGGCGCGCGGCCTAATGACGGCGCTGTTGCCGTTCGTCGCCGCGGCCCTGGTGCTGGCCGGCGGTGCCTCGGCCTACGACCTGATCAGCGACAGCCGCGCGCAACGCGCATGGAATGCCCCGCTCGGGTGGGTGCAGGGATGGGGCCTGGGCAACGTCTATCACGTGTTTCCCACGATGCAGACCGAGCGACAGGAGCTCATCGTGCAGGGCAGCAACGACGGCCGGGAATGGCGTACCTACACCTTCCGGTACAAGCCGGACAGTCCCAGCGACTACCCACGTTTCATCGTTCCGCTACACCCGAGGCTCGACTGGATGATCTGGTTCGTGCCGTCACAGAACCCGGCGATGCGTCCCTGGTTCGAGCGCTTCCTGTGGCAGCTAGGCCGCAACTCGCCCAGTGTCACCGGATTGCTGGCGCACAACCCGTTCCCGGATGCCGGACCGCGTTACCTGCGCGTGCTCGCGTACCGCTACCGCTTCAGCACCCCGCAGCAGCGCGCCCGGACCGGGCAGGTCTGGCAGGCCGAGTACCTTGGCCTATTCCCTGCGGTGCCACCGCGGATACCCTGAACTGGCCCGCCCATCAGCGCAGGAAGAAGCCGCGTTCGCGCAGGAATGCCAACATGTGTTCGCGTTTCTTGCCCTGCATTGCGCCTGCGACCGCCGTACTCCAGTCACTGAGTTTGACGTTGCTGCCGCGGCCCGCGTAGTAGGCCGCCATCTGCGCATCGTATTGCGCGACGCGCTGCGGCGGCGGATCGCGGTAGCTGTCCTGATGCAGCACCAGGTCGACCGGCATGCGCGGCTTAACCGGGTTGTCTTCGTCGGGCCACCCCAGGCACATCCCGAATACCGGCACGACCCGATGCGGCAGCGCGAGCTGCTCCACGACCACCTGCGGATCGTTGCGGATGCCGCCGATGAAAACACCACCGAGTCCCTGCGACTCCGCGGCGAGCAATACGTTCTGCGCCATCAATGCCACGTCCACGATCGCTGCCAGCGCGTGCTCGCTGAACCCTTCGAGTTCGCCCTTGCCGGCACGTTCGCAGGCGGCATTGATGCGCCGCAGATCGGCGCAGTACACCAGGAACTCGGCCGCCTGCTCGATCCACGCCTGTCCACCGGCCGCAGCGGCGATTGCCGCGCGGGCTGCCGGCCGGGTCACGCGGATCACCGAATAGGCCTGGATGAAACTCGACGTCGCGGCCGCCTGACCGCAGCTGATCAGGGATTCCAGTTGCCCCGGCTCAAGGGGCCTCTGCTGGAACCGGCGCACCGAACGGTGGTGTCGCTGCAATTGTTGTGTCGGGGTGTCCTGCATCGTTAGCCTGCGTTCAATCGTCAGCCAATGGTCGGCGCGCCATCAGTCGGTCCCAGACCAGCACCACGCCGAACGCGGCCAGGGCACACCAGTGCAGCAGCGGCTGCTGCGGAAAGATCAGGGCGGTCGCCATCGCCCCCAGAAGCAGCCGCATCATCAACCCGTGATCGCGTTCCAGGTGGCCCTGGAACGCCGCTGCAAACGCATACAGCCCGACCAGGGTGAACGCGAAGATCTCCAGCGCGACGCCCCAGTCGGCGTATAGAAAGGGCGTGTAGGCGAACAGCACCGGCATGATGTACAGCCCCTTGGCCAGCTTCCAGGCGGTAAACCCGGTGCGGATCTGCGGCGTTCCGGCGATGGCGGCGGCGGCAAACGCAGTCAGGCAGACCGGTGGCGTGACATTGCTGTCCTGGCTCAGCCAGAAGATGATCATGTGCGCCGACAACAGGATGCCGAGCACGATCGTCGGATCCAGTGCCTGTTCGTACAGACCGGTGACCAGTGAAGGATCGATGCTGCGCAGGGCGTCGAGGATCGAGCGCGCCTCATCGAGCGTCATCGACTGCCCGAGCATGCCGACCTTGTCGGGCGCGGCGAGCATCAGCATCGCTCCGGCCGCCTCCGGCAACTGCCGACCCGCGGCGATGAGATCGACCAGCTGGGCATCGGCAATCAGGTTGTACAGCGCCGGCGCGGACAGCGTCGCCAGCACGATGTACGCGGCAGTGACCGGCAGCCCCATGCCGAGCACCAGGGACGCCAGTGCGACCAGGAACAGCGCGACGATCAGGCTGCCACCCGCCCACTGCTGGATCATCAACGACAGCGTGTTGCCTACCCCGGTCATCGCGATCACGTTGACCACGAGGCCGACCGCAACCAGCAACAGACCGGTCGTGATCATGTTGCGGCTGCCCAGCGCCAGCGCATCGAGGATGTCGCGTATCCCCATGCGGCGCGGCGTCAGCCAGCTCGAGCCGATCACCGTGAGGATCGCGACCCCGGCCGCGTAGGTCGGGGTGAATCCCATCACCAGCATGACGATCAGCACGATGATCGGCGATACGAACACCACCCCACCCTCGCGCATCACCGTGCCGATCCTGGGCTGGTCTTCGCCGGACTCGGTCTCAAACCCCAGGCGCTTCGCCTCGAGGCGCACGAAGAACGCCACCGACAGGAAGTACAGCAGCGCCGGAAGGAACGAGACCGCGACGATGTGCGTATACGGGATCTGTGTATAGCTCGCCATCACGAACGCGCCCGCACCCATGATCGGTGGCATCAGCTGACCGCCGGTGCTGGCCGCCGACTCGACGCCGGCGGCGAAGCGCGCCGGAAACCCCGCGCGTTTCATCAGCGGGATCGTGATCACGCCGGTCGATACAGTGTTGGCGATCGACGAGCCCGAGATGGTCCCGGTCAATCCGGACGAGACCACGGCGACCAACCCCGGGCCTCCGACCACCCTTCCGGCCACCACGCGCGCCATCGCGATCACGAAGTCGCCGGCGCCCGAACGCACCAGGAAGGCACCGAACAGGATGAACATGAAGACGAACGAGACCGAGATCTGCGCAATACTGCCGAACAGGGCATCGTCGCCGTAGATGCTGCGAAACAGCAGCGTCTCGTTGCTCAGCCCGGCGAACTTGAACACATTGTCGAGCCACGCCCCCCAGCCGACGACATAGGTCAGCGCGAGCACGATCAGTACCGGGATCACCAGACCCGTGGTACGCCGGGTCAGTTCGATGGCGGCAACGATCGTCAACAGCGCGAGCACCTGCTCCCAACCCGTCATGTTGACGCCGCGCTCATAGATGGCGTCCTCGGCGCCGACGATCCAGGCGGTCGCGGCGACGAAGCCCACCGCCAGGCCGACATCCAAAGCCAGGAGCACGCGTGACCGCGCGAGCCGCTCGCTGCGCAGTGGCGGATACAGCAGAAACGCGAGAACGCCCAGGCCGACGAAATGCAGGGTCGCCTGCCACTGGGTCGAAAACAACGTGGTGAAATTCATCACCAGATGCAGCGCCGCGATCGCGGCGCCGAGCCAGTACACCGCGGTACGGACCCAGGGCTGCGTACGCAGCCCAGCCTCGAGTGAACCGGCGTCGGGCTGACCGGCGGGTTGCGTCATGACATCGATGCGGCCGCCTGCCCGCGGCCGCAAGAGCCGTTACTGGGCGATCAGGCGCGCAGGGATCTCCAGGCCGGCCTCTTTGAAGTACCGCGCCGCACCCGGATGCAGAGGCATCGGCAGGCCCGATATCGCCTTGTCCAGGGCCATCGCGTTGGTCGCCTTGTGGATCGACTGCAGGAAGCCCAGGTTTTCGTAGATCGTCTTGGTGATCTTGTAGACGTCATCGTCCGGGACATCGGCACGCACCGCGAGGAAGTTCGGCTGGGCGATCGTCGTGATGTCCGCCTGTTGCCCCGGATAGGTACCGGCCGGGATCAGGTAAGGCGTCCACAACTCCATGCCACCATCGGCCTTGGCGGCCTGGTCGGCGGTGAACCCGAGCAGGCGAACGGCGTCGCCCTTGGCGGCGAGCAACTTGGTCACCGCGCCGACCGGCACACCGGCCGGCGTACCGATCAGATCGGCCTTGCCGTCCTGCATCGCGTCGGCCAGCGCCCCGTATCCGCCATAGAAAAGGTCGAACTGCTTGTCGATGTCGATGCCGAGGTTGCCGAAGATGGTCCTGCTCGAACCGAGCGAACCGGAGTTCTTCTTGCCGAAGCCGGCCACGCTTTGGATGTTGGAGGCGTCGGCGATGGTCCCGGTCTTTGCATACTCCGCCTTGACCAGGAAATGCTCGACGTTCTGCCACAGCATGGTGACCGCCCGCAGACCCTTCTGCGGCCCGTCTTTTTCGAGCGGACCGCTACCGTTCCACGCGTAGGCGCCGTACAGGCCCTGCAGGATCGCAAACTGGGTTTCGTTCTCGCGCAGCAGCTTGATGTTTTCACCCGAGCCGGCCGAATTGATCGCCGACATGTTGATCTTGTCTTTGGGCTGCAGCTTGACCTTGACCAGGGTCGACAATGCGACACCGACCGGGTAGTAGGTGCCGCCCGTACTGGCGGTGGCCAGCAGATAGTCGCCTTCGGCGGCGGCTTGAGTGGACAGTCCCGCTGTGCACAGCGCGAACGTCAGCGCGGCTACGCCGCTGGTGAACCTCTTGAGCATGGTCTCTCCTCCAGAATCTCGTTTTTTTATCGCGCGGACGACCGGCCGGTCCGCGATTTTTAGCTTAGCCGAGCCTCCCCGGCTGAACAGCCTGGAAAAGACGGGTATTGCGCAGACCGCGCCGGGCGGCTCAGGCCCCTTCCAGGTAAGGACAGTGTTCGCGGGTGCAGCGGCCGTAGATGATCAGCGAATGATCGGTGATCTCGAAGCCCTTTTTCGCAGCGATCTCGCGCTGGCACTTCTCGATCGTTTCGTCGACGAACTCCTCCACGCGCCCGCATTGCGCGCACACGATGTGGTCGTGGTGACGCCCGCGGTCGAGCTCGAACACCGCCTGGCCACCTTCGAAATGGTGTTTTTCGGCCAGACCGGCATTCACGAACTGGGTCAGCACCCGGTACACGGTCGCCAGGCCGATCTCTTCGCCACGCTCCAGCAGCGCCTTGTAGACGTCTTCGGCGGTCATGTGCCGGGCGTCGCTCGACTCGAGAATCTCGAGGATCTTGACCCTCGGCAGCGTGACCTTCAGGCCGGCCTTGCGGATATCCTGGTTCTCCACCGTCACCTCCGTCGCATGTATTCTTGACGTGCGATTCGTTATCATCCGGCATCCATCGGAACCCGAAGGCCGATCGCAAAATATATGCGCAAGCTTCTCATTTTCATTGTCTCGTCCGCAACCTGGCTGACGGCGGGTTGCAGCTCGATGAGCGGCATCACCGACGCGATCCCGAATGCGCTGGACCGCGTGCCGCTCGTGTATCGCCCGCAGATCGTCCAGGGCAATGTCGTGAACCAGGAGCTGATCAACCAGCTCGAGCCTGGGATGACCAAGCGGCAGGTACGGTTTCTGCTGGGTTCACCGATGCTGTCGGACGTATTCCACGTGGATCGCTGGGACTACGCCTACACCAGTGGAGAGGGCAGCCGACCGGACGAGATCCTGCACACCACCGTGTACTTCGAGAACGACCGCCTGGTGAGGATCACCGGTCACCTGCGCCCGCAACCGGAGCACGAGCGCGAGACCAAACCGAAAGAGGTCGTGGTCACGGTCCCCGACTGGGAACCCGAAAAGAAGTCGTTGCTGGGGCGTGCCATGCAGGCCGTCGGCGTCGACTACGACGTCGACTGATCACTCGTCGCCCGACGGTTCGCCGGTCGCATCCCGCGCACCCTTTTTCATCGCCTTGCCCTCGGCTGCACGCTTCTTGCGCGCTTCCTTGGGATCGGCGATCAGCGGACGATAGATCTCGATCCGGTCGCCTTCGTTCAAGGTCGCATCGAGTTTCGTGAGTTTGCCGAACACGCCGACCTTGGCCTGGGCCATATCGATCTCGGGGAATCGCTCGAGAAAGCCCGACTGACGGATCACGTCCTCGACGGTCGCGTCGGCCGCCACCCGGAACTGTTCCAGCGCCTGTTCGCCCGGCCTCGCAAACACCACCTCGACGCTGATCTGCGGCTCAGCCACCGTACACCTCTTGTGCCCGCTTGACGAACGAATCGACCAGCGAGTTTGCCACCTGGTTGAACACCTTGCCAAACGCCGCGTCGATCAGGCGTCCGGCGAATTCGAACTCGAGCACCAGCATCACCTTGCACGCGGAGTCGCCGAGCGCGACGAAACGCCACTCGCCGTGCAGGCGCTTGAACGGACCCTCATGCAGACGTATACCCATCCGCCCGGGCGGATCGAGTTCATTGCAGGTCGAGAATGCCTGCGTGATGCCGACCCGTGACACCTCGATCCAGCCACACAGCTCGTCATCACCGCGCGACACCAGGCGCGAGTCGCTGCACCAGGGCAGGAACTCCTTGTAGCGCTCTACGTCGGCGACCAGATCGAACATCGTCTGGGGCGGGAACCGTACCAGCGCGGACTTTTCGACGCGTGCCAATTACAGCACCCCGATCGAGTTCAGGAACACGACCGCGATCGCGACCGGCGACACATAGCGGATCACGAACCACCAGGCGTCGAACAGCCGCTGACGACTGATCGCCAGTTCGTCCAACGCCATGTGACGGCCGGCACCGTAGGCAACGAACAGCGCAATCAGCAGACCACCCAGCGGCAGCATGATGTTCGACGCCAGGAAATCCTTGAGGTCGAACAGTGTCTTGCCAAACAGGGTGTACCCCGACCAGATGTTGAACGACAGTACTGAACCGATCCCCAGGGTCCAGGCCAGGCCGCCGACCAGCAAGGCCGCGTTCGACCTGCGCCATCCCCGGCTATCGACCAGCCACGCGACCGCGGGCTCGGCGATCGAGATCGACGACGACCAGGCCGCAAACACCAGAAGGACAAAAAACACCGTGCCGAACCACTGCCCGCCCGGCATGTTGCCGAACGCGATCGGCAGGGTCTGGAAGATCAGCCCGGGACCGGCCGAGGGTTCCAGTCCGCTGGCGAACACGATCGGGAAGATCGCCATCCCGGCGAGCAGCGCCACGATGGTGTCGGCCAGTGCGATCGTGATGGTCGCACCGGTGATCGAGGCATGCGCCGGCACATAGGCGCCGTAGGCCATGATCGCGCCCATGCCGAGACTGAGGGTGAAGAACGCATGGCCCATCGCCACCAGCACCGGTTCGCCGCTAAACCCGCACTCCAGCTGTTCCGCGCTACCGGTGCATAGCGTAAAGACCTTGTCGAAATCGAAGTTGAACATGAACGCAAACCCGCGTGCGAAATCCCCCTCCACGTAGGCATAGCCCACCATGATCACCAGCATGACGAACAGCGCCGGCATGAGCAGGGTCACGGCCCGCTCCAGGCCTTCGCGTACGCCGCGCGCGACCACCAGAACCGTCATCAGCATGAACACCGTATGCCAGACCAGCAGCTGCCAGGGCGACCCGACCAGGTCGCTGAACAGCTTCGTCGCCCCGTCAGCCGACACGCCGTTGAGACCCCCGCTGGCCGCCTGGAACACATAGGCGAGCGCCCACCCGGCGATCACGCTGTAGAACGACAGGATCAGGAAGCCCGCGACCACGCCCGAGTACCCGACCATGGCCCAGGCGGGTGACGAATTCTCCTCGCGGGCGAGGCGCCGCATGGTGCTGATCGGGCTGGAGCGTCCACGCCTGCCGAGCAGGATCTCTGCCATCATCACCGGCACCCCGATCAGGGTGATGCACACCAGATAGACCGCGACGAAGGCCCCGCCGCCGTATTCACCGCTGATGTAGGGGAATTTCCAGATGTTGCCGAGACCCACAGCGGAACCGACCGTGGCCATGATGAAAGCCGCCCGGGACGACCACATGCCATGTACCGACGCCTGACCGTTACTCATCCGGTTTCTCTCACTATTGCCACTTTCTCTGTCAAATCATGCATTTTCCCGGATCGATCAGCGACAAACAAGGCACCGTGCTACACTCGCGCGCCATGGCAAAAGCGGCGAAAAAGGCAAACGACAAGGGCAGCGGGAGCGCCACGATCGCGCTCAATCGCAAGGCACGCCACGAGTATTTCATCGAGGACCGGTACGAGGCCGGGGTCTCGCTCGAGGGCTGGGAGGTCAAGAGCCTGCGCGCCGGCAAGATCAACATCACCGAGGCCTACGTGACGATCAAGGGCAACGAGGCGTTCCTGTTCGGTGCGAACATCTCCCCGCTGCCGACCGCTTCGACCCATGTCCACCCCGACCCGACGCGCACCCGAAAGCTGCTGCTGCACCGCGAAGAACTGAACAAACTCATCGGCCTGACCGAGCGAAAGGGCTACACCCTGGTACCGCTGGCGATGTACTGGAAGCGCGGTCGCGCCAAGGTCGAGGTCGGGCTCGCCAAAGGCAAGAAGCTGCACGACAAACGTGCCGACGCCAAGGAACGCGACTGGCAGCGCGAAAAACAGCGCAACTTCAAGATCGGTTAGCGGTAGAATCTGCGGAACTTATTACGATCGGTGGCGGTCGTATGGGTTGACTTTAGGGGGCGACACGGCATTCGACGTGGGTCGCGAAACCTGAGGTGCATGCCGAGGTGCGAATCACCTCGTAAAACAATTCGCAAACTTATAGTTGCCAACGACGACAACTACGCACTCGCCGCTTAATACCCGGTAGGGTGCCGTCAGACTGGGGCCGTGCTTGTGCGCCCAGGCTCCTCGGAGCACTCTGGCGTCATATCTCACAAGATCGCGATGAGGCTTGTCCGGGGCTGATTTGCTAAAACCTACCGGAATCGCCGTGCTGTATGCCCTGTCGGTCGGGCGGCACGCGGTTAAAAAAAATCGACACGACTAAGCATGTAGAGCCGAAGGCAGAGGACTTGCGGACGCGGGTTCAACTCCCGCCGCCTCCACCAAACGATGAAGGGTCGCCCTTGTGGCGGCCCTTCGGCGTTTCTGGCCGCGCATGGGAATAACGAACCCGCGGAGCGGGTTCACCAGGCACCAGAGGTGCCGCAGAACGCCGTCGCGATGCGACGGCGGCCCGAAGGGTGAGGCCGAAGGCCGAATAACTCCCGCCGCCCCCACCAATTTTACTTTATTGTTCAGTTAATTATACGCGCATTTTTAGAACTTCCCGGAAGTTTCTTATTAGCTCGATGTGATTCCCAATCGGGGAGTTTTTGAACCCCCCTCGACAGCCGCATTTGATGCCCCCTGCAACTCGGTCCAATCCAACACTGGCTGGATGACGACGCCCGAGGTCAACGCCGGGCCTGATACAAACCTTTGTGGCTCAACGCCTATCTGCGACGGGAGTACGTCATCAAAGGGCATCGACGCCGGAAGGCTACGAACAGCTGGGGCTGTCACCCTTTCCGACGGTTTCTAAACAGAGCAGTAAAGAAGAAGAGCCCCAGCAGGAATATCGCAAAGGAATACCACCATCCGATATTATCGCTTTTGTTTGCACGCGCCCTTGCTGACTCGACAAGTTGCTCTACGGATTTCTTTCCTGACTCGAAAAGATAGAGAAACTTTTCACTCTGATCCTCCACCGGATAGAGAACACCATCAGAGAGTCGTCCGATCAAACTAATCTCATCCAATGGATAGTAGGTAAAGGAAACTCGAATATCCCCCTCTTCGTAAGTCTTCCCCTCTTCTCGATTTGTAAACTCTCCATCAGAACGACACTTTAGAGTTTGCCCCTTATACTCTGGAATCGCTCCAATTCGCTCGTCGCCACACCGAATAACCTCACCTTCTATTGGCCAGTCGAGCATCTGGCTTGAAACCGCTACACCAGCCACCTTAAGCAATGATGGAGTTTGAACTGCATGCGAAAGTGGATGCTCACCTCCAAGCGACCATTCATAAGAGACGATCTTAGGTCCCCCCTCCATTCCTCTATGTTCAACCTGCCTTTTCAATTGCAAGACGTTGCGGTTAAAGAACACACCTCTAACGGTGAGCTGAAAAAGCTCATCAACCAGATCATCTTCTGACTCAGCTTTCCCTTGGACGTAGGCAAAGGGGAGGTCTTGAGATGCGATATTCTGCACACGCGAAACATCTTCATAAGAGACAAGAATCTCGTTTAGAGTATTGGTCGTGCCGGTTCGTTGTCCTTCACTCCAGAGGTAAAGCCAAGAGGCAGCCCCCATGATTGCTAGGCCGAGAACGATGGCTCCGATCCTTTTTCCTAAAGTGTGTTCTTCACCGTGACCCATAAACCCATCCCCAAAGCATCGTCGATACACTGATTAGTGTTAAGGGCGCTTCTAAAAATTCCCGTCCCGATGGAGCATGATGCGGTTTTCGGACGCAGAAGGAACGACGATGCAACCCAGCTCCTTCACGCTGGAGAACGAACCCCATCCCGATACCTATTTCGACTTTCCGGTGCGTTGAAGCGGCGTTGGACCCACTGCGTGCAGCGGGGCCGCGCAACTGGAAAAAGGGTCGCAACAAAAAAATGCTTCACCGGTCTGTTGATCAGGGCGGCACGACGCACATCACTCGGTACGCGGTGCCGGTTAGTATCGTCATTTGGAATCGCTGTGAACTCGGAGCCTATACTCCATCGGTAAGTACACGTTGACAAGCGTTGCCAAGGGCTGCCCGGCGCGAACCGTCGTCGCCACTGCACATCAGGTGAGGCGGCGGTTACGCGGCCGCGCCGGACACAACGACACGGAGTCCGTTTTGACCCGAGAAGGCAAAAATGTGGCAATCAACAACATCACCGATTTCGCCTTCGTGTCGATGCTGTCTGGCGCCGTTTTGGATGGCCTGTTTCGATCACTCGGCGGGCGTTTCTCTGAAATGTACGCCGTTTACAGAGGGCACCGATTGACGGTGTGACTATGCCGTGACCGAAACACCCAAGATCAATGGAGCGGCACCCCGGGTTCAACCGGCCGCTGCCAGCGCCGACGTTGGCGCGGCCGATGAGGCGCAGGCACAGTTGTGGCCCGCGGCGCGGCACGACCTGCGCCGCAACGGGCTCGCGGCGTTGCACCCGCAGTACCGAAAATCCGGACCGAGCGATAGAGACTTCGTCTGGGGACGCGCAGATCTCGCGGATTCCAAGGCATCCCTCGCGCAATTGCACAGCCTGGTGAAAAAACGGCACGACCAGAAGACCGAAAAACTGTCGTCATTGCGGAAGACGTTCGCGCTGTTCCGCAGCGGGCTGTTCGGCAACCAGACGATCAATGCTGCCAAGGACGAGATCGAGTCCCTCGAGGTCCTGCGGGGCGCCGCCGCGTCAGCCTCGAAAGCGGCCCAGGATTTCGATGTCGGCTACAAGAACTTCCATGCACTGCGATCGCAGGAGATCCCGACCGACGCTGATGTCCGCGCCGCGCACTTTCAACGCCTGCGTGCCGCCGGAAATGCACTGCAGACCGCCCACGATCAGCTCTCCCGCGCTGCAGATGCGTTGGACGAGACGCTGCTGCTGAGGCGCAATCACATCAAGGCAACGCGCACCATTTTCCGGCGCCTGCGGAAGCAGAGCGCCGCCTATCGGCCTCTCCGGCAACAGGAGGCGGCGCGCGATGCCTTCCGCGCGAATCTCCCGCCGACCTTCAGACGCGGCTCCATGGCGCAGCGCGTGACGCAGGAGCTGTCACGACTCGACGAACTGGAGCGGCAGCTGAATGGCGTGGCGCCCGCTCCGACGGGTCAGGCCGATCTTCGCCACTTGGTCGGCGACCCCGATGGGCGGGGGCCCAGGCTCCGCACGGGTATCGCGCTGGCCGCGCTGGCGGCTGGAGAGCCGCTGAGTCCGGCATTGAAGAACACATTGCCTCAATCTGCGATTCAGGGGTCATTGCGTCACCTCGGTGGCGGCGGTTTCAATGTGGTCTATAAGGCCAAACTGGCGATACCTGATGAGAACGGTAAATTCAAGGTCCGTACCTACGCGATCAAACCGCTCGATGCCAACGTCGTGAGCTCCGGGATGTTTGGTCTCGAACGCCGTCAGGTACGGGTCCATGCGCGGCAGATGGCAGCGGCTCGGACCTCCGCGGCGTTGGGCAAGAACCTGGTCCAAGAGCCGCATCTGATAGAGATCAATGGCCAACTCTGCATGGCGACTCGTCTCGTCAGCGGGATTTCGCCCATCGACTTTGAAAACAAGCTGGCGAGGCTTGGCGCAAAGACTTATCGCAAGGTCAACGAGGGCCTGCATAGCAACGCAGCAATGCAGACGGCGATGAAGAATGTGCAGCTCTTCCACACGATCACCGGCAATCCCGATGGTCACGGCAATAATCTGAAGTTGCGGTTTTTGGACCCGGTCACGCACAAAACCGTTTCGTTCGACGACATCGCCGCGATGTCGAAGGCCGACATCGCCCGCCTCGACGTTGGTGTGGGCCTGTACGACCTCGATATGGCGTTCATGCCGATCCACGACCACAACCCGGTTTTCAAGAGAGGGATCTACCCAAAGCACGGAATGCACATGCGGGATTACTTCCCTATGCGTTCACATTACCTCGGCCCTCCCCCGTATCATGACCAAGAAGACATGCGCGCTGTCGCGCAGTTGGAACAGGACCTGAACGGCGGCGAGTTGGGTCGGGATCTCCGATGGTCGCTGACCAATGATGAGCAGGGACACGACGAAATCGGTGCATTGCAATCGCGCGTCGCCGGGGTGCAGCGGACCATGGAGGATCAGTACCAGGCCCACCGCAGATTGGACGCGGCGTCAGGGCGCGTGATCGACCCAACGGACGGCCAGCCAATGGGCCCACCATCGCAGCAGCAAGCGATATCCGACCAAGCGCCGAAAATGTTGTCGTATGCCGATTCGATATACGGTTTCATGCCGACGCGTCGGTCACTGATGCACAAGTTCTTTCCGCTGCGACCCAGGTAGTCATCTCCAATATCGAGCCACTGGAATCGCGAGAAGCCGATGACAGACGAATTGACAGATCTCGGTGAAAACATGGCCATACCCGCCGATCCGCAAACAATCGTGCCGGGTGCGGTGGCCTGGCGGTTCAAACAGGCCGACCTGGTCGCGCAGCCATTGCCGAAGTCCCTGGAAGGCCACCTTCGCACCTATGGCGACTGGTGTTTCGCGACCTATGAGCCGACCGCGCCACCCTATCTGGTGGAGGACTTCATCGACGCATTGCTGCAGGCGTGGCCGGGTGATGGCCTGCTGATTGCCCACGACGGCCATGGCATCAACAGCTGGGCTCTGCACTATTTTTTGGTCCTCGGTTCATTCGCCTGTTTTCTGCAGCTTCCCTGGGGCGGTGCCGACATGGATGCGAACATGGGCCGGGAACGGATTCGCGATGCATTCGCCAAGGTCGAAGCGGTGATCGATACGCGCTATTCCGCCGGAGAGCGACTGATCGTCATCGACGTGCTGGCTGGTCGCTCGTTTGGGAAGATCCATGGCGGCACGGGGGAGATCGAGTGGCGGGAGTCGGATGACCCGCTGGCCGACGTCGTCGATGAGATCGGTGCCGGTGGCCTGCATGCCTCATCTTCGAACGTGATCATTCCTGTCTGAGAGGCTGGCGATGTCGAGGGAAACAGTTGAATCGGCGTTGAGGTCGCTGGCCGAGCAGCGCGGCTACGCCGGTGCCGGTCTCGACGCCGACGGATGTGCGGTGTTCGAACACGAGAACGGCATCGGTATGCTCGTCGTTTACGTACCCGAAGGGCCCGGTGCCGTGGCCTTGTACGCCGAGCTGGGACCGGCGGTCGATCCACCGGCGGTATTCAGGCTGGCGCTCGAGGCAATGCATCTGTGGAGCCGAGCCGGCGAATTGACACTCGGCGTGCTGCCCGACACCGATATCCTGACCGCCAGCGCACTGCTGCCCGTGGACGAAGACCTGAGCGAGCAACTGGGGCCAGCCATCGATCGCTTCGCGGACAGGGCGATGCATTGGGCGCGACTGGCCCAGGCGATCGACGAACCCGACGAGGACGGCACACCCAAGGATGGTGATGCCGACCCCGCTGGCGGGTTTCCGAAGATCATGGGGTGATCGCCATCGGTAGTCGCGTCCCCCCGGGGCGGCCGGGTGTCGTCTGCGCGGAGATATCCGCTGCCGCATTGCGACGACATCATTGCGAGCGGAGACGACCGGAAACATCAGAGCAAGGGCGACGAACATCACGACGATTCGCCGGGCGGTTCGGCAACCACAGCGACCTCAAGCGGATCGTCCATCCGTGGATCGACGGCTACGCAATCCGTCCTTTCCGGCCAACCCGGATGACCGGCCGCTTCCGACCGGCCTAGAACGGAATAGACAATCTCAAATGCCCTCCGTAGCTCTCGGTATTGTCTGAAAACCGGCCATTGCCGCCGATGCTGACCACCCAACCCCTGCCGGATATGACGTCTGCACTTAGACCCACATCGAACGATGTCCGATCGAGTTCACTCTTGCTGTCAAAATGGCCGATGTTCGACGGTGAATCCCTGAACCTCGCAGTCGCGGAGGGGGCGGCGTCCGTGAGGAATTGGGTTATCCCGAGCGTCAGCTTGGGGCGCACCAGGGTCTTGCCCCCTAGATCAACTTCGCCGCCGATCTCCACCGCCGGCTGCACGTAAACGTAAGTATCGTTCTGATCGTCGACGTGCAGGTTCACGCTACCGGGACCTTTCTCATCAAACTCATCCATGGCGATGTGATCGACCCCCAGATCGGCAAAGGGCTTGACGTACCAGTTGCCGTGCTCAAAAGCATGTGCCGCTCGCATCTGGGCCGAGGCGACCCAGAGCCTGGCGTCCCCTCTGGCCGTCGCCCCTCCGAACACATTTCGCTCCATATCGAATTCGGCGCGACCCACCGATAGTGCGCCCGCGATCGTTGTCGCGTCGATCTGCTTCTTGGCCACGATACCACCCTGCAACTGCCAGCCGTCTGCTGTGCCCAGATCGTCGTTGAGTTCCAGATCGCTATCCTCGTACGAAAGTGCTCCGCCGACATGCCAGCCGTTACCGACGTGCACCTGCCCGCCACCGGCATACTGGAAGGAATTCTGTTTGAACCCTATATGGTCCCTGCCGCCATTCTGCTCAAGCTGCCGTGCCTGTAGACGCACCCAGCCGCATTGACCCTGACGGACAAAACGATAGTCACCGGCTCGCTCGGCACAACTCATCAGCGAGTCATTGAACAACATGCTGGAGTACAAAGCGGCCAGTTGGCCGTCCGCGTAGGACTCGGCACCCAGTGAATCCATCGCCGTCGCGTAGCTCGACGAATTGGAGATTGCAGTGAGGCCGGCAAACGTAGCGTCGAGTGCACCTTGGCCGAACAGGCGCTGGATCTCCCCAGTCACTCCACGTTGATTTTCATTGCTCGCCGCGAGTATCTGCGGATTGGCAAAATCGATCTCGTAACTCAAGTCGACCTGGTCGGGGTTGGCGAATTCGAGCACATAGTTCGCCACCATGCTGGGTTCGACAGAAAACGACGTTGCGCTGCGATCTGACAACCCGCCGCCCGCTTTCACGATCGTGACCGAATCGCGTGCCTTGGGCAGCCCCATGTCGACGATCTTCACGACGGCCTTTCCCGCCAGGTCGGCCGCGCCGCTGACCTCCACCCCGTCGGCCACATTTCGCCTCGCATCGAGGTCCAGCAGCAGCCTGGCGGTTTCCAGATGACTGAATTCACCGCGGTGTCCCGTCGTAAGGATCTTTCCGGATCCACCAATGTTGAGCGTACCCTTGTTGACATGACTGTCGACCAGGAACGCTTCGCCCGTGTTGATCACGCCTGTCGTCTCGTTGTTGAGCACGATCTTGGAACCGGCGACAGCAACGTCTGCAGTGGCGGCCAACCGCGCGACGGCAGGAACGCCGGCAACCGCGGAGACGGCGACAAGAGTAGAAGCGGTGACTGCGGCGTTACTCGATGGTTCGCAGTCCCCGTCGGAGCAGATAGCACCGGTAATGGTACCGGTGTTATTGATGGTCAACGTCGTATCTGCAGCGACGATCGCCCTGCCGCTGCCGCCCTCCACCGACTGGATCGTACCCTTGTTGGTAAGCGTGCTGCTGGTGCCGCCGACTATGAAGACCCCGGCGCCGTCGTCACCCCCAGCAATGGTCGATGCACTACCGCCTTCGACCAGCCCGGTTTCAGCGACCACGATGTCGATCGCTCCCGTTCCATCGCCCGCGCTCTGCGCGAAAATACCGTGCGCACCGGCACCGGAGGCACTGACGCCCGCCGAGACGTTGACGCTGACCTTGGTCGCGGTACTCGTCGAACTGCCGGGACCGCCGACGCTTTGCGCGAAGATGCCGTGCGCGCCGGCTCCGGTTGTCGACAGCGTCTGGTCGCCGGCGTAGGTGACCGTAACGGCACCCCCCGTCCCGGAACCGCCACCGTTGCCGATCAGTACACTGGACCCGCTGAAGGAATCGGCAGAACCGGCCACGCCTCCGCCGCCACCGACGCTCTGCGCGAAGATGCCGACTGACGATCCACCGAGGGTCGTGATCGAACCCGATGCCACCACCGTGACCGCCCCGCCGTTGCCGCTGGACGTGGAGGTGCTGCCGAGGCTCAATCCCGAACCGAAATCATCTGCGGATCCCATCACGATCGAACCGGCATAGCCGCCACCGCCGCCGATGCTCTGCGCGAAGATGCCGTGCGCGGCGGTGCTGTCATCCAGCGTCGCCGAGGTCGCGGTCTCGATGCTGCCACTGTGCGTCACCGAAACCGAACCGCCATTGCCTTGTGCGCTGCCGGACCCACTGACCGCGAAGGTCCCGGTGGCACCCTCGAGGCCGTCGATGGCCGAACCGCCTCCGCCGCCGATCGACTGTGCAAAGACGGCACTTGCCGCGCGCCCTGCGGTGCTGATTGCCGTGGCGGTGTTGCCGATGGTGACCTGGCCGCCATTGCCACTGACCCCTGCTTCGCCACCGATCGAGATATCCAGTTGCGGGTTGGCGACGACCGATTGCTTGATCCCGGTATCGCCGCCGCCGCCACCGATGCTTTGCGCCAGGATGCCGAGCGCGCCGGCGCCCTGCGTCGTGATGGAGGCGCCGGACTCGTTGGTCACCTTGACTAGCCCACCGTCACCACCACCGCTGCCGTTGCCGCCGATGCTGAGACTGTGTACCGGTGAAGACGCCGCGGCCCCGCCCGCGCCACCTCCACCACCGACGCTTTGCGCGAGAATGCCGTAGCTGCTGTCGCCCGCGGTGGAGAGAAAACCACCGTTGACGACGGAGACTTCCTCGCCGTCGCCGGTCGCCCCGCCCTTACCGCCCAGCGAGAAACCGAAGCTGGTCCAGGAGGTGAGCGCAGTGTAGGGATCAAGCTTGGTGGCATCGGACAAGACCTTGGCGATGTTCTGCGCCGTGGTATCGGAGGTAAAGGTTCCGATGCCGGTTGAGCCGGAACCACCGTTACCACCACCGCCGCCGATACTCTGCGCCATGATGGCGTGGCTGGCCGTGCCCTTCGTTGAGACCGTCCCATCGATGTTGTCCACCGTCACTATCGAACCGTTGCCACCGGCGCCGCCGTCTCCGCCGATGTTGCCATTGAAGCTGTACGTGGTGGTCGAACCGGACCCGCTCGGATTCCGACAGGAGTAGGAAAAGGTCTTGGCGCCCGATAGGCCACAGAGCCCCGTCAGCGACAGGCTGTAACCGGATGCCGAACCGCCGTTGCCACCGCCGCCGCCGACCGCCTGCGCAAATATCCCGTTGGCGGTCGGCCCCGTCGTTGCGATCGAGGCACCCGTTTCATTGGTCACGTTGACCGCCGTGGCGTCCTGGCCGGTGCCGCCGCTGCCGCCGACGGCGATCTGCACCGACGCTTTATAGGTGTTCTGGCTGTTGGCCGGGGCGGATCCGGCATTGATCAGGATGTTGCCGCCACTGCCGCCCGCACCACCATCGCCGCCGACAGTTTGGGCGAAGATCCCGTCTGAATCGGTGCCGGTGGTCGATATCGACTGGTAGTTGGAGACCGCAACCGCCCCCGGAGTCGCGCCTTTTCCACCGGAACCGCCGACCGTCACCTGGTAATTGGCGCTGTGTTCGGCCTGGGCCATCACGTTCAGCAGGATGTTGTACGAGCCACCGCCCTTGCCGCCGCTACCGCCGACGCTTTGCGCGAAGATCGCATCGCTGTCGTCACCGCCAGTGGAAACGGTGTCGTAGTTTTCGACCGTAACGGTGTTGCCCTCGCCGCCCGCACCACCGCTGCCGCCGACGTTGACCTCGACATTGAAGGTACTGTCAGTCAGGACGTTGGCTTCACCGGAGTAGACGGTACCGCCGGCGCCGCCGTGACCTCCCATGCTCTGAGCGAAGATACCGTCCGACGCGTAGTTCTTAGTCGTGATCGCAGCCGTGTTGAGCACGAGGACGGTACCGGCCTCGCCACCGTCGCCGCCCGCACCGCCGACGTCGACGCTCAGGTCGCCGGCCGGCACGTCGTCGACGGCGCTGACGTTGATGCCACCCTCCACGACGAACCCGCCCGCACCGCCGTTGCCGCCCAGGCTCTGCGCGAAGATCCCGCCGGACTGCGCACCCAGAGTAGTGATTGTTCCCGCGTTGGCGACCGTGACGCCGCTGGACGCGCCGCCGCTGCCGCCGCCGCCGCCCAGCGTCACGGCGACCTTTCCCTGCGACGCCAGTGTAGTGGAGATTGAACCGCCGCCACGCCCACCATTGCCACCGATGCTGGCGGCGGCGATCGCCGTCGAAAGGGAACCCTCGGTGACGATATCGCCGTTCGAACCAATCCTGACCGCCCCTGCATGGCCGCCATCCCCACCGGCACCGCCTACACCGATCTGCACGGCCGCCAGGCTTCCGCTGGAGCCGTTGATATCCAGACCGCCACGCCCCCCCGAGCCACCGGTGCTGGCGGCGTAGAGCCCCAGGCTTTGTGCACCGGACGTGGTGATCTTGTCGCCCGACCAGTCGATGACGACGTCGCCTGCGTTGGCACCCCCGCCGCCTTGGCCGCCGACCGCCACGCCGATATTGCCGAGGGACAGCCCGTTGCCGGAAAACGCCATGCCACCGACCCCGCCGCTACCGGCGGAACTGAGCGCGGCGATAGCATCGGACGACGATCCAGTGGTCGTGATGCTGTCGATCGATGTGACCGTGACGGCGCCCGCCCCCCCCGCCATACCGCCCTCGCCGCCGATACCCACGTTGACGTCGCCGGCGCTCACCAGGTTTGCGGCCCCGGTCAGATACGCCGCACCGCCACTGCCGCCGACGCTCTTGGCCAGTATGCCCTGGGCGGCTTGGCCGGCGGTGGTGATCCCGCCCGAGGAATAGACCTCGACCGTGTCGCCGCTGCCACCCGCCCCGCCGCCACCGCCGACCGCAATGTCGACGGCCGTCATGCTGACGGTCGATCCGGCGAAGGTGAAACCCGAATGACCGCCGCTGCCCCCGGCGCTGGCCGCCAGGATGCCGTGGGCCGCTTCGCCCTGGGTGGAGATCTCGAGCGAGTCGTACTGCGCACTGTCGATACAGTTCCCCGACGTAGCCGCGCGCGTGCCGCGGCAGACCAGGACCGCACCACCGTCGCCACCGCCGCTGCCGGAACCGCCGACGCCCACGCTCACCGACCCGACGGGATCCCTGGAGACGGCGAGTGTCGTGCCGGCGGAGCCACCGGCACCGCCGGTGCTGGTCGCCATGATGCCGATGGCGTGATCGCCCTGCGTGGTGGCCCGGCCGTCGAAATTCGCAGTGACCGCACCGCCGTCGCCGGCGGCGCCCCCCGAACCACCGAGGGCAATCGAGACGTCGATCGCGCCCGCGCCCTCGGACACCGAGAGGGCATTGCCGCCGTGACCACCACCGCCGCCGACGCTCTGCGCGACGACGGCCCGCGCGTTGTCGCCGCCGGTCTTGATCGTCGGTTGGTTGCTGCCCAGGAAGTCGTGAATAACGACCTCTCCGCCGTGTCCGCCGGTGCCACCACTGCCGCCAATCGCCATCGAAAAATCGACGCCGATCGCCAGTGTGTTGCCACCCCGGCCGCCACCACCACCCTGGCTCTGGGCGAAGATCCCGTCGGCATTGGTGCCACTGGTGGAGATATCGGCGACATTGGTGACGGACACCGAACCGCCGGTCGCACCGCTCCCGCCATCGCCGCCGATCGCGGCGATGCCCTGCGACGAACTCGCGGAGCCACCACCACCGCCGAGTGACTGCGCAAAGATGCCTTCGGCGTCCGCGCCTTCGGTAGTCAGCACCGACGCGTTGTGGACCAACACCTCGCCGCCGGTACCGCCCTTGGCACCGGCGCCACCAATAGATACCAGGCCGCGCGCCGAACCACCGTCTCCGCCGCCGCCTCCCGCCGACTGCGCGAAAATCGCGCGTGATCTATCGCCGGCCGTCGTGACGCTGGCGCCACTCGTTCGCACCTCGGCCTTGCCACCTTTGCCGCCGGACGACCCGGAACCGCTCAGGGCCACGACCCCCGACCCGCTCGACCCCTTGCCCCCCCCGCCACCCTGGCTCTGCGCGAAGATCCCGTCGGCGTCCGCACCCGTGGTCCGGAGAGCACTCGTTTCGTCACCGGTCCAGACGACGCTCGCTTCGCCGCCGTCACCCGCACTCTCCGACCCGGAGCCGTACGCCGCAAAACCGGACGAGGATCCGGCATCACCGGCGAAACCACCGACACTGTGTACCATCACCGCATTGGCTTCACTGCCGGTCGTCGTGACGGAACCATTGAAGTTCACTACGACGGCACCGCCGGGTCCGGAGCCGGCGGCGGACCCGCCGTCGGCCTTGCCGAACACGCCGTTGGCGCTCCCGCCGTCACCGCCGGCCCCACCGTAACTGCGCGCAAAAACGCCCTGGGCCGCCGACCCCGAAGTGATGATTGACAGCGTATTGGCCGGCAGCGCGACCGTGACCGATCCACCGGTACCGCCCTGACCGCCGCCGCCGCCAAAGGCACTGCCCCCAGAGGACGCATTGCCACCATTACCGCCTGCCCCAGCCAGGCTCTGCAGCACCAGCGCACCGTTGCCGCTGGCCACGATCGTGATGGCGCTGCTGTCATTCGACGACAATGCCACGGACCCGCCATCGGCACCGCTCCCCCCCATACCGCCCTCGCCCTTGCCGGTGAGGGTGTTGTCGCCGTCGCCGCCGCGTCCCCCGGCGCCGCCATAGCTCGCCATAGCGATGCCGGGCGCGCTCGCGCCCGTAATGCGCAGCCCGTCTGCGACCGCGACACTCACCGACCCGCCATCGCCGCCGGCACCGCCGACCCCGCCCTGTCCGGTGTAGTCGGCGGCCTTGCCGACCCCGCCGGTGCCGCCGCTGCCACCTCGCCGGGTGATGTCCACGACGGTGGCATTGCCCCCGTCATTGCCGATCAACATATCCAACAGGACCACGGTGGCCGAACCACCGCTCCCACCGTTCCCGCCGCGACCTCCGAATCCGTCGCCACCGGCTTGGGAATACCCCTCGCCGCCGGTGCCGCCCGTGCCCCCCGTGGCGGTCAGCTCAATGGGTTTGCCCGGGTTGGTGACGAAGACGCTGTCGACGATGGTGGCATTGAGGCTGCCGGCGCCGCCACCGTCCGCGCCGGCCTCTCCCGTACGTTTGCCATCGCCTTTGCTTTCACCTTTCGAGTCACCGGCACCGCCGGTACTCTTGATCTGCAGCGCCGGTGCCGAGGTTGACTCGACCACGAACTGACTCGCAATGTCCGTGACATTGAAATCGAATGCCATATCGGGCGCGCTAATGTTCGCGGCGCCCTCGACGGAAAACTCAATGGCGGCCGTGCCTACGGAGGCAATTTTTGTCGAAGTCAGGTGCTCGTAGATGAAGGACAACGCAGGCGCGCCGGCATCGTTGACCTGAACGACGAATGACTCGGCCCCAGTGACGTTGCCGGTGCAGGTTTGCGTGGTCGCACTGATCGAGCAGCCGGCAGCGACGTGATTCGTCCAGAACGTCAACGATGCGGATGTAAGGAAAAACGTGATGGCACTGCGGCAGCCTGGCCCGAGATTCTTTGCAATTGCGTCATTGTTGCAGCGCATTCCGCCCTCCCGCATACACAATCCGTGGTTCGATGCTTTTCGCCTGGGGCGTGCGCGTGCGCATCCATTCACTGAGCGCCGGGCCGGCCTAAACTGAATTACACACAACCATAGCAAAGGATCTGCGATCCGATGACGCGAATACCCGGCTGCATCGCCAAACGAGGCAATGCCAACCGCGGTGCCCGAATCGGCATTCATCGCCTTAGGGATACAGCTATTTGCGGTTGGCCTTGGAAAGCCACTCAATCGCTTCGACGGCGTTTCGGTCCGGTGGAAAGACGGGATAGAAGACGTGTTCGATCTTCCCAGCCAAGATGATGAGCGTGCACTGCTTCAGCAGCCGCGTTCCTTCCCACTACAAGGTCGGCAGGTCCACCGCATCGGTCAGCGCATTTTCGGCATCCGACAGCAGCGGAAACGGCAGGTGCAGACGTTTGACGACCTCGCGTTGACAGGCGGTGTCCTGGGTCGACAAACCATACACGTGATTGACACCCAACGCCGCGAGTTCCGCGTAGTGGTCGCGAAACGCGCAGGCCTGCGGCGTACAACCGCGCGCCCCAGGGATCAGGTCCCAACCGGGCCGAATCTCGCCACCGGGTGGCCCGGTACGCTTCAAACAGGCCACGGGGTACACACCGCCGGCATAGGTCCAGCGTCGCCGAATCGATCGCGCGAAAGAACTTCTTGAGGAGGGCAAGTTATCCGTCGACGCGATCAGTTGGAAGGTGGGTTACGAGGACGTCGCCTTCTACAACCGCCTTTTCAAGCGGATCACCGGTTTGACACCCAGCGCGTATCGCCGGAAATTCAGTCTACCTGTCTCGTTGTCTACGGGGATTTGAGACCAATGGAACGCTACAATCGAACGGCGGCGGTTCGGAAATCGGCGGGTTTCACGTCTGCACGAACATGGTGTCGAATCACGCCAGGTCGATTCGATGCGGTACCGATGAATTTACTCCACTGCATCAAGCCCCGCGACCGCAAAGAAAGACACCGGATCAGTGCCTCGCTGCAGCATCATCGGGCATCTTTATCGTGACGGGTTCACCTTTGATACCCGCATAGAACACGATGATCTCCGCCGGCTCGTCACCATCGTTCCGACCGAAGTGCAACTTGCCGACAACCTCGACAATGGACTCACCGGCCACAAGACGCAATATCTGGCCATCCTCAGTTTCGACGGTCAACGCGCCCGACAGCAGGACACCCGCGTTGATCACCGTATGCCGATGCCAAGCCAAGCGGGTGTGCGGCGGCACCGTAATCTTGAGAATTGTCACTTCCGGTCTGCCTTGCGGGTACGCCGGCAATTCCTGACCGTTCCAACTCGCCTCGGACTTGGCCAATACGTCCACCTGGACTGGTTCGGCATGAAATGCGACGGACCTACCCGACATGCAGAACATTGCCAACGCGATCGGCAAAATCACATACTGGCGAAACGTCAAATGAAGTGAAGTGAATGAACTAGTCATTGGCAATTCTCCACGAAGTCTCTGGTTATATCCGTGTCATAGGCAGCCGCATTAGTGCGGACCAATGTTGGATACCGACCCGCAACCGAAGCACTGGGCGCACGATACGCCTGCATCCGGGGCGCGCCCGCGCGCACAACCCACTGCTCTGCCTTCCCACGCATGACCAACGCGAACAGCGACTCATGGTCAGTCGACCGTTCCGGCACCGGTTTCGGTCGAGCTTCGTGATCGTGTCTCAACGCCTTGACCGTACGCCTGAACCCGAGCAACTTCAACGCCACAAAGCGATGTTACGCACAAGAAAGAGTCGCTGGTTTTCCTCCGGCCAGGGTTGCACGCACGGTCCTGCTCACACACACCGGAACACGCCAGCGGCTTTGATCGCTTGGGCTCCATGAGTCGACCGACGAAACCTTTTAGATCGGACGTTCTCGCTCCGTGAGTTTGTCTTTGGTGTTCGATGAAGTGTGATGCCACTACACGTCAAGCTGAGTCCCACGACGGGCCTGCACCATTCCTCGAGCCACCAGGCACACCACATCACTCGGGTGTAGAGTTTGGAACGGATGACCAGTCGGCCAGTCGGCGATACAAGACCAGGCCATCTCGCCATTCGCCGAGACCACTGTCGGCGTTGATGTGCCCCAATGGCCCAACATTGACGAAGTGACTACCCCAGGCGCTCGCCATCCGCGAGGCAAACTCCAGAGTCCCATAGGGATCATTCTCACTCGCGACCACGATGCTCGGGAAAGGCAGCTGTTTCAGCGGCAAAGGGGCAAATCCCACCGCATCCGCCGGAAAATTCGGGTTATCGGGATCGGGCGGGGCGACCAGCAAGGCGCCCTTGATTCGTTTCCCGGTGCGCTCCGCCCAATGGGGTACCAGGTCGCAGCCGAGACTGTGAGCGACCAACACCACATCGCTACCAGCAGACATTGACAGGGTAGATTCCAGCGCTTCTACCCATTCGTCGCAGACAGGGCGAACCCAATCCCGGTGACGGATACGAACAAACGAAGGATGCTGCCGCTCCCAATGCGTCTGCCAGTGATCCGGGCCCGAATTCAAGATCCCAGGCAAGATCAAGGCTTCCATATCCTCGTCCTCCATTCGTTTCCGGCTCGTCCGCAAGACGTTCGACTGAGTGCGGGTAATGATTTCCAGTAGCCACTACAGCCACATGCCAAGATCGGCAGCGGGCTTACTGGTAAAACACCGCCAGCCACAACGTCGCCGCATCTGGATCCGTCCACGTCACCTTGTGGCGCCGGTGGGCACGAATGGTTACGTAGTCCCCTTTGCCAAGCGACACTTCAGTGCCGTCGTCGAAGGCAATGCTGCCGCGACCCTGCAAGACCATCACCCACTCGTTCTCGTTTTGATCGTACCAGCCGGTATCCGGCGACGTATGGCCTTTCGATACTATGCGCTCGATCCTTACGTTGTCCGAGGTGACGATATCGTCAAAGACCTCTGAATCGAGCAGCGCGGGGACCGCATCGAACACGTTGCCTTTCGACATCACCGAGGACCTGGCAACTCGCGAGAGGGAAGGCATGCGCCGACAGGGTTCCAGCGGGCATGGACGACGCCGTCGTCCCATCTGCAGTGGATCTGCCGCAGCCCTGAGAAGAAAAAACTATCCGACCCCACCCAACCGCGGATGAAGGCAAATCTCCCTCGATCACAATCTTGGTCGACGATAACCCGCTTCATGATTCCCCGAACCGGAAGATCGGCCGCAAGCTGCAGCGCGTCTTGTCCAATGCTCCTTTTAGGTCGTGTCCCACGGATCCGATAACGGCGGTCCGCAGGCCACCTGCGATCGCCTTGGCACCCTCATCGAAGAGGCACAGCCTGTGACAACACAAAACCGTCACTCGAAACGTCCCCACAGCGGGGACAGCCCAACAGCGGGCTCGCAACACCCTGTCCACCCGATCACGTCCAAACCCTTGCAGCGCTCATATCGAGCAATGTAGTACAGAGCCCACGATTTGGCCGCGACGCCGAATACCTGCAGCAGCGAATCAGGGTATCAAGCCTTGACTGCGGTCCCACGATGCACCGAACCTTTGGGGCTGTCCGCCGCACCGGATGATGGGCCAGGTGTCTCGAGCATGGAGCGGATCCCGGGCGCTGCCTGCAGCATTGTCCGCAAGACCGCTTCCAGGGCAGGGGCCTTCAATTCGACCAGTGGCACCAGGTTCCAACCAACCACCCGCGCACCGCCAGGATCAAGTCCGATCGTCATGCACTGCTGCAGCCAACTCTGCAGATTGACTTCGAGCAACAGGTCGGCGATACCCTTCCGATCGTCCGGTATCGCACCGAGATCCACGTAGACCGATACCTGCTCGATCGGTGACTCAGAGTAACCGACCGTCACGAGTACATCACCGAACGTCAGGCTCAACAAACCGTTGTCGTCAAGACCCAGTCCCGCGATGCCCAAAGTCTCGCAGACCTCTCTGACAATCGTTTCGGCATAGTCTCGGCGGGACATGTCAGGTTCCTCATTGGGCCGTTCACGGCACCCTCAGGCATAGGGTATCGGGGTTTCCGGCCTGGATCGTATTGCATCCGGCGGCTCCGCCGGATCAAGATCCAGGGCAAGCTCGATTCTCTCCAGCCAATCCTGAGCCCTCTCGGCGAATGCAAGGAGATCGGCCTCGAATGCCACGTCGTCACCGGTGGTAAGCGGAATCAATTGGCAAAAGACGTAGTCCCCGGATTCCGGCAGGCGTCCGAAAGTGCCGCCACCGGTCGTCGCCCATGACAGGTTCGCCTTTAGCAAGTCTCGGGAAAGGTCATCCCGAGCAGCAATCTCCTTGGGCAGGGTGACCACCGCCATCACCCCTGGAAAAGACGGCACGTGGACGAGATGCAGGTCCATGTCATCCCCGACGCCGAACGCGATTTCACCCTCTGCGTCGAACAGAAGCGGTGCCAGATCGTTGCGCGCGGCAAATGCAGCCAGCACCGCCTCGACCTCGTCGCGGTCCGGGACCGCGTCTTCCAATCCGGCGATCCGTTGCTCCAACGCATCGTCCGCTTGCAGCTCATTCATTGGCATGCCCCGCCACCGACGCGGTCAGGTCTTCAGGCCCTTGAACCGGTCCAAGATGGCATTGCGTTCGACGATGTTCTTCGTCTTCGCGCGTTCGGTGAGATAATGATAAAAACGGTTGCCGGCCATTGTCGGTCTCTGGTCTGTCGTCTTCAGTTGCAGCTCTGCGTTGTAGATCGGTGCCGCCAGTGAGAGCAACTTGCCTGCCTTTATGTAGCCGCCCTCTTTGCGTTCACTGTAGTCGAGCACGCCACCGTCGACGTTATCGAGATTGGTGCCGAACTGTTGCAATCGCGCCGCCTGTTGCAGATCCCGGACAGCGCTGACGGGCAGCTTCACGTCGCAATCTACCAGTGTCCAAAAATCCCGCGCATCCGGACCGCCGCTCGCGGCACCACTTTGAGCCAACTTCGCATCGGCCTCGATCAACACCTTCTTCAGGGCGTCACGCCCGGCCTCGTCGCCGCCGAAGGAAAGGCGAGAGACAACCAACCAGCCGGCACGCAACATCTGGTTGTACGCAAAGCTTCGGCTGTCCGGTGTCGTTGCCTCCAGGTCCGTCGGAACCGCACCGAACTTGGCCCAGACGTAGCCGCCGAGTTGCATTCCCGCATCGAAACGCACCTTGTCGACGCCGGGTTGTGTTGCCAATTCCGCCATCAGGCCGTTCAGCGCGCCCTGTCCGCGGCTTTCACGCGCCAAATTGATGACCTCGACATCGACCACGCCCTTCTCGGAAACCGTCATGACGAGGTTCGCGAACGCAGGATGCAACACGCCGATCACGATCTGGCCATTCTTATTCGCGTCCTGCTTATAACCCATGACCACGTGGTAGTCCTTCTTGCTGCCTTTCAAACCGCCGTAAAGCCCATTGATGATCGTCGTGGCGACCTCCTCGCTCCGCATGCCGAGCAAGGTTTCCGAAAGTTTGTTGACCTCCTGCTGCAGCGCGTCGTTGTTGGGCTGCCACAAGGTACCGGCGGAATCTGTCGGCACGCGCTTATAGCCAAGTTCATGTTCGAGTTTGTGGGCCTCCCGCCGGACGTCCATCCCCCTCGCAATGTCCGCATCTTTCACCTGAAGTGGATCGATGCCGCACAGATAGGCAGGAACCTCGTCATTGGGATATGCATCGGCCAGAGGATGGACCGCGTCGTCGAACTCATCTTCATTGGTCGCGTCGGCATAGAGCTCTGCGTCGCTTTCGACATAGGTCTCAGCATCGCTCATGCCGTCATAGCCGTCGTCGAACGCGTCGATGTCACGCCCGGACGCTTCCCAATCAAGATGTTCGACGTCCGTCCTTTCATCCCTCTGCGGCGACGGCTCGGCCGTCGGCATCACGGCCGACGGCGTCCTTTCCCGTCGCGGCGCATCTTCGTGGGTCGCAGACTGATAGCGTTGGCGGACGGCGTCCAGTTCAGCGTTGAGATTGCGCAGCGGATCCATCACGACCTTCAGCAACTCGTTCTTGAATTGCTTGCCGGCGTAGGTCCCCTGGGCCATAGCCACCATCATCGAAGTGGACTGCATCTTCTCGCACAGCGCCCGGTCGGGAACCTGGCTGGGGTTGATATAGGTGGCGATCAGCGCCGCGCGGAGCCGCTTTGCCGCGTCAAGCCCGTTGTTAGCGAGTTCTTCAACCACGGCCTCCCGGATAGCCTGTCGACTTGATTTCGGTGAAACGTCCCGCAGGCTCACGTGCAGCAATCGCTGCCATTGCGCGCGGGAAACACTTTCCAGTTTCCGTTTTTGCGCGCTGGTGAAACCGCCGAGCCTGTCTTCCAACGCCGTCGTTGCCCGATCGAGGTGTCGACCCGCCCTGTCCTCGGCCTCTCCGGCGCGGTACCGCGCTACGCCGGCGCCCACGCCTACCACGGCACCAACGACGCCTCCGATAATTGCACCGGCCAACAAGCCGCCGACCGTACCGAGACCGAAAAAAGCAATGGTACCGGCGCCACCGAGAAAACCCGCGCCATACATCGCGCCGGTACCGGCGGCCGCACCGACGCCGGCGAGAAAAACTCCGATACCGGTGGCCTTGGCGCCGGTCCCCTTGTCATGGGGAGAACTCAGCGTGATCTGGCGCGCATTGAACCGCCGCTCAAGCGGCGCCGGCATCTCGTCCGCGCCACCGCCCGATGCGGAGAGAAGCGGCATGACGTCAAGATGTTGATGAGCCTGGGCGACGGCGAGCACGCGACCGTCAACGTCCAATCGTCCGGTTGATGGCGCAGCCAGGCTGTCGCCGCCATGGACCTGCTCGGCCCGTCGCGTCGCCCCTGCGTTGGAAACAGCATCTGGTCCTGTCCCGGGCATCGCCGCCCCCTCCCAACGAGTCCATACGCCGCCATACCGCGGCCCCATTGCTGAACACGTCACCCAGGAGCCGCTGCACTTAACTGCGAAACCCGAGAACGTCGATTGCCTAGCAGGCACCGACCCTTCCCTGAACCCGCCCCGTAGGTAGCCGGCGGTCAGGGCGATTTGCTCTCCTTCGATTGGCGGGGGGCAAATCTCGAAGGCGCACCTTCCAATATCCTCGTCTCAATTGCCGGCCAAGGACATGCACAATTATAGGACACCCGCCGATTCCGATGTTCCGTCCAGGATTGCCGAGTGAACGGGTCCATAGCCATTCAACATGCCACGCGACGGTCGACGCCGAAAACCCCATGGTGGCTTCGTATCTGCCGGCCTACCTGGCGGGCATGGAACCACACGCAACAGAAGGTCACAGACCGGCCGGTTCGCAAACTTGCCGTCGGAGAGGGCCCGCCGTCCAACTACGCGCCGCACCGAGACTCTGCACCACCGCCGGAAGCGGCGATGGTGCATTTTGCAGTTCAGACAACGCTTCCGCGGAATGTACCGACGGAAGACCGTCTTGAGATGTCACGATGAATTCGAAGACCTCGTGGGAAGGATTCGGCTTGCGACGCAGCCGATCGGCCGGGGTGTGTCCGGATACGCGCTCAATGTCCATCGCCGAACTTTGGCGCCGCGCAAGCGCAGGCGATGGCACCCGGTTCGTGATCGTGAGACAGTCCTTAGCAGTTCGACGGATCGAGTGTGGCGATGTAGCCGAGCAATTGCCGTGTTTCTTCCCGGTCAATTACCAAGTCATCGTATTCGACTTGAACGCCATTCATGTACTGCATGACCAGAGCATCGCCACCCAGGGCCTCGGGTAGCAATGCGGTAACAAAGAAGCCGAGCTTTTCCGCCTCCGCCACGCAGGTCGGCGCCGCGGGATCATGCAATGCCAAATATAGTTCGACAACCCTTGTCTCGTCGTGGCGCACTCTGCGAAGCTCTTTCTTCAGGGCATCACCAAAATCAGCGCCCAGCCGCGTCACGTGTATTTCCGACAATGATCGAATGCTGTCAACGGATACGTGAAACAATGTTTCGCCTTCGGGCGCGCATGCGGCGTCGTTTCCGATCAGTGTCACCCCTAATCGTTCGTAGATAGCAGTGAGAAAGCCCTTGTGCCGTTCAGGAAGGTAACGGGATCGCGCCTCCGGCGGCTCAAGATACTTGAAGCCCAATATGTCGGAGTTGCGCTGAGCGAGGTGGTCACGAATGCCCTTGAACGAAAGACTCTTGGGCGAATGCAACAGCAGGAATCCGGTAGCGACATAGCCGAGCCTAGCGCAGAATCTCTGCGTGTAGGGGTGGCTGGTAACCGCTTTGACCTGCAGACCCTTGTGACTTAGCTTCGCGGCTTCTCCTTCAAGAAACTCTGCCAAACCCAGAGCAAAGCCATAACCACGATACTTCTGCTTGGTCACCGCCACGCCGATCTCCGGCGGGAGGTGATCACGGAAGACCAACGCAAAGTGTCCTCCGATTTCGTCGGTCTGCTTCACCACGGCTACTGCGGAACGCAGGGTGCCACTGCTGTTCATCGCAGTGATACGTTCTGGGTAATAAACGTAGTCACCCGCATAGGAATAGCCGTAGCAATCGTAAACGGTACGAGCTATTTCAATCGACTCGTCAGGACGTGCCAAGCGGATCAAAAAATCAAGATCGGGCCGGCCCTTCTGTTCCGGCAAAGGCGCTGGATCGGGGGCAACAGCCTCGCCGTCTCCCACGAGACCTTTGCGCAGAAATCTTGAAAAGCGGGTTTCTTTGCCATCTCTTCCTCGGTTGATGAAGTCAAACCGATCGGTGAACTGCTCGACCAGGAATCGCGACAGACCGTCACCGGTCTGATGGCTGAGATCGGAGTCAGGATGAAAATCCGGTTCCAGGCGGAGATCCCAGGGGAGCCCCTGGTCGCACACGGCGACCGTGATGCCGCCGCCGTCATCGGTGATGTGAATTTCGAACTCCGCTTCCTCACCATTCGGGAACGCATTCCTCATCACCAACGCGATGATTTCCTCCATCGCGAGTTCGATCTGGATCTGGTCATGCCTTTCGAAGCCACATTTTTCGCTCACTTGACGCAGAAAGGCCAAAGCGGCTGGAAGGTACGAAATATCGTTAGTCAGACGGATCGAGCATGTGGCCATGGTGTTCTCGGAACCGAGTGCGATGGGCCCCTGGGTTTAGATCGCCACACAAGTGAAATCCTCATGCGCGTCTGAACCATCCCAACTGGTGCTTGCGGGACAAAGTAAACCGCACCTGGCGCGCGTCGTCCAGGCTGGGCGTTGCCACCCGGCATGTGTCCAAGCATTGCAGGGAAGTCCACACCCAAGCTCGACCGGTCCACACAGGGCGTGTGGCTGCGCGTCCGCAATCCAAACCTCACCGCTTCCGGGATAGGGCATGTTCACACTGCACGCAGCAACGCCGGTGTGTACGTAGTGCGAAGAGGCCCTAAACCGTCTGAAATCTATGCGGACAAACTTTCCTGTGTGCCTCGGTTCGGTTTATGGGTCGACGCAACTTCGGTTGGCGAGATCCCGACTGGCGTATCAGCCACCGCACCCGTTGGCGATTCAACGGTTGCCGTGCCGTGTCAGTTATCCCGCGGATTCGGTTCCTGAGCGGTTTGAAATCCGGCACATCGGTACTGGCGCCGTCACCGCTACATACTGATTTTCTCCAGCGGCTGCACGGATATCTCCTGGGTGAGTTCCTGATACGAGAGTACCGGTAGTTCGTAGAGGTCCATCTCGATGAGTTTTCGCACGTAACGGCGGATATCCATGGACACCACCAGCACAGGCCGGCTTCGTCCCGGACCCAGCTGACCCACGGACTGCTGCACCTGGGAGACAAACCGCCGCGTAACATCCGGGTCCAGGGCCAGGTAGCTGCCCGCCGACGTTTGACGGATACCATCGCGGATCATGTCCTCCACGTCCGGCGAAACGAGGAATGCAGGCAGCAGGTTCTGGCCGCTGCTGTACTTGTAGCTGATGTAACGCTTGAGGCTGCCTCGGATATATTCGGTGAGCAACACCGTATCCTTTTCTTTCTGTCCCCACTCAACCAAAGCCTCGAGAATGGTACGCAGGTTGCGGATGGATATCTCCTCGGAGACCAGTCGCTGAAACACCTCGGTGATCTTCTGGATAGGCAGAACGCGCTGAACCTCCCTGACCAGTTCAGCGAATCCACCCTCCATTTCGCTCAATAGGTAACGGGTTTCCTGAATGCCGACAAAGTCCTCGGCGTACTTTCTGAGCACAAACGAAAGGTGAAACGTAAGTACCTGGGGCGCGTCCAGATAGGCCAGCCCCGCCCGCTTCATCGGATCGCGGTAGCGGTCTGCGACCCAGATGGTTGGAACCCCAGGGAGAAAGGGGTCATCCTTTTCGTACCGGACGCCGAGCATGCGTAGATTGTCTTCATCCTCGCGGGAAAACAGGTAGCCGGGCCTGAGCCGGCCCTGGCTCATTGGGGTCTCCTGCACCAGGATCTGGTAGGTGTCAGCATCCAGGTTGGCGTTGTAGCGGAGGTGTATGCCCGGAAATGGCACGCCCAGGTCCAGGTAGAGGGCCTGGCGGACCTTGACGAGCTCGTCGTTCAATGCGCTGGCGTGCACCGTCTGTTCCAGGGACCCTGCGACGTCCATCAGAAGCGGCACAGTCAGGGAAAACTCGTCCCCCTCGGTGGATCCGGGGCGAGCCGCCCTCTCCCCCTGCCCAGCCGGCGCAAAAGCCGCCACCTGCGACCTGTCTTCCGCAGATGGACGCTGGTTCATGTTCAGCAACGTGTACCCGATACCTGCCAGAAAGATCCCCAGCGCCACGAACACGGCGCTGGGAAAACCGGGTACCAGCGCAAAGCCGAACATCAGTATGCCCCCAATGAGCAAAGCCCTCGGTTGGGCGAGCACCTGGGAGCCAATGTCGGCCCCAAGGTTGGTGGACTCCTCCGTGGTGACCCGGGTGACGATGACCCCGGCCGTGATGGCGATGAGAAGGGCCGGTATCTGTGCAACCAGACCGTCTCCGATGGTCAGGATGGAATAGGTAGACACTGCCTCTTCTGCAGACATGCCGCGCTGCAGCGTGCCGATCGAGATACCGCCGATGATGTTCACCGCGGTGATGATCAGCCCAGCTACGGCGTCGCCCTTGACGAACTTCATGGCGCCGTCCATCGAGCCATACAGCTGACTCTCCTTCTCGACGTTGCCACGGCGACGCCGCGCCTCTTGCATGTCGATCAGCCCGGCTCTCATGTCCCCGTCGATGCTCATCTGCTTGCCTGGCATGGCGTCCAGGGAAAACCTTGCCCCAACCTCCGCAACGCGTTCTGCCCCCTTTGTGATGACCATGAACTGGACAATGGTGATGATGAGGAAGATGACCGCGCCCACCGCAAAATTGCCGGCAACCACGAAGTTGCCGAATGCGAAGATGATGTCGCCGGCGTCCGCCTGCAGCAGGATCAGGCGCGTAGTGGTAATGGCCAACGCAAGACGGAACAGTGTGGTAATAAGGAGTACCGCCGGGAAAGCGGAAAATGCCAGTGGAGAAGGAATGTAGACAGCGATCATCAGCAGCACGATGCCAATGGTCATGTTGGTGGCGATGAGCGAATCCACCAACCAGGTCGGAAGCGGCAACACGATCATGAAAATGATCGCCACGACCAGCACTGCCAGCATCACGTCCGCTCGGCGGGTGACCCTGATCAGCAGGGACTGGGCGGCATCCAACATTATCGGTCCTCGCTCAACTCGAGATACCGGGCGAAGCTCTCTCTGGCTTCATCGTCGCGGCCCATTCCGATCAGGGCACGTCCCCGGATCAGGAGAATGGGAGACGTAGAGGGATCTACTGCCGACAGCCGCAGGAAGCGTTCTGTAGCTGCTAGGGCATCTTCATGGCGGCCTGCTCGCAGGTAAGCAAGGCTCAGGGCCTTGATTACCTCGCGCCGGTCGGGCTCAATATCGTCCAACCCCTCCAGCACAACCCGCGCCTTTTCCAACTGCCCCTGGCCGATGAACATGTCGGCCAGAAGCAACAATGCCTCGCGCTGTTGATCAGTCCACAGATGCATGGTTCCAGCGCAAGTATCAGACGCCCAGCAATGCGTTGCGGTAATGATGAAGCAGGTCACGCAATGCCAGCTCCCCGTCCAGCAGATCCCCCAACGCCCTGCGGGCCGGATTGTTCGAAGGCGCCAGGTCGCGCCTCAATGCCTCGGCAGCCTCGCGTACCAGGGACTCGAACCGGGTGGGCGCCAGTACCGACGGATCCGATGGGCGCGGGCTCACAAAGGCGCGTGCCTTCCGCTCCAGACCAGAATCCGGAAACAACTCCTTGACACGATGGCGAACCTGACCACCGGTCAGCTCTACCGGAGCTTGGTGAGGCAATTCGGCGCGCCGCTTCTCGTAGCGTTCCACGTACTCGAGTCCCAGCTCCGGCCTGAAACCACCGATCTTGTCTGTCATAACAAAGGGGTCTCCGATGCTTTGCCTGTATCGCGCGCGGGCCGCATCAGGCTCGCACCTTCTCGTGAAGGTCGCTTAGCAGCTCCAGTACCCGCTCGATTTCCGGGAGGGTGACCTGCTCGGACGGCAAGCGGACCAGAAAAACCAGCGTGCGTTCCGCGCGCAGACCTGGATGCACGGGGTACGCCAGACCCTGGCTATAGTGGCAGAGGCCGAGCGCCTTCTCCAGAACAGCGGCCCGGTCGGCGCCCAAATCGATATCGCGCGCCAAGTAAACCAGCAGTATCTCATCGCGGTCTTCCACGTAAAGGCTCCCGCGGCGGTCAAAACGCAGCGCCAGCGGGCGGCCCTCGGGCATCGCCAGCCCCTCGATCCCGAGGCTGCGACCGAGTTCGGCGACCACCTCCTGGTTGGTGTTCAATCGCTTCCCTCCTCTTCCTCGCGTTCGATTGCCTGATCCATGGCAAACTGCACGGCGTCAACCAGACCGTCGCGTTGCTGCAGATCGGCGTAAGCCTTGAGTGGCACCAGCCGTGCCAGTTCCTTGAACTCGCGCAGAAACGCGATCTCTCTATCCATGGCCTGCACGCCCATGCGCCCAGGAATCGGGCTCACCTGTTCGGGACGCAGCCACTTGTTCTGCATCAGATCCAGCAGCTCTTTCAGCAGCGCCGCGCCACCGGGCGCGACGTCGACCGTATCGCCTCGCACCCGCTTCAGCAGCCCGTCGCAGCGCTCTATCAGACCACCAAGCAACTCCAGCCGGTACATGTCGTCGATCACCGCCTGCAGCTTGGGTTTGTCGATAGAGCTACCGGACGCACCCATGTCCGCCGCCAGGGCGCTGACAAGGAACTTCAAGGCCGCGGGCAATCCGTCCGCGCCGTACTTGTCCTCCAGCGCGGAGAACGCCTGCGAGATCCCCTGATAATCCAGCACCGCGTCCTTATACGTCCCGCGCAGGTCACCGACCGTGCCCAGACCCTCGCCAGCCGCCTCGGTTGCCGCGGCGGAGATGTTCAACGCGGCCCGCACCTCGGGGCCGTGGTCCTTCATCAGCTGTTGCAGTGCCCCCTCCGCGATGCGAATCCGTTCGCCCTGCGCACCCCTTGCCTTCAGGCCCTCGACCAAGGCGGTCAGTGCCGCGTACTGATGCGCAGGGTCTTTGAACTCCTGCCGGGCGCGCTCCCCAAGTCGGTGGGAATTGGCGTGGCGAAGGCGCATGAGGATGGCAACGACCCGGCGGAGTTCCTTATTGTTCAGATCCCCCAGCTGGTCCATCAGCTCCTGCACGCGCTTGACGTTGAGGACGAGGTTGAGTTGGTCCGCCAACCTGCCTTCCTCTACGTCGCGCTCCGCAAGGTCCTTTTCCTGTCCCTCCTCCGCGGTTTCCGTCAGTTCTTCAAGCGCATCCTCGACCAGGGACGACTCATCCGGGATCGCGGCAACCTGCTCGCCCCGGTAGTTGCCTTCGAGCGGGCTCTGCATGGACTGGCTTCCGATGGAACCTCCAGAGCCGGCCACACCTGTGGGACCTGTTCGAACTCTATCTGTCACCTGATTTCTGCCCCCGGGAACCCGCGCCGCCGGACGCGCGGATTCGCATGTCCACGATCAGTCGGTTGCGTCCGGCTTCCCGACGGTACTCCAGGCGGTCGGCCAGTGCATGAAGAATGACCAGCCCCTGGTGGCCGGGTTCCCGTTCCAGCGGCGAGCCTGCCGGTTCCGCCTGCGGCGCCAGGGGGTCGAATGCAATGCCGTCGTCGGTCACCTCCATCCGAACCAGATCACCGGTCTGGCTCACCGCGAGCTCGAGCACATGCTCACCACCGTCGGGGAACCCGTGGGCGATCACGTTGCTCAGCACTTCGTCCATACAGACCAGCAGATCATGTGTTTCCCGCGCGCGAATCCCGGCGACGTCCAACGCACGGCCGACCTCAGCCGCAGCCTCGCGGATCCGGGCGCGGTCGTTGGTCAGGACCAGACGCAGATTCAGCGGCGCCGTGGGTGGACGGGCCATGCCATGACGCCTCCCGGAGCGGATCCTTTGAAGTCGCGTTCCTCAAGAACCTCGCCAAGAGTGTAGGTGATGAGAACGCGGGGGAACATGTCGGCTCGCTCGGGGTCCGGAACGGAACCCGGCAATCCCATTCCGCATCTCTGCTTGGCCCTGCAGCACATTGTTGGAGCATGCGCTGCCGGTGATCCGGGAGGTCCGGCGCCAGGCCCGTTGGCCGGCCGGGTAGGTGGGCCGCAACCGGGCGCTGAAATCACCGGCACGCCCCCCGGGGGAACGGGCCATGAACCGATCGGAATTCATCGCACCGTGCCATCCCGAGGCCACGGAAAGCGACGATTCGAGCTAGAGTTCCCTTGATGAGCTCCGTACGAGTATCGCCGAATTGGACGTATTTCCGTGCAGATCAACGAACAAATCCTTGAACGGGCAACCCTGGTGAGTACCCACGGACCTCTCGATAGCAGCAGCTCCCCCCAGTTGGAGAAATGGCTGGAGCGACTGACCGCGAACGGCGGCACCTCCATCGTGCTCGACCTCGCCGGCACGGACTACGTGAGCAGCGCCGGGCTCCGGGTCATGCTGTCGACCGTCAAGGCACTGCGAGGCAGCGAACGCCGCTTCCTGCTTTGCGGGGTAAACGACGACGTCATGGGAGTGCTCGCCGTGACTGGGTTTGACCGCTTTATCACCATCGCCGGCGACGCCGAGCAGGCGCTCGCGACGCTTTCAAGTTAGCAAACCCCATGAGTTCCATCCCATTCCATGACGGGCATCACGGCCTTCGTTACATCACCGACTCCCTGGAGCGGGTAGTGGAAGACACGCAGCTCCTTGGCATCCGTGGGAGGGTAACCGAGGTTACCGGGACCATCATAAAGGCCGTCGCCCCGAACGCCCGGGTCGGGGAGCTTTGCATCCTGCGCAACCCGGCAGACGGATTCACGCTCGACGCCGAGGTCGTGGGCTTCAGCGGCCAAGAGGCCCTGCTCACGCCGATGGGTGAGATGTACGGCGTCTCGACGGCCACCGAGGTAGTCCCGACCGGGCGTATGCACATGATCCCCGTCGGCCCGGGTCTGCTCGGCCGCGTAGTGGACGGAATGGGCCGTCCGCTCGACTCCGCCTCCAAAGGTGCGCTAGAGGCGGCCGAGCACTACCCGGTCTACCGCGACGCCCCGGATCCCCTGTCGCGCAACATCATCAGTACGTCGATGGCGCTAGGCGTGCGCGCCATCGACGGTTTCCTGACCTGTGGTGAAGGCCAGCGCATGGGGATCTTCGCCGCCGCCGGCGGTGGCAAGAGCACCCTACTCTCGATGCTCGTGAAGGGCGCGGACGTGGACGTAACGGTACTTGCTCTGATCGGCGAGCGGGGCCGTGAGGTGCGCGAATTCATCGAGCATGATCTGGGCCCCGAGGGCGCCGCAAAGTCCGTGATCGTCGTGGCCACATCCGACCGGCCCTCGATGGAAAGGGCCAAGGCGGCCTACGTCTCCACCTCGATCGCGGAGTACTTTCGCGACCAAGGGAAACGCGTGCTGCTGCTTATGGACTCGGTCACCCGTTTCGCCCGAGCCCAGCGTGAAATTGGCCTCGCCGCGGGCGAACCACCGACGCGCCGCGGATTCCCACCCTCGGTGTTCGCGACCCTGCCCCGCTTGATGGAGCGAGCGGGCCAATCGGACACGGGCTTCATCACCGCCCTGTACACTGTTCTGGTGGAGGGTGACGACATGACCGAGCCGGTGGCCGATGAGACCCGATCGATCCTCGACGGACACATCATCCTGTCGCGCAAGCTGGCGGCCGGCAATCACTACCCGGCCATCGACGTGTTGGAGAGTGTGAGCCGGGTCATGAACGCCATCGTGCCACCGGAGCACAAAAAGGCCGCCAATCGGGCCCGGGAACTGCTGGCAAAGTACGCCGAGGTGGAGCTCCTGGTGAAGATCGGCGAGTACAAGCCGGGCAGCGACGCCCTCGCCGACGAGGCCTTGGCCAAGCGGGACGCCATCAACGGCTTCCTGCGCCAGAAGACGCAGGAACAAGCGGTGTTCGAGGACACCGTGGCCGCTCTGGAGCGGCTGGTTTAAACTCTGGCGACCACGCACGAGAACATGTACGAGGATCTGCTGCGCATCAAGGATTTCCGCGAGCAAGGCGCCTCGACAGAGGTCACCCGCCGCCACCGGACGTTGGACGAGCGCACCGCGGACGCAGAACGCGTGCGCCAGGAGCGGGAGACCTTCCACGTGCGCCGCCTGGCGCGGGAGAAGCAGCTGTTCGACGACCTCCGGGGGCGTGCCGTGGGTCTGCGGGAGTTGGAGGAGATGAACCAGCGGGTATCCGCCATGCGCGAGCACGAGGCGGAAATGGAGACCCGCGTAGTGGAGGCGAATCGCCAGGTCGAGCAGGCCCGCGCGGACCTCCAGGACGCGCGCGCCAAGCATTCGGAGAGCGTGCGCGAGTTGGAGAAGTTCCGGGAATTCATCAAGATCCAGAACGAAGCCGAACGGCGCGAACAGGCGCGGCGCGAAGAGAACGAGGTCGAGGAGCAGGTGAGCGCCAGTTATCGGCAACCATGAGGCCGCCAGCATGACCAAGATCGACGACTCGGGACCCGGGCGGATCAATCCCTTCCCACCGGAATCGACACGGACTGCGGCCGACGCCGCGATCGGGACACAGGACAGCCAGCGCTTCTCCGAGTTGCTGAATCCGGATTCCGCCGACGGCGGTGAGCGGCAGACCGGGAATGGCAACGCCGGCGGCGACGCCCCATCCGCGCGGCCCGACGAACGTTCCCCCGCGCAGAGCAAGGAAGAGGGAGAACAGGGATCTTCGAGCGAATCCGGGGACCGAAAAGGGACGAAGCGTGAAGCGGAAGCCGGTGCGACGGCTGCAACGGACATCGCCGGTGATCGAATCCTGCGCAACATCTTGGGAGAGGCGGGTGAGGTGCAGCCCCAGCGGCCGGCGGGTGCGGAAGGGATCTCCGAACTCGCGGCCCGGATCGCAGATCGGATTTTGGTCATGGAACCCTCGTCCGCCACCGGGTCCGAGATACGTATACGTCTTGACGGCCCGGCCTTCCGGGGTACGGAGATCACCGTCAACCGCGCTCATGGGGAGATCAGCATCCGCCTGTCCGCGCCGAACCCGGCGATCGCCCAGCAACTGCAGTCCCACGCCGAGGGCCTTCAGCAGGCGGTCACCGCGCGGGTGCACGCACCCGTACGAGTCAGCGTGACCACCGAGTCGGGCGCCGACGGGGGGGACAACGCCGATGGCCGCTCCCGAAACAGGCGCGACCTGTATCAAGAATGGAAGCCCGAAGACTGAGCACTCGCCGAGCCAATGAACCAGGTCCAAGCTGCGCGATTCCCACAAGTTTCCGGCCTCCAGGCCAAGCTCGACAACCTGCTGATCAGTCGTCGCCCGCGGCTGCAGCTCGCGACCGATGACGACCTTGCCGTGGTGGAACTGCGGCCCGGAGCGGATCTCCGCAGCGATCTGCAGCATTATCCATTGCGGGCGGGAGATGCCAGCCTGTGGATCGCCGTCGCACCAGGCGTCGTCGCCCGACTCGGCAGTCCGTGGCTCGACGGCGGACCACGGCTGGAAGAGTTGCCCGCTACACTGCGTTCGGCAGCTCTGGCGGCCGCGCTCTCCCCCCTATTGGACGCGATTGCATCCCAACTCGGCATTTCCGCGACACTGCGAGACGACGGCGACGACCCTCCCACGGATGCCACTGTCCTATCACTCGCCTGGGAATCCGCCCGCCTGCCCGAGGGTCTCATCTACCTCGACGCGCGGGTGACAGCAGCCCTGTGTGACGCTCTGCAAGACATGGATCCGGTGGAAAATGGACTGGACGAGACAACGGTCTCGTCGGACCTCGCCCTGGAGGTTGCGAATATCGCACTTACCGTCGAAGAGTTGCGTGCGCTGTCCCGCGGAGACATCCTGGTGCTGCCGCCAGAAACGCCGCCACCCGGCAGCACCTTGATCCTCCGCCTCCCCGGCCGGGCGGTCGCTCAAGCACGCCTGGAAAACAACACCCTTGTAGTTGAACGGCTGCTGGAGACTGCCATGGTCGACGACGATGATCGAAAAGCACCGATTTCCGCAGACGACCAGCCCGCTGCCGACGACCTGGAGATCCGCCTGGACTTCGACCTCGGAAGCCTGTCGATCCCCCTGTCCGAGCTGCGTCAGCTGGGTCCCGACTCGACCATCGAGTTGGAATCGATCCCGGACGGCCAGGTGCGCATCCGCTCCGGCCGCCAGGTCATCGGCTCCGGCGAACTGGTGCAGATCGACGACCGCCTCGCCGTACGGGTGAAGTCATTATTTGGATCGCACCGTGGATAGCTTGCCGGATCCACTGTTCATCTTCGCCGGCCTGGCGTTGGTGGGCATGGTCCCCTTCATCGCGGTGATGGCCACGTCCTTCGTCAAGATCGCGATCGTCCTCTCCCTGGTGCGCAACGCCCTCGGCGTGCAGCAGATTCCCCCCAACATTGCGCTGCACGGTATCGCCTTGATCCTCACCATATACATCATGGCGCCGGTGTTCATGAACGCCTACCTAAAGCTAGCCGATCAAAACCTGACGAATTTGTCGACGACCGAGCTCGCCACAGTGGTGACGGACGCCACTCAATCCTACCGTGCCTTCCTCAGCAAACACGCAGCCACCAGCGACAAGCAGTTCTTCGTGGATACCGCACGCCAGCTCTGGCCCGAGGAGTTCTCGAGTGGTGTGAGCAAAGAAGACATCATGGTACTGATCCCGGCCTTCACGATCGGTGAACTCAAAACAGCATTCGAGGTCGGGTTCCTCCTCTACCTGCCGTTCATCGCAGTCGACTTGGTGGTATCCAACATCCTGCTGGCCATGGGGATGATGATGGTCTCACCGATGACGATCTCGCTGCCCTTCAAACTGCTGCTGTTCGTGCTCCTCGACGGATGGACACGCCTCATCCACGGCTTGGTGCTCACCTACCAGTAGGAGACCGCAGATGAATCAGGCACAAGTGATCGAATACGCCACCAACGCACTGCTGCTGGTGCTTTACTTGTCGCTCCCGCCAATTATCGCAGCGGCCACCGTCGGCACCCTGGTCAGCCTGATGCAGGCTCTGACCCAGATCCAGGAGCAAACGCTGTCGTTCGGCATCAAGCTTTTCGTGGTGGTCATCACCATCTTCCTCACCGCACAGTGGCTCGGCACGGAATTGTTCCAGTTCGCCTTTCGGATCTTCAACGAGTTCCACGCGGTGCAGCGATGACCATGTGCCCGCATCCCACGAACCCGCGTCAACGGTGCGCCGCAGGCCGGGACCGGACGCAGGCAGCGTGACGACCAACCAGCGATGAACGAATTCTCGGACTTCGGCCGGGCTCTGCTGATCTACAGCTTCTGCATACCAAGGATCCTGGGGGCCCTCATCCTGCTGCCGGTGTTCAGCAGCCAAATCGTCAGCGGCATGCTCCGCAACGGCATCGCATTCAATCTGGCCCTGTTCGCCTACCCGCTGGCGGCAGCGACGGCCCCAGGAGAAGGTGTGAATCTGGTTTGGGGTCTGGCCGTGATGTTCAAGGAAATGGTCCTCGGCCTGGTCATCGGGTTCGGCGCCGCCGTCCTTTTCTGGGCCGCCGAGTCCACGGGATTCTTCATCGACAACCAGCGCGGCTCCACCATGGCCAGCTCCCTCGATCCGCTGACCGGCTCGCAGACCTCGCCCCTGGGGAACCTGCTGGTGCAGACGCTGACGGTCATTTTCTTCGTCGGTGGGGGTTTCGTGATCTTTCTCGGACTCGTCTACAAAAGTTTCCTGGTATGGCCGATCTTCTCGTTCTTCCCCGGCATTTCGGAGGACGGCTCTCTCTATTTCCTCGGGCTGTTGGACAAGATCGTGGCGCTGGCAGTACTGCTCGCCGCACCGGCGATCATCGCCATGTTCCTATCCGAATTTTCGCTCGGGCTGGTCAGTCGCTTCGCCCCGCAACTGAACGTGTTCTTTCTGTCGATGCCTGTCAAAAGTGGCGTGGCCATCTTCATGCTCGCGCTCTATGCCGGCATCCTACTCACGCAGTTCGGCGACGAACTCTACGAAATCGCCACGCACTTCCACATGCTGGAGGCGCTGCTGAAGTGAGCGAAAAGACAGAACAACCCACACCCAAGAAGCTACGCGACGCCCGCAAAAAGGGACAGGTCGCCTCCAGCAAGGAGATCTCGTCCGCCGCCCTGATTTTGTCCATGCTGGCCCTGCTCTGGGGCATGTCCGACATGTACATGGACATGCTGAGGGAGATGATCCTACTGCCCACCGAGTACCTCGGCGCCGAATTCCGCTTCGCCCTGCACCAGGTCTTGCACGGCGTCTTCTCGATCGCTGCCAAACTGGTCATTCCGGTCATCCTGCTGGTGATCGTAGTGTCGGTGCTGTCCCACGTCTTTCAGTACGGCCTGCTATTCGCCCTACAGTCCCTCAAACCGGACATCAACAAGCTCAACCCCATGCAGGGGGTGAAGAAGATCGTCTCGCTGAAGAATCTGGTCGAGTTCGCCAAGAGTGTCTTCAAGATCCTGTTCCTCTCCATCCTCCTTTTCCTCGTGATCCGCAGCGCCCTACCGGACTTGGTGAAGATCACGCGTTGCGGCCTCGGCTGCATCCCGGTGGTCCTAGGTGCATTGTTGAAGATTCTCGTCATCAACGCGGCGTTCGTATTCATTATCATTGCGGCGGCGGATTTCGTGTTTCAGAAGTTCCTGTTCATCAAGAAGATGAAAATGACCAAGGAAGAGGTCAAAAGGGAATACAAGGAGATGGAAGGTGATCCCTTCATCAAAGGAAAACGCAGGCAGCTCCATCAGGAGATGCTGGCAGAAAGCGTGGTACACAGCGTGAAACATTCGAGTGTCGTCATTACCAATCCCACCCGCATCGCCATTGCCCTCGATTACCGCGAAGGTGAGACGCCACTGCCCATCGTCCGCGCCAAGGGCGAGAACCTGATCGCCAAACGGATTATCGAGATCGCCAGGGAGGAAGGCATCCCGGTGATGGAGAACGTTCCGCTTGCCCGCGCCTTGCACGAGCAGACGCGGGTGGACCAGTACATCCCGCCGGACCTGATCGAGGCCGTGGCCGAAGTCCTACGATGGGTCCAGCGACTGGAACAGCAGAAGGCGGCGAAACTCGGGGAATAGGTGGCGCCAACGCCGACCGATGGCAGCTCACAAGGCCGCAACGAAGAGATGGCGGTCCGTGCAAGATGTGGGCAGTGTGTGGAAGCGACGCCTAACACGTCGAGCGCATCGCCGGATGTTGATGCACGACGGTTCCCGGGAAGTGGATCCTACCCGTCGCCACGGGCCGACCCGACGGATGGCGACAATAGCAGTGTCAGATCCTGTCGCTGCCCGGATCCGCTGGAATGCCGTTTCAACCACTCTGCGCGGGCTGACGGCCCAGGCGCGCCTTCATCGCCTCTTCCAGTGCCTTGAGTTGGGTCTCGATACTGGCCTCGACCACACCGAGCTCAGTCTCAAGGATGCAGCCTCTGGCAGCAAGGCGGTGATCGGGCACCACCTCAACAAATCCCACGTTGCCGAGTCCCGCTTGAATCTCGCCGATGCCCGACATCAGCTGTTCAGCCTCACCCGGGCTCACCCGCAGCGTGACCTTTTTCTGGTTGCGTACGACCTGCAGGGCGTTGCGCACCACGCGCCGGATCAGTTCGTGGTCGTCAAACTCTCCGAGAATCTTGCGCAGCGAGGACAACACCACGCCGATTGCGTCTTCCTCGACACCGGCAAAATAATCCACCGCCCGCCCGACCGAATCGATCATCTGCCCCCCGAACTCCATGCGTGCCGCCTCGCGACCTTCGGCATAACCCCTGGCCCGCTCCGACTCACGCTGTGTCTCGGCATCGTTCAGTATTTCCTGCGCCGTTCGCCGGGCTTCTTCGAGTACCTGACGCCCGGACTCCAGGATTTCGTACTGTGCCGCCTTGAGTACACGGGTATCGGGCGGCAGGGTGCCGTCAGCGCATTTCAGGCAAACAATGGAAACCATTGGGGGAACATCTCTTTTATGAGCTTGCGCAGCAAGGATGGCAGACCCGCTTCATCAGCCGGACAGTTTCGTGCCTCCGCGACCGTTGGAGCCCACGACACCGGCAGCTTGAGCGATAGACAGCGCAGCAGTCCACCGCTGACTGCCGCCACGTGCTCGGCGCAGAAGCGCGCACCGATCAAAGAATACCGCAGGCGCGGATCGGCGATCGGCGGCTCGAAGTCGAAGCTCGGAAGCCTGCCAAGGAACGGCGCACGCTTGAAGGCGAACGAGTAGCCATCTTCCCCCACGCCGCGCCGGATCTCGCGAAGGCGTCGGCCGTCGATCTCCAAGTGCAGTTCCCGGCTTCGCAATGCCACCCCGCAGTACAAGAACAGCCGTTCCAGCGTGGCACCGTCGACGAGGGCGAGCCGGGTGGCAGGACTGGAAAAGTCATCGCAGGCGCAGGCGGGAATATCGAGGATCTCGCTCAAATAGCGCGATACGGCGGCCGACGACCTCGGGCTCGTCCGTAGTCGGGACACCAGTTTGCCGTGAGGAATCGAATTAAACCAGGAGGGATGGATATAACCGCCGACGTGCAAGTTGAGGGCAAGTGCTGCCGGCACCCAACGTCGATCCGGTAATCCCAGTAGATCGTCACTCATCGGCAGGCGTCTCTTGACTGCGGGCGGTTCCACGCATCCGCCAAAAGAGGTACCCGTTGCCCGTCAGGGAAGCCACCAGCAGCACCAGAAGGCCGAGAACCAGCGTCATGAGCCAGTCTCGCGAATCCTGGGCGACCCGTACACCGAAAAAACTGCCCAAGGAGGGCCCCTCCATCGCCGGATCGTCAATCCGGGCGGGAAACATGGCCACCGAGATCTTGTCGTAGCTCAGCGCCTGCACACTGTTCTGGACGATCAGCTTGATCTTCGGCACCGCTTCTTCCAAGCCGAGCCCGGGGCGGTATTTCACGAACACCGCGGCGGATGCAGGCTCGGCCTGTTGCAATGAGGTCTGCCCCTCCGGCAGCACGATGTGTACCCTGGCGGTCAATACCCCATCAATCTGCGTGAGGGTCTCGGAGATGCTTTGTCCCAAACCGAAGCCAAAGCGGGCGCGCTCCTCGAGTGGCGACGAGATCAGACCCTGCTGCTGGAACACATCGCCGAGGTTGGAAAATTCGTCGCGAGGAAAACCCCGTCGATTGAGGATATCCACGGCACCGGCCACATCTGCGTCGTCCACCATGATGTCCACCAGTCCCCCCTTGCCCTGCACCTTGGTCGCGGGGATGCCGTGGCCGAGCAAGATCGCGAGCATCTCGTTGCCTTCCCGTTCGCTGAGCCCTGAATACAACTCGATCTTGCACCCGGTGAGCAGGATGCACAGGCCTCCGAGAACTAGCAGGCGAATTAGCGGTTGCACGCGGCTGTTTCCTTAAGACGCGGGGAAGGCACGAGATCCAAAGTGTAGACCGGGTCCGTAGGGCGCGGGTACAGGAAACGCCGCTTCGGCGACCGCGGCCCGCACGCCAAGCTGCATTGTTTGCCCCGTTTTAGCGTGACGCCAGACCGTCGCGGATCTCAGCTCTTCAGCAGGGTGTCGACGTCCTTCTCTACCGCGCCACCGACCTGGCCGATCAGCTGCTCATTGACCATTACCCGGCCCATGTGCATCTGGAGCTTCAGCAACTCCTCGGGCGCCACCTTCTTGGTGGTCATGTCCGACACATCACTCTGCAGGGCGGTGTATTCTTTCCGGATCTTAGCCACACCATGGAGTATGCGGTCGCCCGGCGACTGAGGGTCGTCTTGCGCAGGCTCGACGTGCATGCCGTCACGCGGCTGCGTTTCGCTCCGGTTCACGGCAGGAGGCTCATCCGCTGCCGGCCGCGTCGCGTGGCCGACCGGCTCCGACTCGCGGTCTTTGTTCATGGCCTGATGAAAACGTGCCTGCTCGTCCCCGTCGGGGACAGATCGACCGGATCCATCGCGACCCTGTTCCAGGCCCTGCTCTGCCACCTTGCTGGCCACGCGGCCCGCGCTACTGGGATCGATCATGTTGTCACCCTCCCCGGTCGTAGAAACATGCGCCTGGACGACACCCGACGCGGCCACCTTTCCGATCCGATGCGGACGTTGGCGCGCCGGCGTATCCCTCAACCAACACCGCCAGCCCTGCAGGGTTCGGCGCGGGCCGAACTACCTGGCCGCAAGCAGCTGCCTGGCGAATCCGACCGCATTCTCGTCCGTTCCCGCGGCCACCACCTCGTTGAGCACGCGCTCCGATTCCATCGCGCGGCCCTGCATCTTCAGCGATGCTCCGAGGTGTGCCTTCGCGATCGCGCTGTCCGGTTGCATCGCCAACGCCTCCGAACGAAGTATACGCTCGGCGGCAACGGCATCCTTCAGGTTCAACCTGGCCGCAGCGCGGATGACGTGCGGCACCTCGCTGCCCGGCCGCAGCACCGCGAGCGCACCCGCCACCAAGTCCGCGTGATCCAGCATCCCATAACCCCCCGCCGCCGCGGCGACCTCGGCCAGCAACCTAACCAGCTCATCCTCGGGCAATACCTGCTCACCGATGCTCATGTCACATCTTCTGGATCATGCTGGTGACGATGGACTTATAGTCCGCGACCATCGCGCTGATGATGCCGTACAACTCTTGATAAGTGGCCATCCCCTGCTGCAACGCAAACGCGTTTTCCGGGTCTGTGAGATCGGTGGCACTCAGCTTCTCCAACGACGCGCTGGCCTTAGCAAGCTGGGCGCCAATGGCGCTCATATCGATTCCGGACATGTCTTTGTTCTCCCGTTAAATCGATGCGGATCGTCTCGGATGATGACGATGCCAAACCACCGCGACTACCTGCGCCGCCGCCTCGAGGCCCTGGCGAAGTATCTCGAGCTGCCCGAAGCGGGCCGGCGAGACGCCAGCATCCTGCTCCCGTTTGACCTCCGCCGCCCTGGCGCGGAGCTTATGCAGCAGACTGTCGCGCTGCGCACCCGATACGTCCGCCTTCAAAACCCTTTCGACGTCGAACCAGGGATCGGAGTTCCCGTCGTCTTTTCCCACTGTCGTCCCCCAAGGTAGAGAATCTTGGCCTGGTTGCCGTAGCGCAACGTCACGCGGTCGGACGCGATCGACTCCACGACGTAGTTGCTGTCCACCGGATCGCCGACGCGCGCAACACGATTGTCACTGAACAAGGCGAACGCCACCTGGTCCTTGACGATTGCTATGCCGATCACCACAAGCCGTGTCTGCAGCGCGGCTGCCGGGTCCTTCGCGGTCGACGGCCGGACGGTACCAAGTGGGGTATCGAACGAGTCCTCAAGCGCTTTGACACGGGAGACCAGCTCGGGCACGCCGCCGGTGTCGCTGTCGAATCGACGGGCGACATTGCCCCAGGTACTCATAAGCCCGCGGCTCAGCACGCCTTCAGCGACGAGCGCACCACCATCGCTGCTGATGGAGACCTGCTTTTCCAACCCGGCGTCGCGCACGGCCTTTCGCAGCGCGGCCACCGAGCCGGCCAGCGTGCGCACCTCGGAATCCACACGGCTGATACCGGGAACATCGGTGCGCAACATGGCGACCAATTCGTCCTCCGCAAGGTCCTGGCCAAGATAACCCCGCAAATTCACCGCGCCATCGGGGGCAACTTCATAACTCAGATCCGCGCCGCCGAGGCGTGCAAGGGTCTGCCCAACGGACCGGCGCAGCAAATCCAGAGGCCAGGTGCGGTTCTCAGCCGGGATGCCGCGCTGTTTGAGTGCGTCCGACAGCTTGGCCTTCGCCGACTCTGATCCGGTGTAGCCCTCAAACACCAGTGTACCGTCGCGTCCGACGCGTACCGCAACAGACACCAGACCCAGCTGCGACAACAGCGACTTGCCGACACTCAGACGCCCCGCCCATGATTCTCCACGCTGGGCCATCGGGGTCTCAGAAACCGTCCCGTAAAAAACGACGACGACCAGCGTACCAACGGCTGCGACGATCGCACCGATCACCGCCACGCTGCGGCGAGACCAGACGCCCGCACGCTTGCCCACCGCAGACGGCGCGGCGTCCGTATCGACCTTGAAATCCAAGGCACGCGTTTCGGGGGCCGCACCAGACCTCGAGACGTCCCCACTGGAGGGGTCCGACGTATCATCGCCGACCCTTTCGGACGGCGCGGCAGCATCTGCTCCGCTCGACGCACTGCGCGGCGCAGATCTGTCCTCCGTCACGGGTTCCGGAATCGGCAGGCTATCCCAATCCGTCCCTTCAGCACCGATTGCGATAAAGGTGCGGCCGAGTCCGATCACGGAACCGAAAGGTAGCTCCTTGCCCTCGCCGGATGCCAGCAGCCCTCCGGAGGTAGCCACATCCCGGTCCCGTGCCTCGACCCACAGGCCACCAGTATCAATGCGCAACAACAGGTGTTCGGGGGCGATTGTCGCGTCCTGCAGCACCACATCGTTCTCGTCCCCACTGCCGATCGAATACTGGCCACTGGACAGCAATACCTCTGCTCCGGACTGGAATCCACTCAACAGACGCAGAACAGTCTTCTCCGCCGCTGCAGCATTCCGCGTCGACGCGTTCGTTGCTGTATCAGTCACAGCCAGCATCCAGGTTCAGCCCCCACTCATGGAAACAGCATCCGCATCGTTGACGGCGAATAGGCAACGCGGTTCTCCGCCCCTGTCTCCGCCATCCAATGATCGAGCGCATTGGCGAACTCTCCCAGGGCCCGCTCAAAACCGACTGCATCCAATGATCGAGCCGGCAACATGCGGTACATCATCAGTGCCGCACCGTCCGGTTCGAGGCAAAGGACCTCCTGCCTAGTGCCCTGCTGTCCAAGATGCTTTCGCAGGCAGTTATCCATGACGTCCTCGCGCTCAACGGCACTGGACGGCAATTCGACGATGCGCCCTTGAAGGTACACCTTGTCGCCCGCCTGGAACAGGGCAATCTCCAGGTCGCCGTCGAACAGCAGATCCACTCGCCCGGATTCATCGTTGTCCGATAGAACCAGGTTCCGGCGCCGGGCGAAATCTGCAAGCAAGGTATCGAGTTCGGCTGCCATAAGAGCTCCCAGTACTCCTACATCCAAAAACTTAAGGTTGTAAATCGAACGAATGCTTTAACTCGGGCGGAAACTATAATCATTTTTTTTATTTATCGAGCAATCACCGCCCGTGCAAGGGCATAAAAAAAATGTCACTGGACGCGATCATTTATCTCGACTTTAATTCAGTTCGAACAAGAATATGATAGTACAGCACTCGGCACGTTGTGCGCGGTGCATAATCTAATTTATTAGCTGCTCGCGCTTCTCGGATTTATGCGTAGGCGGATTGATTTTTTAATTAATCGAACCTATTCGAATTTGCTGCTACGCGCACTTGCAGGGTATCCCGGAAACTTTTCCGGCGGTGCGCACTCAACAATGTGCACTGAAACAACACTGACGACCGCTCGTTGCCAAAGGAGGCACCCAACATGACGGATCAATCCGCAGCTATTCAGCAGGCCAAGGAGACGCTACGCCGCGCCAAGGCCCTGTCACAACAAGCCGACGAAGCCCTTTCGCAAGGGCAACAGGTGTGGAAGGCGGCGGGACTTGAGACAGCCCCCGCCACCGACCCGTGGGATGCCCCGGGCGTGCCCGGCATCATCCGCGACACCATCAACAGCGACCACCAGGCCTTCCTGCAGGAAAGATCCGACAAGAAGCGCAAGACCATGGCCGCCAATGCGGGTTCAAAATCGAAACACCACAAGCCTCGCAGCATGGTCTGACCATCGCCCACTGCAGCCAATTTCGACCCGAATACGAAACAAATAGTCTGAGGAGAATCACAATGGCAGAAATGCGTATCGACGGTAGCGCGGCATCCGCCGCGGCAAGCGCCCTTTCGGGTGCCGCCGGTTCCGTCAATCCGGAGGCAATGTCCTCATTCTCGGCCGCCCTTACCCAGGCGTTCCCGAGTGCCGGTGGACAGCACCACCACGCTGGCGGTGGCGGTGGCGGCGGTGGCGGTGGAAGCGCGAGCGGCGCGGACACCCACTCCACGATCGACCAGATGTCGTCGGCCTTCGTCCAACTCGGCGATCAGGACAACGTCATCGAAATGGTCATGACGGCGCTGAAGAAGAAGGGCGGCGTACAGGAGGAGGAACTCAAGGCCCAGAAGGAGGCCTTCGACCGTACGACCACCCAGCTCGAAAACCAGATCAAGTTGCAGTCGTACTTCTCTTCTGGCTCGACCAACAGCGACGGCGTGAACGTCAACACCGACCCGATCACACTGACGGACCCCAACACCGGCCAGGAGGTCACCTACCCGTATACCGACAGCAGCGGAAACACCGTGACAGTGCTGGACTACGAGTCGCAGACCTATGGCATCACGCCGCCCGCCGTCGGCTCGGACGGCACAGTGGATCAGAGCGCGTGCACCAGCTACGAGCAGTCCGTATCCGGCGAGGTACAGACGCTGAACAGCACCAGTACCGAGCAACAGCAGGAGCTGCAGGAAACGGTGACCGACTACCAGAACACCAATTCGCTGGTGTCCACGTTGCAGTCGGATCTCAAGTCCATCCTTTCGGGCATCATCCAGAACACCCGTTAGGGACTGCAAGATGCCGCGTGGGTTCGTCGTGACTGCCGCCGCGGGAGGTGTACCTCCCGTGGGCTCGCAGCACCATATGAATCCGTGCCATCTGGCATGGGCCGGTGTTGGCACTCGGCCCTGCCAATCCGCTTGCCGGCGACCCCATCGCCTTCTTCCGCAGCACGGAGGCGTCGAGACCCGCGAACACCGGTCCGTCGCCGTGCCCATGGCATGCTCGGCGAGACCGATAGCCCATTTCCGGCGCCTGGAAGGCGTCGATGGAGTTCTACAACCATGACTGCCACCGCCACTGCATTCCAGGATCCGTTCGCCGACTTCAGCGACAAGGAACTCGGCGAGCTTCTGTACAGTTTCGTTCACAACTTCAAGACGCTGGGGGAGATCAACGGTATCTCGGAGACCAGCCTCGACGCCTTGTACAACCTGGCTTACTCCGCATATCGGGCGGGCCGGTTCAGCGACGCCCTGAAGGTGTTTCGCTTCCTGGTCACATTCGACCATCTGGAGAAACGTTACTGGATGGGTTTCGCCGCCTGCCGTCAGATGACCAAGGAGTACCGCGGTGCCATCGACGCCTACGCCGTTGCCAGCACGCTCGACCTCCACGACCCCGCGCCGCTGCTTCACACCGCCGAGTGTCTGCTAGCACTGGATCTGCGCGACAATGCCGTCGGGGCGCTGGAACTCGCGGTGGAGACCGCGGGAGAAGACGTGCCCTACCAGGCGGCAGCCGAGAAGGCCCGCGCGATGCTGGACATCACGCGAGCCGGCGATCCCGGACCGGGAGGTGCATGATGCCCGACAGCATCGGCAATCGCCCGGCCATGCCTCCAGGGCTCACCGGCCGCCCGGACTCACCGTCCGGGCTGGGTGGCACGGATTCGACAAAAACCGTTCAAGGCACCAGCCAGACCGCCGCGAGCGCCCGCACCGAGGCGCCGCCGCCAGCTGCCGCGCCGAGCGGCAGTGGGACCATCATTCTCGAGCCACCGATGCCGATGTCGGTCGACCAGATCATCGACGAGGTCACGGCGCTGTCGCGCAAGGTCACCGACAAGCTGACCACGGTGCAAAAGAACGACATCCAGCGACGCAGCACCGAGATCACCCACAAGAACAACGACCGCCTGAAGAAGTTCGAGGATGAGTTGGCGGCACAGGCGAAGAAGCGCAAACGCCACCACAGCTTCTGGGGCAAGCTCGCCGACGATTTCAAGAAGGTTGGCGCCATCGCGGCGGACGTCGGTGAGATCGCCGCCGGTATCGCGGTCCTGTGCACGAGCGTCGGTGACGGCCCCGTGGGGGTCGTCGGCGGAGTGCTGCTGATCACCGCCGGCGTCGTCGGGGCTACCCAGTATTCGGTGGACCAGGCCGATCCGAAGTGGGCCGAAAATCACCCGGCATTCAACATGGCGATGGGCGGTACGCAGCTGGGCCTGAGTCTGGCGGCGGGCGGCGTACTGGCCGGCCCGGCGATCGCGGCCGGCATGTCCAGCCTGGGCAGTTCGCTGGCCAGCACCTTGGTCACCACCACCGAGGTCACTGCCGAGGTGGGCGTGGACGCCGGCGTGGAGATGACCGAGGTGGGCACTGAGATCGGCTCGGAGGCCGCGGAATCGACGACCGAGGCCAGCACAGAGGCCAGCACCGAGAGCAGTGCGGAGAGCAGTGCGGAGAGCAGTACCGAATCGACCGACGAGATCGGTGCTGACGAAGCGTCCAGCGGAGAAGACACCGGCGATGCCGCCAACGAGAGTACCGAACTCAAGCGCACCCAGTCGAGCGTATGGCAGACCATCCGCACTATGACCACCCGGATCAACATGGTGTCGCAGGCCGTTTTGGGTGCAGACGACGTCGGCGAGGGCGTGATGTCGATCGAGGATGGCAAGGACGACAAGGACGCCGACGATGCGGCGGCCGACGCCACGCAGGACGCCTCGGACGTGAAGCAGCAGCAGGCCCTGGTGGCCGCCCAGTACAGCTCGCTGCAGAAGACCATGAAGGAGTTCGAGGCGGGTGCCCAGGCCCTGACCAGCGCGCTCAAGGATTGGGAATCGAACAGCACCCGCTGGAGCCAGACCGTCTAGGCGTGCCGGTACGGGTCCTGGCAGCGGCAACCTTACAAAAGGAGTTGCAGACGATGAGCGATTTCGACATTCGAAACCCCGGCAGCGGCGGCCCGCCACCGCTCGGCCAGCCCAACGTCGCCCCGTCTGGCGGTACCGCCCCTGCGGGTACCAGCCGCGGGGTTGGCGCCACGACGAACCAGGTGGACCCGGGCGTCGCTCCACGCCAGCCCGCGCCGGCGAGCCAGGGCCCCACGCTCGAACCGGCCAGCCCCAGCAGCGGCGCAGCACTTGCGGCCTTCTACCAACAGGATGCCGCCGCGTTCGAGGACGTCATTTCCGAGATCCGCAAGGACCTGGTCACTGCCGACGAACAGGAATGGAAAAGCAACCGCCAGGCGATGATGTCGGCATTTCAGGTCGTCAAGGACAAGCTGGACGACCAGATCAGCGAGCTGCGCAAGTCCGCGAAAGACACCATGGCGGCGGCCCTGTTTTCCGGCATCGCGCAGATCGCCGGCGGGGTCGTCAGCGTGATCGGCGCCACCAGCGCCCTGCGCAGCGGGAGTATGGTGGACGAGGAGATCCCGGAGGCCGAACAGATCTCCGATGTCGACGTCAAACCTTCGGCCGACGAGGATGCGTCCTCGATGGAGATGGACGACGACCTCCAGGGCGGCGACGAGGCGCCGGACGCCGACATCGAGTTGCAACCGATGAACCAGCAGCCCGCCGAGGTCGAGGAACCCGCTCCGAACCAGGCGCAGAACTCCGACGCCGACGACGTGCAGGACAAAACGGACGACGCCGACGACAAGGCGGGCGACGAAAAGCGCACCGGCAAGAACACTCGCAAGGTTTGGCGACCGACCGACGAGGCCCATCGCCAGGCCGTGCTCGCACGCTGGCAGGCGCTCAGCTCATCCCTCGGCGGGACCGGGACCATCGGCTCCGGCCTGGAGACCCAGGCGGCCACGGATCACTCGACCAATGCGACCAAGGATCAGAGCGAGGCCAACCAGGCCCAGTCGCAGTTCCAGGACTTCCAGAGCTTCGCCGAGCAGGCCAGCCAGACCCTGCAGACCGACTGGCAGACGGTCCAGGCCATGCTGAGTTCGCTGAATTCAGTCAAGGAAAAGGTCAGCGCCTAGCCGGATGCCGGGGCGACGCGTCTCGCCTGCCGGAACGGCGCTCGCCGGTCGGGGGAATGGATGACCGTGGTCTGCCGCGAAGCCGGCCACGGATAAGGCAGCCGCCCCAGGCCCTTGTCGGCGCGACCGTGCGGGGCGCGGCAACACCAATAATTACCGCGCAGGAGGCGACCATGGAGACCAATAAGCTGTTGCAGTCGCTCGCCGGGGGATTCGGCACGGTGCAAACCCGCCGTGGAGCATCGAGGCGCCTGTTCCCCGGACCCGCCATGGGCCGCCCGCTCGTCCGTTCACCCCGCCTCGGCTCGCTCACCGTTTCACTGCTGTTCGGCCTGCTCCTGGTCGCAAATGCGGTCCTCGCCGCAACCACGACAGACCCGCTGGAGGGCCGGCGGGTGATCCCCAGGGGCAACGTGCTGATATCCAGCCTGGTCGGTTTTCGAGATCACTCCTCCGAAGTATTCACCACCGAAAGCCTGCCGCAACTGCTGAACGCCACCCCGTCGGCCAGCGATCCGTCGGTCGGCATCATCGATACCACGCCGGTCGGTCCGGATGCACCCGACGCGGCGACCTGCCTAGGCTCGGTCGCCCATCCTTACATCGTCCGTGCGGCACGCCTGTTCAACCTCGACCACGACGTGCTGGCCGAGGTGCGCCTGAACCCGGCGAATGGCAGCGCGTTCCTCGCCCCGGACTGCACACCGGCATCGGATGGCGCCCTCAACATGTTGCTGAGCGTCCTGGGCCCGCCGGGCGCCGACGGCGAATTCCCCGTGTTCACCGAGTTCGCGTTCAGCCTCCCCGCGCCGGGCACGCTCCAGGTCACGGCCGCGGACCTCGACTACGACGGCTTCGACGAGATCATCGTGCTCGGCGGTCAAACGCTGCGCATCTTCTACGCGGCGAGCCCGTCGGACCCGTCGCAGGGGCTCGTCGCCGGTCCGGTATACACATTCATCAACGACGAACAGGCGCCGCTCAACGAACCGGGCGTCGGCGACTTCAACGGAGACGGCCTCCTGGAGATCGCCTGGGTCGGGGGGCTTCGGGGCACGGCCTCGTCCCAGATCGACTTCGTCACCGTCTGTCCCGGCCAGGGTATCGCCGGGAAGCAGAGCGGCGGTGCGTCGCTGTGCGGCAGTGACGCGCGGTTTGCGATCGTCCCCAACCCGATTGTGGCGCTGTTCGCGGGTCACACGGTGGTCCAGGGCGGATCGGCGATCTCGCTGCCGGATACCGCGAACAACACCACTGAGAATTGGTGCCTTCACGCTCAGGGAGACCAGACGGTGCGGCGCCCCGCCGCGTTGGCGATGGGCAACTTCGTGGACAACGGCGTCAACGGGCGCGGCGGCCCGATCGAGGAAATCGCCGTGTTCTACCTGGCCGGCGGCAACAACTGCGACGCCCGAGTCGCCTTATACGAATACGTCTATCCCGCCCAGAACAACGCCTTCTGGGCGAAAAACACCTTCGCGCAGGAACACCTGAACGGCAACGTCGCGATGGGTGCGAGCTACTCGCAGACAGTGCTGCTCGGTGTGACCGCCCACCTGGATCCGTTCAAGCTCACCGAACAGGCCGTGTTCGCCCTGTCGTACTACCCAGGGGGAACCTGGTACCGGTGGCCGCCGTTCGTGCTGCATGTGCCGGAGGGAGGCGGCGGACCGGTCTTGACCTCGGGCCAGGTCGAAACCATTGCACCCACATTTAATGGGTTCTATATGGGACTTGCCGTCGCGCCTTTGTCCTCGTCGAGCGTGGTGACGCCGGGGGCGGCCGGCGCCGATCTCGCGCAGGCCGCCGCCGGGCAATGTCCCTATCGGCCCCAGGTGACGCTCACCTTCGCGAGGTTCGATGACGATACGAGTTTCTTCCAGGGCGCCCTCGAGTACGTGCCGAACGCCGACTTCTCCCTGCAGAAGGTCGCGGAGGTGCAGTTCGATGCCACCTTCGCCTATCCGGACGACGGCCTACCCCCGTACCCCCTCGACGGCGTGAACCGCCTGTCCGCCGTCGACTTCGGCGGCGACACGTTGCGCCTGCAGGCCCCGTTCCAGACCACCGGCAGCGGCCACCTGCAACCGCAGTTCGTACTCCAGGCGCCGCCGGTACACATGGACTACGTCACCCCCGAGGGCGGGCGCGGTACCCAGGCGGCGATGCTCAACCTGAGCGCCGCGGCCGAGTTCGCCGCGACCCTGGATTTCGCCGGCGCCGGCCTCGCCGAGGTGACACCGATCGCCGGCTGGAGCGCCAGCGGTACCGGGGACGCGGACGACCTGGTCGCGTTCCCCAAGGTCACGGCACTGAGCACCGACGCGGACATCCTCGCACCGCTGGGCATGTTGTTCGAGTACGGGATTAAGCCGTCACTCGGGAGTTTCGCCCCTGCCCAGGCCGACCTGTCCGGCGCGACCGCCTCGCTGCTCGACGACCTGGTGGTCTTTTCCAGTGCCGAGACGGTGCAGTTCCACTACCCGGTCACCGGCGGCATCGCCTGTCCGGCCACCATCACGGTGCCGAACCTGGGCGCCGTGCTGCCGTGCGCCTTCGACGCGGCGATCGGCGGCTGCCTGTGCAAGGCGGTGGGTAGCAGTCCGATCTGTCCCGCGGTCACCACGCCGGCACTCACCTGCAACAACATCTCCGGCGGCCCCTGCTGCACCATCACCGGCAGCCAACTCAACTTCACCGTCTCGGTGCCCGATCCGGAGAGCGTCGTGTTACAGGCCGTCGAGGGCGGCACGTTGGAGTGGTACCAGCCGGATCACCAGCCCGGCCAACTGCTGTCCTACCCGTCGACCGTGGCACTGGCCCAGGCGCGGCATCCGGACATGGACCTGTTGACCCGCGGCGACACCGACGAACTCACCACCGGCACTTCGGGCGCCGGCAGTGCCGGGACCAGTGTCTGGGCCGCCGGGGCCGGCGACAAGACGCTCGGCAGCGACCTGGTCCATTCGTTCGACACGGCGCTCTCGGCACTGAGCGGCTCTGCCGACGTCGAGGACCTCTACGTGCTGGTCTCCGAGACCGTCGCGTACAACGCCAGCGACGTCATCGGCACGCCCTTCGCGTTCGAGATCGGTCTCGACGCCCTGTCCGGGCTGCAGGTCGTTTCGACCGGTGCCGGCTTCCTCGACCAGGCCAGCTACGGCTACTTCTTCACACCCTTCATCGCCACTGCCGGCAGTGCCGACAGCCTGCAGAGTCCCGGCACCCCGTCCTGCCCGGACGGCAGCGACTGCGCACTCGCCGCAAGCGGTGTACCGACCGCCGGCTTCGCCACCGATCCCACCGACTTCGAGGGCAGCTGGTGGGCCGACAGCGACTACACCTCGTACATCGACATCGCCCTCAACCAACCGGGCAAGTGGAAGCAGATCTCCGCGGCAAACGCGCTGGACACCGACCTGCAGTGCCGGGGCGACGCGAATACCTGCTTTGCGGTGCGCGCCCCGTCGCCGTCCGGCAACGCCACGACCGCCAGCGACGTGCTCGACAACCCCTTCTACTACACCCGCGGCCTGAAGGTGACCGTCGGCACGGCGGACGGCCCACAGCGCATCAGCGCCGAACCCGGCGAGACGGTCTACCTGACCGCGAACGTCTACAACTACAGCATCTCCAGCCTGAAGACGCTCAACACGGCCTCGGCGACCGACGTCTACGTCCAGTTCTACCGCCAGCTGGTATCGGTGAACAACGGCGAGTACAGCTACCTGGGGCTTTCCGAGGCGGTCGGCGACCCGGTTCCGGTACTCGGGAAGGACGGCAGCACCTTCCTTCGCCCGTTCAACGTCGGCAGCAACGCCGAACACGACAACATGGGCAGCGCCACGGTGAGCTTCACCACCTCGGCGCAGGACGCCGACACCTACTGGTTCTTCTGGGTGGTGGCCTGGGGCCAGTACCAGGACGACGGCACGCTGGTGCCGGAGTTGCCGGGTCACGGACTCGATGCGTCGTTCGACCCCACCAAGCTGTATTTCCGACCGACCGGCGTGCCGCTGGAGACGTCTGTCCTTGCCGACGGATCGAGTGCCAGCTTCAGCAACAACGTGGGGTTGAACAACCAGATCTTCCACATCAAACCCGTTGCGAGTCTTTCCGCACCGCCACCGGTCCCGGGACCGGCACCTGAACCACCCACGCTCGGCATCGAGGACCTGGTCCTCAGGCCCGCACGCTTGGGACTGCACGACGAGACGGTGGTCTCCGCCGCGGTCTGGTCCCACGGCGAAGATACCGAGGCGGTCACCGTACTGATGAAAGACGAGGACGCGAACGGCAACATCCGCCTGTTCGATGTCGAACTGCTGCCGCGGGTGCCGGCCGACGGCGACCACGCGGTGCGCGCGACCTACCGTCCACGCAGCTGCGGCGTCCACCGGATAAGCCTGGAGGCCAGTGCCAAGGACCGCGAGCCGACTGCGCTCGACGATGAGCTGCTGGTCGTCTGCCCGGACATCAACGGCGACGGCTGTGTCGACGTTCGCGACACCGCGGCCCTGTATTACGCGATCGCCCGCGGCCGGACCGACCCATCGATGGACCTCAACGGCGACCACGTCGTGAACCGGGCCGATGCCCGCAAGGTGTCGCGCTACTACAGCAATCCGCACGGCCGGCCCTGCAATACCGGCCGGAAACCTCACCACGGCGGTCCGCCGCATCACGCCGACGACCATCGGCCATGGGACCGCCGGCCGCGGCGCCACGGCTGATCAGGAACAAGGAATGGACCCATCCGATTCGGCAACGGTTTCTCGCCGGCCCCGTCCGACCCTCAGGCACGCCTACGGTCGACTGTCGCCGGCCGGGCGGATCGCGATCGGTCCGCACATCGGCCGGCCTCCCGGCCTACTCGCTGCATCCATTTTTGGAGTGATGACACATTGAACGAAGGCCACGCCTCAGTACTCGAACAATGGGTTGCAGCCATCAATGAACAGTTCGGCACCCGCTTCGAGGCGGAAGACCCCGAGCACCTGTTCCTCGAACTCGAACACGGCCGCCGCATCGGCGTCGAGCTGCCTGACGGCGGTCCGCACTACACGCTGTTTACCACGGTCGGACTGCTCAGCGACCCGGGCCAGCTCAGACGCCTGCTCGTGGCCCTGGAGATGAACCTCTACCAGCGCGCGACCGCGGGGGGCGTGATCGGCCTCGACAGTTTCACCGGCGCGCTGGCCTATTCGTTCAGCTTCCCCGTCGACCAGGGATCCGCGGAACTGCTCGCGCAGCAGATCGAGCACTTCGCGGAGATCGCGGACGCCATCCAGGGGCAGCTCGACAAGGTCGCGTCCGGGGATGACTACTCGCTCGAGGCGGCCGGCATCGCCGACGAGCTGGGTCTGGTGCCCGGCAGCGAGATCGATGCCGAGGAGTCCGGGGATCACCTGTCCGACGACAAGGCGGATGCGGGCGAGAGGCCCCTGATCAAGGTGTAAGACCGGCTGGCTCGCCTGGCGCGCTGCGGCGACACCCGGCGTTTGCCACCCCATTTCTGCGGAGGAACCGAGATGCCAACCGGGATAAGAGGCGACACTACACTGAGTTCGAACCAGCTGACGGCCCGGGTCCCGAACTACGAAGTGCTGCACAAGCTCAAGCACGTGGGCATGTCGCTGTTGCAGCTGTTCAAGAGCCGCAGCGTGCCGGACATGAAGGCGACCCTGCGCCCACCGGGCGACCTGCCCGAACCGGCACAGGCCGATCTGCGTGAGATCAGGCCGCGCCGCAGCGGTCTTCCGCCGCTCACCATGTCAGGTACGGCGCTCGCGCGCTCGCGGGAGACCCTGGAGGATCTTCCGCAGCTCCCGGCCTCGCAAGCCCGCTCCGCGGAGCGTTACATGCGATGTGTCGTCGTCGCTTCGAAGCCGGCGCGCACGGACAGCACCAGTCCGACGAAACTGCGGGGCGTCAGTCCCGGGATGCGGGATGCCTTTGTCACGACCGAAACGGACCGTCACGGAAACCCTGTGCACCTGCTCCCGCCGACGGTGCTCAACTCGAACCTGATCAACCGGTCGCTCGGCGACTTCACCGACCACTTGAACATGGCGCAGTTGCAGGCCGACGAAGACGACGCGGACCTGATCCGGCCCAACCCGGGCCAGGTGGACCCGCGTGTCATGACGTCGCTCACCGACCCGAGGACTGGCTTCGCCGCCGGCATCACCTACGACACGGAACAACGCGAGTTGATCATCGCGTTTCCCGGTACCGGATCGCATGGCATGGAAGGAAACCAGACACTGCGGAACCTCTTCGGCTTTCTCGGCTTTCATACCAAGAATACGTCGCAGGCATCGAAGCTGACGCGCCTCGTCAAGGCGCACGTCGACAGCCTGAACGAAAGGCTGCCAGCAGATCGACAGATCAAGTTGACCCTCACCGGCCACTCCCTGGGGGGCGCGCTGGCCGAGTATGCGAGCCTGCGCAACCGTGTCCCCTGCATCGTCTTCAACCCCAAACGGCCGGACTGGGCCGCACGTGCCAAGATCGGCGCCAACCGCCTCGCGGAGGCGCACAAGTACTGTACCGAGGTCTCGGTACAGGGGGATTGGGTCTCCGATACCCACCTGGCGAAGGCCGCCTACCTGACGAAGCTCCTCGGCTTCGACTCGCGCGGGCCACTCGGCACCGCACGGCGATTCATGCTCCCGGCCTACAACGTCAAGAGCAGGCATGAGAAGGTCCTGGATGCGCTCAACGGCTTGCGGAGTCAATCCGCCAGGGTGAAGCGTCTCCTTGTCCTCGACGGGGTGCTGAAAACGAGCGATACCGAGACTGCCCGCCGCGCCCGCGGCGACCTGATCGCCGGGGAGGTGAGGAGCGGCATGCGGCGCTACTTCATGGCCGAGGCCGACACGCTGGTGCGTTCGATGAAGCACCCGCGCTTTCTCGACAGCCTGGCGCTCGAGGACGACAACTTCGATCGCAAACAATGGGCGCGGGACGTCAGTCGACTCGAGCACGACCTGGTCGAGAACGTGCCGCGCTGGATGGAGCAGATCATCGAGGGGGGGGCCGAACCGCCCACCGAGACGGCCACATCGGCACGACAGGCACTGGAGGGCTTCTTTGACGACTACCACGCAAAGCGTGGCGAGCTTCCACCGGTACTCGATGCCATCGCCCTGGATTTCACCGGTCGGAAATTCTGAGACGACCTGTTGCGGCGTGGTCAGGGTCAATGAGGTCATGAGCGCACCGCGATGGCATAGCGGGGACCCGTCAGTGGTTCCCGCGGCAACAACGGGATCGCCCTGGACCGAGCCGACGCGGACGCAGGGATCCAGCCGGACAGCCATGTCGGCACGAGGGCGAAACCACCGAGGCGGAGGGCGTCTGCCACCGACGCGGGCTGCACTCCGCGACCGGACCTCACGACCGAACATAGAACGAACCACATCAGCCATACCACCGCGTCCGGTCGAATGGCTGCGGACCAGACCCTCATCGAGATCAGGCAGAATGAACAATATTCGACATCGTACCCAGGTAGGTCGCCCCGGAATCACCCTGGCAATCGCCGTCGCAATCGCCGTGTTGGTGGGGCCGGCCCGGGCGGGTGGCGGTTGCGACCGCTCCGTGCTCGATCTTGCGGCAGCTCATATCGACGCCATGCTCGGCAGTGTGGCCGCCAGCACGCGCGCCGTTGGCGAGGCGTTCGCCACGCAACTGCGCGACGAGGCCCCGATCACCCCGGAGGAGGCCGACACCTGGCGACGCCGCATCCGGGCCAGCGGCGACACGAAGGGCTTTCGCACCTGGTCCGAAGGTGCGCCGGCGCCGGCTTTCCAAGCGGATGCCCCCGGCATCTACAGCTATCGACCGGGGCCGCTGAGGGATGCCGACATCGCCCAGCTGAAGACCTTCGAGCGCCTGGTTCCGCTGCTGCGCGCCGCCTACCGAAGCTTCAATTTCTCCTGGGTCTACCTCACCAGCGCCGACGATCTGATGCTGATCTACCCCTATGTCCCGCTGGATGAAGCGGTGCACAACGCCATGCCGACCCGGCAGGTCTATTACACCGCGGCGGACTTCGACCGTCGTGCCGTCGGCTGGACCGCGCCCTACCTCGACCTGGTGGGTGCGGGCATGATGATTACCGCCTCCTACCCCGTCTACGAGGGCGATCGTCTGCTCGGCGTCGCCTCGCGGGACGTCACCCTGAGACAGCTCGCGAGCGGCGTGCTGGCGCGGCTGGGCCTCGAAGACGGCACCGAGGCGGTGCTGATGGACGACAAGGGGCTCGCCATCGAGGCGAGCGATCCGGCCCTGGCCGGCGAGATCGACAAGGTCAACAACAATGCCGGCGCCGCGGTGCTGCACCTGCGCACGCCCGACGGGCTTGCGGCGCTCGGCAGCGCGCGAGCGGTGGCATCCGGCTCGTCGCGGCTCAACCGCATCGGGGAGCAGGTGCTCGGGTCGTTGAAGCAGCGAGGCGCCGCCGAGGTGCGCTTCGATGACGAAGGCCGCACGGTGCTCGCGACCCGCATACAGCATACCGGCTGGGTGCTCGTCCTGATCCGCTCCGGGGGTTTGGCGGGCACCAAATGACAGCAGACCACGAGGCCCCGGGTTACAGACCGCGAGCAAGCAATTTCCGTCCCGTCCCGATGGCCCGGCGGGAAGCGCCCCGTGACCCACGCCCGCCGACCATGGCTGCGTCACTGCGGAACAAACCCCTTCGCGAGGACGTGCACATGCCCCACGACCGGCGCATCCCGCTGGGTGCGCAATACCACTTCCGCCTGGGAGACCACCACCATCCCGGCGGCCCGGGCCACGTCGCGAAGGTAGGCGGGATGGTGCGCGAAGCGGCCGGTGCGCCGCAGACGATATCCAGGCTCCGGCTGATACTCTGTGGTGCAGATGAACACACCGCCGGGATTCAGGCGGGACACTATCGCCTCCATCAGCGTCCCCAGTTCACCCAGGTACACCAACATGTCGGCGGCCGTGACGAGGTCGTAGGCCTGTTGTGGACGGCGCAGAAAGTCCACGACGTCCGCCTGAAAAAGCTCGTCGTAGACGCGGCGCCGGGCCGCCCCTCTGAGCATCTTCGGCGACAGGTCGACGCCCGCGAGGTATCCGACGCGCGGTGCGATGAGCACCCCGAGCAGGCCGGTCCCGCAGCCGAGGTCCAGCGCCCGGCCAGGCGGCGCGGCCCCGCTCGCCAGGTGGTCACCGAGTGCGGAGCTCACCCGGTTGGCCGCCTGATAGTCCAGGTCAACCAGCAGGTGCCGGTCGTAATGTCCGGCGTACCCGTCGAACAGGGCCCGGACGTACTCGCGCGGCGCCCTCCGCCCGCGCCACCCGAGTCGCGCGAGCGGCAGATGGCCATGGACGCGCAGCAGTTTCCGGACGGCGAACCCCAGCGCCACGGCCAGGAGCGCCGCGAGGGCCCACGCCAGTGGCTGCATCCCCACCGCGTTCACTTGCTGCAGAATGCCTGCATCCATCACACGGATAGTGTACCGGCAGACGCAAAACGAACAGCAAGCCGCCGCGCAACAGCGATACCCTGTTCACCGCCGGTTTGGCCGGACGCATCGGGGTGGACTACTCTTCCCATCTGTCGCCCCCCGGAATGCGTACCGGCGCGATGCGGGCGACCCAGGAGGCCTGGAATGACAGGAGCAGTCGATCACCGGGGCGTCGACCCCGAGGACCTCATCCGGGACACAGCGCAGCGAGCGCCCTCCCGCGAGAACCTGGAAACCCTGCTCGCCGCCGTTGCGGCGCGTAACGGCGCAGCTGCCCCCCGCATCGACGACGACGGGACGGTCGTGGTCTCCCTGGCCGACGAGGTCGAGCTGACGCTGCTGCACCGTGCCGGCGTGTCCGGGTTCATCGCCGCGGCACCAATGCCCGACAGGCTCGCCGGAGACCCCGACCTGCTGCTCGACCTGCTGTGCGCCAACCTGGACTGGCATCGCACTGCCGGGGCCACCTTCGCCAAGCTCCCAGACGGTGGGCCCTGCGTACTCTGCGGCCTGATCCCGGCGAGCGGCGGCGCGTCCGACCGGGACGTCCAGGCGTTCGAGAAGAGCCTGTTGGACTTCGCAACGCGGGCGGCGGACTGGATCGACGAACTGGAACTGGCCCTAGATCTCGCCGGCGACGACCGGGCAGCCGAGCCGCGGCCAGCCTCCGGTCCACCGCCCGCGGTATTCGCCTGAACACCAGCGTACAGAGGGGAGAACGCCATGTCGCGTCGTGAATACGCCAGCCGCATCCTCACCGAACTCTGTAGCGACCTCGGCCTGCCGGCCGCCGAGATGCAACCGGACGGCCTGCTCACCCTGGCCTTCGACGACATCCGCGTGACCTTCCGCCATGTGACGACACCGTTGGAGACGCTGGTGCTGCTCGTGGATCTGGGTGAGCTGCCTGCGGACGCCGGGCAGGCCGCTGCCATGCTGCTCGAGCTGAATCTGGTCACCTGGGGGCGCAACAACCTGACCATCGGGCTCGGCGCCGACGGCCGGCAGGTGCTGGGGCGCAACATCCTGCCCCTGATCACGCTGGACAGGACCGGCCTGCGCGAGGTCCTGGAGGCCATGCTCGAGTCGACCGTGCCGATCCGCGAGGCCGTCGCCAACTTCACGAGGGCCGCACGGCCACGCACCGGCGACGAGGCGGCGCGCCAGCGGCCTGCGCCGTTTCCGCGCGGTCCGGGCACGCTGCCCGTATGAACCCGCCGGTTCACCAACAGTTCACGGGAACGCAGGGGCATGCGGCGGCGTCTCAGGTACGGCGTGGCGCTGGTTGTTGTCGGTCGCGAGATCGCTCACCTCAAGCCTGGACGCCGTTGCCCGGTTCGGCGCAACCGCAGTTGAGGGCCATCACCGATGACCAACTCAATCGATAACAGCGGACAGGTATCCGGTACGAACGCGGTGCGGCACGCGGAGGTCAGCGGCCAGGAGGCGCCGCATGGCCGGCTCGCCACCGGTAATGCCGAGTTCCAGGTCAGCCAGAGTACGCAGCATCTGGGTCAGGATGGCGACAATGACGCCGGCAGCGCGTTGCTGCACGATCGGGAACCGTCGCCAGAGCCGCGCTTCCGTGCGGACCAGATCCAGTTTAAGAAGGGCAGTACCACGTCCGCAGTCGGGCTGGGTGTAGGGACCGCACTCGGAGCCACGGCGTTCGCCGGCAGCGTCGGCGCCGGCGTTGCTGCGGGCCTGATCGCCGGCGGCGTCATCGGCACAGCCATCCCGATTCCGATCGTCGGCACCGTCGCCGGCATGCTGGTCGGCGCGGCCATCGGCGGCGTGGTGGGCCTGGTCGGAGGCTCGATCGCCGGAGGCGTTGTTTACGACGACCAGTCCACCCGGCGTGCCAACAACTACCTGGACGAGGCTACCCGGCGCCTGCGCTTGCGGGGCCGCGAATTTTCTGGCGACGAAAAGCGCCGCCTGGAATCCATCGATCCGCTGCAATGGAAAAAGCTCCTGAAGATCAAGGACGACCAGATCGTCGGCAAGGACGCCCGCCGGGTGGCCAGGGACATGCTGGTGGAACGCGCGGCCACCGGCGGCCTGGCGGACGCCCAGCACGTCAAGGACCAGCTGCTGCGAGTCGCCGCGATCCGCGATCAGGATGCCTCAACCCCCGGCGACCGTGAGAAGATCCAGCGCGCCGTGATCGATCGCGCGGCCAGGAACGGCATCACCGCCGCGCGGCGCTTCAAGGCCGATCTCACCCAACTCGTGACCGGAATGCGGAATGGCTTCGATGCCTTCAGCGCCGAGGACCTGCTGGACCGGCGTGAGACGGAGGACAACCGCACCCGGATGCTGCCCCTCGACGTGCGCCAAGCCCTGCACGACCCCCAGCAGCGAGCAGTGCTGCTGACTTGGGTGCGGGCATCTCCAGCGGACCATGGTCTCGGCTCGGCGCACGACGCCGACGGCCTCGAGGCCATCATGGACCTGCTTGCCCGCGCACCTCAGATGGAGGACCACGCGTTCGCCGAGGCATTCCGCGTGGTCTACGACGCACACGTCGCATCACTGGATACCGGTCTGAACCTGTCGGACAGCACGCGCGAGCAGTTCAGCCTGGCGGCCAAGAGTGGCGACCGCGCCAGCCGCCTGCGGATGCTGAACACCGCCGTCGACCGTTACGTTCAGACGTTGGGAAACCAGGCACAGAGTTTCTTGGACTGGCACCGCAACAACGCCGTCATGCCGAGCACGCAGGACGCCATAGACCTCCGACTGGCCAGCCACGAAGCCAGTACGCTGGACGACAGCCTGCAGGGTGAGAACGCGCGCAATGCCGCGAGCAACTTCATCCGGAACCACACGGACGCGCTGCTCCTGGACGATTTCTGGACGGCGGAGGTCGCAAGGGGGGTACAGGCGCCCCGCTTCATGGTCGAGCACATCGCCCCCCAACTGGCCCTCGACGTGATCGATCGCGTCAGCCAGGGGCGCAGCTTGACCGCGGAGGACATCACGGCCTTCAACAAGGCCATCGACCCCGACGGCAGTTACGGACAGCCGCCCCCGTTGTCGGAGGATTTGCACGGACGCCCGGTGAACGAGCAGCTTCGACGCACGATGATCGACGCCGTCCGGGGACGCTACACGGACAGGGAGCCGGCCAGTTTCCTGATGTCCGGTCCGCCCAAGATGGACCTGACCCAGCGACAGAAGGACGCGCTCAACCGTGTCTTCGACGACCCGAGCGCAACGGCGGACGCGCGTATCGCGGCCTTCACGGATATGCTCGCCTACCAGCAGGAGAAATCCGGCAAGGATATCATCGCGTCGCTGCGCGGGGCCCTGATCCAGGATGACGGTCGGTGACGGGTCGCAGTGCGCCGAGGTGCTTCCGATGTCCCCGCGAGGCGCCCGTCGGCCCCCGTCGCGTGATCCGCCGGGTCACGTTCGAATCCGCGGTTCCGGCCGCCCGTGATTGCCCGCCGGGACGACGACACCGTGGACCGACGACACGGCGGCAGTTCGTGCAGTCCGACGACCCCATCGACCGACCGGCGCGCGCGGCCGCCGGCGGGTCAGGCTCTATCGACCAGGAGTGACCGAACGCATGACAAACGCGGAAATTATCCAACAGGGCCTCGCCCTTCTTGGCGAGGACCTCGGTCAGCCGTTGTCCCTCGACGAGGGAGGAGTCTGCGCCCTGGAGTTCAACGAGGGCCTCGCCTGCACCATCGAACTGGGCGACGCCGACGGCTCCCTGTTCATCCACGGGCAATTGCTCACTGCCCCGGCCGAAGGACGCGAGGCCTTGTTTCGCAGGGCGCTGACGCTGAACCTCTACGGTCTGCAGACCGGCGGCGGCGCGGTCGCCTACGACCCGGACGCAGATGCGCTGCTCCTCTGTCACCGCTTTCCCGCCGAACTGCTGGGGCCGGAACAGGTCAGTAACCTGATCGGCGACTTCGTCCTGCGCCTGGATGCGCTGCGCGCACGACTCCGCGACCAGCACCCCGACGCCGAGGCGATGGTCCCGCACGGCTTTGCACCGGGCCAGTTGGCTTGATCCGTCACGACTGGAGGCAGCGACTCAGATGACTATCAGCGGCTCTCTCTGGAACCAAGGTTCCCGCGTCACCGACACCAGCAGCAGGCAGGTCGCCGACACCACCGTCACCCGCTCCAGGGTGCGCTACGGCCGCGACGGACAACCCCTGACCTGGCAGGGCAAGCTGTGGGACAAGGGGCTCAAGTTAGTCGGCCGGCGTCCCTCCGCCCCCAAGGCCGGAGATTTGGCCAAGGACTCCGCGGGCAACATCACGGCGCTGGGGCGCAAGGACCGCTCTCCGCTCGATACGCGGCGCCTCGCCGCGCTACAGGCGCGCCCGGTCCCACGTCACCAACCGGGTCCCGCAAACGCGCATCATGCCCAGGGTGCACATCCGGCCCACCCCAACCCCCCGGCGCAGCCGATCGACGTGCGCCAGGCGGTGAACACTCTGGGTGACCGGGTGCAGAGACTGGTCCAGGGGGAGGATGCCGAGGCGCTCGCCAGTGCCCATGCCCGAGCCAGCAGCGCGCGCGTGGCACTGGATGCGCGAGGCTGGACGGAGCGCATCGGCATCGCCCTGGGCAAGCGGTTGTTCGGCATCAAAGACCCAGTACTGGATCGTCTCACCAGTGCACAGGCCGTGGTCCGCAATGCCCAGGAGCAGGTCAGCCTGGATCTGGATGCCGCACTCGACCGGCTCGAACAGGTGGCGCGGGCCGTGGGCGACGACAGAGGGCTCGCGGATGCCGAGCGCCAGGTGCTCAACGACCGTCTCGACGGGCAGCGCCGCCGGCTGCTGACGCTGGCGATCACCAGCCGGTTGCCGGAGCTGGCGGATCTGGATCCGGCGGCCGGCGCCCAAATGAGCGCTGACGAAATTGATCGGGAGCGCCGGGATGTCGACGACCTCCGCGGGCAACTGCGGGAGCTCGGCAACAACCCGAACCATGTCCTGCGCGGCAGGCTGGAACAGACCCTGGCGCAACATCAGACCCGGCTCAGCAATGCGCGCCTGGCGCACGTCGTCTCCGAACTCGACCGGCTGGAACGGGAACAGTCCGGAGACCCGGGGTACCGTGCCCTGCGCGGCCGCCTGCTCGACCAGCTCAGTTCTCACGGCAATACCCGCGACTGGGCCGCGGCCATCGGCGTAAGCGGCGCCGGCAGCATCGCCGCCACCCGTTTCAAGGCGATCGACAGCCTGGGCAGCCTGGCAGGGGGGCTGGTGGACGGCAGCCTGGTCGATTTCCAGCTCGCCGGCGATCGCGCCTTCGACGACCTCGCCCTACGGCTCAAGTTGGGCGCCTCGGACCGCGCTGCCCCCGGCGACGAGTCGCAGGGCGACGCCGCTCACCGCCGCCTGCTGGTCAACGCGCAACACGATCTCCGCAACGCACAGCGCGACCTGGCCACCAATCTCAGGGTTAAGGTCAGCGACCGCGCGCTGCTGAAGCAGCTACCCGGGGCCGCCGGTGAAGTGCCGTTCGACGAGGTACTGTGGGGACCGGATTCGACTTCGGCAATGCCGCAGAAAGACGAAGTGTTTCGGGTCTTCTCCGGTGCCGGCACCGGCGACGTGCGTATGGATGCCAGGCTGTTCGCGGCGCTGCGCGCGGCCCAGGGCAGTGACGGCACGGCCCTTGACCGCGACTGCGACCTGCTGATGGCACGGGTGCGCCATCTGCAGGACGAGGTGGATCGCCTGTCGCGCGGCCCGGACCAGGACAACCCGCTGCCCCGCGCCCTGAGTCCCCGCACCCAAGCCGAGCGCCGCCTCGCCCTGGAACTGGCGGATGGCGTCGAACGATTGAACCGTGAGGACCGCCAGATCCACGACCGCGTCGAAGGCCTCATCGACACCAGGAATGGCGACTTGCGCGATCGAATCAACGCACAACGCCAGGTGGTTCGGGGCATGGAGCAGAATCTCCCGAGGCGGAATCTCACTGTCGGTAATGCACAAAATGAGAACGAACTGAAGATTGCCTACCGGATGGACTCCGCACGCTCGACCCTTCGGCTGCTGGAGACCCACGACGCGCACCTGCAGGGGCAGATCGATCAGAGCGAGGCCCGACTGCAACAGATCCGGCAGGAGCGCAATGGTCTCCAGTCCAGGCTGCGCGCGGACGACTTCAACCTGCGCACCCGTCCCGCACTGAAGAACGCCCAGGCCAACGATCGACTCGCCAACAACGCCCCGGCCAACGATCGACTCGCCAACCTGGAGCTGCAGATTCTCGACGAACGCGAACGCTTGGACGCCGCCCGTCAGGAATTCGGAGACCTCGCCGACCATGGCGTGGACAAGGAGCAGGCCCAGGCGCTGTTTGCGGAGAAGGGGGCGCTTCCGGGCGGCCGCCTGCGCGACGGCGAGGTCGCGCAGATCCGAAGTGCCCTCTCGCCTGCCGGCGATGGAAGGCTCTCCGATGCCCAGCGTGACCAGGTGCTCGCAAGCCTGGACAACCTGGCCGGCAGGGGTTTCGCGTCCAGCAAGGATGTCCTGGCCGGTGCCGGGACCCTGGCCGCCGTCACCAAGGCGGTGTTCAACCGCAGCAGCACGCTGGCATCCGAGGAGATGGAGGCGCAGCGCGACTTCTCCCCGGAGATTCGGTCACAGAGCTATTGCCAATCCGTACTGCAGACGCTGGTGGAGGATAACGGCAACCTGGCGCTGAAGACCGACGATCCCGCCGTCGCATTGGCGGCGAACCGGCGTTTTGCCCATCTTCGGGTGGACGCCCCGGACCGCCCTGGCATACCGGTCCGCGGCGACGGCGAGTCGCCCCGCGACTTGGCCATGGATCTGGCCGGGAGCATCGCCGAAAACGAGGCGGACATCACCGCGGCGGTCTCACGTTACGCGCGACTCGGCGCCCAGGCCGCCGCTCATGACCGTGCAGCCGCGCGCGACCATTACACCCGACCCACTGCCGCCGCCTCGTCGCGCCAGCGGGCGCTGCAGGCGCGCAGCGCGATGAAGGAGGTCGAACGCACCATCAACGACCTGCAAGGAACACGGCGGCAGCAACTCCGACAGTACACCGAGACCCTGGACCAACTGTTCGCGGACAAGACGTGGGCTGCTGACCCCGCAGGCGACGTCGACCCCAGTCCCGGTTCCGCAAGCCACCGGCTGCTCACCGCCGCCATCCGCGCAGCGGTGTTGGCCGAGCGGCCCCGGGGCATGCCACTGCATCTCTACGACCCCACGTCCCGAATGGACGCGATCGAACAGCGTCTCGTCGCCTGGGGCCTCGACCTGGCACTGGTGCGGCCGCTGGTCACCGACGTGATCTCCAGCAGCCTCGACCGGGCCGAGATGCATCGATGGGAGGGCGAGTTCGCCGACCTGGATACCTCGCTCGGCAGCGGCCGTGGGCCGGACGCGCAGGGCAAGGACGCGCACCGGCTGCGGATCGACCGCCAGGTCCGCCACCTGGCGGCCGTCAGCGAGGAACTCACACCCGGGTCCAAGGCGCGCGTCAATTTCGGCCGGGGCTGGCAGTTCACCGGTAAGGCGGGCTTCGATATCGTCAAGTTTGGCGCCGAGGCCGAGGTCAGCGGCGGCCGCAGCAGCCATGACGAACTGACGATCGGCCGCCAGCCGGGCGGCTACGACCTCTACCTGAAAGCCGGCAACAAATCCAACCTGTCCGCCGCCCTGCAGGTGACGTTCGTCAAGCTACTGAAAGCTAACCTCGAGGGCAAGTACAAGGGCTACCGCATCAGCGGCCTGCAGCTGCAGTTCGACAACACAGACCAGAACGGCAGCCCGGGCCTCGCCCGTATGCAGAAGGTATTGGCCCGAATGGCCGAGGGAGACGGGCTCAGTATCGACGAGTGGAACGGCTTGGCAGACAAGGTCAAGCTGGTGCTCGAACACGGCAACGAGGAGGAACTCGAGGCATCCGTCACGCTCGGAAAGCACTGGGACACCCCGGGTGCCTGGACCAGGGACAAGGCGACCGTGTCGGCGGCGGCGAAACTGGGTTTTGCCCTCGGTGGACGCCGCGAGTACAAGGAATGGATCACCGTGGACGACAAGACGCGCAGCGAGCGCAGCGAACTGGAATACGCGATGTCCGCCGACATCTCCGGTTCCCTGGGCGTCACCGCCGCCCCGGGCAAGGAGGCGATGGAGGCGTACGAAAAGGACACCAGCGGACACTTCGGCGGCGACGGCGCGCTGTCCGGAGACGCCGCGGCCGGTTCGGGCCTCGGAGTGACCGAGAGCGGCACGCTGCGGGGTGCCATCGTCGGTGGCGGCGTCGAAGGAGAACGCGCCCTGGCGTTCGGTTCAACGGTGGTGCGCGACCGCGTGGACGACAGCTACGGTGCGGACTGCGAGTACGAGATCAAGGCGCCCTTCCCCGCCGATCTGGGCAGGGAGCCTGCAAAGAAGATCGCAGCAGCGGAGAACTACCTGAATCATCTCGCCGACGTGACCGGCAACGGCAGCGACTTTCGCGCGGCCTTTCAGCAGGCTCAGATCCGCGCACAGATCGGGCAACAGGCGTTGCAGGCATCCGGGTCGGACATGGTCAAGCTGACCATGTCCATCAGACCCGATGCCCTGGCGAGGGCCAACGCCAGACTCGCCGAGGCCCGGCAACTGGAAGACACCACCAAGGGCAGCGTCACCCAGGACCGACGCAACCACGCGCAGCGCCTGCGCGACGAGGCCGACGCCATCGTGAGGGACAAGAAGAACTACCAGCCCCACTCCCTGGTCATACTGCCGACCCAGACCTCGCAGGTCAGCCACAGCCGGCCGTGGATTCCGGGAGACAACACCGCATCGAAAGTGGCCAGTATCGGCATCGCGATGATCCAGCCATCCGTGGAATTCGACGCCGTCGGCATCGATGTCGGCGCGAAGCTGGCCACCACCAAGACCGCAAGCAGCAAATTGGAGCTCGGCACCACGATCCACCTCCAGCCGGGACACCATTGACCGGTCGGCCTGCGGCATGACCTCAGGGTTCGCGCCGCAGGCACAGCAGGGTCAGATCGTCGGACTGCGGCGCAGTGGCCGCAAAGCGGTGCACCGCATCCGTTATTGACTGCGCCACCTCGGCGGCCGTCGACCCCACGTCGGTTACAAGGGCCTCGCGCAACCGCTCGACGCCGAACGTCCGGTTGCCGGCATCCATCGCCTCGGTAACCCCGTCCGTGTAAACGACCAAGGTGTCCCCCGGGGCAATACTCATCTCCGCCGCCGCGAAATCGAGACCCTCCACCACGCCCAAGGCGACGTTCCCGGACGCCGGCGCCGCAACCAGCGAGCCGTCCGCGCGCAATACGAGCGGGGCGTCGTGTCCTGCATTGACGAATGCCAGGCGCCCGTCGCCGCGGTGGTAGACCGCCAACAGCAAGGTCACGAACATCGACATGCGGTTGCCACGGCACAGTTCATCATTGACCCTGCGCGCAACCACTGCCAGGTCGTGCTCCGCCTCGGCAACCACGCGCAGCAAGGTGATGGTCCGCGCCATGAACAACGCGGCCGGGACACCCTTGTCCGATACGTCGCCGACGGCGAGGAACAGGCGCTCCGGATCCAGCGGGATCACGTCGTATAGATCACCGCTGACCGACCGCGCGGCGACCAGGCTGGCATGCAACTGGACTCCGTATGCAACGCCGACGCCGACAGGTATCTCCGGCAGCATCGCCTCCTGAATCCGCCGTGCGGTGGCCAGAGTCTCCAGCATCCGGTACTTCTGGATGTTGCCGGCCGAGGCCGCGACGTTGCCGGCGAACACGCCGAGCAGGTCGCACTCGATATCGTCCAGTGGACCGTCCGCATGCACCAGTGCGAGATTGGCGGGCATGTCCTCGTTGGGAAAATACAGCGCCGCCCGAGACCGCTCGAAGACACAGCGACGCCCTTCGGCTGCGCGGCGCAACAGCTCGCCGTCCGCAGCCGTGTCTGCGCCATTGCGGGTATCCGGGCCGACGAGATTGGATACGTCGAACTCGGCTGCCGGGGAACTATAGCGAAACAGGAGGATCTCGTTCCGGCCCGGCAATATGTCCTTGATGCGCCGTTCCAGTTCATCGCGAAATCCCGCCGGCGCATCCGGGTCGAGCAGGTTGCCTGCCTGCTCCAGCAGATTTTCCAGGCCGCGCTGCGCCCGCTTGCGCTTGGAAATGTTGTAGCGCAGCGACCCCGCATAGGCGGCGAGCAGCACGAATGCTGCGACCGCCGGCCACAGGTAGTGGCGGTAGCGGTAATAAAAGGTATCCGGCTCGTTGATGATGCGGCTGCCCTCCGGCAGGTCTCCCGGAGAGATGCCGAAGCGCTGCAACTGGCGGAAGTCGAAACCATTCACGTGCGGGCTTTCGCGGACTACCGGGATGGTGCCGGCTTCTTCTCCTTGCAGGATGCGCAGCCCCAGACGCGCGGCCATCCGGCCTTGCTCGGTGGCGCTCTTCAAGTGGCCGCCGACGATTCCGAAGCCCAGCAGATGTTCCGCCATCGCATAGATGGGAGCCGAGGTCGCCCGCGCGAGCGTCGGCAGCAGCTCCCGGTCGGCGTAACGAGTCCCGGTCCCGTCCCGCTCGAAGGACAGGTACAGCACGGGGTCGTCTCTGCGCAGTGCGGCCAGCGCTGCCGTCAGTTCCTGCGCACTGCCCGCGGGCAGGCGCACCAGGTCGAGGCCCGAATCACCGCTGCCCGCCGCCTCGGTGAGCGCCGTCCAGAGGTGCTCGCGCTGGGTACCCAGCACCACGTGCAACCGTTGCGCGTCGGGATGCAGGGCCCGAATCAGGGACAAGGTACCTTCGAAGTCCGTCCGCTCCCCGATGCCGGTTGCATTGTCCATTCGCGAGAGCAAACCGGCGGACAGCCCCTCGATTCCGGAGAACACCACCGGCACACCTGGCAGGAGATCGTCGCGGTAACGCAGGACCGTCTGCAGCGCCAGGTCGTCGGTCGCGATGATCAGTGCAATGGGGCGGCCGGCGAACTTCAGATTGAAGATGCCGTTCACGACTGCATCGCGCAGCACCGGGTCCAGTCGCAGGCTATCCATGTACTCGATACGCAGTTCCAGGTTTTCCTCCCCGGAGAACTCCTCTTCGATACCGTCCACCACGCGGTCGGTCCAGTCGTACCCTTTGTGATAGGAGTTCAGCACCATGACCTCACGGGACTGACCATCGTTCGTCCCCTTCCCCGCATCAGACGAGAACGTCGGCCCGACGGAGCCGCAGGCAAGCACGCAGAACAACAGGGCGGCCGTCGAGCTTGACCGCTCGGTGGCCAGACGATTTCTCGGTCGGCGAACACAGGAGGCATCAACCCTTGCGCTGGACACGGATTGCACAGGTCCAACCGCCTGTGCGCGGGCGTCGACAGCCGCCCGAAGATGTCGCATCCGGGCGAGGAGGGTCGAGGCGGGCTCCGCAGGCCGGCAGTCCCCTCTGCCCATCCTCATCACGGCACCTCGCGGTGCAAGGCACCGGCCCCGTCGAGCGCGTTGCGATACCCCACCGCCACCGGGTTGCGAGCAGTCCCGTACCCATTCAGAAGCGCCCATCCGTGCCCCGTGTCTTTCGGTTCGAGGGCCAATGCCAGCAGTCTCCGCAAAGATACGGATCGCGACGCAAGCCTCCGCGCAGGGGCACCTCGAATCCGTTTGGTTCCAATAGCGAACCGACGATTCCTTCGCGCGCCCTCGCGCTGCCACGTCCCGGCGCCCGTTGTACCGATAGGTATGTCAAAGAGTCTGCGCCTTTCGCCCATCGCGTTTCTCCTGAGCGCCCACTTCGGCCGGATCGCAATCGCCGAATAGACAACAGGCAGGCAATGCGGTGTCCATAAGACCTGGCTGACCCGATGGATCCTGCGTCGCGAAACCAAGCGTCATCCAAACGGCTCAATGGCGTGGCACCGACATCATGCGGGAAACCGCACAACCGGCACGACGGTCGACCTCGCCAAACCAAGGAAATTCACACCACGTTTCGCCCGCAAGACTCGGCTGGGACATGTGCGCCAAGCAAAGCGCGCCTTTCGGAGCAATTATAGTTTTGTCGTGCGAAGCAGAGCGATTATCGCCTCGATCACGTTCTGCACGGCGACCGCCGCCAGGATGATTCCCATGACCCGGCTCACGACGGCGGCACCGGTAACCTTGATCACCTTCAAAATCGGTCCGGCAGCAAGCATGAGCAGCAACGAACACAGGATGACCAACAGCATCAGCCCGGCAGTGACGGCCTGTTCCGGCATACTGAACCGGTTGTTGTCGGTCAACAACACAACCGCAAGCATCGCCCCCGGACCCGCCAGCGACGGCACGGCGATCGGAAACACCGCCGGCGTGCCCTCTTTCAACGCGGTTTTTGCGTCTTTGATCTCCGCCTGCATCTTCGACTCGCCAAAGATCATCGTGAGTGCAAACAGAAAAAGCACCAATCCGCCGGAAACCTGAAATGCGACGAGGGAGATGCCCAAGGCATCGATCAAGAACTGACCCAGGACCAGGAAAAACATCAGCACGCCGGCCGCGGCCAAGGTCGCATGAAAGGCAACCAAGGAACGCTCGCGTGGTTCAAATCCCGCAGTCGCCGCAACGTATACGGGTATGGTCCCGATTGGATCAATGACGACCCATAGGGTGACGAACTGTTCAATGAGAGTTTCCATTACGCAATGGTCTCATCATGGTGGTTCAGTGTGGGTACAGCTTCGGGCCCGAAATCGGGCTGTCATGCGCGTCTACTCTCCTGCTATCCGTTGCATCGGTCGGACACTGTGGGAACGAGCGCTGATCAGCCAATACCACCTGGCCGCTATCCACACTGCGGCGAACGTAGTGCGTGGGTCACTCATGCCACTTAGAGTCCGCCACTGGTATGGGTCTCAATCGCCGCCACCACGCCCGCCCATCGGGCCTGACGAGCGGAAACGAACAGGCAGGCGAAATCAATTGCCCGAACTCAAAAAAAACGTCTGCAACGCATGTTGCCGGATACAGTTGAATTCAAAGCCCGTGCTGGATTGTCGACATCTCTACGCTTGCGGTGAGGGTGCGGTTGGCGGCCGCTGCGTAACCAGGCCGCCAGCAATAGTTTTTACTATGCCCGCCATCCCTCGGGAGATATCCACTAATCGTTCATCGACGACGCGCATCGGCAATTCGGCAGTAGCCCACGCATGCCGCGCCGCGTGACCCTCCGCATCAAAGATGCCTATCAGCCGCAACCGAGATCTTCCGCATTCACTATCGCGAACAATCCCCGATTATTGCTTTGGTCGCCACCGTGCCAGGCAATCACTACGGGCACTACGACTGCGACTCCTCGCGTCGCACCTGCGGCGAACATCGATCCCCAGCACAGATCAACACGCCAACGTGAGTACTCGTTGACGTTTTCTCCGTACGCGCGCAACCATCGGAGCAACCCAAGCTTGCAAGCAAACGATCGCTGCATACGCTTACCGATACCACACAGTGGTGATCCATCCGTTTTTTAGGCACGCCGAGCCACTGAATTTGCAGCGCATCAGCAAATTCTAACGAACCGGATCCTTCGCAATCGATCCTCCAACGGACGGCAAGCTGTTGTCACTCTTGCGCTCACTTCCACGACAAGAGGCGATGCGCGCTACCCTGAAATAATGGGTCGCGAGTGCGTAGGCGCGACACGGGGGTAGATTTCCTCCAGGTGATGCCGGATCATCGACCATGGGCCGCGGTTGCAACTTGGCGAACTGACCAACGATGCCCTGCAGCACGTTACTTGTCGGCAAGCGGCAATCCCGCAGCGATTGGCCACGACCCGAGTCTCTTCGGAGTACACACCACCATGCATGAACCCAGCGTGCATTTCTTGACGGTTTTCGTGGCTTTCTTCGCGGTCATGAACCCGATCGCCAACGCGCCTTTGTTTCTGGGGTTGACCAACGAACTCGACAGTATCGCCCGCCGCAGCATCGCCTCGCGTGCGGTGGTATTCGCCTTCATTATTGTTTCGATTTTCGCGGTCGGCGGTCGCTATGTGTTCGATCTCTTTGGCATCACCCTGCCCGCATTCCGCATCGCCGGTGGAATTCTCGTTGGACTGGTGGGCTACCACATGTTGCAGGGACAGCATTCGAGCGTTCACGCGCCGACAGAGGACGACAACGCCGCGAGCCGCGACGCCGTCCTGGGCCTCGCGATCACGCCACTCGCGCTACCGATCCTCGCAGGACCGGGCACGATCGCCACCGCGATGAGCTTTGCCGCCGAGACGTCGCTGTCAGCGATGACCCGGGTGATCGCCGCTTTCGCCGCCATTTGCGCCTTGACCTGGGCCGCCTTCGTTGGCGGCGAGACGCTGGTCCGTTTCCTTGGTCAAAATGCCATCAAGGTCGTCAGTCGCCTGATGGGCCTGATCCTTGCTGTCGTGGGCGTGCAAATGTTGATCACTGGCGTGCAGGGGATCGGCCCGGCGAGTCAAGCGCCGGGGAGCATCGCGACCGCCAGCCACAATGCGGTTGGGATTGAGACACAGGGCAAATAAACGACCGGCAACGCCTCCTGGTCTGCCAGGTCGAGCAGTTGACCATTGCGGTATCCCGAAGCGTCGCGCTTTCATAGATTTGGGCGGCCTTCGCTGTCCGACACGGAGGATCGCAGAAAACCTGCCGCAGAGCCGGTGGGACCGCCGCTGGCGCGCGAATACGTGATGCGACGAGATCGGGGACGCCTGCGCATCAATCCGATACTCGATACCTTGCCGCATCGATGTAAAGCGTCATGAACAATTCGCGTCCCCACGCATGGCTCATCCGGACGGCAAAATCGCTTCCATACGCCTTCATCTCGTCTAATCCAAAGTTTGTCGGAACGGTCATCGCCACGAGGTCGGCGATCGGAAGGCTGGCCTGCAGAATCGATGCCCCGTCTGGTACGAAATCACCCAGCCTGAACACATCTTTCCTGAAGTACTCCGGCCCGCCCCAAGGCGGGTCGATGTAAATGGAGGTCACCCGTCCGTGGTGGCGCGCATACTCCAGGAAATTCGCCTCGACAAAGGTGATGTTATGTTCGCACCGATAGATCTTCGCGTTCTCCATTGCCATTCTGAGACGTTCCGCGTCGATATCGACCGCGATGACCTTCTTTCCAAGTCTTGCGAGCGCAATGGCGACTCCTCCGACCCCGCAGAACGCGTCAATCACTTCGCATCCCGGCAACCTGGCCGCAATATCGGCGGCATGGATTTCCGGCTTCGTCGAGAACAGCGCTGTCTCGTCGACCTGTATGCCGTCATCAAACCGAGAGAACAGGTCGTACCTCCGTTCCCAATACTTTTGCAGCGCAGGACCGAAGGGGCAATCGTCGTTCGATGTTCTCGGTGTAAGGCGCTTCACGATGCACCTCGCATAGGAACGGGACGACCAAGATATCCTACGGCACGGTCTGCGTCGGGGAGGCGGTACGGTCGATGCAGGCGACCGGCCGGTTCACCGTCCGCCGAAATGCACCGGCATCGTCCACGTGGCCGATTGATGACGCCGAGGCCCGCACGACGGTTGTACACGGCGATGCCATCGGAATCCATGTTACAAAGCCGCCTCGTTAGGGCGCCCAACAGGCCGTTGAAACTGGCCACCGATTTCCGCGAAGCCTGGCACCCTCGTTCGGGTCCTCACAGAAGCGCATGCGTATCGGCAGGACCCAACTGCCTCGCCCGAGGAGGTCGATACCTGCGATCTGCCGCCGCTCTGGCCGGTGAGCGGCAATAGACCGGTGACCCGGGCGTCGATCAACCAGGGGTGGTGGCCCCAGAACGATCCATCGTGTCGTACCCGGTGGCGTGGTGACGGGCCACACAACCGCGGGCGATCCTGTGCGGCAATGGAGGACCAGTCCCAATCTCAAAGGCGCTGATTCAGCAAGGCATTCAGCTGGTCGTCGGTGAGACGTTTGTCCGGGTTGCGCGGATTGGGTACCCGTTGGCCCGCGCCGTCGTAGTAGATGCACAGACCCGCAGCGTCGATGAGGACGGTGCTACCTTTGGTTGCAGCGACCTGCTTGGAGCCATCGTTCGCCGCATGGACACTGCCGGGATAGCCGCCGACGACGATCTCTTTGTAGCCGCGGGCATGTAGCGCGATAGCCAGGCGCTGGGCAAAGGCGTCGTCGGTCTGCCGATTGTGCGCTAGACTGCCGCTGAAGTCTCCATCCCGGCCCCAAAGCGAACTGCCACCGCCGTAACAGGCCAGCAGGCGGAGGGTCTTGTGGGTCTTCGGCAGGCCATCCTTCTCCAGGCGCGCGGCGAGCTGTTCGGCCGAGAGCATGAAGGCGCCCCGCTGCGAAGGCTCCAGATCCCGGAGATGTTGGCGGGCGGCAATCGCATCGAACCGATCGCCACCGTGACCGTCGATCAGTACCACATGGTCGTCCTCGACCGACTTCAACGGCTTGCCCATGTAGCTGGAATCGGCGACCCGATAATGGGGCTTGCCCGCGTATTTCCGTCGCGTGGATTGGATGTTGACGTCGAGGCCGTCGTCCTTGTCCACGCGAAACGGGTTGTAGTAGGTGTGCGGCTCACGCGCTTTGGACTGCCCGAGGGCCTGCACCCGCTGGTCGGCAAGCAGGCGCTGTTGCAGGGCGCTCTTACCGTCGAGTTCGCCCTTGAGCTTCTGCGCGGCAGGCAAAGTACCCTTGGCTACCTCCTGGATCAGGGCGTCGCGGATGCGATCCCTGTCCCCCTGGCCCGGCACGCCCTGGGGATCGATCCGCAGCAGATCGTCCCAATCGGCGGCAGACACGCGCCTGAGGTTGGCCTGCTCGGTCTTGCCGTTGAGTTCGGGGAACAGGCCCACATGCACTTGCGCCGCGTGCTCCCCGGTGTTGACCCGTCGCAGACCGTCTTCCATTCGCCGACGTACCTGGCGGGCGAACCCCGACGATGTCCCCGAGCGTTCGGCCAGGGCGCAATATTGGGTCAGATCCCGTTTCACCAGCTTCGCCGCGGCATAGCCGTGCTGGAGCAGGGTCGCGGCGACCAGCTGGCGGATCAGTTGACGGCTGCGCTGGCTCTTGACCTTGCCGAAACCCGACTGGGGGAAGTGCTTCGAGACCCGCAAGAGCTGGTGCTCCTTGGCCAGCAACAGATCGCCGCGCAGATCTGGATTGACGTTGCTCAGCGCCGCCGCGCTGAGGCCAGCCAGGTCGCCGGCGACCTTGTCCGATTTGCTGCCGCCGAACAGGGTGGTTCCGCGCATCTGGCCGGCCAGGCGGTCGAACTGGCAGAGCACGGCGAGCCGCTGGCGCAGCCGCGGCAATTCGTAGCGGATGCGAAACCGCGCCATAGACCGCTCGTTACGCGGGACGCTACCGGCACGCAGCGCGCGCCTCAGCGCGAAGGCGCCCCCGACCCGCTCGGCCAGGTTGCGGATGGACCGACGCAAACCGCCGACCGAGCGACGGGACGAAAGCTGCAAAACAAGCCGGCCGTGACGTCCGTGGCGGTTGTCGGCGGATCGGATATCTCGGGTCACGCCACCCCTCAGCCGATCCCAGGCGCGCACCGCGTCCTTTTGTACCTGGACGTCGGCGGCCACGTGCTGGGGGACCGGGCGTGAGGCGTCCTGGCTCTGCCCCAGCGTGGTGCCCGCGAGCCCGGTCGGGATCAGGTCGACGGGTGTGGTCATGGGTCCAACCCTCGGTTGCCGCGTCAGCCGCGGATGATGTTCGCGCCGACGCCGATGTCGGTACCTGGATGATCCGCCGCCGGGGCTGGCTCGCCGTCCGGGTCGAACAGGCTCTCGCCGGCCTGCAGGTGCACCTGCATCCGCTCGGCCAGCTCCAGGGTGGCGTCGATCAGGACCTCCAGGGTGCCCTCGTCCAGACCCTCGGCGGCGGTGGCATAGCGCAGCAGCAACATGCCTTGGTCCGGGTCAAAGCAGATGCGCGCGGCACCGGTCAGGGTCAGGTCGTTATTGATCAGCAAGGCCTCCTGAAACAGCCCGAAGGCGCTGAAGTCGCTGACTGCGACCAGCGGCGCCGACAAGACGACCTGTCCGGTTTCGTCGACGGCGCTGATCAGGCACTCTTCGCCACCGTCGGTCTCGATCTGGCACTCGCCATCACCATCGAGGACAAGGCCGGGATCGATCCGCCTGAGGATGTCGGCGAGACTGGTGGTGGAGGTCATGGCGAGGCTCCGGGGGACTGACTGTAAGGGCCAAGTCTAGTCCACCGCACCGATGCTGTCGGCAGGCATCGGAGACTCGCCCCGCGACCTGGGGCCGCGCCGGAAAGGCGGCGGCGACGCCGACCGGCACCGCGGGCGGAGTGCCGAGACGCCCCGGGTTCGCGTGGCCATTGCGACCCGCCGTCGAGACGACGCATCTGTGCCCTTGTGCCTGGATGCGTTTGAGGCAGCACACTGTTGGGCAATTGCCGGTGCCCAGCAGCAGCGCAATCGACATCTGCCCCGTCGGCCGATACCGGCCAGGCAGGGGCGGATGGTCTCGATACCCGGCAGCGTCTTCGGGTCGTACTTGGCATGGAGCTAGTGCTCGAGATCGCGAAGCAAATCGCCTACCCGCCCCGGAGGCGGCGACACGAACACGGGGTTGCTGAGGTGGCTGCCGCCGATTGGGCTTTGCGAACGGCGCAACTCATCGGATTGCCTGGTGGCGCCGCGCTTGCCCTGCACACGATACGGCGGCAATCGTTGAGCAGGCGCACGGAGATCACGGCGCGTTTACGGATGCGTCCCTGGTCATCGCGAAACGATTCGAAAAGCCGGAGCGCTATGCTCGAATGCCATCGCATCAATTGGCGGCGCGATCGGCCCGCGCATCGAGGACGATTCAGTGCCTCCGCGCCGGCGGGCTTGGGCGGGAACTCAGACCCGAATCATGCCGCCGGGATCCACCACAGGACCAGAGGTCGGGAAGTCCCGTGAAGATACGCGTCGATTCACTTCCACGGCGACCCTCACCATCTCGAGTACCAGCGCCTTGAGGCGTTCGGCGTTGACATGGACCGCCGGCAGCATGCTGAAGCCGTGAACCAGCTCCCCCGCCTGGTCGAGCCCGACTGTCATCAGATTCTTACTCCAGAGCACCTCGCCAACCTGCAGCAGGTAGATCAGCGCCTCGCGGTCATCCGGCCTGATCTGGGTGATCAGCACATGCACCCATAGGACGTCTGTGGGCTTGGCGCCGACGGTCAGCGTCACTTCGCAGTCGTCGAAGTACAGTGTGCGACGCCCCTGCTCATCGAGCTTGAGGTCAGCAAATCCGAGCGCACGCCCAAACTCGGCAATCACTCGTGAAAGAAAGGATTCGCGCGCCACGATGCCTCCGCTATGCCTTGATCGAACCGGGCCGGACGGAATCCTCGACGGGATGCCGGCCTTCGCCGGACAGTGAACCGTCGGCGATGGCGTCGCGCCAAGCAACGGCAACGCTTATTGCGTCGGCGAGCGCCGCTTCCTGCTGCGCCGCGGATCGACCGGCGAGTAGCAGAAAGGTTGAGAAAACCACAGCCTCCGCCTCCGGATCGACGCCGAATGTCCCACCTCCGGTCATGAACCAGTCATGATTCGCCTGCAACAGCCGCAACAGGGCGGCGTCGCCAACGGAAGCGATCGGCGCAATGGGGGTTACGACGAGGACCCCGGGCCTGTCATCGACGTGGATCAACGTCAGCGTCAGCCCGGCATCGACATCGAGCGCCGCGATCCCTGCCTCGTCGAGACAGAACCCTTGCACGCCGAGACGTTCGCCGAGCGTGCGCAGCAGTGCCGAGATCGCTCCGGGATCCGACCTCAGATCCCCGAGTGCGGTGATCTCGACATCGAGTCGATCCGCCGTTGTCGTGGACACCCTGCCCTCCGGAATTTGGGATGACGTAACGAAACACCGCCGCAACGACGGGAAAACTGCGCTTCACCTATACTGCCAGAGTTGGAACCGCTTTCCCAAGCTCGGCTACGGAGACGACGATGTCTTCAAACGAGAACGATGTCAGGAGCCGGCTGCCCACGACGCCTGCGACTACCCTCGGTACCGGAGCCGCCGAAGACGAGGAAAACTACTGGGAAGCCGGCCACGTCGATGGATTCGACGTCAGGGTTTCGCCCAAGGCGTCGGTAGTCCCGCTGCCGCTCGATGACGGCGGCATGTCAGCCCGGCGGCCCGATCGTCCGGAGCCCCTGGCCCCGGCACATGACCAAGACCGCCCGAAGATCAAAGCGAAAATCCCGCACCCGGCGAAGTACAGCCACTGGAAGAACGAGCGCGGTAGGGAGATTCGCCGCTCCCTGGCGGTCGGTGCGGCGGCAGGCACGTCGGCGTTCGGGAGCACGGTATCGTTCGCGGCGGCCGGCTTGCTGTTCGGATCGCTGTTCGGTGGGCCGCTGATCGGCGGCGCCATCGGGCTCGGGGTAGGCGCCCTCGTGGGCGCCTACCTGGCGAGTAAGTCCGCCGACAAGGTGGAGTCATACTTCGAGCCCGAGGACCAGCGGCGCTTCAACGAACGCGCCCAGGCCAATCTCGAAGCGCTGGCGGCGCTAAAGACGCTGAAGGCGAAACACTGGCTCACCCAGCCGATCGCCGAGGGTTGGAGCAGGCTCAACGCCGACCAGCAGCGCCAGCTGATGACCCTCGATCCGGGTACCGATCTCACCCCGGCACAGGCCAGGGACGTTCAGGCACGCGTCATGCTGCGGGTCGGCCAGGCCATGACCGAGCAGGGGGCGAGCGCCGAGTACGCGATGCTCATCGCCCTGGATCTGAAATCCTCGCTGGAAGCGCAGCCTCGAAACGAGACGCCCGACGAACTGCCGCTGAAGGTCATTCCGACACAGGAACAACAGCATATCGAGCAACCGAACGCAGGACCTCTGACCCATGCAGATCTTTCGCCGCTCCCCGAGATCGGCGACCTGCGCGCGCTGAGCAGACCCGACGCCGAAGCGATCCCGAAGCTGAAACGGTTGGTCCCGGCGAGAAGTCGGCGCGGTTTCGGCGCCGGCGCCGTCAACAGGTACCGCAACGACCAGCGCAACGCCAGACACGGCCGTCTGGATCACGAATCCAGCAGACTGCCACTGTTCAAAGACCCCGCGGTGGGTTTCGGCATCCTGTCGCAGGGTTTGGCCGCGGAGCGCCCGTCCGACGACGTCCCGCAGGACGAATTCAGAGCGGCGATTTCCGACACCTGCAAATCCGCGACGATCGGGCTGGGCATCATCGCACCGGGCCAAGTTGACGAATGGAAGCCCGCCTCCGGATTGACAGAGGATGATGTCGTTCGGTTCAACGCCCTTGGGGTCACGACCGCTGCGATACGTGGACGCCACGAGTCCCCGAACATCGGGCCGCCCCTGACCAAGCGCGACAAGGCCACACTGCAGCGGCAGCTGAACGATGCCAAACCCTGGCTCGAGTTCATGCGCCGGCGTGGCACGATATTGTCTGCCTATCGCCAGGCCTTTCAGCGCGACTTCCAGAACCTGTCGCGCTCGCCGAATCTGAAGACGCTGAACGAGACCCAAGCAAAGCTGGATGCCCTCGAGAGCGAGCTCGGAATGTTGCGGCGCTACGCAGACGACAAGACGGCGCGGGCGAGGGGGCCGGCCACCACCAGGTCCAACGCCGGCCAGAACGTCGATAACCGGCGCAAGGACATTGCGGACGACGCCAATTACCGGCAGATCAGGCGCAAGTTCCCCCAGGAAAGTGACCGCACGAATCGTGTGGACGCTCTCCTGACACAGCGATCGTCGCTCAACGAGATCAGGACCGGAGCCAAAAGAAGATTCAAAAAAGAGGCGGCGCCGATGGTCGCGCGGTACGGGGCGTTCGGGTTTGACGGCGATCCTCACCATTGGAAACCCAATGCTGGCGGCGCCATCCACGATGGCCGCGGGCGCCAGGAGTTTCGTATCGCGACGATGCAATCGAAGACCGTCGAGACCGTCGACTACGTCGAGCAACAGCTGTTACCCGAATTGCAGCAGCAGCTAGACGAGCTCCCGGCCTCTGACAAATAGTGAACTCTACCGCCCTGGTGTGTTCTCTGAGATGTCACGGAAGTTTCTCGCCTGCCGTGATCCGCTATCGCGCAATCTCGATCACCCACCCGCGACGGCCTCTCGCCGGGCGCCGCCCAGGGTGACACCGCTCCCCGCTCCCTTCCGAGACGTATGGCGGCACCATCCAATGAGCCTCTGTGCCCGGCCTCGACCTATCCAGCGCAGGAGGGACTCGACCCGCGATGTAATGACGGTCGGGCTCACCGACGCCGAAAAGGCCAAGCGTGAGGTCGGGCCGATCTGCGCGCAGTTGTCGGTCCGCCCCGGCGACGTGCCGGGCGGACAGGTATGGCGGTCTTTTCCGCGGGGCGCAACCATGGGCCCGGCGCGGCGATTTTTGCCCGTGGTCGTCCGACAACAATAGAACGGTCTCGGGTGGCCGCCGCAGCATTCCGCCGATCCACAGGCGCGCGACGGCTGGCCGCATTCGCAGGCCCTGTTGACTAAGGCTTTCCGTTCCACGAATTCGACTGATGGAAGGTTTGGCGAGTCAGGAACATTTCGACCAACAGCACCGGCCGCGCATTAGCTTTCCTCGGTAGGCGGAGGAGGTGGATGCCACTGTTACCCATGGACGAGGAGAAGATGCCAATATCTGCCGGCGCAACCAGTCCTTTTCCGATAACAGGGCTGTCAGGAGGAGCGAAAAAATCGGTCCCATTTCAGATAATTGGTCAGCCAAACCGATTTGGGGGTATCTATGGGGGCATAATCGGCATTTCGCATTTTAAGCCATTGATTTAAAAAGTCTTGTGATTGTCGCCGCCTCCACCAATTTATCGCACATAACGCGCTGTTTTTAAAAGAATAATTTGAGTTTAATTTCCAATCTGGTACAGATTTGCCCTGGAGCACGGGGGATTTGGAGCGTTTCTCTTTCCGCTGCCAGCAAAATTACCTTATCCCGGTGTATCGAACCCTAACGCCCGCTATTAGCTCGACGTGGGGGTATTTTCGGGGGTACTTTCGAGCCCGCAATCGAAATACCCCCACGCGACGCGACAAGGCAGATGACGACTGCCGGTAGCGGCGCAGGGTATTACGGCCGCCGCAAACTCAAGGAAGCCTGGCCGGTCGATGGCGATTCGTTGATCGCGGCACATGCCCTGGCCGCCGACATGACGCTTGTCGACGTTCTGAGCTGTGCTGACCGCTTTCATAAAACACGTCGTGCATCCTTGAGCAACAGAAGCAGCTGCCCCTCACGCACCGGCGACGATACGAAACCGAAACGGCGGTAGAACGCATCCGCGTCCGCATCGATCGGGTGCGTTAACAGTGCGCGAATTCCGGCTTGCTCGGCAATCAACAGCGTGCGCCGAATGGCATCCTGCAGCATGCCGACGCCAATGCCTTGACCTTGATAGGCGCGATCAACCGCGAGGCGGGCCAGCAGCACCACTGGGATTGGATATTGGCCCATGCCCTTGCGAATGCGTTCCGGGGCTTCAACACTGTCAACTTGTCCCACCGCGAGACTGAAGTACCCAGCGACCCGACGACCGTCGGCGACGACAAAGGTCTTAGCCGAACCGCTGGCCTGTGCCTGCCGCGCATGGCGGACCAGCCAGTCATCGAGACTCGCTATACCACAGTCGAAGTCATCGAGAAGATGATCTGCCGCCAGGGGAACTGGTGCGGCAAGATTCAGGTCTTGGGCCACGGCGCGCGATGGGCAAACAAATCGGCCAAGCCAGCATTGTCACGCTCCGGCTGCTCAAGCAGGTCAAGCAGGTCAAGCAGCGCCTGATATTGGCTACCCGAGACCATGAACAACCGCTGATCGAGCAGCGTCTGCTCAGCAGCCTGGCAGGCTGCATCTAGAACGAAATCTGTGAGTGATTTGTGCGCCACCTCGGCTGCTCGGCGCAGCACAGCCTCCTGCTCCGGGGTAGCCCGCAGACCTAAACGCGATGAGCGTGAACTTGAAGTATTGGCAGAGCCCATGACGTTCTAACCATCGAGCCAACAATTGGCGTCATGTTAGTACAATTGACTAACGCCGTCTATTCCTCGAAACACGTGGTGGAAGATTTAGTCAGCCAGTAACATTTCGATCTACGGCACCGGCCAATCATTAGCTCCGCCTCGGCAGGCGAAGGAGAGGGGGTGCCACTGTTACCCATGGACAAGGAGACGATGCCGGCATCTGCAGCGTAGTCAGCCCTGTGCCGGCAACAGGATTGTCAGGAAGAACGATAAAATCGGTCTGATTTCAGGCACTTAATCAACCGAGTCGATTTGGGGGTATCCGTGGGGGGCATAATCGACTTTTCGCATTTTAAGCCATTGATTTATAAGGCAATGTGATTGTCGCCGCCTCCGCCAATTTATCTTTATTTTTCAGTCTATTATACGCGATTTCTAAAGCTGAACAGAAGTTTGTTTTTAGCTGAATGTGATTCCCAATCGCGGAGTTTCTGAGCCTCCCTCGACAGCCGCACCTGACGCCCCCTGCAGCTCGGTCCAATCCTACACTGGCTCGATGACGACGTCCGAAGTCAACGCCGGGCCTGATACAAACCCTTGTGGCTCAACGCCTATCAACCGAGGATTCGTATCATTTAGGCGCGAGCGGATATCGGTTTTCAGGAGGGGGACTACTGGCTCCATGTCGAACGAATCCGACGAGCTAAAAAGGCTATGCGCCGAGAACGCGCGCCTGATCGCCCTGCTCGAATCGCACGACATCGATTGGCAGAACGATCCGGCACCGACCGCCCAATCGGCTTCCCCACCACCCGAGCCATCCAATCTATCGACAGCGGAAAAGGTTGCGCTGTTTCGCCGCCTGTTCCGGGGTCGAACCGATGTGTATCCGGTGCGCTGGGAAAGTGCGACCACCGGCAAGTCAGGCTATGCCCCAGCGTGCGCCAACAAGTGGCGTCCCGGCATCTGCGAGAAGCCACGGATCAAATGCGCCGATTGCAGCAATCGTTCGCTAACACCCGTATCGGATGCGGTGATCTACGGCCACCTTACCGGTGAGAAGACCATCGGCGTCTACCCTCTCCTGCAGGACGACACTTGCCATTTTCTTGCCGTCGATTTTGACAAGGCCGAATGGCGCGAAGACGCCAAAGCCTTCGTTCAAGCCTGCCGTGAGTTGGATGTGCCTGTTGCACCGGAGGTATCACGCTCGGGCAATGGCGCGCACGCGTGGATCTTCTTCACGACTGCGGTACCGGCACGCGGTGCCAGACGCCTGGGCACGGCCATCATCAGTTACACCTGCAGCCGCACCCGGCAGCTCAGCCTGACCTCGTACGACCGGCTTTTTCCGAACCAGGACACCATGCCCAAGGGCGGCTTCGGCAACCTGATTGCCCTGCCCCTGCAGAAGAAATCCCGCGAAGCCGGGCACAGCGTTTTCGTCGACGACGACCTCATGGCTCATCCCGATCAATGGGGCTTCCTCGCATCGATTGACTCGATTTCATCGCTGGATATCGAGGCTGCGATCTTGCGCGCCACCGGCCCGATGCATCCGCTCGACGTCACCTTCATCGACGATGAGGACTTCGCAACACCTTGGAAGCGCCCAGCCCCCATCAAAGGGACACCTCCTGGACCATTGCGAGAGGCCCTCACCATCACTTTGGCGAACCTCGTTTGTTTCGAGAAGGCACGACTCACTCAACCACTGACCAACCGCCTGATTCGCCTCGCGGCCTTTCAGAATCCAGAGTTCTACCGGGCGCAGGCCATGCGCATGTCGGTTTGGGACAAGCCTCGAGTCATCGGCTGTGCTGAAAACTTCCCCCAACACATCGGTCTCCCGCGCGGCTGCCTGGACGCCGCAGAGGAACTGCTTCGAAGCAACGGCATCCGCGCCGACATACAAGACGAACGGACAGACGGCACACCTATCGACGTGGAGTTCGCCGGAACCTTGCGGCCAGACCAAGAAGATGCCGTTGCCGCCATGCTGCCTCACGATGTTGGCGTGCTCTGCGCACCGACCGCTTTCGGTAAGACTGTCACAGGGGCCGCGATCATTGCCCGTCGTCGTATCAACACGCTGATTCTGGTGCATCGAACTGAACTGCTCAGGCAATGGCAGGAACGCCTGAACACTTTCCTCGGCATTGGAAAGGGAGTCATCGGCACCATCGGTGGCGGCAGGCGGAAACCCACGGGCAAGATCGACATCGCCGTGATGCAGTCGCTTTCACGCAAGGGCGAGGTTGATCCACTGGTCGAGGACTATGGCCAGGTCATCGTGGACGAATGTCACCATGTCGGCGCGGCCTCGTTCGACGCCATCCTGAAAAGTGTCAAAGCACGCTACGTCCTCGGACTCACCGCAACCCCGATCCGCAGGGACGGCCAACAAGCTATTATCTTCATGCAGTGTGGGCCGATTCGACACGCCGCGTCATCTCCGGCCAGCGCGCCGCATGATCTCGAAGTCGTTCCGCGAACCCTTCCTCAGCGAACTCCGATACCGGACGACATCGGGATCCAGGAAGTATTTCGAACCTTGGCTGATGACCAAGAACGTACGGCCGCAATCGCCAACGAGACGAGACGTGCCGTCGAGGACGGTCGCAAAGTACTGGTGCTGACCGAACGCGCCAATCATCTCGACAGCATCAAGCGCTCGATCGAGGAATACAATCTTGAACCCCTCGTGCTGCACGGGCGCATGTCGAAAAAGCAGCGTGCAAATCTGATCGCCGAACTCGATGCACTGCCGCCTGACGCGCCGCGGATCCTACTCGCAACCGGGCGACTCGTCGGGGAAGGCTTCGACCATCCCCCGCTCGACACCTTGGTCCTGGCCATGCCGGTATCCTGGAAAGGCACATTGCAGCAGTACGCGGGCCGCTTGCATCGGGAACACGCTGACAAGACCGACGTTCGGATCATCGATTTCGTCGACACCAGCCATCCCGCATTGCTCCGAATGTGGGAGAAACGCGAGCGCGGCTATCGCGCGATGGGATACCGCATCGCCGAACCCTCAGCTTGAAAGTATACGCAACTTGCGTATACTTAACCAATGAAACTGGTTTTCTTGGAAACCCCTTTGTTCACGCGCCTCCTCGGCGACTATCTGACCGACGAGAGCTACCGGGAACTGCAGCGCGCGTTGATGGAGAACCCGGAAATGGGTGACGTGATGCCCGGCACCGGCGGGTTTCGCAAGGTCCGTTGGGAAGACGCACGGCGCGGTAAAGGCAAACGAGGTGGACTGAGAGTCATCTATTACTACCTGTCAGCCGATCACCAAATTTGGTTCTTCACGCTCTATGACAAGGATGAAGCCGCCGACCTGACGACCGAAGAGAAGAAGGTATTGAAGCAGGCCATCCAGGCCGAATTAGAGGCCAGGAGACGAAAGCCATGAAACAAAAGCGCAAGTTGTTCGATGAACTGATGGAAGGCGTCGACGCCATGCAGCAGCAGCGCGAGGGAAAAATCACGCTACGCTCGCATGAGGTCGAGAACCTACCCCCGCTCGACGTGGACGCGGATCTCATCCGCGACACGCGCGAACGTATGCACGTCTCCCGCGCCGTGTTTGCCCGCCGCCTACGCGTATCGACACGCACCTTGGAGAACTGGGAGCAAGGGCGGGCGCGGCCCAATGCCCAGGCCGCTGCTTTGATTCTGATGGTGAGGAAATTTCCCGATACCCTGGAGAAACTCAGCGAGTTGGGGCACCGGGCGGCTTGAATTTATTGGAAAAAATCAGCCAAGGCGATATGGGGGGTATCCGTGGGGGCATAATCGGCATTTCGCATTTTAAGCAATTGTTTTATAAAGCAATGTGGTTGTCGCCGCCTCCACCAAACGATGAAGGGTCGCCCTTGTGGCGGCCCTTCGGCGTTTCTGGCCGCGCATCGGAATAATGAACCCGCGGAGCGGGTTCACCAGGCACCAGAGGTGCCGCAGAACGCCGTCGCGATGCGACGGCGGCCCGAAGGCCGAATAACTCCCGCCGCCTCCACCAAACGGAAAAAAGGCCAGCCTCGCGCTGGCCTTTTTGCGTTTTCCGGCGGTGTGGACGAGAACCCACGTTCCGGGTTCATCCGGCAGCGCCTGCAGCGCTGCTGAGCGCCGCGCCGCGGCGGCCCGACGGGCGAGGTGCACGGACGCACCGAGTCACCCTCGCCGACTTCACCATTCTTTATATATTTTTCAGTTGTTTATACGCTTTTCATAAGGCTCGACAGGAGATTTTTTCTGGCGCGATGTGATTGCTCATCTCGCAGTCTTGGTCCGTCTCGACAACCGCGCACAACGGCACCGCAACACGGTCCAACCTGTCAGTAAGCCATGCGGATCGATACCACTACGCCACCGCCTCCCCGGTTGGCCAGGCGGATCTCCCAACCGTAGAGGTCGCACAGCCGCTTGACGATGTTGAGGCCAATGCCTTCACCGGCCTTTTGCACGCCGCGGCCGCGCACATGGCGATCGAAAATGTGGGGAATAAGTGCCTCGTCGATGCCGCAACCGTTGTCCTCCACGCGGATACCATCGCGGTCGACCCATACCCGGATCACGCCCTGCTCCGAGTAATTGATGGCATTGCGGCAGAGGTTGCTCAGAATGATCTCTATCACCTTGCGATGCACCGGCAGGCACAGTGGCACGGCAGCCTCAAGCTTCATCTCCAATGGCTTGCCGTCGAGCAAGGACGCCAGTTTGCCGAGTTCGGCTTCCGCCACCTCGGCCACGTCCACGGCCTCGGAATCACCCAAGCGCTTCGGTTCGCGGCCAAGGATCAGGAAGGCGTCGATCAGCTCGGAAATGTCCTTGCAGGCACGGCGTATCATCCGTGCACGTCCGCGACCCTTTTCGCTCAGTGACGCTTCCGTTTCCAGGAACTGTGCGGCGCCGTCGATGATGGTGATTGGCGTGCGCAGCTCGTGGCTCACGTCCGAGCTGAAGCGCCGCTCGCGCTCGACCAGGTCTTCCAGTCGGCGCTTGTACTCATCCATTGCCAGGACCAATTCGCGCGTCTCACCCTTGAGTCCCCGGGTGGGCAGTTCCGGCATGCGCTGCGTCGGCGAACTGTCGCGCAGCCGACGTGCAAGGCGTAGCACCGGTGATACGGCGCGCAGGCTGAGCTTGTACGCGATCCAGCTCGTAGCGTAGACGATGATCAGCAACAGGGTCACGGGCAATAGGCCAAACAGCCCGATCAGACGGTCGACGTTGTAACCGGAAAACACCAGATAAAGGCGCCCACCGCTGAAATCCTCCACGTAGACTGGCAGCGGGCGCTCGTGCCCGGGCAGCGGGACTGCGGCATGCAGACCGGGCGGCAGGTCGCGGAGAATCTCCGGCCGGCTGCCCTTGCCCGCAGGATCGACGAGGTAGCCCACCAGGTTGCGCGTGCGTGGCAGAGGGTAGCTCGGGTCTGCCTGGTATGCCTCGAAGAAGGTCTGGGCCTCAAGTGCGAGGGCCTGCTTGACCAGCACTTTCTGCAACACCCAGGCGACCGCAGAGACGCTGAGCAACACGGCGAGAAAGATGAAGATCCCCTGCAGCAGTATGCGCTGCCACCGTTCCCCTTCGCTCATGCCGCCTGGCCACCCTTGTCATGCAGTCGGTAGCCGATGCCGTGCATGGTGTGCAGCAGCTTGCTTTCGAACGGCTTGTCAATGGCGTTGCGGATTGCGGAAATGTGCGTGCGCAGCGCATCGCTGTCGGTCGGCGCGTCTCCCCAGACATGAGATTCGATCTCGCGCCTCGAAACCACGCGGTGCTGGTTTTCCATCAACAGCTGCAGGATTTTGAACGGCACTGGGTAGAGCGCGATCGATTGACTCCCGCGTGTCACTTCGCGAGTTTCGGGGTCCAAGGTCAGGTCCCCCACCTGCAACAGAGCACGGCCGCCGAGCCCCGAGCGCCGCCACAGCGCCTGGACACGGGCATACACCTCGAGCATCTCGAATGGCTTGACCAGGTAGTCGTCGGCGCCGGCGGCGAAACCCGTCAGCTTGTCATCCAGCGTGTCCCGTGCTGTGAGCATCAGGATCGGGATATGCGATCGCTTGACCGTGCGCAGCTGCCTGCACAGCTCGACGCCATCCAGGCCTGGCAGAGCGAGATCGAGGATGATCACGTCGTGCTCGCCGGTGGCCGCGAGGTGCAGGCCGGTCAGGCCATCGTGCGCATAGTCGGCCACATGACCGCGGTCGCCGAAGAAGTCGACCAGCAGCGTGGCGATGTCGGTGTTGTCTTCAATGATCAACACCCTGGCGTGAAAATCGCTCACGGCTGATGACCGCGGTTCAGAAACAGACATCGGCTGGTCGTGCGTGCGGTTTGCTCAGGAGCATCTGCACGGTGCCGAGGTGACGCTCGGCAAATCCGCCTTCGCTGTAGCACAGGTAGAACTCCCATAAGCGGATGAACTCCTCCGGGTAGCCGAGCGCCTTCACCTCGTCAAGCCGTGCCATGAAGCGGGCGCGCCAGTCGCGCAGGGTGCGTGCATAGTGCAGACCGATGTCCTCGAGATGCGCGATGCGCATGTCGCTGGCACGGGTCAGGGCATTCGACATCGCAGTCACCGACGGTAGGAAACCGCCCGGGAAAATGAAGCGCTTGATAAAGTCTACCTCGCGCAACGCCTGTTTGTAGTGCTGATCGTTGATGGTGATCGCCTGGATCAGCATCTGTCCGTCGGCCTTCAGCAGCCGACTGCATTGTGCGAAGTAGGTCTGCATGTACTGGTGCCCGATCGCCTCGATCATTTCGATCGACACGATGCGATCGTAGCTGCCATCGAGCTCGCGGTAGTCGTCGAAGCGGACCTCGACGCGATCCGCCAGCCCTGCCGCGGCGACCCGTTCGCGTGCCAGCTCGAACTGCTCGCGCGAGATCGTGGTGGTGGTGACGCGACAGCCATAGTGCGTCGCCGCATGGATCGCGAGCCCGCCCCAGCCGGTACCGATCTCGAGCAGGCGGTGATGGGATTGCAGATCGAGTTTGCGGCAAACCCGGTCGAGTTTGGCAACGGCGGCCGTGTCGAGGTCGGTATCCGGTGTCGGGTAGTAGGCGCTGGAGTACATCAGTTGCGGATCGAGAAATATCCGGAACAGGTCGTTGCCGATGTCGTAGTGCGCCTGGATGTTGCGGCGGCTGCCCTGTCGGGTGTTGCGCCGAAGCCGATGCGCCAACCGGCGTACCAACCGGGCCAGCAGGCTGCGACCGCCGTCGACGGCGTCCAGAACGGCGCTGTTGTGCAGGAACAGCCGCACCAGCTCGGTCAGCTGCTCGCAGCGCCACAGGCCCTTGAAATAGGCCTCGCCGGCGCCGGTGGAGCCGCCAAATGCCAGGTCGGACCACGCCCTCGGACTGTCGATCCGCACGACCACATTGCGTGGCAGCACGTCACAGGGCATGCCGAACTGCCATTTCTGGTCGCCTTCCTCGATCCGCAGCTGCCCGATCGAGAGCCGGCGCAGCTGGCGCAACATCAGTATCCGCGCCCAACGGTCGAGCAATGAGTGTTCGCCGCGTTCAGCGGAGACGGGGGCGGCGGGAACGATTGTGTCAGTCATGCTCGTTTGTTCGCCACGACAGGCGCCTCCTTCGACGGGGAGTGGTAGTGCACGGGGATTCTCTTGAGCCACAGACGCAGAGCCTCGAAATAGATCGCGGCGATCACCTTCAATGTCATGAAGGGAAACGCCAGCAGCATCCGCGCAAGGTTGCGCCCGGTGAACGGTTCACGCTGGAGCACAAGTGCAGCGTCGAACACGCGCTCGCCGTCCTGCAGATTGTCGATGTGCACCGTCAGACGCTTGCCCGGCTTGCTGATCGCCCAGCGGTAGCGCATGTCGAGGCCCATGAAGGGCGAGACGTGGAACGCCTTGGGATTCTCCGGCCGGTCGACGTCCAATGGCACCAGGTAGCAGTGCTGCTCGCCCCAAGGGGTGTTGTTCACCTCGGCAAGCACGCACTGCGGCCGATCGTCGCGGTCGTGACAGAAATAGAAGCTCACCGGGTTGAAGCCGAAGCCAAAGTAGCGCAGATGGGTGAGCAGGCAGATGCGGCCCCGCGGCTCCTCGCCGCCGAGTTCGACGACCTTGCGTCGTACCGCCTCCTGCAACGGCAGGCTGTCTGGCCCGAGGTGGTCGCTGCGGCGGAAGCGCACTGGCGCTGGACGCCGGCTGGAGCAGAACCACAGGCGGTCGAGCGTCTGCGGCAACTCGTCCAGGTCGAGGTAGACTTGGAACAGGCGATAGCGGAACGCATGCCGGCGCGGCTTGTACCGGGTATGCCTAACTTGCCCGCGATAGAGCGAACTGTGCACTATTCACCTCCGCGAATTCTTCCAGCGCCTGCAGCGCGCTGACCACGCCGTCTTCGTGAAAGCCGTTGCGCCAGTACGCACCGCAATAGAAGGTACGGTCGATGCCGCTGATCTCCTTGCGCCGCTCCTGTGCCGCCACCGATTCCTCGGTATAGACCGGGTGCGAGTAGACCATTCGCTTCAGAATGGTCGCGGGATCGACGACCTCTTCGTCGTTCAGGGTGACGAGGAAGCGTGCAGGTGCATCCAGATTCTGCAGGCGGTTCATGTCGTAGGTCAGCGTCACCTTGTCGCGCCGGCCGTCCAGGCGGTAGTTCCAGGAGGCCCAGGCGAGGTGCCGCCGGGGCATGACCGAGGTGTCGGTGTGCAGGATCGCCTCGTTTCGTTGATAACGCAGCCGACCGAGAACCTCGCGTTCAGCCCGGGTGGGGTCGGAAAGCATCGCCAGCGCCTGGTCACTGTGCGTGGCAATGAAGACCGCGTCGAACACCTCGCTGCCGTGCGCTCGACTGACCACGCGCACACCGTGAGCCAAACGGGCGATAGACTGCACCGGCGTGTTCAGCCGGATACCTGAAGCATATGGGGCCGACATCGGTGCGAGGTACTCGCGCGAACCTCCGCGGATCACATACCACTGTGGCCGATCGTTTAGCGACAGCAGGCCATGATTGACGAAGAACCGAATGAAGAAGCGCGCCGGGAACTGTTGCATCTGCAACTGATCGGTCGACCAGATCGCGGCGCCCATGGGCAGGATGTATCGATCGATGAAGTGCTTTGAATAGCGTTGCTGATGCAAGTAGTCGCCCAGCGGCAGGTCGGCGCTGCCGTCTTCGAGCGAGCGCGGCGCCTCGCGGTTGAAGCGCAGGATCTCCTTCAGCATGTGCAGGAAATCCCGCCGGAACAGGTTGCGGCGCTGGGCGAACAGGGTATTCAGCGAGTGGCCGTTGTATTCCAGATCCGCACGGTCGTCGCGGACGCTGAAGCTCATCTCAGTCGGTTCGAAGGCCACCCCGAGTTCACCGAGCAGCTGCAGGAAATGCGGATAGGTGCGATCGTTGAACACGATGAATCCGGTGTCCACGGCATAGTGGTGGCCAGCCCATTCGATATCGTGGGTGTGGGTGTGACCACCCAGGCGATCTGCGGCTTCGAACAACGTCACCTCGTGTTCCTTGCACAGGTGATAGGCAGCGACGTTGCCTGCGATGCCTCCCCCGATCACGGCGATCCTCATGAGCCGACCTCCCAACGTTGCGGTACCCGCTTCAGCTGGCGCACGTCGTAACCGAGATCGGCAACGTGTCGGACCAGCTCCCTGTATTCGTCGTCCGGTATCTGTGGTGTGCGTGACATGATCCAGACGTAGTCGCGTTTGACACGACCTATGATGGTGTTGCGATAGTCCCGGTCGAGATAAACGATGCGGTAGTCGGCCCTGATCGGCCAGATGAACTGCATCCCCCAGATGGCATTGCTGCCATCGTCCCCAACGAAGCCGACGGGTTCCATCTGCGCATGTTCGCCGTCGAACCCGCCCTTCCGAAAGGAGAAAGTGGTCTGTACCTTCTTCGGACCCAGCCGGTCATAACGCTCCACGGCGTTGTAAATGTCCTTCTCGAAATACGTGGGTATGCTGGCAATCACGTACCAGTCGCCCATGAAGCGGTCGAGATCCACGTGTGCCACGCCCGGCATCGGCGGGTGGCTGGCACAGCCTGCGAGCACGGCCAGTAGCGCGATCGACAGCTTAGCTTTGATGATGCGTCCCACCGCGTCAGCCCTCCCGGCGCACATAGCTGAGCACCCGGCCGCTCTTCACCTCGGTCTGCAACGCCCGCCAGGTGCGGTTCGCGTCATACCAGAGGTCAATCTTCACGGTGTCGCCGACCTCCAGGCGGTACTGCATTTCGCCGTATTCCCGACCCTTGAAGTGCAATGGCTGGTCAACCATCTGGACCAGTCGCACGGGCTCGTAGTCGCCGGTCTGGGTATTCAGCAGGAAGTCCTGGTCGAGCAGTTGCGGGTTCCAATAGGCAAAGGTACGGACGCAGCCGTCGAGATGCTTCTGCGCGTCATCCGTCGTCAGTACCAAGGCATCGCCGATGCGGCTGGCCTCGACTCGGCGTCGTTCACCGTCGTCGTCGGTCCGGGTGCTCAGGGCAGCGATGCAGTCGCCACGCCAGACCTCGTCAGCGCGATGCCGGTAGCTGAAGGCGTTGACGAACAAGATGTCCACCGACATTTCGGCCTCGACGCTCACGCGGCGCTCATCGGCGCTTTCCTGGATCTGCACGCGATGAAAGCCGACAGGTCTGTCGTCGAGGTAGATGTCGAAGGCCAGCTCCAACTGCCCGGCGCTGGTCTGAAACGCGACGGCGAACAGCAGTGCAGCAATCGGTGTATTCACGAGTGATGCTCCTTCGCACTGACGGGGTGGCCGACATCGCGCGGTTTCCACGGGAAGAAGGCGGGTGTGGTCTCCTGGTATCGGCGGTACTCGGAACGCCGGCTCTGGATGTCTTTTTCGAGCAATGTGATCCCGGAGACCTTGAGCAGCAGGAAGGTCATCAGCAGCGGCGCGAAGCCCGTCCAGGCTGCCCCGCTGGCGAGTGCAAACAGGTAGAAGCTCCACCAGATCACCGCCTCGCCAAAGTAGTTGGGATGGCGGCTGTAACGCCAGAGACCCCGGTCCAGCACGCGTCCCTTGCTGTCCGGCTCTGTCTTGAACCGTACCAGCTGCCAATCGGCCACGGCCTCGAAAGCGAAGCCGACCAGGAACAGCGCGACTGCAATCAGATGCAGCGGCTGCAGTGCCGCGGGCGAAACGATTGCCGCAGCGAGTGGCAGCGAGATCAGCCAGGCTAGCACCGCCTGCAACCCGAATACCGTGAGCAGGCTCTGGCCGTTGAACCTGGGATTCGCGGCACGCATCGTAGCGTACCGCCGGTCCTCGCACTTGCCCGCATTGCGTAGTGTCAGGTGCAGCGACAACCGCAACGACCAGAGGGCGACCAAGGTGACCAGCAACAGGCTGCTGGGCCGGGTATCGCCACCAACCACCAGGTAGACGGACGAGGCGACAAGAAAGAACAGCGACCAGAGACTGTCCACGATATTCACATTGCGACGCCATGCAGCGTGCACCCAGGCCAGGGTGCCCAGCAGCAGGAGGGGTGGCAAGGCGTACGTCCAGATCGCGATCATCAGCCTGCCTCCAGCGAAGGTTTGACGTTGCCTGCAAAGCCGTCATAACGCTGTGACAACCACATCAGCAGCGGGAACATCGCGGCCCATCCGACGGCGAGTACGACGATCGCCGGCGCGGTCTGCGGAAACACCACGGCGTCGAGCCGCTCACCGGCGAAAAACGCCAGCGGACCGCCGATCGCACCGAACAGCGCCGCGAGCAGGTAACGCCCCTTGAGCCAGCGCAACGACACGTTCAGCGTAATCGCCAGCAGCGGCCACATCGCCAGAATCCATGCCGGTGCCAGCCGCTCCAACGGCTGGCCGCTCGGATAGACCAGCAGCCCCGCTGCGCTGACCACGTTCTCCCAGACCAGCCCGACAGCCAGGGCATATGCCATAAGCTTCCGTTCCGCGGCGCGGTCGTCACTCATGGCCAGGTGTACGAGCAGGACGGGCAACACCACGACCGGCGCGAGCCAGTGCCAGTCACTCGCGCCAAGAAGCACGCTGGCGAACCAGCCTAGCTTGAACATCAGGAAGTTGAGCAATGTGCTCACGCCGGATCCTTAATGAAGCGGTAGTGCGCCACCAGCCACTCCTGGCCGTTGCGATAGCCAAACAGTTCGGCGCACGCCATGAAGAACATGCGCCAGCGATGCCACCACAGGCTGGCGAAGTCGCGGCCGTAGGTCTGTTCGAACAGTGGCCGCAGTACGGCCTTTCTGTCGTCCATCCTGTCCAACCAGGCATTGCAGGTGCGGGCATAATGCTCGCCCGACCAGAACCAGCGGCGCTCCAGCGTGAACGGCGAGCACAGGCGCAACGGCAGATCGGCGCTCGGCATCATGCCGCCCGAGAAAAAGTGGCGGCTCATCCAGTCGCCCGGGCCCTCGTCTTCAAACAGATAGGGTACGCGGCGGTGAACAAAGACGTGCAGGAACATTCGCCCGTCGGCGTCGAGCCAGTCCGCCGCGCGCCCTAGCAAAACTTCCCAGTTACGCATGTGCTCGAACATCTCGACCGACACGATGCGATCGAACCTGCCTTCAGGTTGGAAATCGTTCATGTCTGCGGTCACGACGCTGACATTGGTCAGACCACTCGCTGCGGCGCGCTCGCGGATGTACTGGCCCTGAGAATGCGAATTCGAGACGGCGACAATCTCGCTGCGGCGAAACCGACTGGCCATGTCGAGGGTCAGTGAGCCCCAACCACAGCCCAGTTCGAGGATACGCTGGCCGTCTTCGAGAGCCGCATGCTCGACAGTGACGGCAAGCGCGGCAGCCTCGGCGTCATCGAGGGTGTTCACGCCATCCGGCCAGTAACCGCTGCTGTACTTGCGGTGACTGCCCAGCACCTGATCGAAGAACGCGGCCGGCACCTCATAGTGCTGTTCGTTGGCGACATCCGGCATCTCCGCGATAGATCCGGACCGCATGACCTCGAGAAACCGCTGCTCGGCCTGCGCCGCGTGCTCGATATCATCGGCCGAGATCTCAGCGAGCCGTTCGCGCAACAGGTGCCGGATGCCGACGCGAATGAGGCTGTCGGGTACCAGGCCTTTTTCCGACAGTTCCTGGGCCTTGTTCTGGATCATGCGCCACCTCTCAGCGTTGTCGACGCAGTCAGCGTAAGGCGCACCTTGTCAAACGAAACTCAAGGAAATCTCAAAATTCCCTCAAACCCGGTTCCAACCAACCACATGCTTTGCCCCGGAAATCCCGGGGCGATTCAGCCACGGCGATCGAAACCCGACAGGGATCGTCATGGACGGGGTACAGTTCACGCGACGTGACGCAGTCCACAACTGCGGTTGGCCGGCACGGCAACGTCCATCAATCTTGGATTGTCGAGTACCAATCCGTTCATGAGGTCGACATAGGCCCGTTTGTCACTCACCTGCAGCCTCGGGTTATGGCGACGCTCTTCGGCAATTGTGCTCACCGTCATGCCGTTATAGTCATGCGCCGGGTATACCAAGGTATCATCCGGCAGCTTTAGCAGCTTACCGAACAGGCTGTCATACTGAGCCGATGCATCACCGTTCTGGAAATCCGTACGACCGGTGCCGCGAATCAATAGTGTGTCGCCGGTGAACACGCGGTCTGGCAAAACAAAACTATACGAATCGTCCGTATGGCCCGGTGTGTAGAGCACCTCCAACGCAAGGTCATCGACACGCAACCTATCGCCCTCGTTGAAATGTAGCGACACACACTCCGTCCTGGACATCGCACCCATTGCGCTCACACAACGGGTCTGTTCACGTAGGGCCCCAAGGGCGGTGACATGGTCCGCGTGGATGTGTGTGTCCACCGCGAGGACCAGCTTCACGTCCAGTTCCTCGATAAGCCTCACGTACTGTGAAGTGCGCTCCAGTACCGGATCGATCAGCAGCGCCTCGCCGCCGTGGCGCTGTGCCAAGAGATAGGTGTACGTCGAAGATTCACGGTCGAACAGCTGACGAAAGATCATTTTCATTGCTCCAGAAAAGTTTACTCAATGTAGACAACCGCTCAGATTGTTGACTCTTGCGTCGTACGGGATTCGCGGTTCCAGGGCATGCGTGCCATCAGTTTGGCCATGCCGCACCAACGTGTGATGCCTGCAGTGATGAGTCCCGCTCCGATCAGCGCGCCGAGCACGAAGAAAAGCTCGTGGAAGGCGAATCCGAACACGACCTTCAGGATCAGCAAGGTACCAATGGCAATCTGTACCTGTTGCTCGAGCGAGAGCAACGCCGTCGACGCTCGCATCGGCAGGCCTGCACGCATCCAGGCATCCGTCCCGCCGTCCAGCAGCACGACGTTTCGATGGCCGGACGCCGCCAACCTCTCCGCTGCTTGCCGGGCGCGCAGGCCGGCTTTGCAGGTAAGGTAAAGCGGAGTGTCTTTTCCGATGCCCGGCACCCCGGTCCGTTGTGCCGGGTCACTTTTATCGAATTCGTCGAGTGGCAAAGAAATCGCGCCCTTTACATGACCCGCCCGGAACTCGACTGGTGACCTTACGTCCACCAATGTGACGGCCCGTTCTGCACGCATCAGTTCGTGCAGCACGGGCGGTGAAATACTCTTCATTTGACTGCTCATCGATTTCCCCTTTCGCGGCTTTTTGGGCCCTGCAGTATTTGCTCGATAAGTGTCCCTGTAACCGCATCATCGAACCATTCGAATGGCGGACATCCAAGCTTCGAAATTTTCGAACTATCATGCGCGACGGGCATTTCGGGCGGCCGCGTCGCGTCGCCGTCTACTCAGGGTACGAATCGAAAAATGGGATCCGCCCCGCTCTGCCCGACGCACCCAGCCCGATCTGCGCCCACACCCGGGCAATAAGCCGGAGCGACACGAGAAGCGCGTCACAGCGGACCAATAACGCGCCGTTTCGGATTCGAAAGACAGCTCGAACGCCTTTTCTTCAAGCGGAAAACGCGCCTGCACCAGGTGCGTCGCTCGGGATGTGGGTCCAGGCCACCTGAGCTCATCGAAAAATTCGAGGTTTTTGGAAGACGCTTCCGAAATGTTTCTTGCTGACATCGCACCTAATTTAGGTGCAAGTCGCCACAATGGGGGAAAACAGATGCATATCGATATCCGAGCCCGCGAATTCCCGCTCACCGAAGCATTACAACAGCACGCGGAGCGCCGCATTCGTTACGCGCTTTCGCGCAACGACCATCGCATCCTGCGGATAGTCATGCAGTTGTCCGATGTCAATGGCCCCCGTGGCGGCAACGACAAGCGCTGCCACTTACGGGTGGTGTTGAACGGAATGCCTGAACTGGTCGCTGAAGATATCGAGGCAGACATGTACATGGCGATAAACCGCGCCACGACCAAAGCCGGCCGCTCTTTGGCTCGTAGGATGAAGCGATGCATACCGAAAGGGCGGCATATCTCCGGGTCCGACACCCGAAAAAGCGATCTCCAGGACCCGGTTTGAACCCACTTGAGAGGTAGAAAAAGAGAACCTTGAACCCGTCAATGCAGCCAACACGACGTGCACCCGGACGGACAGCCTTTCGAGCCACCGAGTGCTGTGCCACGCCTATGCTGTGCTCTTCATGACCCCGATGTTCAGCGCTATGTCTGCAGGCATTTCGATGTCGTTGAATCTTCCACATCCAGGCCTGCTGCAGACATTTGCCGGCTATCTCGGCTTGTTGTCCTCAGGCGTCTTTTCCGCCACTCGCTCGCTTGGCAGGCCGAACGAAACCCGTCCTCATCGGCGCTAGGGAGAATTGGGCTTTGATGAGGATCTTCACCGCACGGCTAACCAAACAACTGCGTCCGCGCTGCCTCGGTGATGGCAGTGACAGCGGGGTTCTTGATACGACGTTCAGGCGATATCAGATAGTAGTGTTCCGTGATCTCGTCAGTGCGGCCAATGACCGTCACCCCATACTTGCTGGTCACATCCGATTCAACGGCTGTCGGTGAAGTGAACACGCCGGCACCGCGTTCACCGAAAGCCTTCATCAAAGCGCGATCTGCGAACTCGGCAACGACATTTGGCTCGACCTCATTTTGATCAAACCAGCGTTCGAGACTGCGGCGCAAACTGCTGTCGCCGCTCGGCATGAGCATTGGCGAACCATTGAGGCTCCCGGGAAAACCCGCACGCAGTCGCTTCGCCTCTCTTGGCACAGCAAAAAAGCTGATGCCAGACTCGCCAAGCGAATGATTGAAGGCGCGAATGTTCAGCGAAGGGTTCAGTGGGACATCCGCCAGCACGACATCAAGCTTGTGAACCGAAAGATCAGCCAGCAGATCCACTGTTGGCGCTTCGAGACACACCAGGCTCACCGATTCGGCCATCGTCAGCACGGGTTCCAAAACCCGGTGGGCCAGCAGTTTCGGTACAACCTGTGCGACGCCGACTTTCAGAGTTATCGCAGCACCCGGGGTACGGCCTGCCAGAACGTCCTGCAGTTCCAAGCCAATTCGAAACATTTCGTCGGCGTAGGAAAATACCAGCTGTCCTGTTTCAGTCAGGGCCAACTGGCGGCCTTCGCGCTGAAAAAGCTTGGCACCAACCTGCTTCTCAAGTTCGTTCAATTGGCCACTGATGGTCTGTGGCGTCAAGAAGAGGGCCTCAGCGGCACTCACAATCGACCCCTGGCTTGCCACGGCCCAGAAGTAACGCAGGTGCTTCAGGTTCAGTTTCAGATTCTGCAAACTTTGGATCTCCTTGGGCCAACGTCACTCGACGGGTGAAACGAATCCCAACGGTTTCACCGCCAGAACCGACGCAGATGTCGTTTGTATCACCTCTTCGGCGGTGTTGCCGATAAAAAACCCCGGCAACCCAACCCGCCCGACCGTCCCCATGACGATAAGGTCTGCCGGCAGACGTGTGGCGACTCCACGAATGACTGGAGAGGGATTGCCCTTGACAAGATGAACCCGCTCTTCTTCCGCATGCATGCCATAGGGCGCTAAAAGGGCGGCAAGTTTGTCCCGGTGCCTCGACTTGGTCCCGTCCAGGAGGATGTCGAGATCTTTCGCCGGTAGCCGCAAACGGCCATGTCGCAGCATCGACTCACCGTCCAACTGCCAGGCATGCACGACGGTCAGCACGGCCCCTTCGCGCTCCGCAATCGAGGACGCCAGATCCATCACGAGCCTGTCGCAGCCCTCACCCGGTGGTGCCATCGGATCGACCGCGGCGAGGACGTTTGCGTAGTACGGTTCCGCGGTCGGTTGGTCGATCCATACCGGACAGGGGCACTTGCGCAGCAGGTGGAGATCCGTGCTGCCGAACAACTGTTCTGAAACGTCTTGCGGGCCGCGCGCGGCCTTTATCACGAGGTCATAGCCGCGACGTTTGACGGCGCGGATTATCTGGATGAACGGCGTGCCGGACAAAACCTCCGTATAGATCAGGGTTTCATCGCTCTTGTGCGACGTGGTCAGGGCATCGAGTTCCGCAAGGCGGCGCTCGCGCAGCACCTCGTTGAGGTCAACGCCGAGCTGCGATCTCAGTTCACCTGGGGTGTCGATGGGCTCGACCACGTCGACAAGCGTAAGCCTCGCGTGATTGGTTTCAGCCAGCCTGAATGCACGCCGCAATGCAGGCGATGGCTCAGATTCACCTTCAGCGAAAAACAGGATATTCTGGAAACGCTTCATCATGGTCTCCGGGATTCAACGCGATACAAGGGTCGCAGCCAGTAAAGCGGCGAGAACCGTCAGCCAGCGCAGTCCCGCGCGCACCAACCCGACCTCGACTGGGGCTTGCGGCACAAGGCGCCACGTGACCTCGAGGCGATCCCAGCCTGCGGCAGGCCACTGCAGATGTGCGGTACTGCGCGACAGCGTGCGCGCCCAACGAATACCGATCGGCAGCAGGCCGCGCGGTGCGTTTCGCACACCCTGTGAACGCCGCGTGCGGCTGGCAAGCCAGACGAGGCCGGAAAGCGCCAGGCCCCCGACAAATGGCCAGATGGCCTTCAGTTCGAAGCCTGTCTGCGCGGGCATAAAGGGTGCCCAAAATGCCAAGATGACCAGGATCAACCAGATCACTGATGCAGGACTGGGCACGGCCGTCGCGTGTCCACGATGCCGGTTCAGAAGGTAGGCAAAGCGTGCCATCAGCAGGACCGTGCCGACGGCAGCGGTCGCTAGCAACGTACTCCAGGTGTAAGCGGTGAGCGTCGGCACCTCTGCCAACGCTGTCTTGGCTGCCGCCCCGCCGCTGAGCGGTGCGCCGACAAGTGTCAGTACGAGCACACCCAGTCCCGTCAACACGAAGGCGTTCGACCCCAGCCGTTCCCATTCCGCCACCCCAAGGAACAGGGCGGACTTCACCACCAAATGGTGCATCGCGAAAAGTACCAGCGCGCTGAGCAGCGCCGGCGCGTGGGCCGGATCCAGTATCGCCGCACCGAACAGCGCACTCATCAGTCCCATCTTGGCAATGCTGGAGAAGGCCAGTACGGCACGCGGGCGCTGTTGCAGTACGCCGAAACCAATACCGATCAATGCCCCTAAGGCACCAAGTGCGATCAGAGAGGTTCCCCAGCATTCGCCATCGACCGCCTGAGGCGGTATGAACCGCAACCACCCGAGCAGTCCAGCCTTCATCATCGGACCACTCAACACCGCCACCGCTACGATCGGGCCGGCCGAATAGGCTGGTGGCAGCCAGAAATGAAGGCCCGGCAACGCCACCTTGATGCCGAAACCAAAAAGCAACAGCGCCAAGGCCGCGTCGGGCATGGGTTGGTCAGCGAGGTCGGCGAAACGTGTGGATCCGGTGTGCGCGACCAACAACACCAGCGCGGCGAACAACGCGAGTTCACCGACCAGTGTGAACGCCAGGTAAACGCGACCGGCACCGCGCACACGCTGGCCAGGCTGACCGAGCAGTAGTCCGTAGGCCGACAGCCCCATCAGGGCGAAACCCAGGTAGAAAGTCAGCATGTCTGCGGCCAGGATCAACAGCAGGTTGCCGCCCATCGCCAAAAGGTACCAGATGCCAAAGTGTCCGCGCGGCGGCCACAGCGCCGGCGTTGCCGCAAGGTATGCGGCCGCGGCGAACCACACGATGGCACTGAACAGCAGGAACAGCCGGGCGGTGACATCCAACGCCAGGTGTGTGCCCAGCATCAGCCAGGGCAGTTCAACCGACGTGCCAACCGGTACCAAAATCGCCGCAGCCAGCGCTGGCAAGGCGGCCAACGGCAGCCAGCGGCTCGCACTGGCTGTCGCGGAAAAAGGCGCCAACATCAGCGGCAATGCTGCAGCAATAATCAGCAGCAAGGTCACGATCGGTACTCCCGTGCAGCGATGAGTTCTGCCCATTCAAGCGGGCTGTAAGGCGCGGCCGCGAACAGGCCGGCAACCAATGCCAGACCGGCGGTAACCACGGGCGGCCACAATAGTGCTGCCGGCAGCTCCCAGCGACCGCTCGAGGGGTGCTCCGCGGGCCATTGGGCCGGTGCCGGTCTGAACCAGGCGCGATAGAGAATGGGCAGAAAATACGCGGCGTTGAGCAGGCTGCTGGCAATCAGCACCGGCAGCACCCAATGCGCTTCGCCGGCACCCACTGAGCCCAGGGCGATGTACCACTTGCTGACAAAACCGGCGACCGGCGGGATACCGATCATCCCGAGTGCGCCGATCGTGAACGCCAGCGTCGTACCCGGCATGCGCCGCCCCACCCCATCCATCTCGCTGACCCGGTGAATGCCGAGGTTCTCGGCATAGTTGCCGGCGGCAAAGAACAAGGTGATCTTCATGATGCCCTGGTGCACCAGGTGCACGACACCGCCGATCGTCGCCATCGGCCCGAGGATCGCCGTACCGAGCGCGATATAGGACACCTGGCTGACCGTGGAATAGGCAAGCCGCTTTTTCAGATGGTCTTGTGACAGGGCCTTGACCGATCCGTATATGATCGTGATCGCTGCGGCCACACCGAGCACCGACAACACACCCAGTTGCGCCGCGAATTCGACGCCGTAGACATCGTAGACCACGCGCACGATGCCGAACGCGCCCGCCTTGACTACCGCCACCGCGTGCAACAGCGCACTGACCGGCGCCGGTGCCACCATCGCCTGCGGAAGCCAGCCATGCAGCGGAACCAGTGCCGCCTTGACGCCCAGGCCGACGATCAGCAGCAAGAAGATCCAGCGCAGCGCCCACGGATCCAGATGGGTGATATCGGCCAGTATCCCGCCTTGCACGAAATCGAGCGGACCTGCGATCGTGCGCAGCCATACGGAACCTATCAACAGCAATACACCGCCGCTGAGTGTGTAGGCGAGGTAGATACGCGCACCGCGTACCGCCTCGGGCGTGCCTTTGTGCGCGACCAGCGGATAGGTCGCCAGCGTCAGCAGTTCATAGAAGATCACGAACGTGAACAGGTTGCCGGCGAGTGCGAGGCCGACCGTTGCGGTCACACACAGGCTGAAGAAACCGAAAAACCGGCTACGGTGCGGTGAATCCTCGAGGTAGCCGATCGCGTAGATCGTTGTGACCAGCCAGAGAACCGTCGACAGCGTCACGAACAACACGGAAAGTGCGTCGGCGTGCAGCACCAGGTCGAGGCCCGGTGCGAGGGTCCAGCGTGTCTCGAAGATCTGTTCGTGGAAAACGCCCCAAATCATGAACGCGACCAAGAGCAGCTTCGCCACGGCACCGACCAGGTTGAGCAAGGTGCGCAGCCGGTGGCTCTCCTCACGCACGAAAAAGATCACCAAGCCGGGTACGAGCGAGCTTGCGATGATCAGGATCGGAATCCAGGTCGACAGGTCCATCACAGCATGCCTCCGAGCGCAAGGCTCGGCGTCAGAAAGGTCCAGATCCGTCCCGCACCGAGGCCGAGCAGCAAGGTGGCGACAAGCGCCAACAGCAGTGCCGACAACTCAGCGCGCCCCCACGCGAGCACCGTACCGATGCCTTCACCCGGGCCGAATGCATGCCCAAGCACCCGGAACACATAGGCGCCTGCGAGCAGCGAGCCGACAGCAACCACGGGCAGCCATAGCCACTGCCCCACCGCGATGGCCGTACTCAACAATTGCCATTTTGCAAGGAAGGTGCCACTGGGCGGCAGACCCACCAAGGCAACGCCGGCCAGCGCGAGTACGAATGTCGTTACCGGCAGTGCCCGTGCCGTACCACCGAGTTCGGCGATGCGATCGTGCCCGGCATACTGCTGGATTACACCCGCGCCCAGAAACAGCGCACTCTTGGCAAAACCGTGACTCAACACAAACAGCACCATGGCGCCGAATACCACGTCTTTCGATCCGCCGGCTGGAGTTGCCAGCAGCAACGGCAGGAAAAGAAACAGGTAACCAAGCTGTGCCACGGTCGAATAAGCCGCGAGCAGCTTCAGTCTTTCTGCGCGCCATGCCTGCCAGGAGCCCCACAGCACCGCGACTGCCCCAAATGCGCCGAGCAAGCCTGCGGCCGTTGGGGTCACGACCACGTCGAACACATCGAGCCACAGTCGCAGCACCAGGTAGAACGCCGCCTTGACGACCAGCGCCGACAGCGCGGCGCTGACCGGTGCCGGTGCGTTTGCATGCGCCATCGGCAGCCAGAAGTGCAGCGGGAACAATGCGGATTTGACGAGCAGGCCGCCGGTCATCAACACCAGTGCGACCGACGTGGCGGGCCGAGGCTCGGCGTGCGCGGAAAGTGCGCTCAGATCGAGCGTGCCGTAGGTCGTGTACAACAGCGCGACACCGACGAGGAAGGCCATCGAACCGAGCAGGCCGACCGTCAGGTAGCGCAGCGCCGCCTGAATGGCTGCACGACTGCCGCCGAGCGCCGCCAAAGCGACGGCGGCAAGACCCAGCAACTCGAGCGTGACGTACAGATTGAACAGATCGCCGGACAGCAGCAGCGCGTTCAGTGCCGTCAGCATCATCAGCCACAACGGCCAGAAGCGTGCTTTGCCGGCTACGTCACGGAAATAGGCGGTCGCGTACACGCCTGCCGCCAGCGCAATAATGGTCGTCATCAGCAACATCGCGGCGGACAGCGTGTCGGCGCGCAAGGCGATGCCCAGCCCCGGCGCCCAGCCACCGAGCGCGTGCTCCAGAGTACCCTGTTGCACCACCTGGGCGACCACCAGCACAGCGGCAACCAGCGCCGCGACACTGCCCAGCATGCCAACACCGTCAGCGCGCCGCGGTAAAACCAGTGCGAGAAGGCTTGCGACCAGCGGTAGAGCAACCGGCCAAACCAGCAGGCTATGCATCATCGCGCTCCTTCAGCCGGCGACCCAGCGCCAGAGCCAGCGCCGTGGCGCTGACCGCGACTACGATCCCGGTCAGCACCAGGGCATGGGGCACGGGGTCTGCAGGCTCACCGGAAGGACGGTAGGCACTTGCCGCAAAGACCAGGAAGACACCGGCACCACACACGTTGATCGCAAGAATGCGCGCCAATGCAGAGGCGTGACCGAGTGCGCCATGCAACCCGATGGCGAATAACCCAACCCCGGTCAGGCCATAGATGATCTCGGTGGTCAGCATCGATCAGCGTCCTTCGGTGGCGGTGATACGCATGCCGCCGGTTCCGGATCCCAGGCCGCCGGGCGGCCGCCCAGGTAGGCCAGCGCCAGCGCGGCGGCAATCGACACCGTGGCCGCGCTTTCAATCAGCAAGATCAGCGTCCCTGCCCACGCCTTCGGGTACTGCAGCACCGCAAGATCCGCCAGCGTGACGGACAGGCCCACGAGCAGGAATACGGCCACACCAGCGACCAACAGCCAGCGCACGGCGCGTATCGGCGGCAGGCCGGCTCGATCGTTGCCCCCCAGGCGCAGCAGGACTGCCACCGCCGCCAGCGTCGCACCCGCCTGGAAGGCACCACCCGGGGCATGCGCACCAACCCACAGCAGATATCCCGCCGTGATGATCAGCACCGGCACCAGCCCGCGAATCAGGCTGCCGAAAACCGGACCTGCGTGGCGGTAACCGCTGCGCGCAGGAGCCAGTGCGACGACGCCGAGTACGGCCGTCAGGATGACCGCGAGCTCAAGCAAGGTGTCGTAGGCGCGGAAGTTGAGCAGCACCGCGGTCACCGGATGGCTGACACCACTGACTTCAATCTGGTCGCGCACGGCAGCCGCCAAATGACCACGATCGCCCTGCATCAGTGCGTCAAGCAATGCCCAGGCCACAACACCGGCCAGCACCACCACACCAAGGCCCAGCAACCAGCGATCGCGCTGCGATTCCGTCTCAGCCGCACGCTCGATCGGCGGTTCATCGCGCAGCGCAGCGAGTAACAGCGCACCGGCAATGCCGGCGCCGATTGCCGCTTCTGCGAGCGCCAGATCGGGTGCTCGCAGGCGTGCCCATGCAACTGCGAGCAACAATCCGAAAGCAATAAAGAGTGCCACGCCACGCTTGAGGTCATGCGTTGCGACCGCCCCCCAGCCCAATCCGAGCATCAAGCCGGCCAGCACCACATCGAACAGGTTCCAAAGCAGCGCCATCATTCCCTAGCTCCACGCCGCAGAGCATGCTGTGCAATCAGATGTGCCGACGCCGCACTGGCCAGCAGCACCAGCAGCCAGACCGCGAGCAACTTCAACGCGATCAGCACGTCACCGGCCAGCAGCGCTACACCGGTCGCGATCAATCCCAGACCGAGGTTGTCAGCCTTGGTCAGTGCGTGCAGTCGCGAGAAAAGATCGGGCAGCCTCAGCAAGCCAACGCTGCCAGCCACGAAAAAAACCAAACCGAGCACAATCAACGACACCGCAATCACATCAATCACGGGTCACCTCCCGTCGCGTCATCGCTGCCGCAGTGACTGCAGCGAGCAATGCCAGGACCAAGGCGACATCGAACAAGGCGGGTGCGGACAGAGGCAGCGCGAGCAGGAACAACACACCTACCCCGCCGCTACCCAGAAGCAGAACGGCAGCCAAGCGGTCTTCGAGTGCGGGCCCGCGTAAGGCGCGCAACAGGCCAACCGCAACCGTTGCGACCAGAACGAGTAGCGCACCAAGCAAGGCGATCTCCATCATTGGAGAAAGGGCAGCGAAGTCGTTCACAAGACCTCCTGGTAAATACGACCAACGGCGACCTCCAACCGACGCAGGTCTTCGGTGAAATCAACGCTACGATCGAGCGCATGAATCTTCAGATGGTCTTCTTGAAGATCCGCCGCCAGGGTCCCAGGCAACAGACTGACGCTGTTGATGAACAGCAAGCGTGCGCGTTGACCACTCAGGCGGGTACGGAAACTGACGAATCCGGGTACGACGTTCAGATGTCGCTGGAGCACCCGGCGCGCGACATCGATGCCGCCACGCAGGGATTCCGCGAAAAAGAACGGCAGAAATCGCAGCGTCCCAACCAGCGAGATGGACATGCCTTTCGATGGATTCAGCTGCCATGCCGCCCATGTCGCGACGAGCACGACAGGCGCACCAACGAGCCAGGACGATGGATCGCCGTTGCTTAGCAGCCACCACAGGAACGCAAGGCTGGAAAAGATGACCGGAAGTCGCATGGTGAATTTCATCGGTCAGTCTTTCCAACGGCCGGTCCGATGCCACCGCCTGATGCGCGAGTTTTCCAAAGAAGGTCGGATCTCGGCTTGTTGTGGCTTCACTCGCCTTTCACTACCCGATCTCCACATCGCGATCATCAGCAGTCCTGCAATCGCAAGCGCAGAACCCAGAACCGATTCGAGTGCCATGTTCCCTCCGTTACCTTTGCCAGACGCGGCGCGTCGCCACCCATCCGGCCCTTGGTGTCAATATCGCCGATCGGAAGAAATCGGAGAAATCGAAATATGAACACCGATATTTCGGTTTTTTCGAGTTCTTGCTTGGTGGATGCGAAACACTTGCTGCACCCGCGAGATAGCGGGTCCACGGCGCGCGTTCTTTTTTTCGCGCTGATGGATTTGAAGGAGGTGTACGCGCAAAACGCAATACGGACGACTACGGGACAGCGTCGGTGGGGGAAGTGCCCTGTCCTACCGCTACCGGCTCAAGCGACAGCCGGGTATGCAAAAGAAAGGCAGCCGTACGACTAGCCATTGCGGGAGCAAGCTCCCGCGAGGCCGGTGTCGCCAGCCATTGGAACTTTTCTCGTCGATCAAGCGACCCGAGGTAGCCCGTTGACCGGCACGGGCGATATCTTCACGACACCTCGCTGACGCAGCACGCAAGCCATGCCTCCCGCGTACTGCAGCTCACTTGATTCGCTGGTCACAATAGGAATTCCTTGACGCCAGGCCAAGCGGGAAAGCTCGATGCGGGGATCCCATCGACAATCCGCCAAGTTGCTTGGCGCTTCCGAGATGACCAAGATATCGGCATTGTTTTCACGCAACGCCTGCTCGGTTGCGACTGGACCCGCGACAGCGAGACCTCGCGGGCGCAAAACCCTGAGAAGGCGTGTCGCGAACTGCGCGGATTCAACCCGCCGGGTGGCCATCCAGTGCGCACGCGCACGCTCGACAAAATCGCTTTCCGCAAGGCTTTCTGGCAAAACCAGCTTTTCAACACCCCGCGCCCGTACCCGGCCAGGCAGACACTCGGTCATTCTATCGACCCTGTCCCCGCTGCCCGCGACCACCAGTGGACTGCCCGATCGCGCGGCCAGTGCGCGGCCTATCGCGCGTAGCCTGCGATCCAATCGCCTAAACAATCGGCTGGCAACGTTTTGTCGCGGCAATCCATCCGAGGCAATTGCCGCCCATACCGCGGGTTTTGATCCTTCCGAATCTACGTCCGTCACTTGAATACCGCTCCCCCTCAGCGCGAGCAGTGTGAACCCGGACGCCCGCTCGCGCTGCGCGAGCAGCGGCACAATCTCGGGAGTACGATACGAAACAAAACTGTCAGGAACAGTATCCGCGAGGTGTAACGTACTCAAAAAGCGACCGCCTGCGATCCCACGCGCGAAGATCGCCAAACCCTGCGCGCGGGAATTCCAGTTGCTGTCGATCTGCTCTCGGACCATGTTCAGCGCATTGTCGAACTCGAACCGGGACACCACCTCGAGCGTCCGCCGCACTGAACTGGCCGCCTCCTCGATGAACGTTTTGCATTCATCCTTTCCGTGCCTCGTATCCAGATAGCAACTCAAAAACGGAGATTCAGTCGGTTCTACCCTGATCAATTTGTCTATTTCAGCGTGCAGTACGTCAGCATTTGCAAGCTTCGATTCGCGTGTGAACGACATGGTTGACTCTCGTGGTTGATCATCACGAACTGAGTATCGTCGAATGCGAGGCCCACGCGATTCGGTTCATACTCGCGATCACCTCGAAAAATTCGAAGTGTGAGTTCGCACCAGTCACCCTGCGGTACCTCTCGTCACTGCGCAAACCAGCCCAACGCTTGCTTTACGAAGCGTCAAAGAATCGGGGCGGCCTCGGATTTTTCGATGAAAGATCGCTCGAGAATCGAAATGTGCAAAAACTGCCTTTCTGGATACTCCGTATCGGACGATTCCGAAATATCGATTTCGCAAGAAGAGACAGCGGCGCGTCCACTCGCGGCTGCATCGATGCACTGGAGCGATCGGGCGCGTGGCCAGAACCCAAGGCGCAGCAAAATCGCTCTGATTCCAGGCACTTGGTCAACCCAGTCCATTTTGGGGTATCCGTGGGGACATGATATGCAGTAGCCGGGACTTGATCTGACAGCTACCGGTTCCCATGGCTTTACTGTCAGGTGAAACTCAGCCTGCGCATTTTCCCCTCCAGATTTGATTTCCATCTTCCAGCGTGGCCAATGGCGTGCGACCACAGCACATCGCTCCCTGGGGCCTTGCCCATCGGTTGCTACGGCAACCAACCAGCGCTGGGAGACGGATCTCGCCATGGTGTGGTGCGGCCGAAGCCGATGGTGCCACCTGGCGGTGGTGATCGACTGTGGCACCCGCGAGGCGCTGGGCCGGCGGATGTCCGTGCGAGGCCACACCAAAACGGCCGAAGCGGCCCTGGAGGAGGCACTGATTCAGCGAACCAGGCACTTGGGAGGTGTCCCCAGGCGGCGGCTGCGCAGTGACAACCGAGAGGTGTATCGGGCCCGGAAAGCCCTGCGCCACTAACTTGGACGGAGAATGCAAGGAATCGGCACCTCGAGTGGGCGAACCGGAACACCCGTTGGCTAACCGGGCGACAATCGTGTCGTGAAAAACACGCACTTGCCTCTGACCCGCTTCTGAGGCCGGATTTCTCCAGCTTGCCGTGCCTCAATAGCGGGGGCCAAGGTCACCGGTTTACCCCCACTAACCGATAGATTTTGCACGACGCGGGCTGCTGGTCGGGTACCCTGACGATCGTTGGAGACTGATGTCGTAATGGCAGGAAAACACCATCGAAAGCTCATTGCCTCAGATGATCGCTTTGTTCAAAATTCTTCGGCGGCGGCAATCGCCAACGGCGCTCAAGGCGGTGGGCGGTGTCGCTCAACGTGCTTGTTTTCAACGGTCAGATTCAGTCAGGAGATTGCGATGCGCGAATCGATGTTCTCACTAGTGTCGATTTTTTCAGGCGCTTTGGCGTGTGTTGCGGTAGCCACGGAAGCGATTGCCGGCGACGTCGACAAGATGTCGTTCTTCGTTACGAGTGCAGGCCCCGGCAACGGCGCTGATCTTGGCGGCCTTGAAGGCGCCGACGCCCACTGCCAGAAGCTGGCTGCCTTGGCAGGTGCCGACAACCGTACCTGGCGTGCGTACCTCAGTACCCAAGGCAAAGACTTCAAGGATGCAAACGTCGTCAATGCACGGGACCGGATCGGTGCCGGACCCTGGTACAACGCAAAGGGGGTGATGGTTGCCAGCAACGTGGACGAACTGCACTCACCCAACAGCAGGCTGAACAAGGACACAGCGTTGGACGAGAACGGTAACCTGGTCAATGGGCGCACCGAAAAACCGAACAAGCACGATATCCTGACAGGCTCGCGTCTCGATGGCACCTCATTCGGGCCGCGATTCTTCACGGACATGACCTGCGGCGATTGGACCCAGAGTGGTGAAGGCGCGGCCATGCTCGGTCACCATGACCGCGTGGGGCCCAATGAGCATGCCTGGGCAAAATCCTGGAACTCCGCGCACATTTCCAAGGGGTGCAGCCCGGAGGCCCTGAAAAAGACCGGCGGCGATGGATTGTTCTACTGCTTCTCCGAAAAGTGATCGTCTGCGTGGGGCCCGGGTGGAGCACGACCCGGGCGCTGCGGGATCATCAAGGTCGCACGGAGTTTTTCGAAACTCTCTTTCAGAATCCTGGAATCAACAGATAAACCAACGCAATGCTCACCAAACGTTCGTCGATACGCCTGGCCGTTCCTGCGCTGGCAATGAGCATTGCCACGCGCCTCTCTTTCAGCCGGTCAAACTGACCAGTGGTGGAGCTGACGATGAAGCAACGACTGGTGTACGCATTCCTGTTCTTCTCACTGTCGCCCTTCGGTACGGCGGCTGCTGGCGAGGTGTTCCCGATGGAGGCGCAAGAGTTGGCGCCAGGCATCTACGCCGTGGTTACCCCATCCCGCGAACTGCCCAATCGCGAAAACCGCGGCTGGAACTCCAACAGCGCTTTCATCGTCACGGGCGCCGGCACCCTGCTTTTCGACACCGGTAGCTCCCAGGAGATCGGTGAGGCACTACGCGCGACCATCGCCGACGTAACCCATCAACCCGTGCGCTGGATCGTCAATTCCCACGCCCATGGCGATCACTGGCTGGGCAATGCCGCGTTCGAAGCGAGCGTTGAGCAGATCATCGCGTCGACCAAGACCACGCAGGCCATAGAAATATCCGGGGGCACCTGGATCGACCTGTTCAAGCGCATGACCGAGGGCATCACCGGTGAATCGAAGATCCTGGCGCCGACGAGGCGCGTGGACGAACGCACCGAGACGAGATTCGGCGACGTCGAGGCGGTGCTGTTTCCCTCGGGTGACAGCCACTCACCCGGCGACTTGCTTTTGTGGCTGCCCCAGCAGCGCGTGCTGTTCAGCGGCGACGTTGTCTATTCCGACCGCATGCCCTCGACCAATGACAGCCGGATCGACCAATGGATACGTAAACTGGACCAACTGGTGGCGCTGGAACCGAAGATGGTCGTTGCCGGGCACGGTGTGGTGACGGACATCGAGGGACTCATGCGCCTGCGCGACCTTCTGAAGGCACTTCGCGAAGCCGTTGCGGCGGGGATCGACGACGGCAAGAGCGACTACGAAATGCTACCGGACGTCTTGAACGCACTGGTCCGATTCAAACCGCACTACCCGGGACTGGAGGACAAGGTCAGGCGCGACATCTCGCATGTCTACCTCCAGGTCGAGCAGGCGATGTTCGAGTAGCGGAAGTACCAGTGCATGGCGAAGTGCGGCGGCTCCTGCCGCGGCGAAGCGACCGTAGGTCTTTTGCCGGCACCGAACACCGATCCCCAGATTCGCCTGATGACCAGCGGGGCACAAAATGTTCGCAGGCCTGTACGGGCGCGCACCCCGATGGCAGCACCGATGCTCTGTGGCGATCTGACATACGGCGAGCGCCGGGGAGCGCGACCAGTGGGTGCGATGGATGCGCCGCGCCCTGGCCGACAGCGGGTTCGACCTGGCACAACCCAACCGCCGCAATCGAACATCCATTTCAGAACGCCTCCATCTGTTCGGCATTCTCGAAGGTGGTTGTGCCAGAGCCGGTACCCTCGATCCGCCCCGTTTCTTCATCGACGAACGCAGCCCGCGTCTGATCCCGTATCCATTTTTGCGTTCGCACGCTGAGCCTTTCCCAGACCGAGTAGTCGAGTTCCCGACCATCGGCGGTGATCTCGCTGATGAGACGGGTATCGATCGACGACAAATGCTGTGTGCCCGGCTCGGGCAGAAGCAGCAACGTGGGCAAGATCGGGTCGGAAAACAGCGTCTCCATGGCACTCGCTGTGCCGCTCTCGACAAGCTTGAGCAATGCTGGGATCTTTTCCGGCCAGACATCGTCCGACTTCGCGGCGCGTGTCATTTCCGGGATGCGATTCACGAGACGCTGGATGTTTTCGTGGATCACTTCGTTGACGCTCAGATCCACGACTTCGTTGACGAGCTTTCGGGGGTCCGAGGATGCATTTGTATTGGGGTTCGCGAGATTGAGTTTGACTTCCTTCAGGCCGCCACGCCGCTCCTGCGCGGCATCCATGATGCCCTGGTCGGCATGTGCCATGCCGATGTTGTGGCCGATCTCGTGGGCGATTACGGCCGCGAGGGCTCGGCGCGGATTCGCTGGGATCGTTACCAGTTCCTGCGGGATCTGGCGCGTGTTGTCGTAGTAAGTCGCTACCTGCGAACTGCTGAGATTCTTCTCCATCAACTCGTCTTCCGAGAGCTTCTGATACCTTGGATGCTGCTTGGCCCGCTGGGTCCGCTCCCAGTCGACCCCCACGGTCTTTCGGCCACCGTAGCCTGCGACGTCGCCTTCGAGGGTCTCCATGCTGCGGCCCTGGCGTCGCCATTCGGCACGAATAGCCTCCTTGAGTGCGTTCAGCTGAGTTTCATCGAACTCGCGCCGCTCGCCGTCCGGCGTCGTGTAGGCAATGATCTCCGTGTCGCTCATCCCGACCTCGCTAAGTTCGATCTCGTGAGGTGAGGTGAGCGCATCCATCAGGGTGTCGAACGACGTCGAGGCCTCCACCGCCTTCTTCAGATCGGATCGCTGGGACTTCGGATCCGGTCGTGTATCGATGTCCTTGAGGAGCTTGGCTTTGAGTCGTTCGAAATCCACCTGTTCCGGATCGGCTCCCAGCGTGTAAGCGGTGCGGGTCTCGAGGCTGAAACTATCCGTCATTCCCTCATCGTCGAGAAATGCCCAGATCTGCTCAAGGTCATCCCGCGTGTAGAGTTCGTCAATCGGGATCGCGGCCAGCACATTCTCGGCCTTGCCCTTCTGAACAGATTCATCCTGCATGAGCTCGGTCGGGAACTGTTGAGCGTTCACTGCCGGGGCATCGCCCGACGGTTTCTTCGGAATAAAGCCCAGGTCGAAGCGCACACCTATCTCCCGCTCCTTGCCGCTGGAATCGGTCCACCGGATGCCTGGCCAGAAGTCGGGTGTCTCGCCGATCCGGAACATACGTGCGACGTCGTCGAGTATGCCTTCGTCGATTCGAACCGCGGCACCTCCGACGTTGAAGGTCTCGAAATAATGGTAGTTGGCGTGAATCGTCAGGATCTTGTCGACGCGAGGTGACTCTACGGTGAGCCCCCAGGCGTTGGCCCACTTGAGGTAGGCCTTCTTGTTCTGGAGCTTTCGTTTATCCTTCCGGCTGAGATGTTCCTTGTTCTTCAGTGATGCCACCGCCTCGCGCCTTTTCTGCTGGCGACGGTATCGACGCAGTCGACGTTTCGCCTTCCAGATGTCGCGTGAGCGGACGTCCTCTTTCTGCGTTTCCCCGATCAGGATACTTTCCCGGTCGTCCTCGCTGGCTGCTTCCCATGTGGCCACGGCACTCCGGAAGACACGCGTCGGCACACGGTCCAGTTCACCTGCGATGGCGGTATCCGTCCCCGCAGTACCGTGTCGCGCAACGCGGGGCATCGCTCCCTCATTTGGCGTCGAACTTTCGGGGTGCACAGGCACGGACGATGCTGTCGCAGAGATCGAGGTCATCGCGGGAACCGGATACTGTTGCAGCGTATGGGTCACTTCGTGCGCCAGCAGCCGACGGCCGCGCTCGGTAGCCGGTCGATACTCGCCTTCACGGAAAAAGATGTCCCGACCGACCGTAAATGCGCGTGCTTTCAGTGAACGACTCAGCGAATCGGCCTCTGAATCCGCGTGTATCCTCAGGTGCCCCAGTTCACGACCGAAGCGTGGCTCAAGAAAACTGCGGGCCGACTCGGCCAGCGGCTTTCCACGTCCTCGACGTGCACCGATGCGCGCACGCAGTCGACCCGGCGCCCCCATCCGGCCGATTGCTTCGCGCTCCCCGTCGAAAACGCGTGAGATAGCGAGTGTGCCAGGCGGTGACACCCTCCGGGTACCGACGGTCGCGTCGGTCTCCACCGCACGCCGGGCACGCAGCACGCTCTGTGTCGTCGCCGAGGCCGCCGGTGCGTCATCGCCACTCGACGTGGCGGGCCCCGGCATGCGCATAACAGTGTCCGCTATACGATCCGCTTCCCGCTCGTATGCGTCACCGGGTTCGCTCACCACGAGCTTCGCCTGAATGCGCTCCGGCCCGTGCCGATGGATGGCCACCTTGCTGAAGTCGTGCCCGACGCGACCCGGTTCGCACACATCCGAAGGAGCGCACACGTCCGCACTCCGCTCGTTGTGGGGCACATCGACCACGGTTGCGGACGCGGTTGCGATTGGGCCGCGGGCTGAACCCCTGGACGACGACCCGCGGAGCCTCGGAGTGGTTCCGGGAAAGACGGCGGCGCTCCAACGATTTCCGTTGTGAACCGTTGTGTCCTCAAACAGCCCGGAACCGGGCCGCTTGGACCGGTTCGGTGTGGCGAAGATCGCGATGTCGCGCAGGCCGAAGAGATCAGGATTGATCGCGGAATTGCCTTCGTCGCCTCCGGCACCGCCGGCGCCGCGGTGGAACGTGAAACGATCCGCCCGTATAGGCTCGAACGGTTTGTCGCACGCAGATTCCGTCTGCCGTTGCGACAGAGTTGGGGCGTCCTTGCGCGCCGGTGAAGCGGTTCTTTCTACGGCGGCGGTCTGCACGATGGGCGGCCTTGCTCTTGGTGGCGGAACGGCAAACGCTCGACGTCATCGTGCAGAGTATAGACAGTGCCGGCGGGGCCTTCCGCGCGCGACGACAGTCGGATCACGGTATTCGATGTGAGTTTGCGGCCCCCGTCACCGGCCTCAATCCCACCGCGTGGCGAAACGGCGAAACCAGTCGGCTGTATGACGAGTCTGATGGGGTTCCCGGCGGGATCGCCGCCAGACCGCGTCGCTGAGGAGCAGCAGTGACATGGCTCGTGCAAAGCCCGGTTGTGTCCTGGACCGCTCGATCACGCGCGTCAGGTGTGCCTCGGGAAAGTGGACGGTCGCCATACGCAGCCGGTTGTGCAGAACCTCGGCGACATCCACGGGATAAGGATGACGCTCGCGAAAGAAATGCCGTACCAGGCACCGGGGTACGACCTGGACCTCGAGACCGCTCGTCCAGACCCGCAGGCTCAGTTCCTCACCCTCGGAACCCCAGCGTCCCATGCCTTCGTCGTAGCCTCCGATCGCGGCGAAGGTTTCACGCCGCAACGCGTCGCATCCGCCGGGCATCAAGGGTACGGCATAGGGGTCACGACCTTCGCAGGCAAGCCATGCCATCTGCAGATCCGGCGCAGGCCATTCGACACCGCAGCCGATACCCGCATCGTCGCGCAACAGGTCGGTGAAGGCAGGGCCGGTCAACCCGGCCGAACCATCGACCAGTGGCGCGAGCAGCAGTTCGAGCCACCCCGGCGGACACCAGCAGTGCCCATCAAGGAACACGAGCAGTGGCGCGCGCGCATCGCGCGCACCTGTATTGCGCGCTGCGGCGACGCCGACACCACCGGTGCGCAACAACGACACGGCGGGATGGTGTCCGAACCGCTGCCGCACCCGGTCGCCGCAGCCGTCCGTCGATCCGTCGTCTACGACGACAATCTCGAACCCGAGGCCGCTACCCGTTTCCAGCAGGCTTTCGACCATGTCGACCAGGTTGTCGCCCTCGTTCTTCGCCGCGATGACGAGGCGGACCTCGGGCGTTTTCATGTCCGCCGGTCCGTCATGCCGGCGAAACAACGCGTCGAATGGTCAGGCGACACCCCGCCCTATTCTTCCAGCAGGCTGCGTGCGGACTCGACCAGGGTACGCGCTCGGACTTCGGACACACCCATCAGCGGTGCCACCGTTGCCGCATCGGCGTTGGCCAGCGCCGCGGCATCGGTGATTCCACCGGCGGTGAGACGCGCCGCGAGAACCGGGCCAACGCCGTTCACGTCTGTCAGCGGCCGGCTCGACAGGCCGACGATCGGCGTGCGCGTCGGTACTGTGCCACCCGGTACGCGTGTCACGGGCGCGAGGGTCGGCGACACGGTTGGTCGCACGGTCGGCACACCCGTCGGCGCCAGGGTCGGCGGCACGAACGTCGGCGATATTGTCGGCAAGACCGTGGGCGCAATCGTTGGCGGCACGAGCGTGGGCGCGATGGTCGGCAGTATCGTCGGCAAAATGGTCGGTGGCACTATGGTCGGTCCGATCGTCGGCCGCGGACCAACCCGCACCTCTCCGGCATCTGCCGCGGGCTGCGTGGCCCACCACCGGACTCGCACGCTGGACCCCACCAACTCGGGGTTCTGGATCCGGATCGCGATCCGCAGACTGCCGTCTTGCGGGCGGATTTCGGCGCCCGGGAACACGGCCGGGTACTCGAACGCATCGAAAACCTCGAATGCACCGACGAACAGGGGTTCGTTGCGTCCCTGCTCAAGTCCGAGCACGACCTGCAGCGGCCCGGGCCCAAGGCCCGTGTCGATGAATCCCGAGACAAACTCAGTCTGTTGTGTATTCGACACCGCGAACACGACGACACCGGTGACGATCGGATTGCCGCCGCTCGGCCGTGCGCACAGGGCATCGATGGCATCCTGCACGGTTTCGGCATCGGGCATGTCGCACGCCGAGTTGTCGAAGCAGACGTCATCGGCACAGATACCCGTCAGCGGCGGAAACTCGTGCCGGCAGTCATTCAACGTCGCAACGCCATCGGACAGCGTCAGCATCGCAAGCCGACAGTAGCTGTGCGCGACGCCGTGCGGCGGCTGCGCGACGGGGTGCGTGTTGGGCACCTCGTACGGTGGCCACTCGATGTCGCCCGTCGCGGTGCGGGCAGGAATCAGCCAGTAGTCGCCGGCACGGTAGGTGCCCTCCGAGAATTGCACTTCGATACCCGACTCGAGCGCCATCCAGTCGCTGTCCATGGGCAGACCCGTGGTCCCGGCATCGGCCCCTGTCTGATCCCAACGCCGCAGCTGCAGACCGTCCTCGCCGGCCAGCGAGGCCGCTGTCGCGGTCAGCGTGACCTGGCGGCGCGCGGCGTCCACGCTCTCGATCTGGTATAGATCGTGCGGTTCGCCGCGCAGCCGGCTGCGTTCGCTCGAGATCTCGACCCACTGACCATCGGCGAAACCCAGCACCTGGTCACGGCCGACATCGGCCACCGACAGCACGCGGCCGTCGACGAGGTCGATGCGCGTGGCGACAATGCCGTTGTCTCGCGACCACTTGATCCGCGCCGTCGCGCGATTGCCGCCGCGTTGTACCTCGACCCGGTAGAGCTGGTTCTCGAGGCGTCGATAGCCGGCGGTCGGAGGCAGCTGGCACGCGTTGTCCTGGGTCTCGGGCGGCCGGGTGCGCGCGTTCATGCGTCCAGACGGCGCCTCCGTGAGGCTCGCCGGCATCGCATCCTCGCAGTCGACGCCCTCGTCGACGACGGCAAGGCCGATGCGCCAGGCGCTCTGCACGCGGGTCGCCGTGTCGGCCCCACCCAGTGCGGGTTCGAGCAGCCGGGGATCGTCGAGCCCGGTCACCTCGCGCTCCCAGGCATCGAGGTAGACGAGATAGTTGCCATCGGCGAGCTCGAGATCGCCATCGCCGTTGACGAAATCCGGTGCAGGGTCGTGCGGCTGGTGGCAGTAGGAAACGATGCGACGGACACTGACGGCATCCGCGAGGTTACCGAGACCCGCCGCCACCGTGAGTGTCCGGTCTTCCTGATCGACTGCCGTGATCCGCGTCGTCACGCTCGTCTGTTCGTCCACCAACTCGAGCCATTGTCCGACCGCATAGGCAACGCCGTCGGGCGCCATCGACGCCGGCTCGACCACGCCGGCCTGGGCATTCACGATATCCGCCGCCACCGCGCTCGCCTCGGCCGCCGCCACCTGTCCCTCGACATAGCAGCGCCCGTTTCCGATCGCGAGATCGACCGGTGCTCCGGCGGTGGGCAGTGGTGACACGAGGAATGCGCCGGAACCTTTCGGGACGCCGCAGGATCCCACGAGGTCGCGCAATGCCGATGCACGTGCATGCGCATCGATTGCGGCCTGTTCGTTCCAGTCGGCATCCAGCTGCACGCGCCCCTGCTGCATGCGCACCTGTGCGTAATGCCGCAGCGGGTCGAATGTGAATCGGCTGTAGTCTCCCGACATGATTACTCTCCCCGATCAAGTCTCGAGAAACGGACCCGCCTCGAGTGACAGACGCAGATACTCGGGCAGATTGCGTCGCAGTCGTGCGGATTTCATGACATGTTTGAGATGCTCGAAGGCACCCATCTCTCCACCATCTTCCGCGCCCTCGCGGATCGCCGTTGCGCAGCGCGCCGACAACTGTCCATAACCGGCGTCGCCCCAGACCAGGCTCGTGAAATACGGATGCATGAAACCATCATCGTCGCTGGGCCTGCAGCGATAGCGGCGCGGAACAATCGACCCGGACGGTACCCAGCTGAAACGCACACATCCCTGCTGAACCCGTTCGATGCGCACCGGTGGCGCATCGCCCGCGGCATGGAAGATCGTGTCGTCGGCGCTCAGCGTCGTCGCATGCAGCCGACCGACCAGCGTGCTCGCGCGCACCTGGACGTCACCGGCGGGCTCGTCATCGTCGCGGGCCACTGCCAGCGCATCGGTCGCACCCGCATCGACGATGCTGTCGCTGATCTCGACACTGGCTGTTTCGACGAGCCGCAGGGACGAACACACGCAACGATGCAGCAGTACCCCGCAACCGGAGTCAATCTGCAACCCCACCAGTGGCGTGGCGCGATCATCCAGTGCATTGCTCGCCGGCACGAGTGTGCAATGCTGCAGGCGCAGCCGTTCAAGGTCGTTGACCGCACCGTCGACGGTCGCGGCCACGCGTACGGCGCCACCGGCCACCAGCAACCCGTCGAGCCGCACCTCGGCGCCGGCGTCACCCGCGAGCTCGAAGTCACCGCCCAGAGCGAGCGCCGGACGACGCCCCTCGGCCGCACGCAACTCGATCCAGCGACCTGCGGGTACATGCAGTTGCAGCGATTCGGCATAGACCGCGTTGTCCGTGATCTCGACGACGACACCGTCCACGTCGTCGGAACCATCCGTTGTGAGACGCTGCACCGCGGCGTCCAGTGCGGCCTGGATCGAGGTGTGGTGTTCGGGCACGCGTATTGGCGCACCCGGCGAGAAACCTTCCTGCCGCGGGTAGGTGCCGCCACCGATCCGCCCGGGGAACCCGTAGTGGTACATCAACCGCACTTCGCCGGGCGGATCCTCGCCGGACGGAAAGGCGAGGCGTCCGAGCTCGGGGTCAATCGCGATACGGTCAGCCGGCAGGTTGGCCCAGGAGCCGGCGAAGTCCATCAGATTGCAGACCGAGAACAGATCGAGCCATTCCTGGCCGGCTGCAGGTGTCACAGGCTCACCATCGACCTCGACTGCGAACGATATCCCGAAGTAACGGTCCGGATGATCGGCGAGCAGTTCGCGCGTCAGCGGCATGGGCACATTCCAGGGTTCAGCGCGGTAACTGATCTCGGGTTCGGGCAACGGGCGGTTGTAGAGCGCGAGGTCACGACCCAGGACATCGAAGCGGAAACGGCGGGCATCGAGCCGTTGCGCCGGACCCACGCCCTGTTCGAACGCCGGTATACGCCAGCTGTGAATGCCGATGTTGGCGATGTTGTATCGCCCCCTGCCCGGCTCGATTCTCCGCATCTCGGCGGTACGCGGCGACGCATCGAATGCGGTTCCGCGCAGCGGTGGTCGCCGCACATCGATCCAAGTACGGTGTGCCGGGCGCAGATGGTTCAGATACTGCGTCGTGGCCAGACGTTGGAAGTATTCGACCACCAAGGTGTCCCAGCCCGTGATGTCGGACGCGAGCTGCTCGATCACCGTCGCGGTGCCCTTGCGGCGCCGGTACGCGAGCGTATTCGCCACCTCGGCCCGGCTCGCCGCGGGATCGGTGACACCGACCAGCGCGCCGAGATAGGGTATGACCCAGTCGGCACAGGTTTCGATGAACAGGTCGTCGTAGAGTTGATCGAGATCGTCTTCCAGCACCGTGACCTGCTCGCCGATCAGTTCGATCAGCGAACGCAGCACATGGCCCTGCGCCGCGTCACGTTCCCGGTAGACGGCCGGCAGCAGCGCGTACAGACGCTCAGATGCCGTGCTCATATCATGACTCCCAGGTCGAGGCCACCGGCATCGAGCGTCAGCAGCTCGGTGGCCACCAGGCCGTCCGTGGATGCCTGCGGCTGTCCTGCAAACACGATGGAAGCGAGCTGTTCTGCCTCCAGCGCCCGGTATAGCGCATCGAGATCGACAGCCACCACCCCTTCGATATTCTGCAGCCAGGTCGTTACCTGGCTCGCCGCGAGTGACTCGCCGAGCGATCGCGCGTCGAATGAAAGGCGTTCGCGAAGCATGGCGTCCGCGGCTGCTATCACAACGTCGTCTTCGTAATCCGGGTCGATCCGCAGTCTGGCCCTGATGCGCACCAGGCCTTTCCGATAGCTCATCACCGACATGGGGACCGACGCATCACCCCCGGCACGCAGCGCCGCAAGCAGGTTGTCGTGCAAGGGGCTGCCGCTTTCGACCACATCACCGTCGGTCCCCGCCACGGTCAACGCGACGACGCGTCGCTTACCGTCCCAGATCCACGCCGCGTGCGCCTTGTCGACACCGGCGAAGGCGCGGGCGAAATCGGCATAATCGACCAGTGACACCACGCGTCCGAGCGTGCGTACCGACAACGGCACGTTGTGCTGTGCTTCGCCGAGGGTCTCGGCGTCGGCACCGCCGCTGGCGGCCAGCGGGTTGACGACCTCCTTCAACCCCAGTGGCCTCGTCAGCAGGAGCCCGATCTGATCCGCACGCACGTTGCCGCCGGCACCAATGCCCTTGCGGTAGCTGGCCTCGATGTTGCCGGTACCGCCGGGCGGTCGTGCACCCGTGCGCCCGTCGCCGAACTGCACCGAGGTATGACCTTCGTCGTCGCGTCGCGTGACGAATGTGCGCGCATCTGGCGCGACAGCGAAGAAACTCGGTTTCTCGTGCCATTCGACGCCATCGATACGCACCTCGAGCGTCGATCGCGCACCCGCGTCGTCGGGGTCGGAGGACGATACATAGGTCAGCGGCGGTTGCTTGAGTTCGAATTGTTGCCACGGCACACGCGGATCGCCGCCGCCGAGGGTCTCGCTGACCGTTTCGCCATGCGTCGCCAGTGCGACGTTGGCATGGATCGCCACGCTGTCGCGCACGTAGCCGTATTGCAGCGCCGACGTCAGCGTGACGCGTGTGAAGCCTTCGTCCCCGGTGACGTAATCGACGCGATCGATCTCGACCGGTTCGCACTTGTGGACACCCGCGAGGTCCGAACGTTCACCGCAGACGATGAGCTTCTGCCCCGTGTATAGACCCTCGACCCAGCCATCGAGTTCGACGACGAGTCCGGCGACGGCTTCGTCGATCGGCAGACGCGCGAGCGTGAGTTCCTCGCTCTGCGCAAACACGGTGCTTGCGCGGATCGGAAAGTTCGACAGGCCCGAGTTCGACGGATCGGGAAAGCGCAGCATCAGTCGGCTGACCTTCGAGGACAGGGTCATGTCCGACTTCGATACCTCGTCCACGCGATCGATCTGGTAGACGAGCGCCGCGTTGCCGGACTTGATCGCGATATAGCTGTCGGGTGCGAGCTGTTGGTAGACGGTATCCAGATAGATCCGGTCCATCGGCGTCGGATCGTCATTGTACGGATCGGGAAAACTCGCCAGCGTGTTACCGTCGACCCAGGTGGCGCTGCGTTCCCGGTAAGGTCCCGGGATGTACACATAAGGTGGCGATGGATTGTCCGGCTGGTCGGGGTCAGGGCCGTATTCACCGCTACGCTGGCTGACTGGCAGGGCGCCCCAGCGCGGGGCGTTGTGGCCGAAGATCGCGGCCTTGGTGCGCAGCGCCAGTACGCCCTGCGGCGGGCGCGAACTCGCCTGCAGATGGGCAAACAAGTCGAAGACATCGAAGTCATACAGCTGTGCTCCCGCGTAGAGGTCGATACCACTGACCACGGAACCCAGCATGACGCCGAAGTCGTTGCCGGCGCGCGTACTCCCCAAACTGCTGACCACTGATGGCGCTGCTGTCGAGCCCGGTTGACTGCCGGAAGGCAATGCCGTTGCAGCACTTGCCGTGGCCGGCGGATGCAGTTCGGCGGCGAGCGTACGCGGTTGCAGCAGCTCGACATTGCCACGCCCGAACGACAGATCGCCACGCGAAAACGAGGATTCGTCCGGTGGCGCAAGCGGCTGCAACGCCACCAGAGTGACCTGGCGGTCCATATCGGGCTCGACCGACGTCACCAGACTCAGGCGTGAACCGTCAGCGTCCGTCGTCAATATCAGACCGTCACCGCGTTTGAGACCCGTGACCAGGCCATCGAGCAACAGCGAGGTGGTTGCGTGGTCGAACTCCTGGTAGCGCGTCAGGCGTGGGCGAAGGCTATTCCACTCGGGCCGCGCCGACACCGACTCGACCGTCTCGAAAACCTGCGCAGTCTCGCCGGGACCCGGCACGCTTTGCACCCGGATCCCCGCTTCGAGCACAGTCTCTGGCGCGTCGCCGGGCAAGCTCGCGGATTCCAGCGTAAACGCAAGCCAGACGTTTGCGGCGACACCCGGTTGCAATCGATATCCGACGAGATCGGACAGGCCGACGGCCGAGCGCCGTTCGCGTGCCGTCGGCAGGTAGTGCTCGTTCGCAATGCGCTCCTGGTAGAACGTGAGCACGTCGCACATGGCCGCACCGGCGTCGAGCCAGGCCAGCGCGAAGTCATCGTCGTCACGCGTGGTGAGCTCGGCGAGCCCTGGCTTTGCCGAGAGCCGCGCGCGCAGCGTCTGCCGGAAGCGCGGATAGTCGCCAACGCGATACGCGATCGCGTCGAGTCCGGGCCGATTGTGCACGTCGCGCGGCGTCGCCACTGCGAAACCTGCACAACACCCGCACACCGTATCCGCCTTGTTCGTCATTGCATCACCTGCATGATCAGATTGAATACGCCGTGCTCCGGGAAGTTCGGGTCGTTGTCGAGCCGCGCGATCTCGAGTCGCGCCATGGGCAGAAAGCCGGCTTCGCGCCCATCGCTCTCACCCTCGCCAAAGCGCTGAAAGCGACTGACCCGGATCGAGGCCACGCCGGGCGTCGACTGCGCCGCGGCAACCAGCGGGCTCAGGTACACGGGCTCACCGAAGCTGAAGCGGTCCGGATGGAACAGGGCGGGCTCGCCCGCGTCGTCTACGCCATTGTGGAACTGCGCCAGCAGCGCACGACGTACCGGATCGGGGAAGTGCCCGGGTGCAACGCACACCTCGAGCTCGATATCGAGTGCCACCTCCACCGGCGAGTCGATCTCGAGGTCCTGTCCCGCCAGCCTGAACGCCTGCAGGTGATTGTTGAGACGCCGCTGGAACGCCGTGTCGACGGGCAGGCCTCCCGTGCGATCCACGCTGACGAACATCGTGTGCCAGCTGCCGGTCCAGCGCGGTGTGGCCTGCACACGCTGGACACTGGAAAGACGCCGCGCGAGATTGCCGTAGTCCTCGGCCGTGACGGCGCGCTCCTGGGTGCGGAACGCATGCGGCGCTTTCGCCCTGACCTCCGCCACGGGCTCCGCGTCAACCCCGCCTTGCGCCGGCATCCAGTTGCGTACGCGCTGCACGATCGGATCCGTCGGATCGCCGGAGAGTAGCGGATCGGCACTGACCAGATGCTGCAGCGTGTCGCGACCGATACGACCGTCGCCGCGATGACCGATGCGATAGCGGGCATCAAACGACAATCCAGCTGCGGGTCTCGCACCATAGTTGCCGTCGCCAAAGCGGAGCGCGGCGCTACCGTCCGCCGACATCTCGACGACATAGACACGTTCGAGGGCCGTATGCGCGAGCAGGTCGCGCGACGGTTCCCAGTTCTCGCCATCGGAATCATCGAGCCACAGCTGCGGCAGTGCCAGCTCAGGGGCCGCGGCCAGCGTCGCGGTCGCCGACGTGTCTCGATCGAACGGCGCGGCCCAGACAAGCGGACCCGACGACAGCGGCGGCCGGTAACGCGGCGCACGCGTAGTCGTCGTCGTTGCGTCACAAGGCGCGGTGGCAGCGGTAACGCGGGTGAGCAAAGGGTCCGCAGGGGGCACGGCGGGCAGCGTCTCGGCATCGATGCTGAGGCCGTGATCGGCGGCGACCACGTTGCCGAGCGCAAAACCCACGGGCTCCGATTCGACACCGATACGGGCCGAGACACACAGTGGAAACGGCAACGCATCCTCGTCCGACCATGCGATCTCGGTGACGTCGACCGGATCGTCATTCGGCGGATTTTCGAAGCGGCCACCGAGCGGATCCTGGCTCGCTGTCACGGCGGTCAGTCGTACGGCATGGCGCCGTTCGGGGTCGGCGTCCGCTTCGACACCGGTCGTTGCACCGACGGTCTCCGCGAGTATCACAACGTCCCCGGCCGCGAGGTTCGGGTAGCTGCCGCGCAACGTGGCCCGCGTCGCCCCGAGCGGCAGGCAACAGGCGTCTGCGCCCCAGGTGTAGAAGCCCATGCGGTTGTGCGCCGCGTGCAGCTCGATATCGTGCAGCAGTTCGAAGACCTGAGCCTGTGCAACGAGCGCCTCGTGCCATGCATCCGAGTCGGGGGCGAACTGATCGGGCAGTCCATCCACCCGGGTCAGGACACGCGTCGGGACATCGGTATGCCGCGCACTGAGTAGCTGGCCCGAGACGTCATCGCGCACGTCGATCTGGATCCACACGCGGCTGTTGCAACCCTCGTGCACGAAATAGTCCACCAATCGCACGTGCCGCCGCACCGATTGGCGCAGGCGTGCAGTCTCGAGGTAGGCCTCGGTGCCGACGGCGTCCTGCCGGTAGGCAAGCTTGTCACCCACGTACGCGAGCAGTTCCACGAGCGTGACGCCAAGATCGGCGGGCGTCTGGTTGTGCCAGTCCGGTGAGCGGATCGCAACGTGGTCGAGCAACAGACGACGGAAACTGTTGAAATCGCGGGCCAGGTATCCCTGCTCGGGCGGCCGATAGCGCGTGGGTGGACAGGCCGCGTCCGCGGCGCAGTCGACATCGGACTGGCACGAGGCCTTGAAACTGAACTCGATGCGTGACAGCAGCGGATCGATCCCGGGCGGAACGTCGGTCGTGCCCGGGACCACGATGCGCAGCACATACAGCGAGAAATCGCCGGCGCTGTCCAGCGTCAGTCGCAGGCTGCGCATCTCGCCATCCGGATCGCCGTCACCAGCATCGACAGCGCTCACCTGCACCTCGGGAATGCGCACGCCGCCCTCGATGCGGAACTGTGCCGGCAGCATCGCCGTGACCGGGTTGACGAACCGCACGATCAGCGTGCGCTGGCGTTGTGCAGCCGGCTGCGACGGGTCGTCGACGACCTCGACATTGTCGAGCCCGTTCAGCGATGGGTGATCGAGCAGTGCATCGCGGCGCTCCTCGCTGCAGCAATGGAAGATCATGCGACCTCCCCGCGCGAGAACACATCGCGCCGCTGTTCACCGCTTCGTTTGAGCCGGTACTGCACGGTCACGTGCAGGACCCCCTCCTCGGCCTGGACCGCGACCGCCTCGACCGTGATGAGGTCGCCGAGCCACTGCTGCAGGGCGCCCTGGACGAGGAATTGCGTCGTCGCTGCCAGCTCGGGGCTGTTGGGCGCGAACACGAGCTGATGCAGCCCGGTGCCGAATTCGGGGCGCATGACCCGCTCTCCCGGTGCCGTGAACAACACCTGTTCGATCAATCCACGGACCCAGGTCACCTGATCGACATCGCGGGTATGGCCACGCTGGTCGAAACGGAAAGGAAAGGCGACGCGCGCGGTCATGCTCAGCTCCCGACCACGCGTGTCTGTGCCACGACGGGCATCAGCGGTGTCCCGTTTGGCGTGCACACGGCCTGGCTGTCCATCAGTACAAGCGGCTGACCGTTCGACTGCACGCGTACGGCCGCAACCACCCATTGCGCGGTCACACACGGTACCGGGCTGCCCGAGACGTTGAACGGGCAAGCCGCGATCGCGTAGGGGCCACTCATCAGCACCGTCGGTTGTCCGCTGACGAGCACGCGTGGATTCGGCACGGTCGGCGTCGCCGTACCGCCGTGCGCACACAGCACCGTCGCCCCGACATGCAGCAGGGGACCCGGCACCTCAGGTCACCGTGAGCGCGCCATTGTTGATCGCGACGGTCGGTCCGACCAGTGTGATCATCGCGCCCTTGCCGTTCTGAATGTAGATCCCGGTGTCGTTGACGATCAGTGTCGCACCGGTCGCGCTCTTCAGCATGATGCCTCCTGTCGGACCCGGCAGGTCCGATATCGTGACGCCGTTCTGCAACGGCGTCTGAAACGTGATCGCCGGCGTACCCGGCGGTGACGCCAACGCCAATGCCGGTATCTCCGCCGCACTTCCCCAAAAACAGCCGACCCAGATGGGGTGATCCGGGTTGCCTTGTTCGAACTCGACCCAAACCCCCGAGCCGATCATCGGTAGCGCCACCATGCCGTTCTGGATGCCGGCGATGGGCACGCAAGGCATCGCCCAGCTCGCCGGCGGCAGGCCGGCCACATCGGGCACCTGGATCTGCAGGCGCCCCTGCTGCATCGGGTCGATGTTGTTGAGGACCACCCCGCGGTACTTGCCGTAGTAGCGTTCGCTCATGCCGGCACCCTTGGCGTGATGGATACGAGACCGTTGCGCGTGAGCTCAAAACTTTGCTTGAATTCACCGCGCCGCAGGGTGCTCGTCACACTGCGCACGTAGTACAGGCCGTCGTAGGCGATACCTACACCGCGCACGCCGACCAGCTTGCGTGCCTTGAGCATGCGCCCATAGCGCAGTACGTCCAGCGTACCGCTGCCAGTCACGGCATCCTGCGACTTCTTGGCCTCGTTCAGTCCTTTCGATATCGCCTGCATCGGATTCAACTTCGCTGTGTCCTTGAGCACCTTGATGTTCGCGATCGGCGTGGGTATCGCACCGAGCGGAGGCTGCAGGGGATTCAGGTTGGGTATCGGGATCGGAATCGGCGCACGCGTAAGCTGGTTCTGGATATACACGATCGGCAGCACGCCCTTGGTCGGATCAAAACTGAAGTTCAACGACTCGACGTTGGTATGTGCATCCATGTCGAGATTGAGCGCAGGTTGCGGCACACCGACCTTGATCTCCGGTCCGAAGTAAGCCACGTTGGTGCCCGCGGTCGGTCCGGGTTCGATGTAGAACACGTAACCGACCTCTTCGGCGAGCTGGTTCAGGTAGGCGAGGTCCGTGCCCTGATGCGCGGGAATGCGTTCGACCGGAATCGGCACATCGGGGAACAGCGTCGGCACGGGCAGCGGCAGGACGCCGAACGCGGCGTACTTGGCGCAGATCAGCGCGACGCGTGCCTCGATCGGCATCGCCGGGTACGGCAGCCCGCTGAAATCGATCATGTCCATGACCTTGGTCAGGTCCTCGCCCGTGACCGTGATGCTCCCGGCCTGCCCCTGCTGACCGGCCTGAACCTCGACGTTGGTCACGACGCCGTCGAACAACGGCTCCGCCGCACCGTTGAGGGTCACGACCAGCAGCACGCGCAGGGGCGGCGTGGCGATACCCGCATTGTTGCCCGCCGCGACCAGAAAGATCGTGTTGAGTTCCGATCTGCTGTTGATCTTGAAACGCATCTGGAACCCGCTCGCCGAACCGGCCGCGCTCGTCACGGTCACCGACTCGAGCGCATCGATCATGAGACGCGGCACCGCAAGCGGCACGACGGGCCCCATCAGCAGGCTCAGGTGGACCGGGTTAGACATCGGCTCCCCCGGGGACACCCGCCGGCAGGGTCACGCGCAGGCGTCGACCCGCCTCCCTGGTCAATTCATCGGGGTCGAGCACGACGTTCGCGTCGCACAGCCGCCAGTACAGCTGCGGGTCGCCGAGGTGGCGCGCCGCGACGTTGTCGATCCGGTCACCATCGACAACGAGGTGTTCGCGCACGGTCGCGAATTGCTCCGCTGGCGGAATGAAGCGTCGTTTCACATAGGTCACCTCGCCGCCGTCGGCACGCCTGAAACGCGCCGTGTCGAGCCCGTGGTAGCGACTGTCCGGCGGAAACGCCTGCGGGACGAGCGAGTTCGCCTGCATGAATGCCTTCAAGGGATCTGTCACGAGCCGCTTCCTCCCGCTGCTGCAATTCCAATCGCTATATGAAAACGCTTGTTCATGGCAGCCCCCCGATACCGAGGGCATCGAACCCGACGGTCGCCACCTTCTCCACGAGCTTTTCACGCGACTGCAGGTAGGCCATGAACAGGCTGCCGCCACGGTGGTCGAACCCGAGGTCGTCGACCGACAGGACGCGCAGGCCGAGACTCACCTTCGCGCGGATCGGGTTCAGCGTCGGATCGAATGCCTCTTCCGTGATCGAGAAGTCGGTCACGCGCACCGGCGCGATGCGGTTCGCCCCCCAAACGAACAATATGAGCGCCGATTCCATCGGGGCGATCTCGAGCGTTCCCGAATCGGCCAGGGTCTTGCCTTCGAGCAGCGCCGCCGAAGTCGGATTGACGAGCGCCTCGAGTACGGCGAGTTGAGGTCCCACGCCGGCCTCGACGACCGTACGGTGCTGGTCCGGGAATTCGAGTTGGTCGACGGCATCGATCTCGGCCTCGAGCTTGTAGGTCTCGATCGCCGGGCCCTTCAGGCGCAGGGCTTCGGATCTGTCCGCGCCGTCGCCGGCGCCCTGCACCTGCAGCGTCCGGCTGATAGAATCCGAGTTGTACTGCAGCGCGATGACGCGCCTTACCTGACCTGACCCCGGATCCACGAGCACGAGGCCGCCCTTTACCAGGCGTGGCGAGTTGGGAAACGACGTCATGCGTCTGCTCCAGTGTCAACGATGGCTGCCGTCGTTCCAGGTGCGTCGTACCGCATCCGTGCCGGCCCGTGGCTCATGGCGACCGCATCGATGCCGGTATCGCGCGACGGCATGCGCCGCCTGCGGCAATGTCCGCACACCCGATCCATCTTGTACCCGCTGTATCTCATAGGGGCTCCTCAGTCTCCGTCGCTGCCGGGTCCGGAGAAAACTCCTCGACGACCGCGCCGGGCGCCACCGACTCGCCCGCCGGCGCCTGGTTCTGTTTTGCCGCGCCGGCTGGCGCCTTGGTCTCGACCACCGCGCAAGGCTTGGTGCTGGTGGTCATCTTGTTGACGCAGATGGAGCCCTTCTGCCAGTCCTTGTTGAAATCGGGGCTTGCCCAGCTGGCCACCAGGTGGCCCTGGTTGGCCCAGTACTGCGCCCAGATCTTCTTCAAGGTACCGGAACCGGCCCTGTCGCCCGGCCCCAGCCCGAGCAGGCAATCCTTCACCGGCTTGCCGTCGTCGGTCTTGAGACCGTTGATCTGGCGGATCAGCGCCCGGTTGAAGGCCCCCTCCATGCCCTTTGGAATCTGGCTCGGCTGGGTGATCTCCTCGTCCTTGTAGACGAGCGGTGTGACACGACTGACGAACGACCAGCAGTTGTTCCCCCTGGTGGCCTGGGCACCGACCGTCTTGCGGAACGATTCCATGGCGCCCACCGCGGCACCGAGCTTGCAGCCGCGGAAGTCGACCGTTTCCACTGTCACCGCACCCTTAAGGGCGTTGCCGAGATCGCGGATCGGGACCCAGGAGATGGTGCCAATGCCTGAGATGAACTGGACCTCACCGACGCGGTTCGAGTGCGACACCACGTAGAGCGTGCCGATAGAGGCCTTGAGCCCCTGCAGCTGCTTCGCCGCATCTTCTACGCTGGTCACGCGCAACACCTTCTTCGCGTAGGTCCGGCCCTCGACGAAGTCCTGCTCGTTGTCGGTCAGTACGATGGCGACATCCAGCTTTGCCGGCGCGCTCTCTTCCTTCTTGTCGTCTTCACCTTCGCGCTGCACCCGCGGTGTGCCCTCGCGTTGCTGCACCACATGGGTGAGCTCGTGCGCCAGCAGGCGGCGGCCCACAGCTGTATGCGGAGCGTAACGGTCGGGCGCGAACGTCACGTGGCGTCCCACCGTATAGGCACGGGCGGCGACCGCACGGGCGGATTCCGCGGCCAGCGCGTCGCGGTGAATGCGCACCGCGCCGAAGTCGTGGCCGAAGCGCGGTTCGAAATAGGCGCGGGTCGCGGCCGGCAGGGGCTCGCCGGGCGACCGCAGGACCGCGTCGACAAGGGGCGGCGCGACCGCCGGGCCGGCCATCGCGTGGCGCCGGTCCGAATCGGCAGCGCGTTGGAGCGCACCCGTGGTCGCCGGGGCATCGGGTGCAGCGGACACCGCTGCTCCGACGGGCGTCCCGTTGGCGCCTGGACCCGCTGCGTCGAGCACCTCGGAAAAGCAGCGGTCGAGATCGCGCTGGCGCTGCGGTCGGGCACACTCCTGCTGGCGACAGGTGATGAACGACCGAAGCAAGGGGGCTTGCTCCAGGACCTCGCCGTAACCGCTCGCCCGCTCGCGGGCCTGCCGCAGGTCCTCGCGCAGTATGACGTTGGCCTGGGTTCGCGTCGGTCCGCCGACGCCGGTCTCGCGGCGGATGTCGTCGACGATCTCGACGATGCGCTGCTGCGGCGCTTCGCGGATATCCAGGAAGGTCCGGCACGGGTCGCTGGCGCCTGGACCCGAACGCTCGAACTGCTCAAGCTCGCTCAACCCACCCTCGACGTTTTCCAGGGTCAGCGATTTAGGCGGCTCGGCGACTGGGAAACGCGTCCGCTGGCACGCGGGTTTGCCCGCTTGGCGCCGCTCCCGTGCGGTGCGCTCACCGGAGGACGGCATGCCCATGATATCGAGTTCGGCCAGTGGCGGCCGAGGACCGGGACACAAGCCGTTGCGCCAGGCCCAGGAGATCGCGTGCACGACCTCATGGACCAGGGTGTCGACCAATTCCTGCGGATTCTCCCGCGCCTTGCGGATCTTCGGATTGATGGTAAGAGTGCCGCGCCCCTGGTCCAGTCCGCCGAAGGTCTGCACGCCGTCGCCGAAGGTGCGACGGACCCGCAAACGGATCGGGCCCAGGTCGGCACGGTCGCATTTGCACTTGTCCAGCCAGTTCCAGAGAACAAGGAACTTCGGATGCGCGAACAGGGCATCGACCACCACGCGCTGCTCCCGGGTGTGACCGAGCCGCCGCCGGAAACGATCCGGCGACAACCGCATCAACTGCGGCGTCGCGCGGCCCGTCACGCGCGGCGGCAGGCCGGCATCGCGTGCGGCCGCCTTGCGCCGCAATGCGGGCTGTGCTCGCCGCGTGGTGACACCGGTAATCGGAAGGTCGGTTTCCGACAGGCGGAGGACCTCATCGGCGACCCGGTCGGCTTCCTGTTCGTAACGGTCACCGGGCTCGTTGATCGTCAGTTTGGGTTGCAGCGACGGCGCATCGCCCGGTGCCGAACCGCGCGGCCCGCCGCCGCCCTGCTGCAACACGTGTGTCAGTTCGTGGGCCATCAGGTGCCGGCCGCGCGCGGTGTCCGGCGCGTACTCGCCGGGGCCAAACACCAGGTCGCTACCGACCGTGAACGCGCGGGCGTTGACCGCCCGGACAGACGCCGTCGCATCCGCGCCGACGTGGACGCGCACCGCGCTGAAATCGTGCCCGAAGCGCGGTTCGAAGAAGGAGCGGGCCGCGGTGTCCAGCGGCCGCCCCGGCGAGCGCAGCACCCGGTGTACGCTGTCCGGTGCCGTGTCGCCCGGGCCGGCGTCCGTGCGACCGGGCCGGTCCGCAGGTTTTGTCTGTAACAGCTCCTCTTCGTCCTCGTCATCGACCTTGCGCTGCAACTCGCCGGTGGGCAGCCGCATCACCGGGTCCGCGATCGGGTGGGTCGCATCCCACACCGGGCGCTCTCGGTCATCGTCGGTCACGCTTGGAGACTGCGTTTCCCGGCACATCGCACGCGGCGCGTTCAGCCCCGAGGTCTGGCTGAACAGACTGCCGGACTGCACCTGCCCGCGGCCCGCCGGCCGGTCCACGGCGCGGTGGCCGCTCACGACCCACCCCCGCGCACGATGCCTTTCGCCACCGCCCGACCCAAGGCCCCGGCATCCGCTCCCTGCGGCGTGCGCACCTTGCCGACGCCCAGGTGCGCCGACCGGTCGTGATCCATGAGATACGCCTGCGCGTCGGGCACCGCCAACAGGCGCTGCAGCTCTCCCTGCAGCGCGCGCTCCACCGCGGCGGCGTCGCGGCCATCCACGCCGCGCAGCACCAAGCGATCGATGTGCAGCACCACGCGTGTCACGGCCCACCCCCACCCGACTTGGCCTTGAGCGCGGCCTTGCAGGCCGACTTCAAGGCCTCGGCCTCGGAGCCGGTCGCGCCCGAGGCGTCCACCGCCGCCTCACACGCCTTCTCGCTGCCCGACTCGAGTCCCTTGCGGATGCCGTCGCGAACCTTTTCCCGGAGATCTTTCGACAGCGGCAGTTTCTTCACGATGGGATCGACGATGTCTTCCATGACTTTGCCGATCACGACATCCTGCAGGCTCCTCGTCTTGCGCGGATGCTTGCGGTCGTACTCCTCGATCTTCCTGCGCTGTTCCTCCATGCGCTTCCAGAGGTCGTCGCCGGGACTGGGATCGCGCCTTGGTCCCAGTGGCCGGTCGGTGCCGGGCAGCGGCGGAATCGGTGTGAGATCGATCTTCTTCGGCGGTGGCGGCGGCCGGACCGAACCGACACTCACCGCGATCTCGACACGCCGGTTGCGCGCTTCCTGCACGCCGTCACGGGTCGCAACTGCAGGGGCACTCTCACCGAGCGAGTCCGCGGGAATCCCGGCGATACGCGACGCATCGATCGTCTGCTTCTTCAACGCCTCGAGCAGTGTCTCCCTGACGGCATCGGCGCGTTGCTGGCCCAGCTTCACGTTGTACTGTTCGCTGCCAGAGCGGTCGGTGTGACCGGTGACCCGGATCGCCACGCGGCCGTCGCGCAGCATGCCGACGTGCAATGCGATATTCCATGCCAGCTCATCGAGCTGTTTGGCATGCGCTCCAGTGGGCTTGGCGCTGTTCAACTCAAAGCCGTCCAGCACACTGGACCACTGTTGATGTGGCACGACCTCGGGCGCAGGATCCGTGTTCTCGGCGCCGGGTTTGGCCTGGCGCTGGATTCCGATCGGCGCGGCACCGAGCGACGCCGCGTTCACGATCCCTCCGCGTGTCGTGGCCGTGGCCGCACCGTCTGCGCGTGCTTCGGCGTCGGCCGTGGCGCCCTGGCGTGACTGCTGCACGACATGCGCAAGTTCGTGGGCAACGAGACGCCGCCCTTCGGTGCTTTCTGGTCGATACTCGCCGGCGCCGAAATGGATCTGTTCACCGAGCGTGAACGCACGCGCATGCAGACGATCGGCCGCCGTCGCAGCCGCCGCATCGGTATGGATGCGCACCTGGCCGAAGTCGTGATTGAAGCGTGGTTCGAGTTCGCGCCTGATCCCGGCGTCCAGTGCGCGGCCTGCCGGGCGGCTCATCACCGACGCTGCAGATGCCGATACCGGCAGATGCGAACTTTCGGGGAGGATCCGCCGGCCGCTCACACCCACCCCCTGGTCTCCGCATCGGTGAACGGCCGCTCGCGCTTGGCCGCTTCACCGCGCGCCGCACGCAACAACGCCGCCATGTTCACCGGCCCACCGGTTTCGGCCGCGATGAACGCCGCATTCAGTGCGATGTTGCGGATATTGCCGCCTGTCACATCGAGACGCGCGAGCTTCGCGTAGTCCAATCCGTGCGTGGGCACCGAGGACGGAAACACGCCACGCCAGATCGACTCGCGCTGTGCCTGGTCGGGAAACGGAAATGCCACGATGAAGCGTAGCCTGCGCTGGAATGCGGGGTCGAGTGCGGCCTTGTGATTGGTCGTCAGCACCGCCAGCCCGCGATAGGCCTCCATGCGCTGCAACAGGTAGCTCACCTCGATGTTCGCGTAGCGGTCGTGGCTGTCCTTTACTTCGCTGCGTTTACCGAACAGGGCGTCTGCCTCGTCGAACAACAGCACCACGCCGCTCTCCTCGGCCGCGTCGAACACGCGTCGCAGGTTCTTTTCCGTCTCACCGATGTACTTGCTGACCACGGCGGAAAGATCCACCCGGTACAGATCGAGTTGCAGTTCGTTGGCCAGCACCTCGGCCGCCATGGTCTTGCCAGTGCCGCTTTCACCGGTGAACAGCGCGCCGATGCCGAGACCGCGCGCGCCACGACGCGCGAATCCCCATTCCTCGTAGACCTTGAGCCGATGACGCAGATGCGCGGCGATCTGGTGCAGGATGTCCATCTGTGCAGCGGGGAGGACGAGATCGCTCCACCCTGCCGCGGGTTCGATCCGCTGCGCGAGTTCGTCGATCCGGGCGCTTCCGAGATCTCGGCATGCCTGCCACACCGTGTCCGGGTCGGTCGCGCCCACAGGGCCGAGATCGCGACCGATTGAATCGATGTGCCGTGCGCTCAGTCGGAACTGTGCCGCGACACCATCGAGTTGGCCGTTGATCCGTGCCGGGTCAGCTTCGAGTGCCTGTGCCCACAGCCGCTTCTGGTCGGAACTGGCCGGCTTGTTTACGCGGTAGCGCCCACCCCCGCGGTCCAGCGGCACAGCGTCCGGCGCGGAGATGAACACCAGACCTTCGACATGCTGGACGAAACGCTGCAAAGGCTCCGCGGGTTGGTTGCCCGCGATCAAAAGCGCCGCGTCGAGCAGGTGCATCTCGCGCTGCCACAACACCGCCAGGACATCGAGCTCGTGCAACGTCGCCGGTATATCGATCGCCGACAGCGCGAAAAGCCGCAGACCCAGGCGCGTCGCCACGGCCGCGGCAATGTCCTCCTGGCCCATGTGGTCATCGCCGTCGAGCTGGAGCACGGGCGGTGATGCGTGTTCGGATTCGAGCTCGGCGATGATGCGCTCGACCGTCGTCACGTGCGCCCCGGCCATCAGCGCAGGCTCGGACACGGGTCGCAGCAAAGGCTGCAGTCGTATATCCAGGTAGTTGACGCCAGCAAGGAAATGCAGCACACGCTCGTCGATGCGCAGACGTGCCGAGGTCAGCTGCGCGTCGTCGGCAAGTTCGATCAGGCGCCAGCGACGAAGCGGGCGGACGGGCGTGATTGCGCTCCAGTGCGGTTCGGCCAGCGCGCCCAGCGCAAGACCGAACGTGACGAACGTCGCCCCCGGGCGCCCCTGCGCTTCGGCGCACGCCTGTGCCAGCCGCGCATCCATCTCGACGCCCGCGCACAACAGCAGCAGTTCGCGTTCGAACGGGCTCAGACCGAACAAGTCTCCAAGACGCTCGAGCGCCGACCCGCCCGGTACCGGTGGCGTTTCGGAAACCTGCTGCACGTCCTCGGCGTGCCCGCCGAGCAGGCGCCGGACGCGGTCGAACCCGGCGACCAGGCTCGCCTGGTTGGCTGCGGTCCATGTCTCGTCGGCAGACGTGCTCATGAGATGTCGATCCGTTGGTCGAGAAACACCGGCGGTGTCGCCTCGCGGTCGATGAACGGACTGTCGATGCCGTCCACACGCAGGCGCGCGAGGTGATTGCCCACGGGCGCGTCCGCAACGACGAAATCGAGCGATGCAGTCGGTGCCGAGAAGGTCTGCGGCAGCACCTCTTGTTGTCCGAGAACGAGAGCGACCGACTGACCGGATCGCAGCTGCGGTGTGAAGGCCAGGGTGAAACTCGCGACATCGGCGCCGTCACGGTTCACGCTGAGCGGCAGCCCCGTGAGATCGGGTGCGAGCGTGAGCGCGAGACGGTTGCTCTCGCGAACCCCGGTCTCGCCGGGGCGCGTCACACGGACTGCCACGCGGTACAGGCCGACCGGGAAGTCACCAGCACGCGCCGACGGTATCGTGAACTGCACCCGGGTCGGCGACGCGCTCGACGGTGTGAGCGACTCGTCGACGTCAAACAACTCGTTGACGAGGTGTACCTCCGGCGAGGTGCCGTCGAGATGATGCCCATCGAGCGAAACACTCTCGCCCAGCCGCACCACATTCTGTGCCGCTGGCGGGACCACGGCATCCAGCGTCGGCAGTGCGGGCACAAGCCCGGCCTGTACGACGACACCGCGCTCACGGCCCGATACCGGATCGAGCGGACCGCGCGTAAGCACGGGCGTCGGAGCACGCACCGGTTGTTGCGATTCGATCAGCACCACGCTGACGAGATAGGCCGCCGTCGGGCGATAGCTGCTTTGCGCGGCAGTCCAGAGTTTGGACATCTCTTCGCTGTTGAGAAACTCCGGGGCAACCCGGATGTCCTCGATCTGATCGGCCAACCCGGCGTCGGCGAGCGCACGCAGGGCCGGCGGTAACGCCCCGCCGACATCCGGTGAGGGGTTGAGCGCCGTACGGATAGCCGCGCGTGAGAGAACCGGCGTATCGTGCAGCAGCTGCATCGCATAGCCCAACAGGATCTCGCCATGCAGATCGGCATTGCTGTACGCACTGAGCAGGTAGTGCAGATTCAGCGCAAGCGGCGGATTACTGAGCCGGTGACGCCCCGAGGCATCGCGAGAAGGCAGTCCCTCGTTGCGCCAGCCGGTATTCGGCGACACGTTGTGCAGAAACAGGTTCAGCTGCGTCGCCTCGGTGCCATCGGCGGGGACCACCTGGTCAGGCGGTCGCGCGCTCACGGTCACGGTACTGCCCAGCACGCCGCTCACGTTGTGATTGATCAGGCCGTCGTTGAGCAGATCGCGCAACACGGCCGTGACACCGGCAATCGCGAGTGCGCTGCTCATGTACGATCCCGCCGGCGTTGTTCAAGGTAGGTATCGAGCGACATAGGCTCACGTCCCTTGCGTGCAGCCGCGCGACGCGGTGCCGGCGCCTCCTGCACCGCAGTTACCTCGACCCGGCCGATGTGCACATGCACCTCGTTGGGCTGCGAGCGTTCGTCGTGTCGCGGGTCCGCCGCCGACTCGCGTCGTCGCAACGACGGTGGCGACGGCTGCGCACCGTGCGGCGTCACCGGCGGCAGCAGCGCGCCCGGTTCGGCATTCCGCGACGCGGTGGCGATCGTTTCGGCCGCCGGGCCGGACGACGGATGCGTGCTGTCGACAGGCATGCGACCCGATTCGCGTGACGCGGTCGTCGTGACCGACTCACCCACTGTCCGCGGTATCGGCGCGGCAACGTGCCTGTCTGGCTGCGGGCACTCACCTGGCGCGACCGCGCGACGGGTGGTTCCGGGCACGCGTGGCGTCGCACGGGAATCGCTATCGCCGTCGATGTCTCTCGCGTCTTTTCCGGCCACCTCATCCATCGTCGCAGACCGCTGCCGGCCGGGCGTCCGTGTGGCCTCAGGGACGCGATCCGCTGCTGGCCGCGGATGCGCCACCGCGGCGGCGATAGGCGATTCTCCGTGCTGTTCGCCCGGCGATGGCGCCGCGGGCCTGCCGCGCGCATCCGCCCGCACTGACACCGATGGAATCGATGGCGTGCCATGATCGACCGGCACTTCGGGATCCAGCGGGGGCGCATCCCGGAACGGCAACCGCACCGCGGCATGAATCCGCCCGCCCCTGTGGCCGACGACACGCTCCGCGAGATGCCGAAACATCCCGCTCACAGACTCACCCGATCCAGATAGGCACCGCGGCGCGTGTCGGACAGCGCGAGGATCTGCGCCTCGCTCCAGCCGTAGGCGCGTGCAAGACGGTCCACGTCGTCCAGCAGGCGTTCCGCGCGCGTCTCAATCTCCTCCCAAAGCAGTCCTGCGATATCGAACGGCGCCTGCCACGCATGACCACAGGCATCGCACTGCACGGCAAGCATGATGTCCGCCCCGGGATCAGCCGCTTCGAGCGCAGCCTCGACGCGCAACATGTCGGGGCGGGCCGGCTGCGAGGACGGCGGTGCGATCGCCATGGCCTCGCCACAGGCAAGGAACAGCCGCTGCGCCGCTGTCGCGGCGTCAGCGTCGTCGGCAATCGCGGCGAGGTCACGCAGCGTCGGCACGCGGAATCGCCAGCCGTCGACCTCGACCTCGCGTTCGCCACGCCAGTCGGTATCCGACAAAGCCGCGACGTCGAGTTCGAACTCCAGGCGTTCGCTACACGCGGGACAATCGAGGTAGGCGGCCAGGACGTGGCCGAACTCCGCACGTCGAAAGGCCAGCAGCGACGCATTCAGTCGTCCGACCGGCTGATCGGCCAACGCGTCGGTCGGCAGTTCGGGGGACGCGAGCGAAAACAACAGCAGTGCCCGATCGAGTGGATGACGCGTCCGCCCGCGCTCCCATACGGCAAGCCATTCTTCAGCCGACAATGCCATGCCATCAGGCCGGTTCTGTGAAGCTGGGCTCGGTCGGCTCGGTGACGTCATAGTCGCGTTCCCAGCCCTCGTTCTCCAGCTTGATGGTCTGGATCAGTACCGCGTTGGCATTGGCGTCGAGATCGGCCGCCGCCTGGTACTCCGAAACCCAGCATCGATAGACCTTGTAGGCGAGAGCGAGTTGCCCGGCCTCGTTGTAGATCTCGATGATGATGTCCTTGCGGAAATCCTGCAGTGACACCTCGGAACCGAGGCCGGAACCGAAATTCCATACCTTGTTCGCCCATTTCTCGAACTCGGTGTCATGGGTCACGCCGCGTTCGAGCGTGATTGCCTCATACTTGGTGCGCCCGGGCGACTTGCGCGACGTCGACGGATCGCCACCCTCGCGGTGCTCGACCATCTCGGTACTGCGCTTGAGTGCGCCGACCTTGCTCAGGCCCGCGACATAGCGACCATCCCATTTGACGCGAAACTTGAAGTTCTTGTACGGATCGAAGCGCTGTGCATTGACGCTGAACTGTGCCATGAGAAATCCCCCTTATGCCTCGACCTGGCCGGCCATCTGCTGGATCTTGATGACCACGAACTCGGCCGGTTTGAGCGGCGCGAACCCGACCAGGATGTTGACGATGCCGAGGTTGATGTCGTTCTGCGTAGTCGTCTCCGAATCGCACTTGACGAAATAGGCATCGCGCGGGCTGCTGCCCTGGAAGGCGCCCTGGCGGAACAGGTTCTGCATGAACGCGCCGACGTTGAGTCGGATCTGCGACCACAGCGGTTCGTCGTTGGGTTCGAACACGACCCATTGCGTACCGCGGAACAGACTTTCCTCGATGAACAGTGCCAGGCGGCGCACCGGGATATACTTCCATTCCGAACCACGATCATTGTCGCCGTGCAGCGTGCGCGCCCCCCACACCACGGTGCCATACACCGGCAGGGTGCGCAGGCAGTTGATCGCGCGCGGGTTCAACTGACCGTTCTCCGGGTCACTCATCTGCACCGCGAGGCCAACGGCCCCGTTCAGGCTCGCATCGCTCCCCGCTGGCGCCTTCCACACCCCGCGCCGGCTGTCGGTGCGTGCGTAGATGCCGGCAACATAGCCACACGGCGGAAATGCGCGCACCGCACCCTGCTGCAAGGGGTCCGGCGCCCGCACCCACGGAAAATAGAAGGCCGCATTGGTCGCGTCGGCACCCGTGATGTTGCTCAGGCTGCCCGTCACCGTCGCCACGGTCTCGGTTTCCGGGGCGTCGACGATCAGGAAGGCGCGCTTGTCGCGGCAGTGCCCCTGCAGGGTTGAGATGGTCGAGCCATCGGTAAGCCCCGGTACACACACGATGTTGAAGATATCGATTCGGTCGGTGATGCTGCCGAGCCCGAAGCGTGCCAGCAGCGCCGTGCGGAAAGTCGCGTCCGCAGGCCCGATCACAGTGCCGTCATCGCCACTGTTCGCGTCGTCGAGATCCACCGTCGCGTTGCCCGGCGTGGTCTCGCTGCCGAGCGTCACCGAGATGTAACTCGATCTGCCGTTAATGACCGCCGAGGCAACGCGGGGGTCGGCGGCCGCCATCGAAAGGTTCTCGAACGACTCGACGACGGCGTCGTTGCTCGGACGATGCAGCACATCTAGCCGGAACCGCGTCGCGTCGTCCGCACGCTGCGTCACCCGTACGGCGTAATCGTTGGCCCAGGCCCCCGGTGAATTGGCAGAGACCGCCAGGTCGCCAAGCGCGCAGCTCGCCGTGTCGGCATCGTCGGACGCAATCCGCAGCACGTAGGCATCGGCGCCGCCATTCTCATAGAAGTGCTTGAGGCTGTAACCGAGGAGTGACCGGGAATCGAGGCCACCGAAGTTGCGCTCGAAGTCGCCGAAGCTCGTCAGCCGTACCGCGCGATCGGTGGGGCCGCGCGACGCCCAACCGATAAACAGGGCGATCGAGGTAGCGACGCCAGTGATCGTCCTGACCCCGCTGGGAACCTCTTCGATATAGACACCTGGATAGGTCAATGCGGAAGGCATAAGCGGTTACTCCTCAACGGAATATTGCAAAAAGGACACGCATCAACGCCGCAGACGCGGCAGACCCGCGTCGACACGGCCGTGGCTGAACGGCGCGGTCGTATCCGCCCTGAAAACATGGCAGACGGAAGGCTGCCGAAGCGAAACCCGCGCCGCCAACGCGACGCATGACCCGGCCACGCAGATGCATACCCGTGGCGGTCAGGTGGCGAAGATTCCGTGCTGAACTCGATGAAATCGATGTCACTACTCCCCCGAATCGTGACGATCGTGCTCGAAACTAGAACAAAGCCCGCGACGGCGACTGCAATACCGGGTGAACGCGGATCACCGGATCCGGTTCGTAAACAGAGCATGAAGCGCTACGAGCAACGGCAGAAGCTCGTTGAAACCGATCTCGCTCATCCCAGCGTGGTTGGCCAGTGCGTCCCTTTGTCTCGATCGATAGGGCAAGGATAGACCCGGCCACATGGATTGCCAGCGATCGGTGTCACAGTTGCGAGGGCGATATCTGCCGTCGACGGTTTTGGCCATGCGTTCATTGAGGTTTGGCATGGCTGACAATGAACAGCGGACACTCAGCGGCGGGTAAAGGCTCTCGGCGACCACGGGCCGCGAGTTGCCGTTGCCTACGGACCAGATCGCCGAGCGTTTTCTCGTTCCGAACCGTGCTTGGCGACGCATTGCGGCGAGCAAAACAGCATCTGCAGGAACACGCCAACAACTACGAAATCAATGGCGCCGCCGGCCCATCGGCAGCACCGCCCCACGCCGTCCAGCCATCGCAAACCGCGGCACTCCTGAGTCCAATCGCGGTGCCGGCCTGCAGGTCCGCAGACGTGATGGCAGCAACCCGGGAAGACGTTATCCACAGCCACCGCGCTCGGCCCGAAAGCCTATCGAGGAGTCTTTCGGCCGCCTGCCGTCCCCATTGGACACCTCGACGGGCTGCTCGAAACCCGCGACTTCCACCGCCGCACCGCTGAACCCGAAGATGCCTGGGACGGATCGAGCCGCTGCCGGTCGGCACCAGGACGGGAAAAGGCATCGACCTGGCCCGGAACGCCGCCCAATGCAGATTGACGGGTTCAAGCGGACGCGAGGGGGCAATCCCGACCTGCAACGCGATTCCGCAGGACCAAGCTCACCCGGCCAACCGGACCGGAACACACAGACTCGGGTTCGCCAGGACCGTGCCCGTCCTCAAACGCCCTGCCGGTCTCCCTCTACTGGTGGCGATTGTCGCCGCGCGCCTGGGCGATGCCATGCCCCTGCGGGTCACCCAGCCGATGCCCTATGTGGCGGCGCGGGTCAGCAGACAGGCCGGCCAGTCCGTCGTCGACTCCGGCGCCGACGTGCGCGCCACCACGCCAGCGGGCTTCGCCGACCCGGCCCAGGGAGCGCGACCAGTGGCTGCACTGCACGCGCCGCGCCCTGGCCGACAGCGAACTCGACCAGACACAGCGCGACCGCCTGCTGCAGGCGTTCGCGGCGACCGCAGATCACATGCGCAACAAGGCCGAGCACGAGGCGGATGGGCGGTTGCGGTTGTTTCCGGGCGGCTGACCGAAGTTGCTTCCAATCACCTTCGGCCCCGTTCAAGGCGCGGCGGACCGGTAGCACGCCGTAGCGCCGCGAATGAGCCAACGGCAGGACAGCAGGGCCTCTCGCGCAGGCGCCCGCCGGTTGGTCAGTCACCGCGGTGCCGGCGCGTCGCCGCCATACCGGCGATACCCGCCAGTAGCAGACCGAGGCTGCCCGGCAGCGGGACCGGAACCGCGAGGCGATCGATCAGCACGTTGTCGATCGCCCAGGGCTCGTCGAAGAAACCGGTGTCGCCGAGTGTCTGGCCGGGTTGACTGGTCTGGCCGATGACGCTCAGCGTGAAGGCGCCGCCGCCATGCGTCACGGCAAAGGCCGGGCGGTAGCGCTCGTTGGACACCGCCTCGCCGATCCGGTCCGGGCCGGGATAGACGAACGACAGCACATCGCTGCCGGTCAGCGTCAGGTTGAAGGGGTCGTCCTCGTCGAACACCGTGACACCGTTGATCTCAACCGCGAAGCCGTCGGGAAAACAGCAACCGCTGTCGACCTCGTCCCATGAATTGATGGCGAAGAAGTCGAACGCCACCGCATAGGTTCCCGCGGCCAGCGACTGCGACCAGGTGATGGTCTGGTTGTCGTTGAACAGGCCGAACACGTGCTCACCGGCAAGATCCGCGGTGACACCGGGGTTCGTACCGATGACACTCCAGCCGGTGAGGTTGCTGGTCTCGAAATCGTTCTGATAGACCACCACCGCGTTTGCAACGCCGCAGGACAGGAACAATGCGCAGGCCATCAGCAGCGTGCGAGAGGTCTGCGGAGCGATAGGAGTGCGTGACATTATTCTGTTCTCCACTCAGTGCGACCCCGGCGTCAATTGCCGGTCTGTCTCATTCGCAGCAATTTCCGCACCATCCGCTGGCCGGAGCCGTGCCGACGTGGATCCACGGGCAACGGGTGCGGCCCGCTGTAAAGGCCGCTGACGTGACACGGCAGTGATCGCCTGACCCAGGTCAAAGCATACTGCGAACGAACTTCCGTTGGTGCCACGACCACCCCGCTGCGGCCCACCCCGGGCCGCCCAAATGCTCACGAAAACAAGCGATTGCTGCAGCGGAACCGGGACAGTGCGCGGCCTACCGAGGAACCGTGGCGAGTTGTAAATCAATCTGACATGGTGCGACGGCCAACGACGGTCGGCGTGTCAATGTACGAACTCATGCCACGCAACCCCGTAAAGGTGCCCGGAAAAGCAGTCCAGAAGACTGCCTTTCATCAGGTGGAGCCGTCGGCTTCTACGAGTTACTGGGTGCAAATTCGAGGGGGACTGAACGCGCTCGATCGCCGGCATCGACACGGGTGATTGCGTCGGTCTGCTTCCCATGTGCACTTCGCGCGCCTTTCGCAACTGCTGCGTCCGCCGAGGTCACATGAGGGACCGTCTTAGCGGCGACGCGTCCCAGGACTTCGACGAACGGTCAACGCGTTCGGCCAGTTCCTCGAGATCATCGTTGCACCCCGAAAGCAGCGTGATCTGAATCCGCCGCACGGACATCGCAATAACCGAATCAATGTGGGTGTTTCTGCCCCTTGCCCGGGTATGTGCTCAAGTGTCCGCTGGCAAACAAGGTGAAGGGGCCGTCCGCGCGTTCACTTGACCCCCTCGTTTCTAAATCTCGAAAAGGACGGCGACGACTTGAAACGTCACATTGGTCGTACTCCAGGTCGGCGAGACAGCGAATGCATCGGGCGTGCGGAAAGTGGGTTTGGTGGGCGCGACAGTGCCAGCTACTCGTCGCAAACGTGCTTGCCGGTTTTGTCGCTTGATTCAAATTCGGACATGCCCGGCATCGGCGGCATCATGCCCTGCATCATCTCCCCGCATTTACGCATCTTTCCAATCTCCGGGTCACTGTTGACTTCCCGCGCAAAAGCCATCCCCTTTTCCATAGCCGCATCACGCTCACCATTGGCGCAGAGGGATTTGATCTCTGACTCAACCTGCCGCGCACGTTTTCCGAAGGCATCCAGCTTCGCCATGTCCACTCCCTGCATACAGGTCTGCGCAGACTGCATGTTTTGCATCATCTTCTGCATGTCAGCCTCGCTCATGCCTGGATGGCCCTGGGCGAAAGCGCTGCCAGAGAGTCCAAGTGCGATGATGAGTGTCGCTTTTTTCATGTTGTCCACCTGTTTTGTTGAAGCCATGGGTAGTAAGTGCAACTAGTATTCGTTCACTGGAACTGACACTAACACGCCTATCGGGACGCGCAGAATAGTGCGACCGACCGTTCCTATCCCTCTCGGTAGTTGTCACCGGTCCAGGGTGGTCACCGCCGGGCGCGAACACGCCGTCACAAGCTCGCCAGAATTGATCTTGGACACACGCAGCACGCCCGTCGAGGGCGCGCCACGAATGGCGCTCATCCGAACGGTTCAAATGGACGAACGTTTGTGCCCTCGTCGCGAAAGATTCGACGCTGCCGTTGCAAAATGTTGCGTCATTGCGAAAGGTGCCTCGCCCGTATCCAAAAAGGCCACCTGATGATTGTTAAGGTGACCCCTCCCAGAAAAGCTGAGCCGACGATACTGCAAACACTCTTGTTACGATTTAGTCCACACCTGTGGGCGAGACACGTTCGGTTAGTAAAATCCGGCCACCGAGGTAGCGCTGTGCCCAGGGCGCACCTGTGGATACCCGGCGCGCTGTGAAGTACGGTGAATCGCCAGCCAGGCTATGCTCTAGGATACGCCTCAGGGCCGCATCCCTGAATCCGTGAAAAGCCGCTCCTCGCGCACACACGATGCGACGTCTAGCCGGCTTCACCGGTGACTTTCCCGCGGTGGACTTTGACAAGGCCGCACGGCACAAGGATGTCAAAGCCCCTGACAACCTGGTTCTGGAATGGATGTGGTGGTCGCACTGAAGCTGCAACGCAGTGGCAACGGCCTGCTTACCTGAATAGTCTTGGCGGCAGCGATCGCTGCGCGCGATGCCAGACGCCTGGTGCAACCGGTATCAAACTCCCCTGGATTCGTGCCAGGCCACTCAATCCAACCCCAATTATCGCGGGCGCAAGCCTGCCCGACTTGTCGGTCGGGCAGCTGGCGTCGCTTTCCGCAGGGCGCTGGCCACGACGACGAGCCGCCGCGGTGAATTTTGCCCGTTGACGGCCGACAACGATACGTAAGCATCGATTGGCCATTGAATCATGCCGTTGATCCCCGGACATGTGACTGTTCGTTCCTATTCACGGGTCCGGCGTACTGAGCATAAGGGTGGATGATGATCCGTAGCCTGCTTATCACATTATCACTAGCGCTCCTCGCAAGCGGGGCGCGCGCCGACCAGGTGGCGGATGAATTCACCGTTGGCGTGGTACCGCAGTTCGAGACACGGCGGCTCCACCGCGTGTGGCGGCCAATACTGGACCACATCGAACGCCAGACCGGTTATCGGCTGAAGCTGGTGGGATCGCCTACCATTCCCGCGTTTGAGTCGGAGTTTCTCGTCGGCGAATTCGATTTTGCCTACATGAACCCCTACCACGTGATGCTGGCTTCTGAGGCCCAAGATTATCGGCCGCTGGTTCGCGATGTGGGCAAGTCCCTCCACGGCGTCCTGGTGGTGCGAAAGGGCGGCAACATCCATTCGGTGGAAGATCTGGACGGCAAGATAATGGCGTTTCCAGCACCCAATGCGCTCGGAGCCTCGCTGCAGATGCGCCAGGAGCTCGTGGATCGCTTCGGGCTCAATTTCCGCGCCCGCTACGTCAAGACCCATGACTCCGTTTACCTCAACGTACTGCTCGGCGAGGCCGATGCGGGCGGTGGCGTGCAGAAAACCCTGGCGAGCCAGAAACCGGCAATCCGCAACAACCTCGAGGTAATCCATACCACGACGCCCGTCGCGCCACACCCGTTCACCGTGCATCCGCGCATTCCCTCGGAAAAGGCGGAAAAAGTCCAGCGAGCCCTGCTGCAACTGGGCGACACCGCCGAGGGGCAGGCATTGCTCTCCAAGGTACCTATCAGCAAGATCGGCGTCGCCAGCATGGCAGACTATATGCCGTTACGTGAGTTGAAGCTCGAGCGTTTTTACGTGAAAGACAACTGACACATCACGCATGAGTATCCGCCTCAAACTGCTTTCGGCCGCACTGATTGCCTTTGTCGCCTATCTACTGGTGATGTTTCTGTTGTGGATGCCGTGGGAGCTGAAGCACGCGCGCGAGGATTTTGTCGATCACCAGACGATGATTCTGGCAGCCATGGACTCCGACACCATTCGACACCTGCTCGCCCGCGACTATGCAGCCCTGTATTCGTCGCTCGATGAGCAGATGCTGCAGCAAGAGCAACGGTGGCTGGAGTTGAAGCTCCAACTGGCAAATGGCCGCCGCATTTATCCCCTGTTTCCAGAGCAGCGAGAGCAGCCATCCCCATCATCGACGGTTCTGACAATTGATCATTCGGTCATACTCGGAGACCGCGAGATGGCCCGTATATTGTTGCGGGCCGACTGGAAACTGGTCCGCCAGAATACCTTCGAAGCGATCTACCTACTCGTTGCGTTTCTTGCGACCGCGCTGGTGATCGTCATGATCGTGGCGCTGGCGCTCGCCGAGCGGTTCGTGCGTCAACCACTCAACAGACTTACCGAAGGGGCACATCAGATCGCCGAGGGCAACTACGACGTCGACCTCCCTGTGCCCGGAAAAGACGAGATAGGCGACCTGGCGACCAGCTTCCAGCTCATGCGGGACAGACTGCTGCAGAGCCACCAGGCCTTGGTCGAGACTGCCCGCAAGGCTGAGCAGGCCGAGCACTACCAGCGATCGTTGCTTGAGAACATCGGCGAGGGGCTTATCTCTGTCGGCGAAGACGGCAGGGTGCTCAATGCCAATCCCGCAGCCGCCGGAATTTTTGGGTACCGACAAGATTCCATGTCCGGTCTACCAGCGACCGACCTGATACCCGGCAAACTCTCGGAACCGACTGCAATCCCCGTCAAGTTGCAGGGGGTGCGTTCCGATGGATCGGTTTTCCCACTCGAAATCGTACTCTCACGCATGACCGTTGACGGCAGGCGGATCTGCAACCTGATCCTGCGTGATATTACGTTGCGTGATCAGGCCGAGAGTGCACTGCACGCGGCGAAAGAAGCCGCGGAATCAACTGCCCGGGCCAAGTCCGAATTTCTCGCCAACATGAGCCACGAGATCCGCACACCGCTGAATGCGATACTGGGTTTGGCAAGGATCGGGTTGCGTGAAAGCCTCGCGGCCGAACAGCAGAAAAACTTCGATCATATCCTCAACTCTGGCAAACACCTGTTGGGGGTCGTCAACGACATCCTCGACTTTTCCAAGATGGAGGCCGGAAAGTTCACCATCGATTCGCATCCATTCCCCCTCGCCGACTCGATTGAGGAGGTCGCAGACGCCTTGGCAGACCGGGCCGGCGACAAGGGCCTGACGCTGCAACTCCAGATCGACAACAGTCTACCCGAGTGGCTCGAGGGTGACCCCTTGAGATTGCAACAAATACTGTTGAACCTTTTATCGAACGCGATCAAGTTCACCGAACATGGCGGGGTGTCCTTGCACGTACAACGCGAAGGGGACGATGTTCACTTCATCGTTCAGGACAGCGGAATCGGCATGAACGAGGCGCAAATCGCTCGCCTTTTCAATCCCTTCGAACAAGCGGACAGTTCGACGACCCGTCGATTTGGCGGTACCGGTCTGGGCCTGGCGATCAGCAAGAATCTGGCCAAGCTGATGCATGGCAGGATAAGCGTCAACAGCCAGGTTGGCGTTGGTAGCCGGTTCACTCTGATCCTCCCGCTTCGGGCCACCGAGCCACCCGCCTCTTCGGAGCAAATGGCACTCGCTACCGATGAGCACATGCAGCTGAGCGGCATCCGGATCCTGGCCGCCGAGGACCTGGAGATCAATCGGATCATTCTCGAAGATCTACTGGAGCACGAAGGTGCTCACGTGGTATTCGCCGAGGGTGGTCAGCAGGCCCTGAACAGACTCGAGGAACACGGTCCGTCTGGCTTCGACTTGGTACTGATGGACGTGCAGATGCCGGTGATGGATGGCCATGAGGCCACCCGCCGGATACGGAAGATGGCGCCGGCCCTACCTGTGATCGGGCTCACCGCGCACGCACTGCAGGAGGAACGTGACAGGTGCCTGGCCTCGGGGATGGTTGACCACGTCACCAAACCCATCGATCCGGATGTCCTGACCGCGGCAATTCTAGCCCACGTGGCGAGCACGCCCAGTTTGCCAAACAGCGCCCCAGAGGTCCGTTGACCGCTACGGCTGACAAGGTACGTGTTGCGGAACGAAGGACCATGTGGCCCTACGGCATCTGAGGTTACGCGAAGACTACCTTTCCGTAATTCGCACGCCGTCGGCAACCTCATCGCTCGGATGATCGACTATCTTGTCCCCTTCCTTCACCCCTTCCAGGATCTGTGCAACCAGACCGTTCCGCCTCCCCATTGTCACCACCTGCTGGCGCGCCCTCCCGTTCTCGACCGCGAACAACGCCCAACCGTCCTTCAGTCGGTACAGACTGCTGGCCGGCACCTGCAACACATCGTCGTCTTCCCAGATTACGAATCGTGCTTCCACCCGGTAGCCGTCGCCCAGGCGCTGCCAGGCTTCCTTGGAGGAAACGAAATCGGCGATCACGTTGACCCGCTGTTCCTCGACACCCAGCGCGCTGATCTTGGTGTAGCCGACAGGTTCGATGGTGCGCACCCGGCCTTCCAACAACCCTTCTCCGCCCCAGCGATCGAAATGGACTTTCATGCCCGGTTGGACCTTGACCGCATCGGCCGACAACAGGTCCACCACCACTTCCAGCAACGAGGGGTCACCGACCACCAATAGTTCCTGCCCGGTGGTCACCGGGCCTTCGCACTCATGCGGCATTTGCAGGATCTTGCCGGTAACTGGGGACTTCACCGGCACGCGGATCGCCGCTTCGCCCGTCACCGTACCGGCGGAATAGCTGAGCGCAGTCTCAGCCGCCTGCAGGTCATACTTGGCGACTTCTATCGCGTGTTTGGCACTTCGTGCGGTGGCCTCGGCAGTGAGCAGATCCATCCGCGCCTTGTCGAAAGCGCCGCTCGAGATCACTCCCTGCTTTGCCAACGGTTCTAGGCGCCCGATCTCGCTGCGTTGAAAACTGGCGCTCGCCTCGGCGGCAGCGGCCTGCTGTCGTGCCAGTTCCAGTGCCGATTTGGCCGCCGCCACGCGCGCTTCGGCTTCGGCCCGGCTTCGCGGGTCCAACACGCGCGACTCCAGCGGCGAAATGTTCAACAGTGTCTGGCCTGCCTGCACCGTGTCACCAACGTCCAGGTGCACGCGACAGGCCACGCCATCCACAGGGGCAGAAATGACAAAGCGGTCGATCACCCTCGTCCGACCCTCCTCTTCGATAGTTACCGCCATGGATGCGCGTCGTGCCTCGACCAGTTCCACAGGCACCGGCTGGGGCCAAAACCCCCATACCAGCAGGCCCATCACCAGCGCACCGATGGCAAGGATACCGGGGTGCTTATTCAGCGGGAGAGGCATGGATCACTCCTTCGTCTTCAATACCGCCACCATATCGAGGTGTGCCAGATTACGCCGGATCATCCAGCCGGAAATAACTGCCGAAACGATCACCACCAGCGCAGCGAGGGCATACACACGCAAGCCCAGGACCAGCGGCACACGATAGAGATCCGTGTCGAACTGTGACGCCAGGTAGGCACATAGTCCATAACCGATAAGCAATCCAATGGGGATCGCCACCAGGGTTAGCAACGCCAGTTCACCCAGCAAAATGTACGCTATCTCGTTGCGCTCGAAACCGAGCACGCGGAGGCTTGCCAGTTCGCGATTGCGCTCCGACAGGCCGATGCGCATGCTGTTGTACACCACGCCGAAGGAAATGGTGGCGCCGAGAATGGTGGTGATAAAGGTGAAAAAGACAATGGTCTCCGCGAGCGTATCGTAAAAAGCCCGGATCGCCGCCTCGTGCTCCACCACTCCGGCGATACGCGGCATGTCTTTCAATTCGGCATACACCTCACGCCGGTAACGATCGTCGACCGTCAGCAATGCACCGGTGAGCGCATAGCCCTCCTTCAACAGCCGGTTCAACGCCGCGCGCTGCATGTAGGCATTCACACCCAGGTATTGCTTCGCGGTGCCGACCACCGGTACCTGTACGGTGGGACGGCTTCCTTCCAGCACTTCGACGGTCAACAGATCGCCGGGTTGGATATGCAGGATTTCGGCGAGGTAGTCGGTCAGCACTACACCTTCGCCAGGCACATGGATCGGTTTCAGCTCGGTGTCCAGGAGACGCGTCAGATGGCCATCGGGCTCGATGCCGTGGACCGCGGTGCGATAACTATAGTGTTGGAACCGGAGCCTGGCTGGAACGGTGCGGAAACCTTCCACCTGTTCCACGCCCTGCAGACCGCGCAGGGAATACAGCGATCGTTGAGAGGTGGGATCGGTGTAGATAACGATAAGATCTTCGCGCTGGCTCAATCCGTATTGGACCTCCACCATATAATCCATGGCGCCTTCCTGAAAGCCGCTCACCATGACGATGCCGCAGGCCATGGCGATTCCGAGCGTAGTCAACAACGACTTGAAGGGGCGGCGTTCGATGTGACGCAGGATCATGCGAGTTGGTTGAGAAAACCAGCGCTGCAGCCCCAGCCGCTCCACCAGGGTGGCGTGATAAACGGCCGGTGCTTCCGGACGCATTGCCTGTGCCGGCGGCAGCTTCGCTGCTTTGCGCACCGCATGCATAGCGCCCAGAAGAGCAACCACGATACTGATGAATGCCGCCGCGACCACTACCTGCGGTTTGAGGACATAGATCATGTAAGGGAGACTGTACAGGCGCATGTAGATGTCGCTCATACCTTTTCCAAGATAGGTACCCACGACGCTGCCAATGACAATGCCAATGGCCACAATCATCAGTACCAACTTCGCATAGTGCAATCCCACGGCCCAGTTGCTGTATCCGAACGCCTTCAGCGCGGCAACCTGTTCACGCTCCAGACTAATGAGCCTGCTCAGCGCAACGTTCAACAGGAAGGCAGCCACGCCAAAGAAGATCACTGGAAATACCGTGGCAATGGTTTGCTGCTGCTTGAGTTCCTCCGACAGGAAGCGATTGGAAAGCTGGTCCTTGCGTGCGAAGGCACCGATACCACCATAGGGCTTCAACAGGTTGTCGAGTCGGTCCAACAAGGTCTCGACATGCGTACCCGGCGTGATCGTCATGCTGACATCATTGAACGCACCGTCCATGTCGTAGGCGGTAGCGAGCGGGCTTCGCGCCATCCAGAACACACCATAGCGCTTGTGATCGGGAAACATCGCACCCGGGGCTATCTGATAGATGTATTCCGGCGACAAGGCAATGCCGACGATGGTCAGGGACTTGCGCCGTCCATTGATCGTGGCGCGCAGCTTGTCGCCCGGTTGCAGACGATGGGCTTTGGCAAACTCTTCGACCACCAGCACTTCGTCATCGCGTCCCGGTTCAATCAACCGCCCTTCGCGAAGATAGATCTGGTTCAACAACCCGCGGCTGTCATCCGGTAGCGAGATCAGATGGCCGCTGACCGGATCTGCGAAACCGGCCACGTCGAGATTCACGTAGGCCACTACCCGGGACTCAACCTTGTCGACACCGGGAAGTTCCGCGATGCGCGTCACCAACGACAACGGGGCGCGCTTGAGTGACGCAAACACCTCGGCAAAGTGATGCTCGCTGTAATAGGTCCGACGGGTTTCGAACAAAGACTCCAGCGTACTCAGGGACATGATGAAAATGCTGACACCGCTGACGATCACCATGGCAATCGCCAGTGCCTGCAGCCGCATGCCCCACAGTTCACGCCAGAGTTTCTTGTCGATCGCCCGCATACCCCGTTACCAACTCAGCTCGCGTGGCGGGATCTTGGCCTTGTTTTCATACACTTCGGTGATGCGCCCATCGGCCAGATGGATCACCCGATCCGCCATCTCCGCAATGCTGGCGTTATGCGTGATCACCACGGTGGTGGTTCCCATTTCCTGGTTGACCCGTTGCAGCGCCTCGAGCACCACGATGCCGGTCTTGGAGTCCAGTGCGCCGGTGGGTTCGTCGCACAACAACACGTCGGGATTCTTGGCGATGGCACGAGCGATGGCGACACGCTGCTGTTCGCCGCCCGAAAGCTGCGCCGGAAAATGGTTGACACGTTCGCTCAGTCCGACCAGCGCCAGCGCCTCTTCCGGTTTCATCGGTTTCTTGGCGATCTCGGTCACAACGGCGACATTCTCGAGCGCGGTGAGACTGGGGATCAGGTTGTAGAACTGGAATACGAAGCCGACATGATGGCGCCGGTATCCCGTCAGTTCGCGTTCCGTGGTCTGCACAAGGTTGTGATCCAGGTAGAAAACCGTGCCACTCGTGGCCGAATCCAACCCTCCAAGGATATTCAGCAGGGTGGACTTGCCGCTGCCCGAGGGGCCGAGCAACACCACCAGTTCGCCCTCGTACAGATCCAGGTCGATGCCACGCAGGCCGTGCACCTGCACCTCGCCCATCTGGTAGACCTTGGTCAGTCCCTCAGCGTGAAATACAACCCGCCTGCCAGCTGGAGATGCCGGCGACGGATCGGACACATTGTCGTGATTGCGGGTCATATCTGCGGATTCGTCCGGCGGCCGACTGCCATTGTGCGTCATACCACCGATAGCTCATACAAAGAGGTCTGGCAGTCCTTGCTCGACGTTGGAGCTGCAATCACCAATATTCCACATTTGCCACTTGGCTGCACTGCAGAACATTTTGCGTGACGAGGCAGACGCCGTCAGACGCTGACTCAGCGATTCCCTGCCCTGCACCGTCAGGCGAGTCTTTGACGTGGGGCACGTATACCCTGTTCACTTCGATCGAGAAAGGCGCTACCCGGGCATTGAGCCAGCCTGTCGCGGAACAGGCGAGCCCGGCCTGGTGCCGGGCTTTTTTCTCGCTCGTCGACAGTGGCACACCGGACGAGCCATCAAAGAACGTGGCGACGGGGATCAGTCATCGTCCCAGCGACCGACTCCTGAGATGTGCACCTGGTGTTCATCATAGATGCCCTTTGCCGCCGTCGTATGACAACTTTCGCAACGCGAGAAGCTGCCCACACCCGGATTGCCGGCCACCAACCGGGCAGGAACCTCGTGGTGCTTGCGCCGGAAATAGGCACTGTCAGTGATGCGCAGACTTCCACTGCCCTGCATAGAGCGACCGATACCGGCGAAACGCGAATAACTGGCGCGGTCGGCGGCGTTGACCGTCAGATACTCGCCGATTGCCTGCTGTTCGGCGGTGCCCAACTCGGCGTTCTCACCGAAGTGATCGTTCAGGCTCCGCATGATCTCCTGCCAGGTCACTGCCGGCAGCAGTCCCGGCTGGTAGGCGAAATGGCAGCTACCACATTCGCCTCGATACAGCTCGTTGTCGACCGGTGCCACGTCCTGCCGCACCCCGGCCGTACCGCCCCAGCGCCACTCGCCCTCGTCGCCTATCACCAGTCCCGCGCCGGCGGCGAAAAGCCCACCAAGCATGCCGACCAACAATGCCTTCTTCAATGTCATACCGATCTCCTGGTATCCCATCTATAAATTGCCCAGGTACTGCAGCAGGTCACCTTTCTCCTGGGCGTTGCATTCACGACCCCAGGTCCACTTGCAGTTGCGCTGGAACCATTTCTCGACCTTCGCAGCGTCCGTGTACCGCGACGCATTGGCGGACAACGCCATCGGGCTGATCTGCTTTCGCGTGGTCTTGTGCTCACCGACTTGGTACAGGTCTTGGCCATGGCACGTCGCGCAGGTACGTCCCTCCGCACCTTGCATCCGCCACAACGCCAAACCACGTACCTCACTGAATGCGGTGGCACCTTCGCTGCGATAGCGGTCTTGCAGATCGTCGATTACGCCAGCGCCTGCGCTCACGCTCGCCGCGATCATCAGGACCGCGCCAAATATCCCGGTTTTCATCAATTGACCTCCTTCGATTTCCAACCTGTCAACATCGCGCGCACCAGATTCTCGCGGTGCTGGAGACTTGCAAACAGGACGCCGGCCAAGTGCAACAGCACCAACATCACGGTGAGGTTCGCAAGAAGCTCATGCATCTCCTTGAGCACGCCACCGGCCGAATCCGGCAGCCTGTCGGCCAAACCTGCCAAGGGCCCGAGGAACTCCGTGTGGCCGTACAGCGCCATGCCGCTCAGCGCCGTGGCGGTTAGGCTCAGGAGCAGTGCTATCACCATCGCGCCAGCTGCCGGGTTGTGTCCGATGTGGCGACGGGCACGGCTCCTGATCATCTCTTTGACGTAGTGGACGACTGCAGCAGGAGGGTGGACGAAATCGTAGAACCTGGCGTGCTGCGTACCGATGAATCCCCAGACCAGACGAAAGGCGACAAGGCCGGCCACTGTGTATCCCGCGACCACATGGACCCGCAGCCAGTTGTCGCCGCTGAAGTAGGCAGCGGAAAAACCCGCAACCAGGCTCCAGTGAAATATCCTGACCAGCGGATCCCAGACCTGAACCTGTTCATTGCCAGCGACCATTTGCACTTCCCCCCACAACCCGATGGTCGGCAGCCTAGCCACGGGACCTGAATCAAAGCTGAATCCGCTTCGATAGCGATTCCAGTGGCAATGACTGGCATGACCGTTTTGAACGCAGCCCACTTCGGGCATCGGTGCCCCGCACTCGCGTACCGGAAGGAAACACTCCCGGAAAATCCGCCGAAATCCCACCCAATCTGCGGGTGGGTTTCACCGTGGGATGCGTCGAATCTAGGGATCCATGAGTCGCACTGATTTCAATCCGGAGACCCGCCCACGCCACCTGGTTCTGATCCTGGGCGATCAGCTGGACCACCGCGCTGCCGTGTTCGACGACTTCGACCCGGAGGTGGACGTCCTGTGGATGGCGGAAAACGCGCAGGAGGCAACCCATGTCTGGTGCCACAAACGACGTCTCGCGTTCTTTTTTGCGGCCATGCGGCACTTCCGCGACGCGCAACGGGAACGAGGACGGAAGGTCCACTATCACGCCCTCGGCCGCCGTCCCTCCGATGACCGAGGTAATGGTTTCGCGGAGATTTTGACCAAGGACGTGCACCGACTACGTCCGGACAAGCTGGTTTTGACCCACCCCGGGGACCTGCGGGTACTCCGGATAATCGAGGACACCGCAGAGGCTCTCGGGTTGACGCTGGAGGTCCGGGCGGATCGCCATTTTCTCGTGACGCCCGATGCATTCCGCGACTGGGCGGAAGGGAAGGGTCACCTGGTGATGGAGCATTTCTACCGCGCGCAGCGGCGCCGCACCGGATTGCTGATGCGGCCGGACGGGAAGCCACAAGGTGGGTCGTGGAATTTCGACAAGGACAACCGCAAGACCTTCGGCAGGGCGGGTCCGGGCGAACTACCCCCTCCTCGACGTTTCCGTCCGGATGAGACCACCCGGGCGGTATTGGACATGGTCGCGGCGCGCTTCGCGAACCATCCCGGCTCGCTCGATGACTTCGACCTGCCGGTGACCCACGACGAGGCCCTGACCACACTGCGGGACTTCGTCACCCACCGCCTTCCCTGTTTCGGCGCCTACGAAGATGCCATGTGGTCCGGTCAGTCCACCCTCTATCACTCGCGGCTGTCGGCTGTGCTGAACGTGAAACTGCTGCACCCGAAAGACTGCCTGGACAAGGTGATCGCGGCCTACGAGGCGGGCCGGGCCCCGATCAACAGCGTGGAGGGCTTTGTGCGGCAGGTGTTGGGGTGGCGCGAATTAATCCGCGGCATCTACTGGCTCCACATGCCCGCGTATGCACAGCGAAATGCCCTCGGCTGCGACGACCGCGACGTCCCGACCTTTTACTGGGACGGGGAAACGGATATGGCCTGCGTGGCCGATTGCATGGCGGGACTGAAACGGGACGCCTGGACGCATCACATCCCGCGGTTGATGGTGCTCGGTCAATTCTCGATGCTGCTCGGGGTGCACCCCAGCCGATTTCACGCCTGGCATATGGCGATGTACCTGGACGCCGTGGACTGGGTGAGTCTGCCGAACGCGCTGGGGATGAGTCAGCATGGTGACGGCGGCGTGGTCGGTTCCAAGCCCTACTGTGCATCGGGGAACTACATCGACCGGATGAGTAACTACTGCGGAAAGTGCCGCTACAACCCCAAGCGTGCGACGGGTGCAGACGCCTGTCCCTTCACCACGCTGTACTGGGATTTTCTCGACCGGCACCACGTCCGCTTCGCGAACCACGGGCGCATGAAGTTTCAGTTGAAAAACCTGGGACGTAAATCGCGGGAGGAACTGCGCGAGATACGCCAGCGGGCGGATCACGTTCGCAGGTGTATAGACAGCGGAGAACGGTTATGAATCCTGCCAACACCGATTGATAAGTCGAATGGCGATCGCGAAAATCGAAGATCTTCGCCTCCGTGCGCTGGACCTTCCCCCTCCAGTGAAATGGGCGACGAAGTACCGCACTGCAACGCTGGTCCAACGGACGGAACACAATCCCACGCCGGCGGACGCCATGCACCGTGCGAATCGGCACGCTCCGCCGCTGAACGAGAAAACCATGAATTTGACCGCGGGGGGCGCTTCGCCTTCCGCGAAACGGCGATGCGCTTAAAAATGCCCCATGACGTCGTCGGTCCACTCGACTGCCTGCCGGTAGGCCTCTGACAGTTCACTGTGTTCGAGGCCCGAGAATCTGATCCCTGACCATTGCGCGTTTTCTATCGCGATAGCGCAGTCCAGCGCCTCCCCCATCAATCCCTCTCGTTCGAGGATGGCCGATTTGATCGATTCACTCAGTGGCAACTGCGCCAGAATGCTTTTGATCGGCTGTTTCATCAGCAGATCAAGTGCCGAGAACATGCCGACGGTGAAATAACTGTCTTGCGGCAGACCGGCCCTTTGCGCCAGAAGTTCGCAGATCTTGGCCCGCAGCACGGCGATCTCCATGACGGCAACGGGCTCGTCGCTCATACCCCCCAACGCCAACAGCGATATCCACTTGCGAATCTCGTCCCTTCCAAGCAACACGATGGCATGTTTGATCGAATCCACTTCACGCGCCAAACCGAAGAACGGTGCGTTGACCAGCTTCAACAGCTTGTAGCTCAGTGACACGTCGCTCGTGATCTGTTGCTCCAGCTTCTCGATGGGCGTATCGATATTGTGCGTGGTCGCGAGCACCTGCAATATCGCCAGCTTGTTCGCGGTCAGGTTGCGGCTGACATAGACGCGCGGTTTGCTGAGGAAGTACCCCTGCAGATAGTCGAACCCCTTGTCGCAATAGGTTCGGTATTGTTCCGATGTCTCTATTTTCAGCGCCTGAAGGGCCAGGTTGTCGTATCGCCTGAGAAATTTGATCAGGGGATCCAACAGGTCCGCCCTCACTTTCTGTACGTCGACCTGAAAGATGCTTGCGATCGGGAGCAGCTGCGGATTCTTGAGATTGGCGAGGCCGCTGACCGAGAGACCATAGCCCAGTTCGCGGAGTTCTTTCAGGCGGATGGCCTGTTTCTCGTCCACCCGCATGTTGCCGGGAATGTCGAGGATTATCTGGTCCGGCGCCAGCTGGACATCGGAGATCACCTCGACAAAGGCCGGCGTGACGTTGATAACCGCCTTGCGGCCGTGGACGAATTTGTCCAAGCCGAATTCCATGATCGTCGAGGCAAGAACCTGCGCGGTCGCCTCTGTGGGTTTCAGCCCGGTGCCGTCCCCGGCAGGTGACCGGAACAGGAGTTCGTAGCCGAACACGCCCATATTGCTGTTATAGATGGGCTGCCGCGCGACCATGACCCGCTGTTCGGTCGTCTGGTGCTCAAATCGCTCACCGGCTATCGGGCGCATGCTGGGTAAGGCTCGGGTTTAATGAGCCTGTAGCGGCGAAAACGGTTCTTGCTTTAACCGCACCACCCCCCTATCCCGGCGTTCTTGGGACGGAATCCCGGCGTTGCCGCTTGCCCGCACAGAGTATGAAGGGATCCGAATTCCTTGAGCAGCCGGCAAAGCGGGTCGGCCTGTCCATGGAGCGCCGACATGGTCGTGCACGGGGAACGACGGGCCGAGATCCGCCAGATTCCGAACCCGAGCGACGAGGTGTGGTTCGAGCTGCCAGAAAGCGCCGTGGGTGTTGATGCGGCTACTTCCAAGCTTCTCTGAACAGATCCAGCCGATCCCCACGCGCGTCGCGGCTGGCAAGGCTTGGTGCGAATCCGACTGCGGCCGATGCTGGGTCACCTGTCGTGCGTTCGCCCCTGATGAACCCACGAGGCACCGATGGATCCTCGCACCTTCCAGTCGGACAACCCGACGTCCCGTACCGGATTCGTATGCTGTAGCGTGCCGATCAAGACTCGTCTTCGAACGAAAAGGCTTGCAGATCCTCCCCGCTACGGATTGTCTCGATGATCGCGAGGCGCGCGTCGGCGTCTGCCGCTGGCGGGGTGGCCGGCACGAACCGCGCCAACAGGGCGTCGTAGGATCGGGGTTTCCAGAAGCGATGGCCGGCAGCGAGGAAGGCTTCGACTTCGTTGGCGTCGGGCATGGAGCGATAACGGCGTCGGCTGACGTCTTGCGGGATGCTTGGAATCTCCTCATCGCGTCCAAGTCGAGCGATCAGGTCGAGCAGCAGGGGGATCGCCAGCACGTAGAGTTCGGCAATCTGCTCGAGCAACCCCTCATCGGTGCGAAAGGGCAAGTGCCGCGTCGCAATCACGGGGCCCGTGTCGATCCCCCCATCGATGAAATGCATGCAGCTGACGAGCGTTCCACCGCCTTCGGCAATGGTACGCATGGGGGCGAACAGGCCGGCATAGACCGGCAGTTCGCCTGGATGGATATTGACCGCTCCATGACGTGCAATGGCGATGACCTGCGGCTGGAATATATGGCTGAATCGGGCGGACACGATCAGGTCGGGCGCGAACGCCGCCAGGCGGTCGACCAGCGATGGCGCATTGACATCTTCCACCACTTCGAGAGCGACGTCGTACCGTTCCTCCAGTCCGGCGAATGTCGCCCACTCCCCACTGACCAGCTGGCGATCCAGCAAAGGAAACAGGCGGTCGCATGGCAGGCTGCGTTCGAGATAGGCAAGTTCTCTCAGTGCCGGAATCTGTTGTTCTGCCGGCCGGGTCTTGTCCGACAGCAGTACATGCAGTTCGTGACCGGCTAGTTGCGGCAGCAGCTGATTGAGAAACATGCAGCCATGCAGATCGCGTTTCACGCAAAGGACGAGTTTCACCGGGCGCCTTCCCCGTCGCCAACGAACTCGGCCACGTCGAGCAGGGACAGCGGCGGATAGCGCTCCAACACCTTGACGGTGTGCAGGTTGATCAGATAGGAAAACTGGCGCGGCAACTCCACCGGCATGTCGCCTGGCCGAACCCCATCCTGAAGAATGCGCAACGCGAGCCGTGCGGTGAACCTGCCCACGCGATCGTAGCGCACGACCACGCCGAACAGGCCATCCGCCTGCGCGACCGGTGCTTCCGCAGCGGCGAATAGCGGCAGACGGTTATTCAAGGCCTCGGCAGTGATCCGTTCGCGTTGGCTGTTGATGAAGCTGTCCGGGGAACAATAGAACAGATCGACGCCCGCCGCGGCCAGCGCTGAGAAATGGTCCGGTATTCCACTGGGGTCGGGTCGACCGCTGGCATCCAGCGCCAGCGTTTCGGCAACCACGGTGGCGCCGACACGCGCCGCGGCGGCACGCAGATCTTCCAGGCTGATCCGGGAATTCGCCTCTGCCGGGTTGTAGAGAAAACCGATCGTACGGAAGTCCAGGTAGGTCCTGGCCGCCCGCAACTGTTCGTCGACCGGAAGGAGGTACAAGGTACCGGCGAGGTTGCGGCCGGATCCGGCCAGCGAGGGGATCAGGCGGCTGCGTACAGGATCGGTGACCGCCATGAACACCACAGGGATATCCGTGATATGTACGGCGGGATCCACCGCATCCCACTGCCCCGCGGTTGCCACAGCAACGCTGGTGCCCCAGGCGACCACCAGATCGGGTCGCATGCGCTTGGCCTCGGCGACGAAACCGGGAATCAGGCGTTTGTCCTGCGACGCATCGCGCAGGGTGAAACGCACCGGCACCTTCTGTCTCCTGAAGTGGTCCTGAAAACCCTGACAGGCCTCTTCGCAGCCACGAAAGAGAAGCATCACCACATGGTAGGGGCGCGGCTGGGTTGCACCGGCCGCAGCGGTGGCGAACCAGAGCAGCACGGCAAGCAGTAGGCGGGATGACCTCATCGGCCCTCGCGGGCGGTAAGGCAGACAAGCGTACCCACCAGGACGACCACGCCGATGGCGGCCATCGCGCCACCCCAACCCGTCGTTGCCAACCAGACACCGGCCCAGAGCGGTCCGACGAAACTGCCCAGCCGCTCCAGGGTGCGCAGCATCACCGCAACGGATGTGGCGCCGGTCCTGGCACCGATCTCGGTGGCAAGCGCCTGCATCGGCGCACTGGCGAGTCCGGTACCTATGCCCAGGGTCAGGATGCCGATCCAGACGAGCCACACCGAATTCATCTCGCCAAACAACCACGCACCCAGGCCAGCCAATCCGCCGAGGCCTATCACGCCACCTCCGACAAGTGTCAGGGACAGGCGCCAGCGATAGCGATCCGAAAGCCAGGATGCGACCGGATTGATCGTCGACACCAGGATGAAATACACCATCACGGCCCGGCCGATTTCGGCGGGGCTGTAGTCCAGCTGATGTAGTGTCAACGGCGCAAGATAGAACAGGAAACCGGCCAGGGCAATTTTCGCGGGGACAGCCCCGCCCAGCATCAACGCGGCAAAACGGCGGTTCATCAACAGCCGCCGGATCTCCGACATACGCAAAGGAGGGATCGCCTCGTGGTGTTCGTTGCTACCGCGCTGCGTCAACCGGAAGATCACGAGAGCCAGCAGACCCAGCAGCGCCGAAACGGCGAATACCGGCCGGAAACCGAACTGATCCGCAAGCACGCCTCCGAGCGCCGAGCCACAGATCGCCGCAATACCCACAGCGCCGACGAACAACGCCAGGCCGCGCGCCCGATCGGCCCGGCTGGTCAAGACGATCAGTTGACGCTGGCAGGCCATGGTCCCGGTGGCGTACCCCCAGGCACACAAGGCACGCGCCGGCAGCAATTCCCAGTAGCTGCCCGCCAAGGCGGTCCATAGAAAGCCCAGCAGCGTCAGGCCGACACCGGCCGCAAACACCCGTGCGATCCCCCACCGATCCGCCCAGCGACCTGCAAAGGGGGTGGCCAGGGCGAAGAACAGCATGTAGATCGCAATCGGCAGCCCGATCTCGGTCTCACTGCCGAGAAAGCTCTCACCGGTCGCAAACGACTTGATGTACAGCGGCAGGAAGGAGCGCGACATCTCTTCGGTCAGAATGAACAGGAACAGCGGCAAGCGCAGGGACTGCAGCCGCTCTGCGGTACTTTCTCCACCGCCCGGCAGACCGACCAGCAAGGCGCGGAGCAATTCCCGAAACACCACGACCGCCACCAGCAGTACAATGCCGACGTCCGCGCCCAGTTCGCCGAGGCGCCGGGCGACGAATTCCCCATCGGCCGCCACGGCGATGCGCCCGGAACCCGCCGTGTGCTCGATCCAATCGCCGGTCGTCACACCCTGCCGGGCAAGGGTCGCACCCCCGTTGTCGATCAGCTTCAGCGCGGCGACCCCAGGATGTTTTGCGACGACACCGTCGAAATACGCGTCGACGCCAGGCAGCTTCTCCAACGGGATGCCGAGCGCCTCGGCCCGCGCCAGCTTGCCCGCAAGCAACTCAGCCACCATCTCCACCTTGGACGTGAGCACGGGTGTCAGGGTCGCTTCCAGCAAACCCTTGGCATTCCATGCCACCTGAACACCTGCGGCGAACGTCGTCAGCAACGCAACGGCCATGACACGGCGGCGCAGCCATGGGCCACCGGTGCCACTGGATCTCAACCACCCGAGAGCCGCAAGGGTGATGAGTATCATCACGGCGATGGCAGCGGCGATGCGCGGCCAGAGCAGGCCCGCGATGCGCCTCTCCTCTCGTTGCAGGACCGCAGCGGCCACGCCGACGCGCAAGCCACCGACGACGTCGTCTGCGGCATCACGGATACTTGCCGCAATCGTCGTTCCGGACGCGGACCGGACGTGGGAAGAATCCCGCAACGACCTCATCGAACGCCACTCCTCCGACGTAAGCACCGCCGCCATCCGTGAGGGCGTGGAGGCGGAGACAACTCGGGCGATATCGCCATCGACCGTTACCACCTCGATGTCGGCGATTGCCGGGTCGGCCTTCTTCAGCCGGGCCACCATGGCGTCGAGGTTGTGAATCTCGTCCGGCCGCAGGCCCGTGAGTGCGCCGGTGCGGAGCACAGCTTCCAGATCACCGGCCTGGATCTCGATCCGCGACAAGGTCAGTTCCCTCAGAAGGCCGCGGTGCTCGTTGAGCAGCATGGCACCAAGCAGCACCAGCGCCAGGCATTGCGCAGCCACGAGGAGAATTAAAAGGCGACGCCACGCGGCAAGGGGCGGCGGTGCAATCACGTCGACGGCAGAGGGCGAGGCGGGCATGGAGTATGTACGGGCGAACACATGCATCCGGTGGTTTTTCATACTACCATCGGTGCCATGAGAAGCATTCAGCGCGGATTGCGTTATCTGTTTTTGCTTGCCGGCACGCTTTTCACGGCATCGATCGTCGCCCAGCCGAACGCCTCCGGCGAGCAGCGCATCGCACTGGTGATCGGCAATTCGGCCTACCACAATTCACCACTCAGCAACCCTGGCAACGATGCGCGCGCCATGGCCGCCAAGCTCGAGAGCCACGGGTTCGACGTGGTGAGTCGCGAAGACCTGACTACCCGACAGATCAGCGAGACACTGCGCGAATTCCGCTCGCGGCTGGTACCCGGGGGGGTCGCGCTGTTCTTCTATGCAGGTCACGGGGTCCAGATCAAGGGTATCAACTATCTGCCGAGCGTCGATGCGGACATCCGGAGCGAGGAAGACGTGCCGCTCAACAGCATCAACCTCAACCAGGTACTGGAGATCATGGACGAAGGCAAGACGCGGCTGAACCTGATCTTTCTGGACGCTTGCCGCAACAACCCGTTCATGCGCAGCTTCCGTTCGGCTGCAGGAGGTCTGGCGCGCGTCGATGCACCCTCCGGTACGCTGATCTCGTTTGCCACCCGTCCCGGCAGTGTGGCAGCCGATGGCGAAGGCGACCACGGCCTCTACACGCAGCACCTGCTCGCCCAGATCGGTGTCCCCAACCGGCCGATCGAACAGGACCTCAAACGCGTCGTCGCCGGTGTCATGGAGGACTCGAAAGGCCAGCAGGAGCCCTGGATGGAAGGCAGCATGGTCGGCGATTTCTACTTCGCGGGATCTTCCGAAGCCACCTCCGCATCGGCAGACCCAGTCCCCGCGCGGCGAATCAGCGACTCTGCCGCCTTCGAACTGTCATTCTGGGACAGCATCAAGGACAGCGAAAACGCGGGCGATTTTCGCGCTTACCTGCAGCAGTATCCTGAAGGCCGGTTTGCGCCCCTCGCCTCCAGCCGGCTGCGCCGGTTCGAAGCATCGCAAAGCGGTGACAGAAGCGCCCCCGCCGCGACATCCGGCGATCGTGGCGACGGCGGCAGGACGATCTTTCGTGACTGCCCCGAATGTCCTGAGATGACGGTGATCCCGGCCGGCAAGTTCCAGATGGGTGCCGCAGCACGCGAGGTCGGGAGCGGTGATTCGGAACGTCCCCGCCACGTAGTCCGCATTCCGCGACCCCTCGCCGTGGGTCGCTTCGAGATCACCCGCAAGCAATACGAGGCGTTCGTCAAAGCCAGCGGACACAACGCGAAGGGCTCGTGCTATGCATGGGTCGGTTCCGAATGGGTCAGTATGCCGAACCGCGACTGGAGCTACCCGGACTTCCGCCAGGAAGACGACCATCCGGCTGTGTGCGTCAACTGGCGGGATGCCCACGCCTATGTGTCCTGGCTTTCGATGAAGACCGGCATGCCCTATCGGCTGCTATCCGAGTCGGAGTGGGAATACGCTGCACGGGCGGGCACGCGCACCTCGCGATTCTGGGGTGACGATCCCGAACTCGCGTGCGACTACGCCAATGTCTATGACGCCTCCAGCCAGGAATTCCGCAACTTCGACTGGGAGCCGCACGCATGCAAAGACGGCTATCTGGAGACATCGCCAGTCGGCTCGTTCAAGCCGAACGATTTCGGCCTGTACGACATGCTCGGCAATGTCTGGGAATGGGTAGAGGACTGTCAGTGGGTCAATTACATAGGCGCTCCAAAGGACGGTTCTGCAAAGGTCTCGGATGACTGCGCCCGCAGGGTCTACCGTGGAGGAGGCTGGAGCGGCCCGGCCTCTGTGCGTGCGGCGGTCCGGAACGGGAATCCGCCCAGCTATCGCAGCCAGTTGCTTGGATTCAGGGTCGCCCGCCCGGTCAATGACGACTACCCGGCCGGCCCTCAGCAGTGAATCGTTGAATCTTCGTCGTTGACCGGTGCTTGTTTTCAACGGGTTTCGCCCCCCGCGGAGACCTCCGGCTTCTGCACGCACGCATGAACATCATCGCAACCAATCTGTCGAGACTGCGGCTGTTCCTTGCTCGGACGTCTTTGGTCGGCATACCCGCGACGCGCGCACTGGCATGGGAACTGCCCCGCCTGCTCGCATGGCGTGCCTACAATCGCCTTGCAAGCCTTGTGTATGCCTTGATGGACCGACAGCGCGTGACCGATCGGCGGACAGCACGAGCGCTGCAGCGCTTTACCGGACCGGAGGGCATCTATTTCTACGTCATCGCCGTGCCGCGGGCGCTGCATTTCCTGATACCGGCGGCGTCGCTCATTCAGCGGCATGCCCGCATCGTGTTCGTGCTGAATGGTGTTTCACGCACCGAAGAACAAGCCCTGCGCGACCGGTTTCCCGCCGTGCCTACACTGCGCCTCTGGACATTACCGGGGACATGCTGGCCACACGGCCATCTGCTCAGCGTACTGCTGCGAAGCAGTGGGCGTGATTTCGGCATCATCGACCACGACTTCTTCCTGTTTGACGATACGGTGTTCGAGCAACTGCGTTTTGCCGAGGACGAGTTCGCGGTCTGTGCAGATGCCTGGCGCAATGCGCCGACCGGAAGCGAGGTACCGACCACGCACTTCATGTACCTGCATACCCGGCGCCTGCAAGAGGTCATGCGGCGCCACGGTGTCGGAGCGCAACTCTACAAGACGATCCCGGGGCATCTTTCCGACATGCTCGCGAACGCGGGCTTTTCGATGCGAAATCCACCGAAAGAGTATCAATCCTTTTTTGACTCGTTTTTGATGCTCAGCGTCCTTGCGGTGCAGGACGGTTACAGGTTCCACAAACTGGATACCGCTCCGGAAGGCTGGGTACATGTCGGCGGCACCAGCATGGGACGGCACATATCGAAAGACGCGGTACACCACTACGTCTCGTCCCGGTTCCTCGAATGGCTTGAAGGTTCTCCGGTGTACGAGGAGTATCGGCGCAAGGGCCTGGCAACCCCGGACATGTCGAAGCGATTGCGCGACACACTGGACACCCAGATCGCGCACCGGGTAGACCTGCTCGTCGACAGGGTCGGCAAGCGGATGGCGGCGTTGTCAACGCCACCTTAGCGCCGGCAGCGAACGATCGACGATGCTGCAGGCAACCCACCCCGGCGACACTGGATCCGTTGTGGACCGGGCGCGGCGCGCGAGGCACCGGTCCCGCACGCGCCGGCCTCTCCGCGATCCCGGGTGGCTATTCGTCAAACTCCAGGTACCCCGAAACACTGATCCGCAGCGTCACACTGCATCCTCCATCGGTGCGGATTGCATTCACGAAGATGTTGCTGTTCGGATCGGCGTACAGTTTGATGGGCCAGGTGCTGTTGTGGGTATAGAACCCGGACCCACCTGGACTGAAGGCGCGGTCCGGTATCGGCAGGCGGAACTCGGAGGTCTCGCCGCCGGCGGTCGTCGTGATGCTCGGCTTGAGAAAAAAAGAACAACTCGTCGTGAAGCTCCACACGCTGATGGATTCGATCACGAAGCGCTTGTCCGCCGGTACCGCATAGAGCAACTGGTTATTCGGATTGATGACGGCGTTGCTCATGACGAATTGCACGTCGACGTTCATCGGCGTCTTGGACGCCTGGGTGGTGACAGGCTGCTCGACGATGCGGACCGGCGTCGAATAGGCTGCATCGGCGGTGGGACATAGCGCTACGAGCAGAAAGGCGGCAACAGAAGCATTTTTCATATAGTTCTCCTTCGACGGTCGGCTGACGCCGCGCATGGGCCCGGCGTTGCTCTAGACCTGGTGGTGGTGACGCAGCCGGTCGCAAGCGGGCAATGCAAACTGCGGGCCGCGACCGCCCGAAAGCTTCCATGCCTGGCCCCCTCGACCCGCCCGTCCGTACGCCGACCATCGATCACGACAGATGCCGCTGTCTGAGCGGCACGGCGGCACCCAAGGTCGAAACTACGGGGGTAGAGACTCGTGGCGCGACCGTCCCTCCCAAGAAGTCGGCTCAGGCCCGATCGGCGTCGATCACTGCGGGCTTCCGGGGACCCGCCTCACGACCGTTTCGATCGTGAAACGGGACTCAGAACAAGATGCAATTTGAAGGCCGTCGACCGAACACGTCGCCGAAACAATGGCTTGCGTGAAAAGCCCTGTCGGTGGCGACGTTACCTGTAAGCAATGCTGACAGCAGCACTCCCGGGGAGACCTTTCAGTTCGGGATGAAACCAGGTCCCCGGTGGCACCTATTGGCCCGGGGGCGGCGGTGGGGGCGGACCAGGGGGCGGCGCCGGAATGCCGAGTGTCCGGCTGGTCGCACCCGGTGGTGGTGGCGGCGGGGCCGCGTGGTAGCGACGCGACAAGCTGCGGCTCCAGGCCTCCGAGACGGGGATCTGATGTCCCTTGGCGTACATGCATTGCTGATAGGCGTTGTCGTAGCGGCGCTGCGCGTCCCAGGCCGCACCCGAACCGACGCCCGAACCGACCGCAGTACCTACCAGCGCCCCACTCGCGGCACCGACCCCGGCACCGTGACTGCCATCGGCCGCGGCACCGACGGCCGCACCGAGCAGTGCGGTTGCGGCAGCGGTCTTGGCGGTACTCTCGTCCAGGGCACGCTGGGCATTGACGCCGCCAATTCGGTACAGCGCGAAATCCCGGCATGCCAGGTCATCCACCTGGAACTGTTCGAAACTCTTGCCACTCCCCGGCAGCACCATGACGCTGGGACCGTCCGGCAGGGTCGCACAGCCGCCCATCAACCCGATTCCCAACAGCAAGACCGCCCGGATACCGCTATGCCTCATGACGATGCCCCGCTCAATTCCCAGGGGTTTCCGGGACAACCTTCATCCAGCCGCCGGGGCAGGACTTCACGTAGGGGTAGTAGGTCTGCGACGAGGGACAGTAGTACCAGTAACCGGTGCCCTCACTGGGTTGCTGTACATAGGTCGTGGGCGCCGGATTCACCACGATCGTCGATGGCGCATACGGCGGGTAGTAAGCGCGCGGGTAGCTGTATGGCCACCACAGCGGGCCTATATCGAGGTAGACGCCGGTGTGGGTACGGTGGCTACGACGCGGCACATAGTTGTAGTGGTGACTGCGTCCGTGACGGTCGCCGTCCCAATAACGGTGGTCGCGATCGGCCAGTGTCGCTCCGCTGGCGACCAGCAGACCTGCCATGGCCGCGGCGGTGATCAGGTAACGTTGCATCGCAGTTCCTCGCGAGGGGCGCCGGCTCCATGCGCAGGCAACGTATAGACAGTTCTGGTTGCCGCGAGTTCCGGCTCTCCGCATCGGCCGCCCCGAACCGACTCGTATATAGCATGGCGCTTTCCAATTTCATGGTAAGCCCACCCTAAACCGGTGGCCACCCGGTTCGATCGAGAGCCTGACGCCGATCAACCGGAAGACCCCGCGGCCGTTGGCCGGGAGGTGACCGCCAAATTGCTGACCATCCGCGCAACAAAAAATACCAGTCAGGATCGGCTCGACAACCGGCCTCGATCCCGGCCCCGACCTACCTGGCGACGGACGGGCACCAGGCATGCCAAGATACCCGCAGCGACACTGCGCCGCCCTCTTCGAATCACCGGCGCGGCCTCCAGGAGACATCATGCACAAATGCCGATTCCATTCTTGGTTGCTGATTCCCGCACTGCTGTTGCAACTCGGCACCGCCATCGCCGCCAGCGACACCGATGCGTTGCGTCTCGAGAAGATCACCGACCAGGTTTTTGCGGTGGTCGGCCCCTTCGGCAACCGGACACCGGACAACCTCGGTAACAACGCGACCTTTGGCTTCGTCGTGACAGCCCAGGGCGTCGTGCTGATCGATTCCGGTGGCAGTTACCAGGGTGCGGCGGCAATCGATGCGATCATCAAGCAGGTGACCGATCTGCCGGTCAAGATCGTGATCAACAGCGGTGGACAGGACCATCGCTGGCTGGGCAATGGCTATTTCAAGCAGCGCGGTGCACGGATCATCGCCAGCAGCGCGGCCGTCCGCGATCAGCAGGCACGTCTGCAGGACCAGATGCTCATGCTCGGCAACCTGATCGGCAAGGAGGGTCTGGCCGGCACAGAGGCCGTCTATGCCGCCGAGACCTTCGATGACACCATGCACCTCGACGTCGACGGCACCGCCTTCGATCTGCACATGGTCGGCCCGGCCCACACGCCCGGGGACAGTCTCATCTGGTTGCCGCAACAGCGCGTCCTGTTCAGTGGCGACGTGGTGTATGTCGGGCGAATGCTAGGCGTGATGCCGCATTCCAACAGCCGTCATTGGATCGAGGCCTTCGAAACGATGGCCGCGCTGGAGCCATTGACCATCGTCCCCGGACACGGCCCACCCGCAGACGTTGCCCGCGCGCGCGCGGACTCGCTCGACTACCTCGTATTTCTGCGCGAGACCGTCGGCGCCTTCATGCAGGAGGGCGGCGACATCACCCAGATCGGCGGACTGGACCAATCGCGTTTCGAATACCTGGAGGACTACCAGACCCTCAAGGGACGTAATGCGCAGCAGGTGTTCCAGGAGATGGAGTGGGAGTGAGCAGCCATCCGGGTACGGCTTCGTATGTCGACATGCAGGGCGACAACGATGCCACCCACGCCCTTGCCGACCACCGGTGATCAGGTGGCCACCCGGTAGCGATCGCGACCCGCATTCTTGGCGTTGTAAAGCGCTCTGTCGGCCGCATGGATGACGTCGTTGAGACCCAGACCGCCCTCACCCGCACTGGCGATACCGATACTGATGGTGTAGCGCACCGGTGTGCCCTCCATGCTGACCCGGTCGGCCGCCCGGATCACGCTGAGTAACCGATCAGCCACTTCGATGGCACGTTGCTCGTCGGCTTCGCTCAGCAGCACGACGAACTCCTCCCCGCCGAAGCGGCCGAACACATCGGTTTCGCGCAGGTTTTCGCCGATGCGCGAAACGAGGTCAATCAGCACCTCGTCTCCGATCGGATGACCGAAGGTATCGTTTATGCGCTTGAAATGATCGACGTCGATCGCCAGGACCGACAACGGGTGCCGATACCGCACGGACCGGCGAAACACGTCCTCACCTGCCTCGAGGAAGGCCCGGCGATTCAGCGCCCCCGTCAGACTGTCGGTCGTCGCCAGTGCTAGCAACTGCTGTTCGAATGCGCGACGTTCGCTGATGTCGCGCACCACCCCGATGTGGACCAGTGACTCACCATCCCTGGCCTCGGCAACGGTGACCTCGATCGGAAACTGGGAGCCATCCTTCCTGAGGCCCATCACCTCGCGGCTGCTGGACATCGCCCGCGAATCGCCCGTCGACACGCGTCGGATGTAGTCATTGTGCCGCTGCGCGTCCGCCTCGGGCATCAGGCGATTGACCGGTCCACCAACGATCTCGTCACCCGTATAGCCGAACAGGCGCTCGGCGGCGGGGTTGAACTCGATGACGCGACCGGATTCGTCGAGGACGATGACGCCGTCGAGCGTGGTATCCATGAACAATCGCAGTCGTCGCTCGCTGCTGGTCAAACGGGCCCGGCCATTCTGGTAGAGATATGCCGCCATCGCCAACAGTCCACTGACCACGATCGCGACTGCTTCGATCGCTTCGAGGTACCCTTGCCCGGCCGTCCAGCCACGTTCCGGCCGTACCGCGAGGCGCCAGTTCCCACCGGGCACCGCCAACGTCAATTCGATCGAATCCCGCTCGAACAACCCAGGGTCGCCATAGATGACCGGACCGTCTTCACCCAGGCCGTCTTTTCCGCGGAGCGCAAACCGATAGGGCGCCGATTGCCCGTTCAGGCCCGCTGCAGTGAACAGGCTGTCCGAGTCCATCACCAGGCTGAGCAATCCCCAGTAGGCGCCATCGGAAAGAAACACCGGGGTTCGGCTGATCAGACCCCGCCCACCCTGGCGCAGATCGACCGGGCCCGCGAGCACCGTCTGACGCGTCTCGATCGCCCGCTTCACCGCCGGCCATTGAGCGCCCATATCCGGATAGTAGAGGCCGAGCGCCGCCTCGTTGCCCTGCAGGGGGTACACGTAGCTGAGCCGGTTGCCGGGCGCCAGACCGATATTGCGAATGTGGCGCCCCGTCCTGTAGGGCGATTCAAGCGCTTTCTGGATCTCGTCCTCGCTGAGGCTGCGCGCCGCATTGACGTAGGCGGCGAGCCCGGTCGCCAGATAGACACTGGCATTGAGTTCAGCCTCGAGGCGAGAAGACAATCCGACCGCGGCGCTACTCGCCTGATTACGCAGGCTTTCCGAAAGGCGATTACGTTCTGCCTGGATGGTGAAATGGCAAAGCCCGACAAGCAGCGCAAAGATGCCGATACTCGCCCAGATGGCTATCGACCGAGCTGGCGATGATGGCGTCAACACCGGCCCCATCTCACCGGGTCTTCGTCCGCAACACGCCTCAGAGGCGCTGCAACGCTTCGTCTGGTCATCGTCTACGCATACATATCCAATGCCGTCACGGCGATGTCGTTGATGCCTGACGTCACCACGGTCCAGTCCCGGACCAACGACGCGGCGACAGACGCTCAGGGCGAAAGTATAAACTGGGTGACGATGTCGGCGGCCCGATCCGTCCCGTCAAGAGCGCACCCGTTCGACGTCATCCGTTACTCGGAAGTCGGAAGAACGCCAACCTTGGATTCGTCCAGAACGACCTGACCGTACACGAATTCGGACGCAATCCAAGAGGAGCTGTTCACAAACGGCGGCCTGCGCAATGCGACACTGATCAATCGGGAAACCTGCCACATGATTGCCGCCGGCAAACGGCCGATTTGCTAGTCTATGCAGATATTTGGGACTTCCCTGACCACCGCGCGGCCTTCCCATCCAAATGATCCGACAAAGCGAGAAGGTCAAGGGGCCGATTCTTATCCCATTCAGCCTGCTGCTGGTGGTCGCCGTGGGCGCACTGTTTCTCATCGCCTACCAGTACGAAGAGAAGGCCCGCCAGCACGATCTGGCAACCAGCGTGCGCGCAGCCGAACGCCTGTTCAAGCTACAGATCGACAACGACGCTGCGCGGCTGCACGCTGCGCTCTGCCCGATCAGCCGGGACGACACGGTGGCAAACGAATTCCAGAGCAAGGATCGCGGAGCCCTGCTTGCCCAAGTGGACCCACTCTTCAAGCGTCTTCGAGAACGCCATCGGGTGACGCATTTCTATTTTCTCGACGCCAACCGCCGCGTGGTTCTGCGGGTTCATGAGCCCGGGATCCAAGGCGATATCATCGACCGCGCGACCACCTTGCAGGCAGCGCAGACCGGCCGCGAGGCTCAGGGTATCGAACTCGGTCCACTGGGCACCCTGACCTTGCGTGCCGTCAAGCCTTGGCGTCGCAATGGGAAGCTGATTGGCTATCTGGAGCTGGGCGAGGAGATCGGCCACGTCGGCGAGGAAATCCACCATGCACTGGGAGTGGATCTGATGGTCACGGTAAATCGGCGATTCCTGCCTCCCGATGACTCCACCGCCAGCCCGTCGGACGGCGATGACTACGTCATCTACAGCAACACGCTCGACGAAATACCACCCGGTATCGTCGGACAGCTCGGCAGTGGTCAAGCGAGCGCGCTGGGCAATGCCTCCAAGTACGGAGAAAAGTCGCTCTACACCGCCGTCCTCCCTCTGAGCGATGCGGCTGGACGGGAAATCGGCAATATCGTGGTGGTCCGGGATGTCACCAGGCTGCAGGCCGGATTTCGCGAGTCGCTAACCGCGGCCGCGCTGCTCAGCCTGCTGGCCGGCGCCTTGGTCTTCGGTCTCTTCTACGCCATCCTCGATCGGGTGGAAAGGGACTACCGCCGCCAGCGCCAGATGGAGACTCAGTTCGCACGTCTGAGCACCGAACACCAGCGCATTGTCCAGATCGAGAAGCTGTCCGAAGTCGGAAGGACAATCAGTGAGATCGCTCACCAGATCAACAACCCACTGGTCGGCGTAGTCAACATGGCACAACTCGCCGAACGCGAAGCCGACGATCCGGTGCGTGTGCGCGAACTGCTGGCCGATATTCGCCAGGCCGGCACCGACAGCCATGCGTTTCTGCAGCGAATGCTGACCTTTACCAAGGTGTCACGCTTCGAGCGCGCGCCAACGGAGGTAACCGCGCTCATAGCCGAGACCATTACGCTGTTCCAACAAAGCACGGACCGGCAGCCGGTCATCCAGAGTGAGCTGCCGTCGCCGCCACTGGTACTGGACATCGATCCCGTGTTGATCCGCCACGCGTTGTTCAATCTGCTGTCCAACGCGACTCAGGTTGGACCGGAAGATGGGACGATCCGCGTCTTGCTGGTACCGAAATCCGACGACGAACATCGGCGGGGATGGTCACTCGAGGTCCACGATCAAGGGCCTGGGTTGCCGGACGAGATTCGAGAGAAACTCTTCACGCCGTTCTTCACCACTCAGCCCAACGGCACCGGGCTAGGTCTCGCCGTGGTCCAGCACGTCGCAATGCTTCACGACGGCCGCGCCAGCGGCAGCAATCGCCCCGGGGGTGGCGCGGTTTTTGCGTTGTGGATACCTGAGCACACAGTAAACGCGGACGGTGCAACGTGACCTGCAAGATCCTTCTCGTGGACGATGACCGCCACACGGTCAAACTTTTTCAGAACTTGTTCCGCACACGTCCGCAGAAGCTCGAGGTGGCAGCGGATGCTGCTGAAGCGCGCCGCCGGTTCCGGGCTTCCGACTACAACCTGATCCTCATGGATCAGCGACTGCCAGACGGCAACGGGCTGGACCTGATCCAGGAGATGCGTCGCGAGCGACCGCACCAGATCGCGATCATGATCACCGGATACGCCGATGTGCGCGATGCGGTACGTGCGGTACGCGAGGGTCTGTATGACTATCTCACAAAGCCGTTCAACGAGATCGAAAGCCTAGAGTCGTCGATAGACAAGGCTCTCGAACTCGACCGGGCTTACCGCGAGATCGACAGCTTGCGACGTTCTCTGGATGGACGCAGTGGAGACCACACCTTGATCGGTCAGTCGCCTGCCATCGAGCATTTGCTCCAACAGATCCAACAGGTGGCCGCGCTGGATACCACTGTGCTGCTGGAGGGCGAAAGCGGAACCGGCAAGGAACTGGTTTCACGCATCCTGCATGCCAGCAGCCCTCGCGCCCGACATCGCCTGTTCGCTGTCAACTGTGGCGCCATGTCGGAGCAACTGCTCGAGAGCACCTTGTTTGGTTACGAAAAGGGAGCTTTCACGGGCGCCACGAAAACCACCCCCGGCTACCTCGAACAGGCCGATGGCGGCACTCTGTTTCTCGACGAAGTTGCGGATATGAGTCCAAAACTACAGAGCAGTCTGCTGCGTGTGCTCCAGGAACGAACCTTTCAGAGACTCGGGGGTACCAACCTGCGCTCCAGCGACTTCCGTCTGATCTGCGCGTGCAACCGCTGCCTCGCCGACGAAGTACGCAACAAGCTGTTCCGCGAGGATCTGTACTACCGTATCAACGTAGTCGCGCTGCGTATCCCGCCGCTGCGTGAGCGCCGCGAGGATATCCTGGCGTTGACGCTGCACTTCCTTGACCTGTTCAATCAGAAATTCGTCAAGGAAGTCGGACCCGTCACACCCGATGCGATCAAACTGATCGAAAACCATCCCTGGCCTGGCAACGTACGCCAGTTGAGGCACGCGGTGGAGCGTCTGGTCGCCCTGCACCCCGGCGGTCCGGTGAGCACCGCACACCTGGACCACCTGCGCACCACCGATGTCGCGACCGGCGCGCCCGAAAGCCTCAAGTACGAAGATGAGCGGGCGCAATTCGAACGGTTCTACCTGGAACGTCTGCTGAAGGCGGCTGACGGCAACATCAGCGAGGCTGCGCGCATCAGCGGAATTGCCCGCCAGAACCTCTACGAGCGCATGAAGCGCTGGGGATTGTCATGATCCAATGACAACTGTCATTCGAACATGACACCGCTCCCCATCACGATCGCATACCCGGCCCGCTATTCATCGATCTGACAGCCGCTGCTGCTTCGAAGAGGCATGGCACAGTGCGTGCAAGATGCTGGGGGCGTTGAGCGCAACTCGCCTGTCGGGAACCAGGTCCATTGGTCCAGGCAACGACAGACGGCAATTTGTGCAGCAATTTTTAGACTCGAAAGCCAACGGCACCTCTGCACGTGCAGCAGGCGCCTTTGAATAACAATTCGATTCCGCCAACCAGAGGATCCAAGCAAATGACGTTCGCAAAGCACATGCTGGGCTCAATGCTGCCCAGAGTTTTTGTCGCGGCCTCAGTGATGGTCGCCCCTGCCTTTGCCGATACCAACACGCTGACCGCGGTAAAGGGCACGGCCGCCCCCGCTCTCGATGGCTCGGCCGACGACCCAGTCTGGCAGTCCGCACCGGCCGTCACGCTCAACTTCGGCAAGGGCGAGAACTTCGGCGGCAACGGCCGGACCGAGGGTACGCTCAAGGCGGCATATGTTGGCGACATGCTGTACATGGTGCTGCAATACAAGGACGACACCTATTCGCAGAAGCGTTTTCCGTTCGTCAAACAACCCGACGGCAGCTGGGTGAAGCTTCAAAGCCCGGAAAACAAAGGGGGCGACGAGAACAACTACTACGAAGACAAGGCCGCCTTGATCTGGCCGATCAATGACTCGATCGCCGATTTCGCCTCCGATGGCTGCTTTTCCGCCTGCCACGACGACGAACCTCCCAAACCCTACGGAAATAAGTACACCGAAAAAGAGGGTGAGATGGGCGACATCTGGCATGTCAAGAGCGTCCGCATGGGGCCAGTCGGCCAAGTGGACGATCAGTATCTCGACCACATGCGCTATGACCCGAAAAATGCAAAGGGTGCCGGTCGCCATGGCGACCCGAAGACGGGTGGCGGATACAAGAACATAGAACTCAAGGACGGCAAGCCGGAGTTCATGAACAAAGACGGCAAAGCGGCCAACAAGGGCGGCACCTATTGGCTGAAGGCAAGCGATGCGGTCCCATTCGACGACAGCAAGTTCCAGCCCGGGGATGAAGTCGCTTCGATCATGGTCGCACCGAAGCAGGGCGATGCCGGCGACATCGCTGCCGGAATGGCGTGGAAAGACGGGGTATGGACCGTAGAGATGTCGCGCAAGCTCGTTACCGGCAGCCCGTACGACGTACAGTTCGATGATATGGGCAAAGGCTACCTGTTCGGCGTCTCGGTATTCGACAACGCCCAGGTTCGCCATGCCTACATCAAGAAGGCGATCACAATGGTGTTCGCGCAATAGGATTAGGAAACAAGACAAGGGCATTGACCAACCCTCCCGATGGGCGCACCCGTTTGGGCTGCGACCGTTGGGAGGGTCCCACGGCACCGTCAAGACGGCCGCATCACCCCCGACTGACGATGACCAGGAGATTCCGCATTGGCGCGTCGATGTCGTCGTCTGCTTCCATCGTCGAAAGGCCTCATTGCGCACCGCGCCACTCAAAGCGGATCAGCGCATGGAATGCAGCCCGATCATGTTGCCTTCGCTGTCGACGACCAGGGCGATGAAGCCGTATTGCCCGACCGACTTCTTCGGTGTTTCGATCTTGCCGCCGGCCTTCGCGGCCCGATCGGCCTCCACCGCGCAGTCCTCGCAGGAGAAATAGACGAGCGTGCTGTTGGCGCCCGCGGGATAACCGGGCAGCCGGATCAACGCACCGGCGGCGCCGTAGGCCTTGTCGGCCATCGGAAAGGCCCACATCTCGAACTCCGTGCCGTCGAGCCGCGTGAGACGGACGCCGAGCACCGCCTCGTAGAACCGCTTGGCCCGCTCCAGGTCATCGACGTAGATCTCGAACCAGGCCACAGGGTTTTTCATCTCTCCCTCCTTTTCATCGATGAGGTCGCGGATCCGGTGCCTGCCCGTGTAGCCGCCTCTGGAAGCACGCTGTACAAAGGCAGGTGCGGCATCCCTGCATAGTCGCTCTTTGTGGTCGTTCCCCTTGTTCAGGCGTTCCATTACTCGGCCGCCGGCCGGATCGCCACGCCACCGAGTGTCAGGCCCAAGAGATAGCGCTGCACGGACAGCCACAACGGCTTGCGGTCGCACCGACCCGCGATCGCCGCTGCCAACACAACGATGGCCAGGTTGTTGGCAAGGCTCACGATGATCTGCACCAGCTCCATCACCCTGCTCTGTACTAACAGGCCGCCGTGTTCCGGCGACACGAATTATGGAATAAAAGACAGATAAAACACTGCGATCTTGGGATTGAGCACGTTCGTCAGGAATCTCATCACAAAAAGCCTTCGCGCAGACTCATTCGGCAGCGCGCGGGGCGCCGGCCTCCTTCCCCAGCCGCACCCGATGTTCATCACGCAGATGGGTCAGGATCGCGTCGCCGTCGGCGGCGACACGGAACTCGCCGTAACGTGCCGGGACATACAGGTGTGCCGTACCTTCGGCGAAAAAGTAGGCATTGGTTGCGAGACGGACCCGCCCCGCCCGCAGACGATAGCGCAGCAGTCGCTCATCGGCCGCCAGCGGCCTGCCGTCGTCGAGCCGGCGGAAGCCGCCTATCCCCGATGGCTCCACGCCGACCACGGCACGACCGTCGGCGACATCCCGCTCGCCGAGCGCCTCGCGGATCGCCCGGGCGAGTTCGAAGTTCAGTGCCATGTAGTCGCCCTGCAGCATCGATCGGGGATCGACCGGCGCCAGGCGCAAGAGCACCGTGTCACCGTCGCTGAGAAGCCGTTCCCGGCTGTACACCCCATAGTGGACCACCGCCAGCGCCAACAGTCCCGAAACGACGATCAGCGCGCGGCGCACCGGTTCACGCATCACCCACCTCGGTGGCGTGTTCCGCCTGCTTTCCCGAGTGCCGGGAAAACTGCCGCGCGGCGAGCAACAACATGCCGGTCGCGCACAGCAAGGTGGCCTTGTACAGCAACGCGAGTCTCAACGCATAGTAGTAGTGCGACAGGTAGACGAGCCCGCCGGCGATGCCGACGGCGAGCAACAGGCGGTTGCCATGCGCAAAACCGATCAACAGGACCACGAACGCGACGCCGATCCCCGGTGCCCACAGGCTCGCGAACGCGACGATCGCGCCGGTGACCCAGAGTGACGCACCGCCGGACGGCCATCGCAGCCGCTGCTGCGCCGCAGTCCAGTGCACGGTGAGCATCACCACCACGGCGATCAGCGTGGCCCCCAGCAGGGGTCCGAGCGCGAGACCGCCCAACGGTGCGCCCCTGTCGTCGAATGTCGAACGCAGGCCACCCATGTCGATCGAGCCGCTGGCCAGCAACAACGCAATCACCAGCAACAGGCCGTAGCCGAGGCCGTCGATCAACTCGCGACGCCACGCCAGCCTGAACTCATGCACCCAGACGAATGCGAACAAGCCAAGCACCAACCCAAGCCAGAGGTTGGTGTGCCGTAACTCGTCGACTGCAAACAGCAACGCCAGACAGGCTGTGGCGGCACTCCACACACGATGCGCGCCCCCCGGCACCGCGAGGAACAGGCCGGCCTCGAGCAAGGCCGCTGCAAAACCGAATGCCCGCAGGTCCCATTGGAACAACTGCTGCAACCCCAACAAGACCAGGAGCTGGCCGGCGATACTCAGCGCGAGCGCGAACTGTCCGGCGAACACCCCGGCTTCACCGCGCCCCAGCAGCAGGTAAGCACCCCCCACCTGCAGCCCGCCGAGTACCAACAACAGGGTCCCGTCGCCGACGTGGAAATCCAGTAGCAGGCCGACCACGCCGAGCAACAGCACCGCCGCCACCCAGGCGCTGACGCCCAGCATCACCCGGATCGCCCAATGTGTGCCGAGCGCGTCGTCGGGCGGCATCGCCCCCTGCACGAGATCGACGTCCGCGAGGCGCTGCCAGAGCTTCGTTTCCGCACCCGGCGTCATCGGGCGGCCAGCCTTGCGACGCGTGTCAGCCACCAACCGGCGAGCGAAGACAGTCCGATCACGATCAACGCCAGCCACAACAGCGCCGCCGCACCGACGCCGCGCCCGATCACGAAATGATGCAGCACCCAGGCGACCACGACGACGATCGGTGACAGCACGAGGCCGACCAGCACGGGGAGATCCAGGCGTACGAAGCGGTAGAACCAGAACCCCAACAGCAGGCCTGCCGACCAACCCAGCCAGGCGCTGAAACCACCCCTGCCGGTCGCCGCGTGGACCGCTAACACCGTCGCCGCGGAGATCGTCGCGACGGCCAGCAGTCGCGGTACCGTACGTCCCTGCATCCACTCCCGCGCATGCGCCGCCAGCCGTTCCCACGCCAGCAACACCGCGCCGTTCAACAGGAGGAGCGCCCAGTAGGTCTCCAGCGCACCGAGGGGTATCTGCCAGAAACCGTGGAACGTCTCCAGGTACAGATAGAGCGACAGGTTCACCAGCGCGAACCACAGCAGCCACAGGTAGGCGAAACGTCCAAGCACGACCCAGGGCAGGATCAACGCCGCCCAGACGGCGAACAGCTCGAACACGTCGGCCCCCGTCTGATAGGCCTGACCGACCACTACCAACAGCACACCCAGCAACACCGCTGCACCAAACAACGCCCAGCGACCCACCAGGGCCGCGCTACCCTTCCACCAGACCACCGCGAGCGCCAACGCAATGGACGCGTCGACGAGCAGAATGCGGCCCAGCCGGTCGAGGCGTTCCCAGTTCGCAGCGAACAGGGTCACGACGCCGGACAGCAGCAACAAGACACCGGCGATCAGCAGAAGGCGGTCGAGAAACCGCCCCCAATCGGAGGCCGGCGGAAACACGCCGGCGCGCCGCAGCGCTTCGTGCCGTCGATCGACGGGGACGCAGCCCGCGTCGATCCACGCCAACAATCGCCCCCGCGCACCGCTCATCCTGGCCATCCGGTGCACGGGTTCGGGGTGGACCGGCACCGCCCGGCCGGTCGGCAGACTGACGAGCGTGGCGCGGCCACATTGAGGATGCCTCGGTCCATGCGCATGGCGATAGGGTAGCCCGTTCCAGGCGGACGTGCCGTACTGCCTGTCCCGGTGCGTGAAGACTGCCGGGACCGCCGCGCCAGCCAGGTGGGCAACCCGCCAAGCCGCCACAGTCCGGTGGCGGCTGTGGGATTGCGCTTCGCGCTACACTGCGAGTCGGGAAGCGGTAGCGGGCGCCGACGCGATGTATCCTTAGTGAAGATGCGTCGGGTGGCGGATCGGCGTGTGGAGAACGCAATCGAATAGCAGGCGGAACCTGGCAATGTCAGACGACAAGTGGCGATCATTGGCGCGCGAGGATTTCGAGCAGGCACTCGACGAGATGGGACATGTTGTCGATGTCAGCGTGAACGACCTGATCGAGGTCACCGAGCGTGCCCGCAAACATGCGCAGCTGCGTAGACGCGAAACCGTGTTGGTACGCGAAGTGATGAGCAGACCGGTCACGATGGTCACCGCCGAGACTCGCCTGAGCGACGCCGCCGACCACATGCTCGGCCAACGCATCAGCGGCCTGCCCGTGGTGGACACCGGGGGTCGACTGATCGGGCTGGTCACCGAGGCCGATCTGCTGAACGCGATCGGTCTGCCCTGTCACCATCCGACACAGAATCTCTGGCAGACCCTCGAGCGACTGTTCGGATCACGCCCTCCGGAACTGCATGAACCCGACGAGACCATTGCGTCGGTGATGGTGCACGACGTGATCTGTGTGCATCCCGAGCAGACGCTGCATGACGTCCTGGAACTGATGAAGTCGCATCGGATCAAACGCGTCGTCGTGGTCGATGACAACGATGCACCGATCGGCATGGTCACGCGATCGGATCTGGTTCGCGCGTTCTTCAACCAGCAACGCACCCGTCTGCGCGAGCGGGGCTCGCCGGGCGACGATGCCGCATGAAGACGCTGATGTTCACCGTCAGCCATGCGCACCTCGAACAATTGATGGGTCGCGGCTGCCTGGCACGCCTGTACCGACTCGAAGACCTCGGTCATCAACGCGATCACTACGTGATCACGGCTTTGGTACGTGATGAACACCTCGACACGGTGATCGAGATGTCCGCCGACCGGCCGCGCTGGGTGAAGTGGACCGAGAGTTGACCGTCGCCTAGTCGCCGTTCACGACCGAATACGACCCGGCCGAAGCCACCGCCAGCTCGTCCGGATGCAACCACCAGTCTTCCTCATCGGCGAGCGCGCGATCCAGCGCCAGATTGTCTGCATACCCGGAATGGCTGGCACCGCGGCGAATCACGCGCACCGCGGGTGGTGCATCGATACCGATACGCGTCTGCTCTCCAGACAGTCCGCTCAGCCGCAGCTCAATGGGACCGTCGCTGGTCTCCAAGATGATGGTCTCTCGTTCGTGATGCGCTAGCAGGAGCATTACTTCTGACTCCGTTTCGAAAGGTCGGCAGTCAAGGCAGTCGGAGACAGGATCCGCGCCACCCACTTTGCCGCCAATTCACATTAAATATGGCACTTAAGTAATTGTTTCGTCTGGTGCCGAGCACTGGGGGTCGACAGCGCGCAACCAACTCGGCCGACGCATCACGACTCCGCCACTATTTTCTTGTTAGACAATTGGTTATAGCGTTAACCTATTGTTTTCCAATAACTGTTGTCGGCGCCAATCGTCGTCGATTTTGCCAGCTTTTGAACGTCGGTTGGCAAGTTTGTGCCAAGAAAATGCCCGCACAGGGCGGGCTAAGAACAAGGCGCGCTCAGGCTATTCCCACGACGCCAACCGTTCATTGATCTCGATTAAGTTTTGTGCCGCACGCAGGTTTGAATATGCAGACGGCCAATGATGTCCTGTCTTGCCGGTCACTCATCCCAGGTAGCGCATCGCGGCGTCAAGATCGACTTGGTTTGTGGCCGGCGCAAACTCGCTGCGCGGAAACTTGGCAAGGATCCCCATCCGTGAGAACCGTTCACCGAAGTTCACCTGCGCCAGGGTGATGCGCTGTTCGTGGTTCGGTTCGCCGGCTTCCACCACACGGTTCATGTTGTCGAGGCAAAGGGTGAGCGGCCTGACCTCGACCAGTTGTTCCGGCTGGCTGAGCAGCTCCACGACATGCCGCAGCAGGTCGGACAAGGTTCCGAATCGTTCACGGATGCTGCTGCATTCCTGCTCGACCCGGGCAAGCTCCTGCCGGGTAGCGGCAATCTTTTCATGCAGCCCCGCATCGTCCTCGAGGAGTTGTGACAGCCCTGCCTGTCTGCGCTCCAGAGCCTTGAGCTGAACCTGTAGCGCGACTCGCCTTTTTCTGATCCCATCCCTTTCGTTCGATAACTCGCCAACTTTGAACAATGCCTGGGCGATCAACTCGTTCAGCGCGCGTTCTCTGATTCTCGCCCTCAACTCCTGTTCGTCAGGCGCAGGGTCCGAGATTCGATGATCACCGAAACTGACGCTGATCTGCGGAACGTCCCGTCTGATGATCTCGCCATACATCTCTGCACCGAATGTCGTCTTCTCTGTTTTCTGCATGCCGAGGACCGCATAGGCGTGCGTAGGTACCGGTGACTTGAAATACTCGGCGATGTCGGGGGTCCGGCTGAACGCCGCCTGCAGTTCCGTCGCGGTTGCGAACAGGGCGCGAACGCATGGATCGTTGCTCCAGGCATGTCTGCTGAACTCGATGGGCCCAGGCACCACGGAGCAGGCCTCTCCCGCATAATCGAGCATTCTCACCACCGCAGGGCGGATCTTCCAGGCATACCGCGCAATGCCTCTCATCCGTGGGTCGATGCTGTCGACCACCTGCTCCACGACGTGGATCACATAGGCCTCGCGTGCCGTTTTTTTGCTGCGCACAGAGCAGAACGCCACGAGTTTCTCGAGAATGCCGGTCGGCATACTGTTGCTCGATGAAATCAGGTTCACAGTTGCATCCTCACAACGGAATGTTACCGGCTCGACCACAATTCGCGGACGGCCCGCACACGGCTTGTTCTTGTCGGACCTGCCATGGCAGCGCTCATGGCCAAACCATCGGCATATATTGATTTACTTATCTGATGGACGCCGTGTTTGCAAAGTGATTACAGTTTATCGACAACTAAGACAAATGATCTTGATTGGGGATAAGTCCCGGGTTTCCGAGGCGCGTCCCCGGCCTTATGAGGAGAAGCAGATGGCTGGACCGGATACAGACGCAGGCGTCATCGCGGTACTGATGGAGCGCTTTCAGTCCTACCGCTTACCGCGGACGCTTTCCATCAAGGAAAAGGTCGATCGTGGCGAAGTCCTGCATAGCGGTGACATCGCCTTCCTTCAACGCGTGTTCGCGGACGCGGAACACGTCAAGCATCTGGCAGACAAGCACCCCGAGTACCAGACGCTGTGCGCACAGGTCGCGCACCTCTATCACCAGATCACGGAGCGTGCGCTCGAGAACGAGCAACGGTCCCAACCTCTGTAGGTCGGGCGGACGCGCTTTTCGTCGAATCAAGGGACCGTCTGCCCCGTCGGACAGGTATGAGTGCCGGCTCTTGTTCGCCGCCTGTCCGAAGGCCGTGTTGCCGCGCACCAAACCCCGGATCTCTTCGCCAGTCACGTATCCGGCCGCACCGACAGCGCCCAGTTCACCGATCCATCGGAGAATAACCCCAATTTCAAACCGTCATTGCCTTTTTCGTGGCACCTATGATTCCGCCCGAGCGGCAGGAGCGGCGAAAGATGACTACCGTCATGGTCAGAAATGGAGAAAACGACCTTCACCGGATCGTCGTGATTCAAGGCCGGTTCATGTTCGATACGCGCAACGAGTGCCTGAAAGTGTTGGAATTGATGCCGGAAGGAATAACGCGCGTCACGATCGACATGACCCGTACGGATTACCTCGACAGCGCCGCACTCGGTATGCTGATACAGGCCCGGCAGAAATTGGCTGGTGTCGAACTCGGCCTGAAGGTCAAAAGCGGCAGCCCGGTGAGCCAGATCGTGGAAGTCGCCAATTTCCATCAGATCTTTGCTTACGAAGCGGTTTGAACTGCCAAGGGTGAAGATGCCGCACATCGTGGGCGCAGCCCGCCGGTGCCCCTCCTTTGACCCTGCAGCCGAGGTATCAAGGCACGACCTTACCGGCTCAGCGTTCGGCGCGTGAACCCTCGTCTGGACGCTGCGAATGTCCCGGATAGCAAAGCGAGTTGCCCCGCGGCAGTCCTTGTTCGAGCCGGTCTCGCATTTCCGCACAGCGTGGCGTGTCTGACGTTCTCTTTAGTCTTTCCACCGGGATGAAATCATCGGAGAACCCGTGAAAACGGATCCCTGTGAGGGCGGGGGCGAGGCCCGAATAGAACGCGTTCCCGTCCGTACCGCGTTGGACCCGCAGGGGTGAAACCTTGGCAATCGCGGTGTAGTGCACGGGCATCGCGTACCCCACCACCGTGAACTCACCGTCGATCTCATAGCGTGCGTCTCCCAGGTCCGTCACTCGGCATTCTCCTGGAGCAACAATGTCGGGCATTCTGCCCAACTCCCCGACTTGCCGATGGACTGTTGAGCACAACAACGGCCTGGACCACCCCGCAATCTTCGAATTGGCGGCTACCGGGCCTGAACCCGATTCGGCCTGAAGGCCATGCTCGGAAGATGCGCATGCGTTCGCGACCAAAGGTAGAGACAGGGCCGCAAGCGCAGCCACCCCGATACGGCGCCACAGCAGATGCATTGTTACCATCCTCCTTCAGAATCAGAAAATCTCACGACTTCCGGGTAGACCACCAGCACCCGCAAAAGGCGGGCGTGGGCGTCGGGCGACGTGAGCCTTGCCACGAGGGATCCGCATGCGGTCTTTGAAACGCGTATCTGCCGCAACCGCCCTGTTCATTGCAGGGGGGTTGGGCACACTGCCTTCGGCCGGTGCGTCCGGGCTGGACCTGCACAGGATGTGGGACAGCGTCTGTGCTGAATGTCATGGTCACTCGGCCGATTTCGCCCGGACTTTCCTCAGTGTGGTCGATGGAAAGCTTAGGGGACCGCACCCTGTCCGGGATACACGACTGTTCCTGGAGCACCACTATGTACCGGACACCGAGGTCGATGCGGTCTACCGCATGCTGCTCGCGCAAACGACAACTCCCCCGAGGTTCAAGAATGAATGTGAACGTTGCCACGATACGGCTGCGAATTTCGTCCGCAGTTCGTTGCTCTACTGCAACGACGTGCTCTGTGGGAAAGAATCGGGGCAACCAGTCGTCGAGTTTCTCGCTGGCCATCGAAAACTGAGCCCGGACGCAGCCGGGTTTTTCGCCGACCTACTGACGCGGGTCGCGGGCGAGGTCTTCCGCTGATACCGGTGTTCGCCCGGTAATCTTCCGGCCGGCTTGTTCGCTTGCTTGCTTGCTTGCTTGCTTGCTTGCTTGCTTGCTTGCCAATCGAGTGTCGCACCCCTCCGGCGCTATCTTGGATGGGACGCCGTACCTCGCCGCATAAAACGACAGAGGCATGGCATACGATTCGAAGATGGACAGCGCCAGCCTGTCGAGTGGTGCCCGGAGCCGGGGTCGAACCGGCACAGCCGCAATGGCTGGCGGATTTTAAGTCCAAAGCAATGTGTTTAAAAACAGAAGGTTGCGTAGACAATTTATTGTTTTCGAACAACTACAGCTGACGCCAACCAACGCCAATTTTGCCGATTCTTGAATGACAGTGTGACAAATTTGTGCCAAGAAAACGCCCGCGCAAGGCGGGCGCAGAGCCGGATGACATCGATCCCGGCTGTGGACGCCAGTCCAGGGTATCGGGTACAAATCACCGTAAAGCCAAAGAATTAAGCAAAGGACGGTGACCCTTGAAACGCACACTCCGGAACTTCCTCGTCTGCGCGCTGCTTACGGCGGCCAGCGGTCCCGCGATGTCGGAACCCTTCGATGGTGTCTGGCAGTTGGGCGGCGGTCCGTTTGTGATCGTTGATCAGAACGGCGCGAACTTCCTCGCGATACATCTTCCAGCAAACATGGGTTACTGGGAGGCATTTTTCGGCAACATCAATGCCAACAACGTTGGGGTAGTCTCGCTACTGTTCTCCCCGTATCTGACGACGTACTCGGCGACAGTGCGATTCCAGTCCTCAAGCCAGGGCACATTGACAGTTACGAATTGCACGCCTGCGGCCAACTGCATACTCCAGACAGGACAGTCGGCTGTATTGCGCAAGGTTTACTAGAAAAGGTTTGTCGCTACACCAGTTCGTCCATTCAGCTTCAGCAAAGGGAATTGCACGATGCTGATACTCACTCGCCGCGAGGGCGAATCCCTCATCCTCGACACCGACAACGGCCAGATCGAGATCATGGTCACCGAGATCAACGGAAAGCAGGTTCGGCTCGGCGTCGATGCCCCGCAGCCGGTGAACATCGTTCGGTCGGAGCTGCTCGAGGCTGATCACGAAGGCCGGATCGCAAAATTGGAGTAGCTGGACGATCTTCGGGCCGTTGCCGAAAGTGATTCACCGGAAGCCGCGTTAGAGCAACGCCGGGCACGAACCACAAGACGTGACGCCAATGTTCGAGATGCCGGTGCTCACTCGGTTTTTGTAGTCTATTATTTTCTGCGCAAGGCGCCATCCATTCAGTTTGTGCAGCCCAGATGTTTTTCCGCGCGGCGGTATCGCTGGTTAAGGATGGCCAGATGAATGGTGATATTCGGCGGCTGTGGCTACTGGGCACGACTGCGATCCCAAAATTGGCGATGACTAGGGCACAACACGTTAATCGTGTTTTTGGCATCGACTTCGAGACATGCCCACGAACGGGTAATTGGGTTGGATTCGCACGTCAACACGCCGGCCTGACGCCGCAAGACTAACAGGCGGTTGGCCGAAGTTGGTGTTGATGTTTGCGATCTAACAGTTCGGTCGGCGGAAAAGGCCTAGTTGCTGCCTATGCTCTGTGGAGGCACTTATGGACAAGGCACTGATTGCTCATTTGCAGAAGCTCGACGGTGTCCTGGCTGAGGTTCAGGGCGATCTGAAAACGCGCTATCCGGGCAAGACACCTGACTTTGCACTCGCGCAGCCGAGATTTCCCCAGCCGGGCGGTGAAAGCGACTGGCAGTCCTGCATCGGTGCGGGAGTCAGCGCCGGCGCAGCGCATTACATCGGCTGCGTAATCGACGGCCAAAAGCCGGGCGAAAGCCCCGAAGGCATGTTGGATCGCTGCAAGGATGAGGCTGAGACCGCCGCGCTTCTGGGTCAAGTGCGCTGTTGGATTGGCAGGAAGGTCGGCGGCGGCGTCTTTCAATAACTGGTAGGAGCATCCAACCCGGCCAGACCCGCGCCTCTTCGGTTTGGGGAGAGAAAGATCATGCCGAGAGAAATCCGTACCCAGACTCGTAACCCTGCCCTGGTTGCCGCCTGTCTCGACATTCTCGATCACTATGCCTCGGGCGCCGAACCCAAGACCCCATTCCAGCGGGCGGTCTACGCGGCCCTAGCGCGATCGGATCCATATCGGCGCATCTCGGCCCGTCAGATGGCGCATTTCGACGCGATCCCGACGCGCATTACGGTTCCTGTCTTCGGGCGGCGGAAGCGGGGGCAGTTTGCCGGAGTTTCCGACGACCGGCTGCGCAACGTCTTCCGGGGAGCCGATCCGGGGTTTGCTTATTTCGATGACGTAGGCGACCCAATCATCCCCGACTTTCCCACCGACACGAGGTTTACCCTCCTTTACACCGGGCTTTACTGCCGCGACCGGACGGGGGACCGTCTCTGGCTTGGCCCTTCAGACGAACCTTATGTCATCACCGTCGTCGTCTCGGTTGAGAACGGCAACAACGTGGAGCGCAGCGAAACCCACCCCGTCGGGGATACGGATCGGCATTACGGCGATGTCGATGATGGCGAATGGCGCAACGGCCCGATCGCGGCCTGCTGGTCCGGTCCATTGCCGACGATTGACCTTAGTCTTGTGAGCGTGGCGATGGAGCATGACGAAGGCGATCCCGACGCCTATGAGGACGAGATCCGCAACATCGTCAATCTCGCCGCCGCCATCGCGGCTTATTTCAACATAGCCATCGGCGCCGTGGTTAAGGCCGTGGCCGAGGATCTGATAAAGTGGGTAATTGACAGCGAGGACGATGAGATTGGCACGGCGGTCGAGATCATCGCGCCCGACCGACTGAAACTTCTAGCCGCTAACTCAACCCTGATGCTGAAGCAGACCCGTGAGGTGCTGCGCCCCACCGGCCCCTTTACCTTTCTTAAAGAAGAAGTCGAGGATCAGACAACCCTCGAGTACCACTTCTTTACCCACCACGACGCGCGCGGTGAGTATTTCGCAACATTCAAGGTGGTGTCCGACAAAGACCCGGTCTTCGAACCCGACACTACCGTGGATTACATCGGCGACGGTCAAGTGGTGGCAAACTTTTAGGGTCTGCGCGGTAGCATCGGAGATTTGAGAAAATGGTATCGCCGCTTCGGGAAGGACGGCTGATACCTACGACGTTTCGCCCGATCGCTTCCGCCATGATCTCTTGCTGTCACTGAGCCTGCAAGAGTGGCTACCAGGAGATCCCGCACTTCATCAGCGAGGTGATAGGGGAATTGGAATTCGGGCGCTTAATGCTCACTAGAGCGTTCAGCAAATCACGCCTTTTTGGTCGCAGAAGAGACCTGCCACGTCTTTTGGGATGGGGCTGCCTGTTTCAGGCTCCGATTCTAAGCATATGCGACAACTCGCCTATTTCCGCTTGGGGGCGTTGTTGGCCGCCAGCCGACTCAAGCCAACTGCATGTCAAGGCGACCTCGGCTGTTCATGTCGGCTGCGGCTGTCCGGCGAACCCGAAGGAACAACGGGCAGGATGCGCCAACAGTGAACGGATTTACCGCTTGGCGTTCTGAACCAACCGCCGCAACTCGTACTCCGCATTGCGCTTGAGTAGCGGGATTGCCCGCCGCCGCATCTCGCCCTGAAAATCGAGTCTCGCCTGATAGCGCACCCGTTGCGGCTCGGGAAACACGACGACGGCGACCAGCTTGCGCCCTCTGCGCCGCCAGATCGCGTCTGTACCGTTGATCCTGGCTCGGAAGTGGTCTTTCTTCGCCAGCAGCGCCTTGAGCTTCCTGCCGCCTCTCAGGCCCGGAATGTTGCCGTAGCGGTTGAGGTTGATCGTCGCCGGTAAGGCCTTCTTGCGCCGAGCCGTGCCACCGGTGATCTGCGGCAGCAGGTAGCCTTCCTGGATCCGCGACAGGTGCACGACCGCAGTCAGATTCTGCGGTGTCGCCTTGCGGTACTGGACACCTTTCTTGGTAAACGGCGTCGGGTCATCGAGCTCACGCTCGGCGATCTTCGGCCATTCCTCGCGGGCCAGCTGGAAAGCGGTGCGGTTCAGCGTGCTGGATGCGACCTTGCGCATCCCGGCCTGCAGCCTGTCGAACATCCGGTGCACCTCGCGCAGGTCGGCGGTCACGCGGATCATTCAGTGCACGTCGGGCAGATCGTTGGGGTCCACCTCGGCAGCCTCGAGCGCCGACCGGGCAAAGGCGCCAATGGCGTTGACGCAACCCTCGGGCGTTGGGTGCAACCGCCGCGCCAGCTGTCCGATCGTCAAGGACATGGCGAGCAAGAACCGATGATCGTCCATCTGTTCTTCCCGGGCCAATGCGATGAACTTCTGCGCCAGGCGGGCGGCGTCGATCTGGTCCTGATAGGTCACACTGCCCCCTGCGACATCGACATGATCTGCGCGGCCTCGCGGGCGACTTGTTCAGCCGTGCGTCGGTAGTTCACATTGTCCGATGGCAGCACGAAACTGAAATGGTTATTGACTACCTGTCCATAGCCACGCTGCTGTGCCGGCGTCTCTACGGTAACGCGCTCATTCGGCGAGGCACGAAAGGCGACCAGCTGCGAATCTGTGCCGCCTGAGCCGCCGACAGTAAACGAGCCGCCAGCGGCGAAGCCAAACAGGCTTTTCAGGAAGCCTCCGCCCGCTCCACTTTCGCCGAAGAACGTGCTCGCGGCCCCGGCAAGTCGCTTGGTCACCAGCTCGCGCGTGGCGATGCCAATGACGTCCTGCTCGATCCCCTTCAGGAGCTCGCGCAGCCCTTTGCCTTGAACGATCGCTTCCTCGAAGGCACTGGTAAAAGTGAGTCCAAGGTCCTTCCAGGAGGCTTGCAGGGCGTCGGTGTTCGTCGCGAGCCCCCGGGTGGCCTGGTACATCGCGCCCAGCTGTTCCTGCAGGTTGAATTCCACGTCACCGAGGGGATCGGCCAGGTCCGGGAACGCGTCGCGCAGCTTCTGCACCTCGAGGATCTGGTCACGGATGCCAGCGCCCGGATCGAGCCCTTTGACCAGATCCAGGGCACGGCCGCGTTGCCCGGCTAGCTTTTCCTGCGCGGCCTCCAGGGCGTCGGTATCGGTGGCCAGGGTGTTGACCAGATCCTGCCAGCGGTCACCCGTCACCAGCCCCCGCGCCCAGGCCTCGTCGAGTAGTGCGAGGTTGGCGGTGTAGTCCCGGGTCGCGGCGATGGTTGGGTCGAGCCGTTCCTCGAGTGCACGGAACGACTGGGCGAAGTCATCGGCACCGCTAAGGCCTGTAACGCTCGGCACCAGTGAGCGCGCCGTGGGTCCCGGTACGGTCGGTGGGGTAACGGCACTCTCTTCGCGCAACGCCTTGGCGGATTCCCGGATGCTAGCCGTTTCCTTGATGCGCGCGATGTTGCGGTCCTGCAGCAAACGCAGCTCGGCCTCGACCTTCTTGAGCTCTTGATCCGCGAGGCCGAGCGAGCCAATGCGGCCGTACGTCGGATTATTGATCTGCCGAAGCAGCTCGCGGCGACGGTCGATCAGCTCGTAGAACCGGTCGCGTTCGCTCGGGAACAGTTGGCGGTTCAGTTCCTCGACGGCCCCGCCCAGGCTTTTCATGGCGGCTGTCGCGGCCTGGATCGGTCCGCTCTTGCCAATTTTCTCCAGCAGCTCGCCCCAGTTCTGTGCGAGCGTGTCGACCGCGCCCGAGAGCCCTTTGCCCTCTGCGCTACCCGTACCGCCGACCTGTTCACGGACCTTCTTGAGGATCAGGTCTTGCGCCTCGAGCTGCTTGCCAGATGCCGCCAGCGACTTAATCAACTCGCGCTCGGATTCAGTGAACGACACACCCGATTTGCGCAAGGCGGTGAGTCCGTTTGCCGGATCTTCCAGGGCCTTGGCCAACTGCAGGGTCGCGCCTTTGAGATCGGTGCCCATCGTCGCGGTGAGGTCCTGCGCCAGGGTCAGGGTCTCGCGGAAGGTCTCGTCACCGATCGACTTGAACGTCAGCAAGGCGCCCGCGGCATCGCGGACACCCTCTGTGCTGGCGAGCGTGCTGCGTGCCAGCGAGCGCGAGAAGTCGTCGATCTCGGTTGCGGTCAGTCCCGCGGCGCCGCCGGTCGCCTTGACCAGTTGGGTCAGCTTGAACATCTGCCGTTCGGCTTGCTCAGCCTCTCCGACGACCGCCGCCACTGAGGTCGTCAGCTTGGTCAGTCCGACCACCGCGACACCGCCGGCAAGGAACTTGTTCAGCCCGACGAAACTCTTGGTCGTCGAATCCACCTCACCGCGCAGCTTCTTCACGGTCTGTGAGGCCTTGTCATCGGCAGTCAGCAGGAATCGGGCGCGTGGGTCAGTCATGTCAGGTCACCTGCGGGAGTCACTAGATACTACCTATGGGTTTCGGAAAATAGCCGCTGATCGGGGTCGTCGAAACCCGCGTGAATCGCAAGGCCTGGAAGGACCCGCACCGCTTTGGCATGTCACATCGCCTTCAGCTTGATCAAGCCGGACTCGCCGAGGCGGTGCACCAGGCGCAGCATCTCGACACCGTCGATCTTGCGCAGCAGCGCTTCGAGATCGGGCAGCTCGTCAGGCTTCGGCACGGTCAGGAACGGGTTACCGGACAGCACCCGCAGGTACAGTCGCGCGGCCTTGAGGCTTTCGCGCGGGAGCGCCACCACTTACGCCCCTGCTGCCAATTGCGCCGCGTACTGCCGGCGTTCGGCATCGGTCATCGGCTCGACCTTCTGGTTGTAGCGCACCATGAAACCCGCGGTAAGCGCGTTCTGTTTGAGATCGCCCAACTGCGCAGTCAGCGTTGCGATCTTCTTGCTGTTGGCCTCCAGGCGCTTCGGCCGTTCAGACAACGCGATGGCGCCAGCATCGTCAAAGCCTTCGACCGCACGGCGGATGCCGGCCTTGATGGTGTCGCCGAAGAAATAGAGCAGAGCCTGTTCCTGGATCCCGTTCGACCAGCCGCCCTCGGCGGCCCGCAATACCGGCAGTACACCGTCGCGCCGTGCCAGGGTCTTCATGATCCGGTCGACCGTGAACATCTCTGGGGTGGCCTGGTGGGCGACCGCTGCAGGACTGCGCCGGAAAGGTTCGAGCGACGTTCGCAGTTCGTCGGCATACTCGGCCGCCTGCGCATCGACCAGACCGCACAGCCCGTCAGCCAGATCGCTGTTCAACACCGGAGTCTCGATCAGGTCTTCGCGCTCTCTGCGCAGTGCCTCCAGGCCCGCATTGATCCGCGCCAACTCGGCCTCGAGCTTGGTGCGCTGGTCTTCGAGTGCGGCGCTTGCCGATTTCAGCGCGCCAAAGTCAAAAATACCCATGTGATCGACTCCTGATCAGCGGTTGACGGCGGACAAATACCGCCCGTGCAGGTTGGGGTCATCGACAGCGACCTTGCGAATGGCCTGTGCCCGCGACAGGCCGCGCGCTTCTGCCTTGGTCACGCTCTCCCAGAACGCGCGGACATCAGGGTGCGCACTCAACACCCGGGCGTCGTTCTGGGTCGCGATACGGCGCGAATTCAGTGCCAGGGAGCGGAAATAGCTGGTCGCGGCCGCCTTGTCGGGAAACTCGGCGCGCAACGCCTTGTCTTTCTGCCAGAGGGCCGCCGTGCGGGTTTCGATGTCGATCCCCTGCGCACCCTTCAGGCATTGCAGTTCGAAGACCTGGGTTTCGGGGTTCACTGTCGTGTTCATCCTGTCTATCCGATCCGATGATTGAAGATTGCCCGGCTTGGAGGCGGACCGCCGGGCGGGTCTGACTCAACCATGAGGAGCTGCCTCGTGACCAAGCATGGACGTGGGCCAACACGATGAATACGGGTCATTCGCAAGAGAGCGCGCACAGGTCGTGCACATGCGAATCGGAGCTGGGCACCAACCCGCATTGAAAGGCGCGGTGCAGGTGCTGCCGCAGGTGCGAGGCGTCGCTGGGTGGGTCAGCCAACACCTGCCAGTGTGGCCACACCAAAGCCTCGAAGCGGCGGATCTGCCGGGCCAGTTCCTTGGATCGATCCCAGTCCGTCTCGCCGTCGCACAGCGTCCAGGCGGCCCGCAGCGCACGGTTACGCTCGCGCTCGAGGAAACGGCGGCGTGCCGTGCGCCGACCCTGGCCACCCGCAAGCCCCAAGGCCTTGTCGAGCCTGACACCGCGATACAGATGCTGATCGAGCCCTTCCGCCAACCACTCGACCAGCGCAGGCTCGGCGTAGCGTTCAGCCAGGCGCGCCAGTGACAGCAGGTGGTCGACCGGGTGCGTCATCGATCTTGCGCGCCTCTCAGCTGGCCATATCGTCGGCTAAACGAACGAACTCCGCGGCATAGTCCCGCAGGTGGCCGAGGTAACGCAGCGAGGACCATTCACGGTGTCCGATAATCCACGCATCTTCGAGATGGACGCCGACAGCGGCGAGGCGTAATCCGGCATCGTGGGTCCACTTGATGTCGGCTGGGCTGGGTGCTGGGATGCCGCCCGGGTGGTTGTGCACGACGATGACCTGCGATGCCTGCAGTGCCACGGCACGTTCAACGATCATCTGCGGAAGCAGGTGCACCTGCTCGGCGGTGCCGCGGGCCAGCTCCGACACCTCGATAACCCGAGTGCGGGTCTGGAACACGGCGAGCGCGGCCTCGATGCTAAGCGGCTCGTAGTACATCTGGAGCCACTTTACGAGCAGTGGCGTGCTCGGTTCGGTGCACACCACAGGCCGGTTCAACGATGATGGCGGTACACCTACGGCTGGCTTGGGGTTGGACACTGGAAGTGTGTCCATGCGGCTCAATTGCCCACCAATGGCCGCTATGGCCGCCTCGAGCAGTTGCGTCCGGGTGATTGGTTTCGCCGTGGTCAAGCAACCGTCGACTTGCGTGAAGTGGGGCACGAATGCCAGGCATTGTGCATCGTGGCTGATCAGTGTTTTCATCGTTTCCGTTCGCTGTTTGGTTGGGATTGGTCGGTCCAGTACGTGCGCGCAAACTCAGCGGACTTCATCAGCAGCCAGTCCGGGATCTGCATCTGGATCTGCTCAGGGTCGGACGGTGGCTTGATCGATACGGCGTCCTTGCTGAACTGCCTCCATAGTGCGTCGAGGTCTGGGCCGTCGCGCCGGAACGCCTCGTTGAACGCATCCGACGACACCCAATCGGCATAGGCGCCAAAGAGCCCGACGACCATCATCAGCAGGTCATCGGCTGCTTTGCGCTTGTCGCCACCGTGTGCGTCGCGCAGCAGGACCGCGAGCAGATCGAAGCCTTCGCAGTGGTGGAACCAGTGCCAGAGAAAGGCGTTTGCACCTTGCTCGGCGAAATAGCGGAAGCCATTCAGGTGATGCGGCCGCCCCCAGGCCTCGGGTGGCAGGTCCTCGAGCGGGACGCCGCCGAGTGCGACGTGGCGTTGTTTCTGGGATCGCCGCCAGTCGACGACCTCGGCCAGGTCGAATCCCCAGCCTTCACCGATCTTGTCACCCGGAGCGGTCCGGTGTGGCATACCGTGGCGCTGCCAGTTGGCGACCGTCACCTCGGAGACCTGGAACCGGCGGACCAGGTCGCGTTTGGTTAGAAGGTCCTGCATCGTTCTTCCCTCGTCGTGCTAAGAATCGCCCTGGAGAGTCTTTGGCTAGCCAAACATCGCGGTGCTCGAAACCTGCTGTGCCCAACCCTCTGGAAGGACCCGTGGCACTCTGGGTCCTTCTGGCGCATCGCCGTACGCGAGTTCCGCGCAGCCCGATCTTCGACAGTTTTTCGGGTTCGCAGTGCTTTGTTTTGTTCTCCAACTCGCCACCCCCGTTGGACGTGTAACACCGCCGTCACATAACTACCTGCATTCACGAATTTCTGAACCTTTTCCCCGACCCGCCGACAAAGTGGGTAAGGCAATGGGACGTACCGAACAGCTTCGTTAAATGCCATTCCGAGCCAACTCGGCGAGGCCGCGAGAGTCGACCGATTGCCACCAGATTCCGCCACTCTGACGAAGAGTGGCTTTGTTAGCCTCGGCAGCTGAAATCCGCGTTCAGCACTGTGTTGGCAACACTTGACGGTGGCTGCCGGGGCTAACCAAGTCACGTCAGCCGTGTTCATTCCGCCTCCAAAGGCATCACCGGCTCGACTTGTCGATATCCGGCCAACTCGTTCCGGTTGCGCTGCCAGTCCGCCTCTGTTTCTTTCCGCCAACTGCTGAACAGGTTTGAACCTGCGTACCAGTAGGTTCTATGCGCGTCGCAGACAAAGTAGTGATCGCGACCAATGCTCAGGTAGCCGTCTGTTTTTCCACATCGGGGACAGCCTCCGAAGTATTCTGTAGTCGCTGGTTTGAGTTGGATCACGTTGCTCATCGTGCTGGCTCGTTTGTCCGGTTTACTGTCCGCTTTGCTGTCCGATTCATTCCGCTTCCGTCCGGTCTTGTCACGTCAGGTTGTCCGGTCCGGTCCGGTTTTCTATAGAAACCGGACACCGGACGGACAAACGGACACCGGAACGGACATTCAGTAGCCATTCCCCGGAAACCGGTAGTTGTCGCCGTCTTGCAACACGAGTCCGCGAGACACGAGGGTGTCGCGTTGTTCGGGTACGCGGTTGCGTGGAATGCCAGCATCCTGCATGGCGTCTTTCCACAGATGCCAGGGTATGCGTGCAATGCTGTGGCCCTGGGTGTTGGTCTCTGCGTCCGCGATCAGGCCGCGTAGGACGTCGAGTGCCTTGGTCTGGTGCTTGCCAAGCCCGGCAGTAGCCCGGGATGTTTCCGGTACATCTTCCTGCGCCATCAGCACCGGTGCCGATACCGGATTCCCGAAGTTGTCCTTGCTGTCGAGGTCGACGCCCTGGATAGACCACGCGAGCGCCGTTTCGTCGCTAGCCAGATTGCGCATCTCGGTGGTACTCAGCACTACGATCCCTTCTCACTGCTCGACCATCAGCGTGCCGTCTACGGCGCCAGGAAGGCTGGAGTGCCCGCGGCCTCGATCCTTGGCGCCGTGCCCAGGGTGATGGACGATGACGGCTGTCGCATTGTGAGGGCGTGTGACCAGGTCGATCACGTTGTTGACGAACGCGCCCATGTCGGCGTCGCTGGATTCAGACTTACCGGACCCGAAGTTGCGCGCCAGCGTGTCGACGAACACAGCGACCGGCATGTTTGGCCAATCCTTTTGAAGCTCGGCTATCTCGTCGGCCAACCCCTGCGCGTAGGCTTCGCCGGTCAGGTAGACCGGTTTGGTCCGAAGGTAGAACGGCGCGTCCTCCTCGAGTCCGCGCGCCTTGGCGAATGCCTGGATCCGGGCCTCGATGTCCTCGACGGCCTCGCCAGCGACGTACACCACCATCGCGTGCATGCTGCGGCGTCCGCACCAGTCTTTCCCCTGTGCCAGGTGCAGCGCCATATCGAGCGCGACAAGCGACTTGCCGGCCTTCGACTGCCCATGTAGCTGATAGACGTTGCCACGCTTCAGCAACTTTTCGACCAGCCAATCCCATACCAGCTTGCGCTGCATGATCTCGGTCAGTGATAGGTAGAGCGACGGTGGCAGTTCCGTTTCGATGTTCCGATCAGCCAACACGTACCGCCTCCCGCTGCAACAGATGCAGGTCGCAGAAGTCGGTCGGTCTTCCGCCCACGTCCAGGCCGTTGAACTTGGGATAGATCACCTTCGCGCCGACCGCCGCAGCGGCCTGCCGCGCGTGCGTCAACCCTGGGTTTCCCGCTGTCCACTGATCGTTATCGGCCGCGATCGCCAGCGGCGTGCCTGGATACTTCTCACGCAGTGCCTTGGCGACGTGAATCAGATTGCCGCAATTGAACGCGACGGCGACCTGTGCGTGTTTCTCGAAATACAGGTGCAGCGCCGCGCCCGTTGCGAAGCCTTCGCAGACGTATATCGCGTGCGAGTCGCCGCGGATCGGGTAGTACAACCCCTGAGTGCGACCACCGCGTAGAAACCGCTTGTCGCCTGCCTGATCGATGGTTTGGCAATTCCACAGCCGGCCGTCGCTGTCGAACATCGGGATCACCAGCAGCCTGTCGCGCTGACGAATACCCAGGGGCAGCACGGCTTTGCGCTTCAGGTATTCGTGCCACATCGCTCGGCCGGCACTGTGCCAGAGTGCACTGGCATTGCTTGCGGCCGTGTCTCGCGCCTTGTCGCGCTCCCTGTCGGCTTTTTGTATGCGCTCCAACTGGTCACCCAGCCAATCCGAGGCGCTGCCGACGCGGCCGCTCCAGCCGCACCGGTGGCACACGAAAACGCCCTTGTCTGGATTCGCGGACAGCGAGGGCGCACGCTTGTCTGCGCAAGCCGGCGATGGACACCGGACATGCTGTTCGCCATGCGGTCGGCGCAGCGTGATGCCGAGATCTGACCAGGTTGACGTGTTCATGCGTCGCTCTCTTGGTCAGACAGAAAGCCGTCGACGATGCGGTGACCGGTCAAGATCTCCTGACGGCATGCCTCTGCGCTCGCATCAAGTGCGTCGGCGACGATCCGCAGCAGTGCAGCCACACGGTGCGTCTGGTGATAGGGTTGTTCGCCGGGATGTTGCGTCAGAATCTCGCGAACGCTGCTATCATCCATGTTGGTCACCCACTCGAAACGGGCGGCCGTCAGCTTCATCTTCCGCGCCGCCCTCGGTCCCCACCTCGGCGGCGTTTCCTTCCTCGTCTTCCTCAAGGTTCCGCGCGATCGTGTCGGCGATTTCGTCGACCAACACGGCGAATTCCATACCCCGGAGTTGGTTTTGCATCTCTTCAAATGCAAGGTGACGCAGTGTCAGTGCAAGTTGTTGAGCTGCGTAGGTGTTCATTTCTTACCCCCAGCCGCTTCTTCCTGTGCTTTCAGTCGCCCCCAGAGTTCTTGGTGGATTGCATCGAGTTCGTTCGTGAGATCATTGGCGAACGAGTGCAGCCAATACAGGTATCGATCCTCGGAAACCACGATGCCCTCTTCCTCGGCCATTGCTCGATCAGCCAACAGGAATGCAATCGCCCGTTGCAGGTGCACAATCTCGCTGTGACGGTCGGATAGCGTTGTGTCCGCCGCGTCCTTCACATGGAAGCGATCCAGGTCTTTCTCGGGTGCCTTGCTCATTTTTCAGCCCTCCGACGCTTCGGCTGGCTCAGCTTTTCGTCTTGGCTGAGCATGTATTCGGCGTCCTGTCTTGCATACGAGCAGCGTGCGATCAGGTACAGGTACTCACGTAGCGTCCATAGCGCTCCCTTGACCCGTTCACTCGTTGGCGGCCACTGCTCGTTGCCGTGGGCCTCCCAAAGAATGTGCAGCGCATCCGCGGCGTTGAGGGCCATCGACTCGGGATCGAGGTAGCGTGAAAGCGTCTCAAGCGTTTCCCGATGTTCATCCTGAATCGCGTTGCCGGAATCGATGGCGGCGCGAACTTCGCCTGCGATTTCGTGGAACGCCAGCATGGCGTCGACGGAACTTTCGATTTTGTTCATGCTGCACCGACCTTGCCGCCGGAGCGCAGCCACTCGAAATAGCGGTCCTCATCGATGTAGACGGCGCGACCGTTGCGCACGATTGCGCCGGACTCAGCCAGGCCGTTGTTGTTCTCGTTGAAAATCTGCCAGCGCAGACCGCCGGCCTTGATGCCGGAATCGGCATGCTTGATGGCAAACGCATTGACGCGAATGAGTGCCATAGAAACCTCCACAGTATTGGTTAACGGTGCCCAATCCTTGGGCTTGCTGTGGAGGTTAGGATGAGATTAGAGAGACGTCTCCGACAGAATTCGGCCTTATTTTTTGGCGGAACGTTTCGACCTTAACCAGCGCTCGGCCCACTCCAAGACAAGATCGTGATCATCATTCTGCGGATCGCTTCGGTACACAGTGACGCCTTTCGTTTGGCTGAGTCGTGCGCGAAACAGTAAATCCTGCTCGGCTCTCGGTCTAAGTGCCTTTATCCATCGTTCAATAGTGCGGTCGCTGGCGTGGTATCCGAGCTGTCGGAGCCGGTCTTTGGCGTCAGCAGTCGTGATTTTCTCCAGCACGAGATCGAACATTACTCCGTACATCGGGCTGTCCAGGGTTTCCCATTCAGCTTTGAATTTCTGCTTTTCTCCGAATATCTGACGGACGCCGATTCGTTTCTTGTAGGAATTCCAAGAATCGCCGTACTTCCCGGCTTGGATCAGCTCGAGCAGGAAAGCCGCAGCTGCCTTGGTGCTTTCTTCACTTGGAACGACGTAGCTCGAACCAAGATTCTGAGTGATTGTGTTGACGAATTCTTCAATCTTCTCCGTCGTGACATTGATGTCGAATTGCTCTTCAAAACTTTTCCGAAACACTTCCGGCCTCTGATTCGGGATTTTCTGCTTAGTCATCGCCAAACACCCCCGCCGCCATCCGGTCGACCAGGCCGCGCTTGTGTTGTTCGGTCAGGTGGCTGTAGCGCTTAACCATCTGCAGTGTCTTGTGCCCCAGGACTTCGGCCAACTCGGCCAATGTCGCGCCGTGCATGGCGAGATAAGACGCCGCGGTATGGCGTAGATCATGAAATCGGAAATCGGCAATCTCAGCGGCTCTCAGGGCCTCGCGCCAACACCGATCGAAGTCCTGTTGCACAGTGAACAGGCGATCATCGGTCAGGCTGCGCACCCTGCCCCGCTCAGTCAGCAGGTCGGCGGCGATCTTCGGGATGGGGACCGTGCGGGCTTCGCCGTTCTTGGTGTCGATCAGCTGGATCAGGGACCGCTTGAGGTCGACCTGTGGCCAGCGTAGCGACAGGATTTCACCCTTGCGCATACCGGTGGTGATCGCGAGCAGGACGGCCGGGTAAAGGTCGGGATTTTCATTGGCCTTTGCAGCCGATAGCAGTCGCTTGCGTTCGTCGTCATCGAGAAACCGAGTGCGGCCTGCAGACTCGGCCCTGCGCGCCACATTGCGGACTGGCGACGACTCCACCCAATGCCATTCCTTCACCGCATGCTTGTACGCCGCGCCGACGGCGGCCAGGTAACGGTTGATTGTTGCCCCGGTCAGGTGATTGCCGAGTCGGTTGGTCTGCTGTTCGAGGCGGTCACGGCACTCGGCGATATCGCTGGGCCGGATCTCAGACAGGTAGCGGTGTCCTAGCTGCTCTTTCCACCAACCCAATCGGGTTTCGAGGTTTCGCCGATCCTTGTTGTGGACCTTCTTGGGGATCGCCTCGCGAATGTACTTGTCGACCAGATCGCCAAACGTGCGCTTGCGCTCCTTGGTCGTGGGGACGTACTCGCCGTGGGATACCTTTGATTCGATGTCCCGCGCCCATGCCTTCGCATCGGTCAGTCGCTTGAACGTCCGCGTTCTTGGCGCCTCACCACGTAGGCGGACTTGGACTTGATAGCTGGTCTTGCCGTCGCGCCCTTCCCGTTTGCGGATCGTTGCCATCGGCTGCCACCTCTTGCCACTTGCTGTGACAAAAGTGTGGCATACGATTCCAATGTGAGTAAGCGCTAACCCCGTGAGTGGTGCCCGGAGCCGGGGTCGAACCGGCACAGCCGCAATGGCTGGCGGATTTTAAGTCCGCTGCGTCTACCTGTTCCGCCATCCGGGCCGGTTCGGCGCTTTGGCCACGAATTCTAACATCCCGGGCCATCCTGTCGGCCGATGCGCGCGGACGAATCGACGGTCCCGCGGAATAAAACCGGCGCGCCGGTTGTTCACCCCTGCAAGGCACAACGGCCTAAGACCGCTGCGCCGCTCGCGGTTTTGGTGTCACCACCGACACCCCATCTACTCAGGAGAATCTCAATGAACAACAGGTGGCTGCCGGCGGCGTTCGCCGGCCTGATTGGGCTTTCCAGCGGAATGATCGTGCCCGCAGCAGCGGCACCGCGCAGCGACGACGGCGTTGGTCGCAGCGATCGATTCGACGGGCATACGCGCGGTCGCGCCGGCGACCGCCGCCACGGGTTGCCGGCGAAGGTCGAGGTGTTCGCGCCGCAACGCAATCACCGCGTCGGAATCGGTGGCCGCGGCTGGATCGTCGACCTCGCCGTCGCGTTCGATGTCCCGCTGGCTCAGACCGGATTCACCATCAACCCGAATGGAACCCCGGGCTTCCAGATCACCGGCCCCGCGGCGCACAACGACGTGCCGCCGTTTCCCGGCACTTTCAGCGCCGGCGCGGATGACCGCCTGCCGGGCCTGATCGTATTGCTGACCACGACGACGGTTGGCGCCGGGCCCTGTCTCAACGTCGCCAACCTGTTCAACCTGACTGGGATCACCGACGTCGACGACGACGAGGCGGAGATCTGGGACAGCTGGATCATCGGTGCACCCAACTTTGGTGTCGATACATCGAGTACCTTGTTCGTGGCGCTCGCCGACGACCTGGACGGCGACGGCATCTACAACGACGCACCCGACGTGGTACCCGACTCGGATGGCGATGGCGTGTGCACGCAGCAGGACCTCATGGACCTCGGCGTGGCCTCGAACATCGAGCAGGTCAAGTTCTTCATCAACGGCCCTGTGGATCTCGGAGATCTGCCGGTCGTTCCGTGAACCGTGGTGACCTCGAACGGGGCGCGATCCACTGGAGCGGCCCCGGTCACCCCGCCAACCCACCAGGAGGAAATATGCCAATCCATCGATTTCATTACGCCCTGCTCGCCGCGTCGCTCTGCATACCGGTCGCCGGCGGCGCCCGCGCCGCCGATGTCGCCCCGGCGCCAAACGGCATCGAGATACCGGCTGGCTACAAGGACTGGCGGGCAATTGGTGTATCGCACCGTACCGACAACCAGACCCTGCGACTGATCCTCGGCAACGATACCGCGATCGCCGCGGCCCGTGCCGGTCAGACCCGTCCCTGGCCCGATGGCGCCATCCTCGCCAAGATCGTGCTCAAAGATGCCGCTCATTCGCATTGGCCCGCGGCCACGGTGCCCGGCAGGTTCGTGCACGCCGAATTCATGCTGAAGGACTCGGCGAAGTATGCCTCGACCGGCGGTTGGGGCTATGCGCGCTGGATCGGTGAACAGCAGACACCCTATGGCAGCGACGCCAATTTCGCTCAGGAATGCCACGGCTGCCACACGCCAATGCAGGACAACGATTTCGTGTTCACGGAACCCGTGCCGTTGCCGTGATGCCGTTCGGAGCCGAGAGGTCCCGCGGCGTCAGTCGTCGCCCGGCGGTCCCAGCTGCGACAGGGTGTCGAATGCGAGGAACTGTTTCGTCTGTTTGATCCAGATCCCCAGCTTGCCGTCACGCCAGCGCAGCTGCAGACCGAGCACCAGATCGCTGAGTTCGATACTGCCGCTGAGCGACACGTCGTCGAGTGTGATCTGCGGCAGTTCTATCAGTGGAGACTGGCCCGGGTTCGACGGCGGTGGGGAGTCCGACAGGTGTGGGAACGTCAACTCGAAGCCCTCTGGATTCAGCGTGGGCTGCTCCCAGTAGGTGAATGGCAGAGGCCCCGGATCGTTCGGGGCGCTGGACGGCCCCGGATTGGTCGTGAGGATCGAGACCGGGAAGGTCACCGACGGTGGCTGCACCTGCACACCGGACCGCAGGTAGAGGGCGGTGTGCGGTGTTGCGGACAATGTCGGCAGCGGCACCACGACACCCTCCAGATCGAACAGCGTGATGCCTTTGATATCCACCAGGTCGGCGAGCACCTGGTTGCTCGAGTTACCCGACAGGTTCGGCAGGTCGATCGCGATTCGTTGCGCAATGATCGGTAACGATTGATCGGCGCGTGCACCTGGCAGACGCAGCGCCAGGGTCCAATCGAGATCGAACCGACACGCCGCGAGACGACCGGACGATCGCACCGAGAACCGGCCGCCCAGGGTCGCACCGAGGGCCAGGCCGGCGACCTGGATGTTGCCGGGCAGTGCCGATCCGGTCAGATCGAGCGCGAACCGCGCCTGACCCTGGACATGCAGCCGGTCTTCACACAACGCCACCTCGCCCTGCAACCAGTGATGGCCCTGCCAGAACACCCGACCGGAGGCGCGCGCGCACCAGCCATCGTCGTCGGCCTCGATACCGACGCGACCGGCGACCTCGACACCGCCGAGGGCAAGCCGGCCCTCTCCTCCCAATTTCAACCGCGGTGCCGCGCCCGTGAATCCCAGCTGGCCGCGCAGCGTCGCGTCGACCTCGCCCAGGGCGAAGCCCTTGATCGTCGACGGTTTGTCACCGAGTGCAAGACGTGCGGCGAGCGCCAGTCCATCGGGTGTCAGTTCGGCGGACACCGCCGTGCAGGCGACGCCGAGCAGCTGCAGGTCGCCATCTGCAGTCAGGTGGAAATCGCGACCCGGGCCGAGGCGCCCCTGTGCAGCGAGTTCGATTCGGTAGAGTGGCGTCTGTGCCGCGATCCGCAACGGTGAGGTATGTTCCAGTGCACCGCTCAGCATGATGTGCGCGTCACTGATATCGACCGCCCCCGCGATACGCAGCGCGTCGTCGAACAGCTGGAGTTCGCCGTCGCCCTGGAGGCGAAAGTGGCCGCGGCTGTCGGCAACGATCCCGGCAGGCCGCTCAACACCGACGACCAGACGCGCCAACGCGCCTGGCAATGTCCATTCGCCACTCAAGGCGGCACTGAACTGCGCCCAGGAATCGGCGCCGGCCGCCCGTCCACGCAGCGCGATGCGCCCGTGTACGCTCAAAGGCAATGCCACGTCGATGCCCGCCACCGACAGCTGCAACGGCTCGACCGCCGCCGTCGTCGCGAGCGCAAAACGTCCGTCCGCATACTGGGTCCCGACGAAGCGATATTGCTGCGCGGCAAGCAGGGTTACCCGTGCCGCGACGACCACCGCCGGCACACCGCGGTCCTCGATCGCGGCGAGCAGGTCCTCATCGCCGAATCCCGCCAGATCATCGACCGTCCATGCGACCGTCGCAGTCGTGGCCGGCATCGCCGACGGCGTCCGCCGCACGACTGGCAGCACACCCTGCGCCGGGCCACGCACATCGATGTGCAACGGATCATCACTGCGACGCTCGGCGCGCTCGATCCGAAGATCCGTGTAACGCGCGGCGCTGTTCCACCAGCTGTCGAGACCGACCTGCCCCTCTGTCAGCGGGCGGTCTGCATCCACGACGTCGCACCACAGGGCATCGTCGACCCAGATCTGGATATGCGTCGTGTAGCGCGGTTTCGACGAGGTCCGCGCGGTGCGCGCAAGTTCCTGTGCCGCGACGCGCATGCCTTGTCGCCGGCGTTCGAGCGCGATGCCCTGCTGTGGCACGCTGCGGGCCTCGATGCGAACCCTGTAGGTCCGATTGGGCACATACGCCGCCTCGGTGTGTTGCAGTACCCGGGTCACACCGGCCTTGAGGCGCGTCAGGCGCCATGTTCGTTGCGCCGAGGTGATGCGAAAGCGGTAGTAGCTGGTATCACCCTGTACGTGGAACAGCACGCCGATCCCGTCGTCATCGCCCGAGGCGAGACCGACCGTGATCCGCAGGTCCTGCAAGGGCTCGGTCTCGCGCACCAGCGCGGCTCCATAGCGTGCGGTCGAGTTGTCGCCGACGTTGTGGTCCTGCAGCAAGGCGCCGCCGCTGACCCGCCAATGGCCCGTCTGTCCCCGCTTCAGCCCGTGATCGATCGCACGCCATCCACGCAGCGGATTGCGCGAGAAACGGTCATGCACCACTTCGACCCAACGCACCTGACCGTCGGGTAACGGTGTCGTGTCCGTTGGATCAGCCTGAATTGCCGCGCGCATCTCCCCGGGTGAGATCAAAAGGAACACCGCGCTCGCCGCGAAGCCGGCAAAGCTGCCGTTGAGTTCGACGCGACGCAGCTCACGTGGCAGCGACGCCAGCAACTCGTCGACTGCGACCGGCGGCGGATCGCGCGTGAGATCGTCCACCAGGTCGCCGATCTCGTCACCCGCCTGCGCGATACGCTCGCGCAGTGCATCGATGACGGCGGCCAGGTGCCGGGCCAGGGCGATCACGGTACCGACATTGATCCGCACATCGAGCGTGCGGGTGATCACCCGCCCCTGTTCCGGGAACATCGCGAGCACCGGCGGTGGCAGGCTGATCCGTGCATCCTGCAGCTGCGCCCACATGATGTCCGCGAGATGCCCGGTGGGATCGACCGGCAGGCCGGGATCGGCCACCAGTCCCAGCAACTCGAAGACCATCAGCGGGTCCCGCCGCGGGAAGGGTCGGCGCAGCTCGAAATGCACGCCGAATCCCGCGAACCGCAGATCGGTGCAGTAGCGTTCGAAAAACGGCGTGGCGTCGGCGAGGAACGGGATCGGTACCGCGCCCAGGATGACCTGGTAGTCGTCACACACCTGGGTGAAGCCAAGCGCCTCGTCACCCAGATCCATGTCGAACGCGTACAGCGTGTTTGGTGCCGGCAAGGGGCCGAAAAACGGCGAGACCTTGGCGCGCTTAACGTCGACACGCAGGATTCCCGGCGCGTGGAACTGCAGACCGTCCCAGGCCGGCGTGCAGGGACCGCCGGAGGGCGCGGGCATCTCGGTACTGCGCAGATCGATGTCGAACGCGAGCAACGGCAGCAGAAAGTCCACCTCGCCGAGCACGATCGGGATCAGGTCGACCTTGAACTTCAGCCGGCTGTTGCGCGGCAGACGCAGCCCGGCACCGATCCTTGCCGAGCTGTCGACGTCTTCGATCAGCTGCGGCGACAGCTGCAGCTCGCCCGCAAAATCCACCAGCAGCGAGTTCTTGCTGTACCCATAGCCGATCAGCAGCCGGTCGAACACGATCCCGTTGCCGGGGTAGCGGCCGAAGTCGGGCAACCGGATTGGATCGCTGCCGCCCTCGACCGAAAAGAACACCGCGTCGGCCGACAGCCCGAGCTTGAACGCCAGCTGTTCCAGCGGTTTGAGCGGATCGTCGGGGGCGAAGCCCTGCAACGAGGCTCCGCCTTCGACACGGATATCGGTCGGGTTGTCGAACGGCAGCACGAACTGCGCATCGACGATCACGAACTGCAGCCGCGTATCGAAGTGCAGCGAGCCCACCGAGCTGTCGACTGCATCCTGGTAGACCTCGACCATACCCTGATAGGCGGCCTGGGCGCTGCTGTCGCTGTACTCGCCGAGCATCCGGTGCACGGCCATGATCGCCCCGGTCAGGAACTTGTTGCCCGTATCGTGGAAGATCCGCTTGCGGATCTCCGGCAGGCTGCGATAGCGCAGTTGGAACAGCTGCGCCGCGTACCCGGGATCGTCGGAGGGGCTGGCCTCGAGCTGTTCCAAGGTGTCGATTTTCAGCGCCAGCTCGTCGCTGTCGTCGGCCAGACGTTCGTCGATGGTCGCCTCGATTGCCTGCCAGGTCGCTGCATCCCAGTGTCCGTCCGAGCCCCGCAAGGCATCCAGATCACCGCGCGCTATCGGCAACTCGGGCAATGCAACCGGGATCTCCAGGCGATCGAATCCGAACGCGAGCCGTTGTTCCGACAACGCCAACCGAATCGTCGTCGAGAAGCCGGCGGCCTCCAGGCCGATCGCGAACTCGAACGCGAAATCCCCGACGTCGTCCTGCGCCAGTGCGCCCAGCCTGATCGCAATGTGCCGCGGCCGGAAAGCGATCTCCAGATCGAGATCGATCTCGTCGGCCGCGCTGGCGGCATCGCCACCGACGGCGCCGCGCAGCAGATCGAACAGATCGATATCGAGTGCTGCCTCGCCGAAGGTGCACAGCAGATCGGTCTGCAGGCGGTCGCCGACGAACTGCAGCGTCAGTGTGGCATCGCCGGACAGGGTCGAGAGCTGTGGCCCACCGAACAACCCCTTGAGTCGGTCGACGATCGGCGGGAGGTGAGGCAGGCCGATCTCGGCGGGCGTGACCGGGCGCAACGCGAACCGGCCCGCAAAGCCGATCTGTCCCGACAGCTGCGCGTCGTCGCGCAGGGCCAGGGTCGCCGCCTCGACGACGATGTGCACCACCGGTTCGCTCTGCGGCAGGCCGGGCAGATCGACATCGATTTCCACCAGGTCCAGCAGCGACAGCGACAGTTGTGATCCATCCCCGCCGACCGCGGCACTCAGTTGTGCGCGAATCCATCCGCCCTGCCCCGGGCTGCGCAACGTGATCAACCCGCTCGGTCCCAGCCCGCTGATCGCGCGAGGGCGCAGCTCCAGCGACACCGCCGCGTCACCGGAGAAGTGCCCATCGGCACCCTGCTGGACCGCGTTCAGTACGAACGCAATGTTGCGTAGGTCCGGACGCAATGCGCCCGGCAGCGACGCCAGCAGTGCATCCGCGTCGGCAAGCGCCGCGCGGAAACCGAGTTGCCAGGCGCCGGATGTCCACAGCAACTCGGCACTGAGTTCGGCATCGAGCGATGGTTGCGGCAACCCAGCAGGCAGATCGAAGCTGCCGAGGCTCTCCCAGTCGGCCGTGCCACGCAGTACCACGCCGGTGATCACACCATCCGCCAGTGTGACCTGAAGTGCACCGCCGAACGACAGACCCGCAAGTCCGTCGAACACGACCTGCGCGTCGTTCAACGCGATCTCCAGGCGTGTCTCGACGCCGGCATACTCGAGGCGCATCTGTGAGCTGCCCAACAGGATAGGCTCGGCAATGCCCTGCAGGTGAAGCGTCACGCCGCCGATCTCGCCGAACAGCGCAAAACGGGACGGGCTCAGCGCACCATCGAGATGCAGCACATCGATCGACAGGCTGCCCGCACCGTTGAGATCGACCTCGACCGCGCTGCCGTGCAACGCCAGCCGCACCTGGTCGGCCGTTGGCCCCTGCTGCAGGGTGAGGCGCGCCAGCAGCGGACCGGAGAACATCGCAGACTGCAGTTGCCCGCCGATTTCAAGCCGGCTGCCGGGGCGCCCATCGAGCAGCAGCAGGCCGTCGACCGAGGTCAGACCCAGCGACATCTGATCGAACAGTTCCAGCATTACGGGTGCCGTCACCCACGACTGGCGAAACGCCGCGCCGGTCGACCCGATCGCAATCAGTCCCAACTCCACCTGCAGCGCCTCCGCGCTGCCCGGCGGCCGCCAGTTCAGCGTGCCCCGTCGCGCCATCAGGCCGACGAATGCCGCGTCGAACCCGAGATCGAGAATCGGCTGTGGGCTTGCGTCGGGATTGAGATCGATCACGCAGTCTTCGATGCGCAGCGCGAGCGCGTCGCCCAGTTGCAGCTCGGCATTGAACCCGGACAGCTCCAGGCTCAATTGCTCGATGCCAGACGCGGTCGCGACCGCCTCCAACCGGCTGTGGAGGTTTTCGACCGAGACGTGCCAGGGCGTACCTGCGAACAACGCCAGGTTCCAGACGGCGTCCATCTGCAGACGGCCCTGTGTCGCGTAGGACAAGGTCAGCGCCGGGGCATCGAAACTGCCCTGCAGCAACACCACTCCTTCAAACGTCACGTCGAGCATTCCACGCGCACTGCCAAGAAGATCGGTGCTGCCGTCGCCCGCCAGCACGCCGCCCGCGTCCAGCGTATCGAACTGCAGGCGAGCACCGTCTCCCAACTCGACCATCAGCGGCGTCGATGACAACTCGAGGTTCACGCGGGTGCGCGTGCTGCCGCCGTCAAGTTCCAGCGCGAAGCGTGCTCCGATCAGTGCCCGTCCGAATGGCAACTGCAGCAGACCGGCGATTGCCACGCCCAGTTGCCAGCGTTCGGGGACGCCGGCCGCCTGGTCATCGGGCAGATAGACCAGTGTGCCGCTGGCCTCGCGCAGCGCCACGCGGAAACCGCCGGCGACTCGTGCAACCGACTGCGAGGCGGGACCGGTCGGATCCGCCGGATCGATGGCCCATGCCTGCTCGACGACCGCCAACAATCCCTGGTTGCCGATCGCGAGATCGCTCAGCCGCAGCGCGATGTCGGCGCCCGGCACACCGTCGATGTCAAACGGCAGACGCCACGTCAGGGTTGCATCACGTGCATGTGCACCGACAAAGCCGGCGGAGAAGCCGGCATCGCGAAGCCGACGCGACGTCTGACCGGGTGAGAGATCCAGCGTCAACGCAGGGACCGTCAGACGCAGTCCCGTCGCGCCGATCTGTGCCGAGTCGAGTGAACATTCGACACCGCCGCCGCTCTGCAGACCGCGCGCGGTGCTGAAGCCGAGCGTACCGATGCTTGCACGCAGTTCGCATTGATACGGCTCCGGAAGCGGTTCACCCTCAAGGACCTGTGGCGCGACGCCCGACGCACTGTGCGCCGCCGTCTTGATCGGCACCAGCAGCCAACGCGGCAGGCCGAGCGATAGCGTCAGGCGCTGTACCGCCGCTTCGATCGTCGGCGTGACCAGGCGCGTCAGATCATCCGGGGCGAAATCGATCGAGGGGCTGAACAGCATCGACAGGCGGGCCTGTGCATGCGCAGGCGTCGCCGTATCGATGTGGTGCTCGAACACATAGTCGACGGGGTCGACGCCGGCTGCATGCATCGCCACTGCAATGTCACTCGCGTCGGCGGCCGCATCGCCGGTCGGCGTTACCGCGAGTGCACCATGTCGGTCCGCAAAGTCGTCGAGAAACTGCTGCACCGGATCTTGTGCGTCGATCAGCGTGACGATTGTGGCCGCAATCAGACCTGGGTCATCCGCGGCAGTGATCCCGCGCAGGAAGTCGTAACCAGCGCGCGCTTCCTGGGCTATCGCCGCCGCATCGAACTCGGCCGCATAACGCAGCATCGGCAGACGGTAAGACAGCGTCCCTTCCAGTACGCTCGGCGAGCCCGGTACAGCTGCCGGGTTCAATGCGAGGCGCATCCCTCCGACGGGCAGATCGAGCGCTATCGCCTGCGGCAATACCAGCTTGAAGGTGCACGACTGGCCATCGCCGGCCGGGTTTGGCGACACCTTCAGGTCGCGCACGAATACGCGGGCCAGCAATGTCTGAAGCACCGCATCGCCGAACCAGACGGCCACCTCACCGAGATGGCGACGCAATGCATTGACGTCGAACAGGGTCTGCAGACTCGCCAACTGGGTCATGGTGTCAGCGCCCCAGGAAATCGATCCCGCCGCGGCGGTGATACCAGCCAACGAACTGCGTCGTGAGCGCCAACGGCTTGATGTCGCCATCGCCGTCGTAGGCATTGATCCGCTGTTCGAACGGGACCAGGTCGGTCTGCAGATCGGCAATCGTCGCCGCGACCTCGTCACCCAGGCCGACCAGGCGCTCGATCCACTCGACCAACTGTTCAGCGGTATCACCTGCGCCGGCGTCGGTCTCGGCCGCCTGCTCCAGCACCTGCATCACGGCGCTGCGCATCGTGAAGATCTGCGCAAAGTTCACGATCATCGCGCCCATCCACGCGACCAGGTCATCGGTCGGTGCCTTGCGCCGCAGGTCGTCCTCGAAAAAGCGGAAATAGGCATCGTCACCACGCACTGCAAGATCCTCCTGCAGGCGCCGCAGGGACGCGACCAGCGCATCGCGTGGCGCCATGGCGCCACCGCGCACGCGGCGGCCCAGGTCGTGTCGCAACAGATACGCTATGACATCCGGAAACAGGTCCTTGTCGGGCGCCGAGGCATTGAAATAGTGGCGGGCAATCGCCTCGCCTCGCCGCTCCGTCGATGCCCCGGGATGATCGGTGTCCCAATCTTTCTCGAACGCCGAATGGGAACGATCCAGTTGCAGGGTAAACGCGGCCGCGATGTCCCCCACCCACAGCGCGGCGGCAACGGCGTCGAGCACGGTATGCGAGAAGTCGTTTGGCATCAGCAGCGATGCATCGACGCCGGGCAAAGAGATCGCATAGGTCAGCTCGGCATTGGTGATGGTACGCGGGACTGCCGCCTGCTGTCCGCGCACCACGTCCAGGCCGACGAAGATATGGTGGAGATCGATGACGTCGCCACCGTCGATGTAGAAGGCGGTGTAATCGCGGAACAGCAGCAACGCGGTATCGATCGCCTCGCCCATCAACATCGTCGGTTGCGGCAAACGGTCGAGAATCGCATCCTCAAGACCGGGATCCGGCGTCACGGCCGACACGATCTTGCCGTCGGCGTCGTGCGTCACCGTGCCGATCAGCACATCGAACATGCGTGACAGCACACCGTTGTTCCGGTCTTCCCGATTGGTGGCTCCCACCAGGCTGTGCCGCTCCTTGGTCAGCATGCGCAGGCGCGTCATCAGCGTGTCCAGCGAATCGTCGGGATGCTGGCCTGTCAGCGTGTCGAGCAGGTCGCGCAGGTCACGCTCGAAACGCTGATAACTGGCGACAACGATGATCGCGTCGGACTTGGCACGCGCCCATGCGGCGGTGCCGGCGGGTATGCTCCGGGTATGCCCCGCGATCGCGATCGCATCGATACCGAGCCGCTCCTTCAGCGGGTCCTCGTAGTTACTCGGCACGAATGCCGGATCGATCAGTTCGGTCGCCTCGTTGAACGTGATGAGAAACCAGGTCTCGTCGTCGACCAGCCGCTTGCCGTGAACCGTGATCGGCACAGGCCGCTGACCGGTCGTCTGCCCAACCAGATTGTGCTGGGAGTCGGTGACCTGTTCGCCCGCCGCGTCCCATGCCTCGGCCGAGACCTTCACGACCTGCGGTGAACGTCGGATCGAAACCCGGTTGTCCGGCATGATGAACGAATGCGCCATCGGGTGTTCGGCCACGTCGGCGGGCAGACCCGCCAGATAGGCATCGGAGAACAGAAACGCGGGATCGGCCGAGTGGGAATAGAACAGCGGCGCTTCCGGCGTCAGCATGGGCGCCATTGGGTGCAAGTGGCCGTCGGCCGCAACTCCGGCTGACGACGGCACCAACGCGAAGACATGGACGCCATTCGCCAGGTGCTCTACGTGAATCAGGTGCAGGCGGGCCAGCGCCGGACTGTGAGGGAACCCACCTACCGTGGCCATGAGCGTAAGGTACTGGTCCCGGGTCAGTGCGATACCGACCAGTTCATCGGCGGCGATGCCGGGCAGATCGGCAAGATGCAGGCTTGCACCGTTCCAATCGAGAATTTCGATGCGCAGGTCGGCGAACGGCAACTCGCCCGCGACCCGCTGGTCGTCACTGATCAGGCCCTGTTGGCTGAGCATCTCCCCCGCGTCGCGGTCAACCAGTGCACGCCGGGCGCGACTCGCGTAGAGGTAGACACCGGCCTCGTCGATCGCACTCGTCAACCATGCGGGTACGAATCCTTCGGTGGCCGGGCCGACATCGACGAACACCTTGCGCCAGCGTGCGCTGCGCCACGCCCGATAGGGTGCATCCAGCGAATCGTGCACCGCGAGCCGTGTCAGATCCAGGATATCGTCGAGACGGTGCGCGACGACCGGCCGGTAGTCCACGGACGCCACCGCCGGCACGCCCAGGGGACGCAGATAGCGGATCCTGAACACCGTCGGCAGCCAGACCGGATCCTGACGCGGCAGCTGCAGCGCGATCGCAGTCGTGTAGCCGGCATCGCCACTGGCGCTCAGCGCGACCATGTACTCGCCCATGGGTGAGCTGACGTGGGCCCTGGTCGGTCCGTTGTCACCGATCGGCAGCTGCACCCGCAACGGATCGAAATCCCCGATCGTCAGGTCTCCGCGCAGCAACGGCCAACCGTCGGTCGGGTAATCGACCGTGTGCGGGATGTCGGCGGCGCGTTGCACGCGCACGCTCGCAGGGGCACCGGCGACGGCCGCGTAATTGCGGTAGAAATCGAGTGAGTGGCCGTGCTCGTTGCGTATGTCGATGTACGCATACTTCGCCGTCCACCAGGTCGCTATCCAGGTGGCCAGGTCGGGTGGCGGTGTCCCCGGAAATTCCAGTGCACCCTGCGCCCACAATGCAGTGAAGAAGTGACAGGGATCGAGATAGGCCAGAAGTTGCTCGCGCTGCATGGCCTCGAGGAAATCACGCGCCGCATCGTCCTGTGCGCCGCTGCTGTCGACCATCAGGACATTCTCGGCGGCACGCAGCCGCGCGAGTGTGAAATCCGGACGCGGGTCGGACAGCACGACCTCGATCGAGACGCTGTCGGTTGCGAATCGCCCGAGGTAGTCGCCCGTTCGCACGCGCGGTCGCGCATAAGGGGCAAGGGCCGCGTCGTCGCCCGCGAGCAGGGTCGCAACCTCACTGGCCCCGTCGGCAGCGGTGTCGACCCCAAGCAGGTCGATGGTCGGATTCAGCGACGGACCGAAGATCGCGTTGTAATCCAGTTGTGCGGCCCACAGCCGCTGTAGCAGGCCGTCCCCCTGACGCAAGGTCTGGCCATCGGCTTCGACCAGTGAGTCGAGCTCGATGCCACGATAGACAATGAACTGCACCGGGGAATCGGGAAAACCTGGCGAGCGATCCGGCGACAGCACACAGTTGAGCCGGTTGGCGACCTCGCTGTACTGGAAAAACAGCGTGCCCTCGGTGACCGCGTGGGCCGGGCGCGCCGATATCGCGGTGAGTGTCGCGGTGACCCGCCAGCGGTCCGGATCGAGCGCCGCAAAGGCGCCGTCTTCGGCCTGCGGGACCAGGTCCGGCAAGGCGCAATAGAAACAGTAACGCTTCAAATGCCAGTGTCTCCCGAGGCACCCTGGGGTACCAGAGAGATTCGGCACGATCTGTTGAACGCCCGTGGCGACCGAGCCAAATCGGTTGTCCTTGAACCCTAGTCCAGACGCCCGTTACCGGCAAGACCCGGTGACACGACCTCAGGGACAGTTCGGGGACCGCCTCTCGAACCCGGTGCCCCGACGCTGCGCATCGCGACGGTACCGAGGACACCGCGCCGTTCGCGGTGGCCGCGGCATGGCGCCTATACTGCGGGCTCCGATGACGTCGAATACGGGCGATTCATTCCGACATGAGGACAGACTGGGGACCGATGCTGTTGCTGGTCGTCGCGATCGCCGCGGGCCCCGCGGTACTGCTGTTGTGGGCAGTGGTCTACCGGTTGGGTTGCTGGTCGCTGTGTGTGCCCATCGGTGTTGCCGGCGTGCTGACGCTTTTTATCCGCGAACGTCTGCTGTGGCGTCGCCGTTGCCGCGCCGATTGCCTGTTCGAGCAGGATTCGACGTGGCACCGCCTGCTCCGGGGCCGGCTGTTCGCCACCGTCTACGCCGTCGCGTTGGCCGGCGTGTTGAGCGGCGCGCTGGCGAGCGCAGTTCCCACATGGGACTTCACAACGCTTGTCGTGGTCGCGTTCGACGCCCTGTTGCTTGTCGTTCTCTTTCTCGGTGCGCTCCACCTGGGCGGCACGGTGCTCAAGGTGCGTGAACGCCATCGCCGCCTGTTCGCACGCCACTGGGCGGTCGCCGTGAATGTGTTCCTGTTGCTGGGCATACTGCTGTGGATGCAGCTCGACCGGCCGCCACCGGACTATCTCGACGACGGACTCGCGTTGGGCCCGACGCTGCAGACCGCCAGCGCCGGGGTTGCGGCGGTATGTCCAATCGTGGACACCCTGGTGCGCATGCGCGTCGAGGCGGAGGCCGCATCGTGGTGGGTGGCGATTAAGGCCTCACCGCTGGTCGAAGATCACGGCCTCCGCTGGATTGCGTGGCTCGCCTTCCTGGTCGGCGATGCGCTGAGCCTGTGGGGGTACGGCACGCTTTGCGCGGGCCTGATCGACGCGGCTCATCGCCGCCTGACACGTGACGATACCGAGCATGCCTGACAGGCGTGACGTATCGGATGCCGTGCGATGGTTCTGGGTGGCGTTCTGGTCGACCCTCTTGATCCTGCTGCTGCTGTACCTGTATGTGCAGGCGAAGGTGCAGCTGGTGTCCGAAGTGCCCCCGTCGCCGGAGGCGAGCCCCCCCGCGCTATCGCAGACCTATCTGGAAAAACTGCAACAGGTGGTACCGGAGGTGTTTCGAGAGGTGCGAGGCGACCTCGACGTTGCCGTCGCCGAGATCGATGCGTTGGTATCCGAACGGGTCGATGCCGCCTTTGCACCGGTGTACCGGGCAATACCCGACTTTCTGGACTTTCATTATTCACTGCTGGGTGAGTACGCCGAACTGGCTGCCGCGGCATCCGATGACATAGGCCGCGACCTGCAGCGCATCCTGTTTGAAGATACGGACTTCGAAACCGGATTTCAGCATCGCCTGGTTGAGATCACGCACGGCGCCGATGCGATCGAGTCGGAATTTTTTCGACTGTTACGGCGCAGGCTGCACGAGCGCATGGCCGACCATCCCGCGCCTCAGCCGGAGAAGCTCACCGAGCTTGCAGACATCGTGATGCAAGACACGCGGCAACGCTTTGGCACCGGGGACCTGGTGCTCAAAGGCACCGGCGCCCTGGTCGGCGGCGGCGCGGTGGCCACGGCGCTGGCGAAGACGGTCGGGGCCAAGGCCGCCACCAAGCTCGCGGCGAAGGCCGCCGGTAAGACGGCGATCAAGGCGACCGGGGTCGGTGGCAGCGCGACCGCAGGCGCCGCCGCAGGTCTGCTGTGCGGCCCCGCGGCCTGGATCTGCGCACCCGTCGGTGGCGCGGCCGCAGCGGTCGCCGCATGGTTTGCGACCGACAAGGTCGTGCTCGAGGTCGACGAGTACTTCAATCGCGACGCGTTCGAGGCCGAGGTCCGCGGTGCCATCGACACCGAACGCCTGCGCGTCCGCGATACCCTGCGTTCCTCTTACCACGCGCGCCTTCACGCAATGGTCTCGTTCAACGAGTCTCGCCTCAGAGACATGACAACCCGCGAGCTCATCGAGCAGAGTCCCTGAGCCTGGACCGTGGTCCACACGCGCAGCGGATCCCTGCGCTTCGATCTGCGCAGGTATGCGCGGAGACAACTACGTTGCGCAGCCGTGCTCGAACATCGTGGCCCGGGGCGACGCACCCGCCAAGCCCGGGCGCACCGCTGCGCCCCTTCGGGCAGCCGGTTTTGCGCCAGTCGGCCATGCGGGCTAATCTTTTGTTTCGAGCTCGAATATTGGTCGGACAGGCGGTTGCGGAGGCCCCGGTGTTGGAAAAGACGATGATCAGAGGGATTGTTTTGTTGGTGTTTGGTGCCTTGTTGTTCACCGCGCCGGCGATAGCAGAGCAGACGATCCGCTGTAAGAGCGACAACTTCAAATACCGTTATTGCCGCGCACAGACCGACAATCGCGTAACCCTGGTCGAACGGTATTCGGAGACGGACTGCCGCGAAGGTCACAGTTGGGGCTACGACCGCGGCGGCGTGTGGGTGAACCGCGGATGTGAAGCGGCATTCCGCGTCGGCCGATCCCGTCAGGACGACTACGGCAGGCCGTCCGGCAAGACCCTGCGTTGCTCGAGCAACGATTTCCAATACCGGTACTGCAAGGCGCGCACCAACGGTCAGGTTGAACTGCTCAGACAGTACTCGGATACGCGCTGCCAGCAGGGCCGGAACTGGGGCTACGACCGAGGCGGCATCTGGGTCGACCGTGGATGTGATGCCGAATTCAAAGTCGGTCGTTCGGGCTACGACGGCTACCCGGGTTCCTCCGCCAAGACCATCCGTTGTACCAGCGAAAACTACCGTTACCGGCACTGCCGTGTCCCCATCCGTGGCGATGTCGAGCTGGTTCGGCAGTATTCGGATACCCGCTGCCGCGAGGGGCGCAACTGGGGCTACGACCGTCACGGCATATGGGTCAACGACGGTTGCGATGCGGAATTCCGGGTGGGTGGACGCGACGACGGCGGCTATGCCGGCCCCGGCGACAAGAGGATCCGCTGCACCAGCGACGACTACCGGTACCGCTACTGCTCTGCCAGGACCGGCGAACGCGTCACGCTGGTGAAGCAGCATTCCGACACCCGCTGTATCCAGGGACGCAATTGGGGATACGACCGCGGCGGCGTCTGGGTCGATCGCGGATGCGATGCCGAGTTCGAACTCGGTGGAGGTCGTGGGCATCGCGAAGCCGCCTGGTGATACAGGCGGTCGCCCGGGTGGACGCGCCGCCCGGGTGGCCGCCGTGCTTCCAACCTCGATCCCTGTAGCGCGCCGCGCGCATCCACGTCGACGGCCGGACCCGGCCTTGAAGACCGGCCACCTTGGCCCGCGACGTGCCGTAGTGGCTTCCACCTGGCGACGGTCATCACGGCAACGCGCCGTACAGCTCCCGCAACCTCCGATCCAGTGTTGCAAATCGACCGCGACCGGTTGATTTGCACGTGCGCGAGCTCGTCCGGCACCAACCTTCGGTTGACCGCACGGTGTCTGCTGCACGGGGCAGCGCTTCCAAGTCGTCCATCGGACATGGCATGGCTCCTGCTCGGTTCGTGGGCAACACCCGTCACGATGGGAGAATGCCGATGACGATCCACAGATGCCGCTTGCTGATGCGCGAGACCGACACGCACGACGTACAACGGTTCGTGTTCACCCGGCCGGACGGATTCAGCTACGCGCCCGGCCAGGGCGTCGAACTCGCGATCGACCGTGACGACTGGCGCGATGAATGGCGCCCATTCACACCGACCTCGCTGACCGAAGATGCCATCCTCCAATTCATCATCAAGGCCTACCCGTCGCACGACGGCGTAACGACACGGCTGCATGATCTGGCGGTCGGCGACACCGTGTTGCTGCGGGACGTGTTCGGCACCATCCGTTACCGTGGGCCCGGCATGTTCATCGCGGCCGGCACGGGAATCACGCCTTTCGTGTCGATCGCACGTACGCTCGCCGACTCCGGGGCAATGGCCGACAACGCACTGCTGTTCGCCAACAAGACCCACCGCGATGTGGTCGATCAGAATGAATTGATGACGCTGTTCGGGGAGCGTTGTCATTTCGTACTATCGGACGAGGATCACCCGGGTTACATCCACGGGACCGTCGACCGCGAACTACTGCAGCGTCATATCCGCGACATCGCACAGTATTTCTATGTCTGCGGCCCCGACGGCTTCATCGACTCGGTGGTCGACAGCCTCCAATCCCTGGGCGTCGTCAGAGACAAGATCGTTGTCGAAGACGCCTGACAGCGGTTGATCGAACCGGGATTGACCGCACGCCTCTGATACGGCCGCACCCGTTGTCGGACGCGTCACTCACCGGCGCGGTTCGCCTGCACCACTTCGTGGACGAATCGCAGCTTGTCGACGACCCGGGGTGGCACGACGAACGGATAGCTGTCGTCCTGGCCCATACTGCGATTCAGTTCGTTCAGCACCACGCTGAGGTGCATCCATTCGCCCACGCCGTCCTCGAACGAATGCGGCGAGCCATCGCCGACGGCTTCGCCCACGATCCCATAGGCCTTCGCGGTCTCGAGCGTATCGAGCATATGCAGGTAGTGCGCCCAGGTCTCGGCCCAATCCTCCCAGGGGTGGGCACTGGCATACGCCGAGATGAACGCTTCATTCCAGTCGGGTGTGGTGCCTTTCTGATAGTACGCATCCATCGCTGCCGCGTAGTCCCCCCGTTCGTCGCCGAACAATCCACGAAAGCCGCGCAGAAACCCGCTGTCTCGCACCAGGCGGTCCCAAAAATAGTGACCGGACTCGTGCCGCATGTGGCCCAACAGCGTACGATACTGTTCGTTCAATCGCTCGCGCGCGATGACCTGCTGGGCCGGGTCGGCCTCCATCACGTTGACCGTGATCACCCCGTCGGCGTGGCCGGTCGCGACGAAGGCCTGCGGGACATCCGGGTTGCTGCGCTGATCTTCCATGAAGTCGAACGCGAGGCCGGACTGCGGTTCGTCGCCCTTTCCGGCAACCGGCAACCCGAGCACGGACAGGCTGTATAGCAGGCGCCTTTTGGCGGCTTCGAGGCGCGACCAACGCTCGAGGTTGGCCGGCCGGCCGACGTCAGGCACCACACGATTCAGTCTGCAGGCGACACACAGGTCCGTTGTATCGTCGGTGACCGCCAGCCAGTTGCAGATCCCGTGCAGCTCGCCGTTATTGCAGTAGCGGTAGCGCAGCCCGGGCGGCGCGTCGGTATCGAGCGTGGCATATCGACCGTCCCCCTCATCGTGTAGTGCAACCATGCGACCGAGGTCCGGCGCGAACCCGACCGGGCGATTGCAACGCTCACAGACGACACTGTCGAAAAACAGCGCCTGTCCGCAGCTACAGTGGAAGCGTCGCATCGATTCCTGCCTCTTCAACCATCGTATGCAGCAACCAGCAATAGATGTGCCACGCTTCACTGCGCGGCGACGGCAGCCCTATGGATCTGGCAGACGAGCGGTACACACCGACGACCGGTGAGGGAATAGACGGAGCGATTGGGCCGGTCCAACAGCGCGGGCCTTGGGCCCATCCCCGCAGACGATGAACGGCGCCGGCTCGGCACTCGGTCGACCGATCTTCCGCGTTCGACGCCCCTCAGTCGACTTGCCCGGCATCTGCCGGGTCGGGATCGGGCGGCGATTCCGGTTCTATCGAGCAGGCCGACCCGGAACACCCTTCGATCTTGACGTCGTCCGCCGCCAGTACCGCCGCGATCAACCCAACCCCGACCACGACGCCCGCAACCTGGTACCAATCGATCTTTTCGCGCTGATCGGCACCGCTGCCCGATGCGTCGCCATCAGCGGAAAGGCGGGCCAGCAGGGGGTCCACGGCGACACCGTTGATCGACAGGCCCGACCGCTTCAGACCGGCAAATCGCAGATCGACCAACGCCTCGCGCACTTCTCCGTCTCCGGCGAAATGGGGTTCGAACAACCGCCCATCGGAACTCGCCCTCAGCCCCCAGTGAGCCTCCTCCATACCAAAAGGCAACTGCAGATACGCCTGGTAGGCGAAGCCGTCTGCCTGCGCCGGCGCGGCGATCGGCAGCGAACAAAGGAAGGCCAGCATCACTGGGTGTTTGGCGAGCATGGAGATCTCCCGCGTTCCCGTGGTCAGGTTATAGCACGCCGCGTCTTGCATACAACGATTCCGCTGCACGGCAACGACCGTGGCAGTGCGAACCCTTTTTCGACGTCCGCGCGCCGATACGATGTTCAGTCGGGTTCGATCCGGAAGAGAATCGCGTACAGGGTCGGCACGAACACCAGCGTCAACAACGTGGCAAACCCCAGCCCCGCCATGATGGTGATCGACATGTTCACGAAGAACGCATCGGACAACAGGGGTATCAGGCCGAGAATGGTCGTCGCCGCAGCCAACACCACCGGGCGCAGTCGGCTCACGGTCGCATCCAGGGTCGCATCCAGTGGTTGCTTCCCTCCCTCGATCTGCTGATCGATCTCTTCGATCAGGACTATGGCGTTCTTGATCAACAGACCGATCAGTGACAGAGCCCCGAGCAGCGACATGAAGTCGAAGGCACCGTTGGCGCCGAGCAGGCCGGCGGTGATGCCGATGATCGCCAGCGGCACCGTAAGCCAGATGATCAACGGCTGGCGCAGTCTTCCGAACAACAGGATCGTGGTCAGGATCATCAGCAGGAAACCGACCGGCAGGGAGCGCCCCAGGCCTGCCTGCGCCTTCAACGAGTCTTCATACTCGCCGCCCCAGGACAGAGAGTATCCGGGCGGCAGCGCAATCGCCTCGATCTGCGGCCTCAGGCGCTCGAACAGGGGGGTGGCCAATTCGCCGGTTGGATTGCACGAGGCGATGATGGTGCGCATCCGGTTGCGCGAGCGCAGCACGGCATTCTCGAACACGGTCTCGACACCACTGATGACCTGCGCCGCCGGTACCGAAGCCTTGAGCACCGGGCTCCACACGCTGATGTCCTGCAGGTTGCCGACGTCGGCCCGGTCCTCTTCAGGGGCACGCATCAGGATCGGCAGCACCCGGATACCGTCACGATAGCGGCCTACCGGCGTGCCCTCGAACGCATAGCTGAGCGCATCCGCCAGGTCTTCACGCGTGATTCCGAGCTGCCGCCCGACCTGCTCGTTGAACACCGGTCGCACCAACTTGACCGGCTGGCGCCAGTCGTCGCGGATATCCTTCGATTCGGGATCCGCGCGCATGATCGCCTGCGCCTGCTCGGACAGATGACGCAGTACCGCCGGGTCCGGCCCATGGAACCGCGCCTCGATCTTCGAATCGCGCCCGGGCCCGATGCGCATGGACTTGATGATCGGATCGGTCCGTGGCATCTCGGTGCGCAGGTACGCCTCGACCTTTTCCCAGATCTCGGCGATCCGCTCCCGGGTGTCGGTCTGCACGATGATCTGGGCATAGGCGGATGAGATCTCGCGCGGATCGTAGACCAGCGTGAACCGCTCATGCGGGCCGCCGATGACCGTCGTGGTCTGCTCGACGCCCTCCAGGCCGCGCAGGAACTCGCTGACCTTCAACGCATCCTCGCGCGAAGTGCGAATGTCGCTGCCCTCGATCTCCCAGATGTCGACGAAGAACATCGGCGTGTTGGATTCCGGGAAAAAGGCCTGCTTGACGTTCCCGAATCCGATCAGTGCCAGCAGAAACAACCCGACCACGAACGCGACTGTCAGCCAGCGCCTGCGGATCGCCAGCGCGACGAGCCCGCGGAAAGCCGTAAACAACCTGCCGCGGTAAGGATCCCCGCCGTCGCTCGCGTCGGCCTGGCGTGGCTTCAACAGCAGCGAACACAACAACGGCGTGGTGCTGATCGCGGTTACCCAGGACAACAGCAGCGAATAGAGAATCACATAGAACAGCGAGCCGACGAATTCGCCGGTGCTGTCCGGCGAAAGGCCGATCGCCGAGAACGCGAGTATGCCCACCAGGGTGCCGCCGAGCAGTGCCCAGATCGTCTTCCCCACAGTCTCGCGCGCCGCCTCGCGCGCCTTCATCCCGGACTGCATGCGCACCAGCATGCCTTCTGCGACCACGATCGCATTGTCGACCAGCATCCCCAATGCGATCACCAGCGCCCCGAGCGAGATGCGCTGCAGCTCGATCCCGTTGAGATGCATGATCAGCAGCGTACCCGCAACCGTGATCAGCAGCACCGAGCCGATGATCACCCCGGTCCGTATCCCCATGAACAGCAGCAGCACCACGATCACGATCGCCACCGCCTGTCCGACGCTGACCATGAAACCACGCACCGATTTGTCGACCTCGACCGGCTGGTTGTAGATCTCGGTCAACTGCATCCCGACCGGGATGATGGTCTGCAGGTCACGGAACCGGTCATCCAGCTGCCCGCCGACTGCGACCACGTTGACGCCGGCCTGCATCGAGATCCCCAGGGTCAGCGCGGGCTGGCCATCGACGTAATACATCTTGCTGGGGACGTCCTCGTAGGCCCGTCGAATCTCTGCGATGTCCTTGAGATAGACCAGTCGTTTCTCATCGGAGCCGATCAGCACGTCGCCGATCTCGGCCACCGACGCGAATTCACCGGTCGGATTGATGCGCAGGTACTCGGGCCCGACGCGCACCTGCCCCGCATCGGTGACGACGTTCTGGGACTGCAGTACAGCCGCAATCTCGGCGGGCGAGATCCCCAGCTCGCCCAGGCGGGCACGCGAGATGTCGACGTACACAACCTCTTTCTGGGCGCCACCGATGATGACCTTGCGGACGCCGGGCACCAGTACGATCTCGCGCTTGAGTCGGTCGGCGACGTCCCACAGGTCGCGCCAGGTGTAGCCGTGGCCGGTCAGCGCCAGATAGACGCCATAGACGTCGCCAAACTCGTCGATGATCATCGGCGCGTGTGCGCCCGGCGGCAGCTTGGACTGCATGTCCGCCATCTTGCGCCGCAACTCGTCGTAGATATCGGGGAAGTCCTCGGAGCGATACTTGTCCTTGAACTCGATCTGGATGTCCGACAGGCCGGGTCGCGATATGGACATCTTGATGTTCTTGACCTGCTCCATCCGCTGGACGGCGTCTTCGATATGGTAGGTGACTTCGTCCTGGACCTGCTGCGCCGACGCACCCGGATACAGCGTGATGATCTTGGCGAGCTTGATCGTGAAGGCCGGATCCTCCAGCTTGCCCATGTTGTCGAAGGCCCAGATACCGCCCGCGACCAGGATCACGATGACCAGCCAGGAAATGACCGGTCGCCTTACCGAGTATTCGCCGGCATTCATGTCAGCGGCCCGGTCGACTGTTGCGTCGTCGCGTGGCTCATCGCTGATACTTCAGATCGTCGGGGCGGACTTCGGCCTGTTCCTGTTCGGGCAACAGCGAGACCTGCATGCCCTCCACGAGGAACGGCGTCCCGGCGGTGACCACCCGCATGCCGGGTTCGATCCCCTCGAGCACCTCGATACCGTCGCCCACTAGGCGTCCGACCTTCACCGGCCGGGGTGACACGGTGCCGCTGGACGCGTCGACCACCCAGACCTGGGGATCGAGCTTGTAATCGCCCACCACCGCGCTTACCGGGACCGTGAAGACCGCATTGTCGTCGACGACACCGGCCAGGTTCACGGTCACGGTGGCGGTCATCCCGGGCAACACGGTACCGCGCTCCCACTGTTCCATCAGGAAGGTCGCCTCGAACGTCTGGGTGTTCGCATCGGCCTTGGTCGAGATCTCTTTGTACGTCAGCGGAAATTGCCGCCCCGGCTGACCCTCGAACGTGGCGTAGACCGGGATCTCGCCACGTGCCGCCCTCCCGCCTCCACGCACGCTGCGGATGATGGACTCGGGAACGTCGAACTTGACCTCCAGCTGCTCGATGTTCTGCACCAGGACCACCGGCTGCTTGGCCTGCACCTCCTCGAAACGCTCGACGAGGCGGCGCGCCACCATGCCATCGAAGGGCGCCGTCAACTCGGTGTATGCCAGGTCCTGACGGGCCGCCTCCAGCGCGGCACGCGCGTTCTTGAACTCGGCCTCCAGGCGATCAAAATCGCTTCGGGAAATGGCACCGGAATCGACCAGTTCCTTGCCACGCGCGAAGTTCTTTTGCGCTTTGTCGAATGTCGCCTGGCGGTCGTTGACGACAATCTGAAAATCGGTGGGATCGAGGCGTGCCACCAACGCGCCTTCCTGCAGTCGGTCGCCCTCCTTGATCGGCAGTTCCTGCACCGTCCCGGGGATACGGAACGCCAGTTCGGCGCGCCTCGCGGCATCGATGCGTGCGGGAAAGGAACGGCTGCCGCCCGGCCCGGCTTCGCCGATCACGGTCGACTTGACCGGTCTCGGTCCGACTTCGGTTTCCGCGGCCTGCTGCTCGCCGCAGCCGGACAGTGCCCATGCGAGCGGCAGAACCCAAGCGATCGCCCATTTTCTCCGCATGGCGCTGACTCCCTGGTGCTTGGTCGGAAAGATGGCACGGCGATTGTCAACAATGACGGTTGCAGAGTCCAGCTTGGGTGCGCCCTGCCAACCGCGGTCGGCAGCGGGCGGACAGGTGCGGGGAACGGCGCATGCGGCCGACTCTGGCAAGCAGTCGCTGCGGCAGGCCGGCGACGACCCTGCCGCGTCGTTGACGAGCGTTCGGATCCAGGACATTCACAAATGAAACTCGCCCTTGCAGAAGGCGACCTTGGGGCGGACCTGAAACCATCGCAATGGAAAGGCGAAGGCGCGCTGTGGGCTAAAGGTGTGACCTCGGCAGCCCAACTCAACATGACCTGCGTCATAGCCAGCGACAACGGATTGCGTCATGGTACTCAGAATGCCAATCGGCGACGATCCAAGAGGTGAATGCCGTGAAAGATATCGTTTGGGGCGATGTACTGAGCGTCGGAGTCACGGAGATCGACAATGATCACCGAATGCTGATCAATACTTTCAATGTCCTCAATCATGCCGTTGCCGAGGGCAAATCGCGCGACTACCTGGCGGCGGTACTGGAGGAACTGATCAACTGTACCGTTTGGCACTTCAGCCACGAAGAACGCCTGATGCTGCAGTATGCCTACGACGATCTAACGGCACACAAGGCGGAGCACCGCGAACTGATCGAGAGTGCCAGGGAGTTGCAGCAGGAAATCCTGCGAGGCGGAGAAGGCGTGACCGAGGCGAATATCGAGTACCTTGAGCGCTGGCTGACGGAGCATATCTTCACGACCGACATGCGCATGGGCACCTTCCTCTACGAAGCCATGTAAGCGCTCTCCGTCTCGCCTGTCTGCGGATTCCAGATGCAGGGAACAGCCACGTCAAGACGTAGCGCGCCCGGGATTCATGCGTTCCAGTTTCTGTTGTTCACGATTTCAACCATCCGCTGTGCGATGGGTGTCCGCGCGACCAACGCCTGGAAGCTGGCGAAGAGGGCCGGCCGTTCAGCATTTCCACGGGGTGCGCGAATCGCTGGCTGATGCCCAGGGTCCAGCTTGCCCTAGCAGGCCATTGAAATTGGTTTGAGCTCCACGGTCATCTGATCGAGCAAGCCGAATTGGACACCGTCCTGACAGGCGAGCTGACTTCTGCGGGCCGTCGCAATTCCTACCGTAGAACCGACGGGACCATCAAAGAAAAAAGTCTTCCCAGCTGGGTTCGAGTCCGTCTGGCAGCACTGCACGGCCTTCGATTAGATCTTCGAGCCACCAATTGGTGCTGTTGTAGATGCAGGTGACCTCAGCACAGCGGCATTGAGCATCGAACGTGTCCAGCATATCTGCCGTTGCCTCCGTGATGGCAGCCGTTCGCTGAAAATCCGCGTAACCGTTCTTGTCGCCAATCCTGGCCCACTCCACACCGCGGTGTGCCGGGCAGTTGAAAATACCCAGGGGCGTTAGGACCTGTCGTAGGATCTGCATGTGGCAGGTATGCGGCTGCTGCTTGAGATCTGCCCACGACCGGTCGTTGAGGGCGCGAATGTTAGTGGATTCCTTTACCGAGAATGTTTCGTCCTCTAACGCATGGGCCTTGGCGAGTTCGGCGCGGATTTCGTACAAAACGTCGTCAACCGCACGAGTGCAGGTTTTAGGGGCCATCACTTCTGATCCGTCCTGCCAGCGCTCCAGTACGGCCTTATACGTGATGTAGTGGAAGCCTGAGCGCTTGGCCCGGCGTGCCGCATCGACAATCTCTCGGATGTTTTCATGGATTGACGAGTCACCGCGCGTTGTTCCATCCCACACTACGATGAATGAATATCCTATCGATATATCAGGGTTGGCTGCGCGAATTGCCGGCACCTGGCCGCAAATGCTGTCGAGGTTTATCGAATCGTTCACTGGCTTGTGCATTGCACGGAACAGGCTGTTGCTACCCGCATCGAGAGACAATCGAATCCAGTCGCCTTTAGCCAGATCGGGCGCGACCTGCACCAGGCGGTCGCAGCGAGAGCCATTGCTGACAATGGCTACCTGAAGCCCCAAGCTCTTTATGAAGCTGATCATTTCTTCAAAATGCGGATAGAGTGTTGGTTCGCCGCCGCCAATAAGGATTACGGACTCCAATCCTCGCCGCCTCAGTTCGACCAAGGATTGCCGGATTTCATTCTCACGGTGCCGGGCTTTGACGTTTAGCAGGTCCCAGTCGATGCAATGATCACACCGAAAATTGCACGCCGTGGTCAGATCGAGGTTGATCGAAATTGGCCCTATCTCCGGCACTTTGGGACGAGGTGCTCCGCTCCGCCGAGCTTCGGCAACCAACCTTCGCCACGACACATAGCGCGTGAGAAGGTTCGCTACCTTTGGATGTTGGAGCTTTCCGATGAAATTGTGGATATCGTCCAAACTAGCTCTCTATTACTGACTATCAAATGCGTCAGTCATAACGTGCATGCCCATGACTGCGGCGACGACAGAATCAAACGCGGCGGCCCGCCGAACCAGCGACAGGTCACCGATTACGCAATTGCGCTGCGATACCTGCTCGACCCGATCGATTATCTTTGCCAGATGGGTTTTCAATGGATCGTCGAGGGGCACACTGCGAATCCCATCACTCAAATGCATGTGGTAGTTTGCAGGATCCACCAAACGCTGCGCGACATGCCCGTCAAAACTGAGATGGGCCGGCCGGGGGCGCAGATTGGATAGAACAAACTGGCCTGTTACAGACAGCGTCTGCGCGCGCGTTCCAAAATCGAATTTCACGTGGGTGGCCTTTGCGGGCCAGACTATGACTTCGGGCTCGCCTTGGATTGTCGCATCGGCAGGCATCACCGCCTGTGCAACACTGATCACATGGGAAAGACAATCGCGCACGGCAGATGCGCCGACTGTATCCGGCGTAAGCCTCATATCCAGTGCCGTGGCTGTGGCAAGGATCCCAGGATAGAGCGCGTCATAGGCGATGAGCGTGTCGGGCCACTGGCAGTTCTCGGCCAAGATCAAGCCACGCTCGGCAAAACGTTCAACGAGTGCCGCGACACGGTCAGCTGTTCGGCCACCCCATAGGAGGGGTTTCTCGCATACCGTATGACAGCCTGCTCGCCAGGCTGATTCGAGATATTCGGCGTGGTATTCCGGAGGCGTGAGGATGAACACGAGATCTGGCGAGGCCTCCGCCAGCATCCGGTCGACCTGGTTGTAGCAGGCTGGTCGTATCCCGGCGTATTTCAGAACGTCCCTCGCCGCTGTTGCAAGCGTCGCCTCGCAGGTTGTGGTTATGGCAACAACGTCGCAACCTAGCCTTACCAGATCGCGGGCGATGAAAGGACCAAGGCCTTGCCTTGAGCGACGGGCCCCGATCAGGGCCGCGCGCAGGGGCAAATTGTCAGGCCGTGGAGGCAGCGGCATCTCGCTCGGGTACACGGCCGATCGGTTCTTTGCTGCTTTGTCCGGGCGCGAGAGATATAAGCATCACCATCACCCAATGGCTACCCCAAAACGCCGGCGTTCGGACAGCTGCGCCATGGTATGTCGAGAAATCTAGCTCTGTGGGATCGACGACTGCAGGTTTGCCTGCTTTTGGGCAGTGTCGATCAGGGTCCGTGCTGTCTCACTGGCGATCACGCCTTGACCATGGTCTGATATTAGCAGCACATTGCTACTGCGGATTCCTTCCGTGATTAATGTGGAGTAAGTGGCGGCATCCTCAGTCGGCGCCTCGGCCGCTGTTTCGGGAACGACGTGCAGTAGATGCTTTCCATGGATGGAAAAGCATGTCATTTCCGACGTGGGCCGGCCCGAGATTTCGAGGAACAGGTCTTTTTTCCGCGATATCCTGCTGAACGTCTGCTCTGCGATGTGGACGTTTCAGGCGCATCGGCTTAGCCGACCATCGTATTCAAAGGTTGGCATTGGACTTGAGTGTTGCGTGCGCGAAGCGCGTTCTGGCCTATCCTTTTCCTGGGACGTTGCGAAGCGTCGGTCGTCTGCCGGTGTCCAAATGGGTGCTCTGTACTGCGCAGCCGTCGTCGATCGCCGGTGGAGAGACAATTGAAGATTCATGCCATAAACGCCGTGTTTGTCCACATTCCAAGGTGTGGTGGAACGACCGTGAACAATACGATCGTGGCACATGGATTGATTCCAGGACACAACCAACCGTTGAGGTATCCTGACCAGAACCACCATATCCTCTATGGGCATCTGAATATCAATGGCCAGGTGTTAGAACTGGACCATTGTTTTGCGGAACACATACGGCGCTATTTCTGTTCCCCCTACGAAAACGAAACCTTCACGTTTTTTGCCTTCCTGAGAAACCCGGTCGATAGAATCGTCAGCGTTTATCGAGCAGCCAGGCAAATGAACAATTTCAGGATATTGCGCGATTCCAGCGTTAGGAGTTTCACAGAGTTTGTTGACGGCCTGGAGACACTGAAGTTGAAAGGTTATTTCGATGCCGATATGAAAATGAAGATTCCGCACAACGAACTTTCGCATTATGTGCCGCAATCGCATTACGTGCTCGATCGTGACGGAAAGTCGCTGGTCGACGTCTTGAAGAATGTTTCAGACCTGGAATCGACCCTTGGGGAACTCCTGTCCTCGAGAGGAGTGAATGTCAGCAGAATCATGCGGGCGAACGCATCAAGTCCTTCGACAACGGTTGCGGAAGAAGAGATCGAGAAGAATCGTTTGCGGATCCGTGAACTCTACGCCAGCGATTATGATCTGGGCATCAGGTATCCTGAGTCGTGAAGAAATGCCGAGGGAAGTTCAAGTGCCGGGAATCAGTTCCAAACGACCGCGTCGAATTCTTTCGCGGTGACGGCAACTTGATTCTGTGCCGCGAAGTTGCTGGTTTGGCATGGCCACGTTCAACGACTTCGATCGCTCGATCCCGTCACTTCGGACGGAAACTGGTGTCTGCACTGTACTGCAGCATGCATGACCGCTTGACGCATCGGGAACGACAACCCTGCGTGCCTCGGATGAAGTGGACGTTTTCGCGTCTTTCCTTGCAATTTTGAACTGCCCCTTTCAACTTGGCAGCCAACCATTCCAAGTGCTCGCGAATTGGTCAGGGGCGACGAGCTAGCCGCGGTCTTTCTGCGAATCCAGTGGATGGCATGTCGGATCGACGATTTCCGGCAGCGTCTCTACGGTGACCTTTTCATCGTGATGGATGCACACCATGTTGACCGAGATGACGCCGGGGAAGATGTTGTCGTCGTCGCCGGTATAGTTGTCGGGATTGAATAGCGGCGGCGCGTGCCAGTAAAGGCGATAGCCCATCGACATAATCAGCTCTATCAGATCCCTGGAGTCTTCCCGCCGGTCGTTCTCGACATAGAGTATCGGACGATGTCGTGCGATCAGATCTGCAGCACCGCTGATCGCGCTGTGCTCCATACCCTCGACATCGAGTTTCATCAAACGCAGTCGCGGGACATCGATCAGGTCGTCGAGCCGTCGCATTGAGATCGGCCGGCCCTTGTCGAAACCGCGCATGCTGATGCCGCCGAAATTCGCCTCTGCGTCGTAGCGAATGTCCGGCATCAGTATCCGGCCGTTCTCGGCCGATGCCGCGACTTGTAGACACTCAACGTTGACGACACTTTTGAGCGCCATGTTCGCGCACAGCGTTTGAAACACGATCCGCTGCGGTTCCAGCGCGAACACGCGACCGGTGTTCCCGACCAACGCGGACATCGCCAGCGTATGCGTTCCGATATACGCACCTACGTCGACAATGATGTCGCCGGTGCCGCAGACCTGCCGAAACAGTGCCACCTCGAACTCGGCGTATTCGCCGTACCTTTCCATCGATCGGCCGACGTACGAATCGTAGGTGTTGTACAGCACGTAGCCGTGACGGCCGCGGACCAGATTGTTGAATCCCTCCGTGTCGAGCAGCCGTTGCGGTCCTGCGCGCGCAGTCGAAGTGCTTGTTTTGCTGTCAGCCATGAGTTTGTGACATTCCGCGTCGCCTGCTGATCTTCGAATCTACCGCCTCGCGGAATTATTCCCACGGAATGGCAATCGGACATTTTTTGTCACGATGCCGCGCTTGTCTTCGCTGATCAATGCCCGCCGCCTGCAGGAACTCATGTTCCCGGTTTGTTCTATCGGCATGCATCGTACCCGCCCCGACAAGGGATCCTGGCGTCAGGTTTTTTTACAATCCCGGGACCCGCGTTTACGAGAAAGCAACCAATAACAAGCAGTTGCCACGCGGGATTGAATTTTGCTTGGATTATGGGTCAAGGCTCGTCAGCGATCGTGACTCGCGAGAGGGAACAGGGATGGCAAACAAACCAGGCAAAACAATGACAGGGGCAGTGGTCGCCGGCGCGGCATTGGCGGGGGGCGACGCGATATTGTCCGATGCGCACGCGACGATCATCACGACCGTCCAGGAGATTCCGTTCGTCGTGTCGCTGGCTGATTTCGAACCGACCGCCACCACGTCGCCCGGCATCAATATCTTTGAAGAACTGCTGTTCGAAGCCGTCAACCCCAACCCTGCGCTTGGACCACTCCAGGACGTCACCATCGATGTCACGTCCGTCTATGATGTCGAACAGGGCCCGATCCAGGATTGGAGCGCGCACGTCGTGCTGTTTGGGACGACCCTCGCTGACGCAACGCAGCCCGTGACAGTCATGCTCAGCGAAAGCCTTTTGTCGACCGGTCGCTTCACTGCCTCACAGTTTTCGGACGCGAGATTTCCTCTGACGCTCGAAACCACGGTCGCCTTCGATGCCCTCGGACCACGCGACGTATTCGAATGGAGCGGCACGGCCAGGTTGTCGTATGTCTTCGATGACGCCTTTGCGGTTGCGTCTCCCGGCACAGCGACCTTGTTGACCGCTGGGGTAGTGTCGCTGACATTCGGCACCGGGGCCTTTGCGCATCGCCGCAGACGATGGGTCAAGGCATCGGGATGATGCCGGGGCCTCAGGTGCCCGCCCCATGAAGTAACCTGGAAAGCGCATCCGTAACGCGGCGCATCACGTCCTGCCAGTCGCCGGGAAAGCGTTGCCGAAACAATGTAAAAGACGGATACCACGGCGCTCGCTCACTGAATTGCCCGTACATCCAGAAGCTCTCGTACGAAAGCAGAAGCCACACCGGCGTGTTGAGGGTCGCGGCGAGGTGCGGAATGACCGTGTCCGTCGTGATGACAAGGTCCATGACCTCAATGGCGGCAGCGGTGTCTGCGAGGTCGTCGAACTGCGACCCCAGGTCCACGACATGCTCGAGCATCCCGGTTTGCGTCAGCGCTTTCTGGTCGTCGCCTTTGTAAAGGCTGAAAAGCTGTACGCCATCGAGCTCCGATAGCGGCCGGAACGCGTCGGGCGATACGCGTCGTCGGTAGTTCGCGGGCCATGTCAGATTGCCGGTCCAGCAGAAACCTATCCGCAACTTCTCCGCGTATCGCTCGGCGATGGAATCGAATGCCGCCCTGGCTTCCGGCGGGACGGTCAGTTTCACGGGCGGCGGCGGTCCGGCCTTGGCAACACCGGTGCAATACGGCAGGCTGCCAGCCGCAACAGAGAAGTCGAAGCACCTTGCGTCCTCGACAGATGCGGTCACCGCCAACCGCGGATCCAGTGACGCGAAAAGCCGGCTGAGCGGTGGCCGCGCGAGGAGCGTCACCGACGCATCGGCTCGGAACAGGTCTGGCAGAAAGCGCGCCATCGAAAGATCGTCGCCAAGGCCCTGGTCCGGGTATATCAGGAGACGTTTTCCCGCCAGCGGTTCCCCGGCCCAGCGCTGCACCGGCATTGCCTTCGGCAACGCGCCGTGACCCGCTTCCAGTCGAAACTCGAAATCGGCGAATCCGTTCGCATAGTCGCCTGTCATCAGGTAGGCGAATGCGCGCTGGAGTTTGCAGCGGGCGTCGGCGACGCCATGTGCCTCCGCGTCATCGATGAGATCGATCACATCGCCATGCAAGCCGACCGCACTGAGGTCGCCACAGAGTGCACACAGTGTTCGGGTGTTCCGTGCATCTTCGGCGACCAGTGAGCGCCAGACCTCAATGGCCTCGGCGTACCTGCCCGCTCGCGAGAGCACGGCCGCGAATCGCTCGCGAACACCCGGATCATCGGGCGCCAACCGTCTGGCTCGCTGAATCGCATCGAATGCATCGTCCAACCCGCCGGCCTGGGCGAGAAACAAGGCGAAGTTGGCCCAGATATCAGCCCTGTGCGGATGCACTTCGAGCGCTCGTCGATACAAGTCGCCGGCGCGATCCAGATCACCGCGCAATTGCGACCGAACCGCCTTACGAAAAAATGTGTCGCCTGTTGCCACGTCCTCTGCACCTTGCCACGGGTATCAGGCCGACCCGGTCGCACAGTTCCACACTAATCATTGCGCATGGTCGCCATTACATGGATCGTGGCCGACGAGTCGGCCGCATCTGGTGGTTGAAACGCCCTATCTCCGGTCATAGCAGTCGATCTTCCAGCATTACCCCCCGAACCAATGATAATTGCGCGAAGCGTCAGTGTTTGGTGCGATTATTCCAGCGTTCGAAGGCGCAACACTGCCCTCGCCCATTCCACGGCGCGAGTCAGAAGACCGAGACCATGCCCAACCGTCTGTACGGCTCGCCCCTGCGCCCGTCGTTTGTCGCGGAATCGTTTCAGCATCGGCACCGAGAGGTTCGAAACGTAGACGGAGCCAAACCTTTTGACGAGCGACCGAGATCGTCGCCTCTCCCTGGGGAGCGCAGACCGCCGGTATTGCGCCAGCAATTCGGCGACTGTGATGTCTTCGGGTTCTTTGAATGTACCGGGTTGGATACTCGCTTCAACGCCTTTGGCCCACTTGCACGCATGCGCTGGGGGAATCGAAGGTCTTGCGGAGTGCCTTGTGTCCGGTCCTTCGGACTTGAGCCTGAAAACGCATGCCGCGTTTGCAGATTGTCGCCACGAAATCTGTCGACGAGTGCCGCAGGAATGCAGCGGAAGGCGTAAGCCCAAGTGGCAAAGCACCGCCGCGATCCGTGCGCTTCAGGAGAAATCAGCGGATTAGAATGGAGGCCGAGACCGGAATCGAACCGATGTCCACGGATTTGCAATCCGCTGCATGACCACTCTGCCACTCGGCCTTTGTGTCTCACCGTCGGTCGGTGAAAAAAGAAACCCCGCTCGTGCGCGGGGTTCCTGGGTCATCTGGAGCGGGAAACGAGACTCGAACTCGCGACCCCAACCTTGGCAAGGTTGTGCTCTACCAACTGAGCTATTCCCGCCGAACGAGCGCCGTATTCTAGGCATTTGGCGATCTCTGTCAAGCACGTTTCGGCGCTTCCTTGGCCGCACCGCCGGATTGCGCCTCGCCTTTCAGGCTGGGCCACGCCGCGCGCAGGTAGATCGTCATGGACCAGAGCGTGAGCACCACCGCGACGAACAACAGGACTTTTCCGATCCAATAGATCGGCAGACCCCACAGGTCGTCGCGGAAGATCAGCAGGGTGATCGCGGTCATCTGGGCCGCGGTCTTGAATTTGCCGATCTGCGAGACCGCGACCTTGGCCCGTCCACCAATCTCGGCCATCCACTCGCGTAGCGCCGAGATCGCGATCTCGCGCCCGATGATCACGGCCGCGGCGACCGCGATGGAGACCCGCGGATCGGCCTGCACCAGCATCACCAGCGCGGTGGCGACCATCAGCTTGTCGGCGACCGGGTCGAGAAAGGCACCGAGCGCGCTGACCAGCCCCATGCGCCGCGCGAGGTAGCCGTCCAGCCAGTCGGTGAGCGCCGCAAGCACGAACACCGTGGTGGCCGCCTCCCGACCCCAGGTCGACGGCAGGTAGAACACCACGATGAACACCGGGATCAGGAAGATCCGCAGCACGGTCAGCAGGTTGGGCAGATTGTAGATCGGGTTCATTCGTTGCCGTGAAAGGCCGCGTAGATCTCGCGCGCCAGCTTTTCACTGATTCCTTCGACGGTCGTCAGGTCTTCAACCCCGGCCCGCGACAGGCCCTGCAGGCCACCGAACTGCTTGAGCAGCCGCGCCCGCCGCTTGGGGCCGATTCCCTCGATGTCCTCGAGTACCGACCGGGTCGTGGCCTTGCCGCGTCGTTGACGGTGTCCGGTGATCGCGAAGCGGTGCGCCTCGTCGCGGATCTGCTGCACCAGATGCAGGGCTTGTGAGTCTGCAGGCAGTATAAGAGCCTCCTTGCGGCCCAACAAGAACAGCTGCTCCATACCGGGACGCCGGTCCGCCCCCTTCGCGACGCCGGCCAGCCGTACATCCGTCACCTCGAGTTCGGCCAGGACCTCGGCCGCGGCCGCCAACTGCCCCTGGCCGCCATCGATCAGCAGCAGATCGGGAAGCTTGCCCTCGCCGTCGACGAGCCGGCGATAGCGTCGTTGCAGCGCCTGGTGCATCGCCGCGTAATCGTCGCCGGGGGTGATATTGCGGATGTTGAAGCGCCGGTAATCGCTCTTGCTCGGCGCGCCGTCGACGAACACCACGCACGACGCGACGGTCTGCCCGCCCTGGGTGTGGCTGATGTCGAAGCACTCCATGCGCGACGGGGCCCTTTCCAGGCCAAGCGCCCGCTGCAGCGCATCCACCCGTCGCCTCGCCCCGCCGGCGCTGGCGAGCCTCGCGCCCAGCGCGAGCTTGGCGTTTTCGACCGCCATCTTAAGCCAGCGCGCGCGCTCGCCGCGCGGCCGCGACTGGATGGTCACCCGGCGACCGGCCTGCAGGCTCAACGACTCCTCGAGCAACGCACGGTCGTCGGGCTCCGCACTCACCAGGATCTGCGACGGTACGGCCTTCCCGAGGTAGTGCTGCGCAACGAACGCCGAGACGACCTCGCTGGGTTCTGCGCCGTCGCCGCTGCGTGGAAACAGGCTCTTGTTGCCGAGGTTGCGCCCGTGCCTGACGTAGAACAGCTGGATGCACGCGGCACCTGCCTCGACCGCCACCGCAACGATGTCCATGTCACCGCGCTCGCCGCTGACGTATTGGCGCTCCTGAACGGCGCGCAGCGTCGCGATCTGATCGCGCAGACGTCCGGCCTCCTCGAACTCGAGGCGCTGCGCCGCCCGCTCCATCTTGTCCACCCAGCGCTCGATCACATCGGATGCCTTGCCGTCGAGAAACAGTTCGGTGTCGCGCACGTCCTGCGAATAGCGTTCGGGGCTCACAAATGCCACGCACGGCGCCGTGCAGCGTCCTATCTGGTACTGCAGGCAGGGTCGCGAACGGTTGCGGTAGTAGCTGTCTTCGCACTGGCGCACCGGGAACAGCTTCTGCAGCAGCTGCAGCGTCTCGCGCACCGCGCTCGCGCTGGGATAGGGCCCGAAATATCGGCCCTTGGCCTGGCGTGCCCCACGATGGAAGGCGAGCCGGGGGAAGGTCTCGTCGGACAGGAACAGGTAGGGGTAACTCTTGTCGTCGCGCAGCAGCACGTTGTAGCGCGGCTTGTGCTGCTTGATCAGGTTGTTCTCCAGCAGCAGCGCCTCGGACTCGGTATGGGTCGCGGTGATCTCGATCTGCCGGATCTGCGACACCATGCTGGCGATGCGCGCGTTGCTGGCGCGGGTGAAGTAGCTGCCGACGCGGCGCCGCAGGTTCTTCGCCTTGCCGACGTACATCACGTCACCATCGGCATTCAGCATCCGATAGACGCCAGGCCCCTGGGTCAGGGTGCGCAGGAAAGCCTTGTGGTCGAATTGTGCGCCAGCTTCGGTCATATCACGGGTCGGTGCCGGAAAGGATCGCTGCAAGGATGCCAGAACGCGGCCACCGATGGCCGTCCGTTCAGCGTCTGGCGTCGAGCAGCGCGCGTGCCCGCGCGAACACGGCGGCGAACATCTCTTCGGTCAGGCGTCGTGTCTGGGTGTTGTAACGACTGCAGTGGTAGGAATCGAGCAGCGTCACGCCGCGCGGCATTGCATGCTCGGCGGCATGCCCGAAGGGCGCGTGCTTCTGCGCCACACCGAATCCGGCGACGACCGACTTGTGCGCAATCGAGCCAAGCGCGACGACGACACCGCCATCGTCGAATCCGGCGAGTTCCCCGGCGAGAAAATCACGGCAGGTGTTGATCTCCCCGCCGACCGGTTTGTTCTGGGGTGGCAGGCACTTCACCGCATTGGTGATCCGGCAGTCGTGCAGTTGCAGATCGTCGCCGGCACGCGATTCCGGCGCGCTGGCGAAACCGAACCGGTGCAGCGTGCGGTACAGCAGGATACCGGCATAGTCGCCGGTGAACGGACGTCCGGTCGCGTTCGCACCGTGCATGCCGGGCGCCAGACCGACGACCAGCAGACCCGGTTCAGCCGCCCCGAAGGCAGGGACCGGTCGGCAGAAGTAGTCGGGATGCTGCGCCTTCACTTGGTCGAGAAAATCGGCCAGCCGGGTGCAACGCCGGCACCCGGGATCGAATGCCTCCCGCGTCATTGCGAGTTCTCGAGCAGGCCGTGGCGGATCGCGAGATGGGTCAGTTCGACATCGTTCGAGACATCCAGCTTCTCATACAGCCGGTGTCGATAGGTGCTGACCGTCTTTGGACTCAGGAACAGCGCATCGGAGATCTGCTGGGTACCCTGACCGCGCGTGATCATCATCATTACCTGCATCTCGCGCGCCGAGAGTGTGCTCAACGGCGACGACTCGCCACGATTGCGGAAGTTGGCCAGCGTCAGCTTCTGCGCGACATCGCTCGAGATGTAGTGCTGCCCGCGCATCACCATGCGGATCGCCTCGAGCATCTCGTCGGACCCGCTGCCCTTGGAGATGTAACCACGCGCGCCGGCATCGAGCAGCTGATTCGGGAATGGATCGTCGCTGAGCACGGTGACGGCGATGATCTTCACCGATGGAGCCATATGCAGAATCTTGCGCGTCGCCTCGATACCGCCGATTCCGGGCATGTTCACATCCATCAGGATCAGGTCCGGTGGATCGGCACGCACGGCCTTGACCACGTCCTCCCCGTTCGAGTACTCACCGACCACGACCATACCCTCCTGGGTCTGCAGGATGCTGCGTACCCCGGCTCGGAATAGGTCATGGTCATCAACCAGGACGATACGGATCATGGAGTCCAATCAGGCAGTGGGTTCTTATCGCAAATGCCTCTGCGGGCAATAAAATACTAGCACGCCGGCCGGCCCGCGCATCGTGGCCGGGAAGGCGCTCAGCGTCGAGGCCGCGGTCTCACCTGACCGCGACGATCAACAGGATCACCAGGCCGATCACCGCCGCCAGCGGCAAGAGCGCGGCCTGCCAGTCGCCCTTCTCGGCCTTCGGGCTGTTGACCGACCAGTGTTTATACGCCGGCCACAGCACGAACAGCATCATGATGCCGGCGACAACGCCGAGAATCTTCATCCAGTCCATCGTGCCTCACCTCCATTCCGCGCAGAAAAAACCCCGGCGCCGGGCCGGGGTCGCTGCGGACACGCCGTAGCGTTTATTCGTCACCCATGATCCCGAGGATCTGCAACAGGCTGATGAAGATATTGAAGATGCTCAGGTACAGGCCGTAGGTGGCCATGATGTAGTTGGTCTCACCACCGCGCAGGATCCGGCTGGTGTCGAACAGGATGAAACCGCTCATCAGCAGGATGATGCCGCCCGAGACCGCCAGCGACAACGCCGGCATCTGCAGGAACAGGTTGGCGATCATTGCCAGTACCACGACCATCATGCCGGCGAACAGGAAGCCTCCCATGAAGCTGAAATCCCGTTTCGACGTCAGTGCATAGCCGGACAGGCCGAGGAAGATGATCCCCGTGCCGCCGAATGCGGTCGCGATCACCTGCGGGCCGTTTGGCAACGCCAGGTACATGCTCAGCACCGACCCCAGCCCGAACCCGAGCAGGCCGGTGATCAGGAAGATCACCCCGATGCCGCTGGCGGAATCCGCGGTACGCGGCAGCACGAAGATACCGAGCACCATGGCCGCGATCACGGCCACCAGATAGGCGATAGGCGGCACACCGATGGCCATCGAAAGCACCGCCATCAGGGCGCTGAAGCCGAGCGTGGCAGACAGCAACATGTAGGTGTTTTTCAGCACCTTGTTGCTCGACGCCGCCTGGCTGCCACTGTGGGCGATTACGTTCTCGTAACGGTTCATTGCACATGCCTCCTGGGCAATTTTCTCGTAGAAATCAACACTTCAGACCCCTCCGGGCACTGAAAGTTTCGTCGAAGGATAGCGCATTTCTGGGGTCACCCCAACGCCGATTCAAGGCGCAAAGACGGTTGTATTGCAGGGGATTTGCGGTATGCTTCGGCGCCTTGCCGACACCGGAGGGGTGGCAGAGCGGTTGAATGCAACGGTCTTGAAAACCGTCGTAGGTGAAAGCCTACCGTGGGTTCGAATCCCACCCCCTCCGCCAATAGCCTCTTTTAACATTCTGTTTTTTCGGCTTTTTTAGTCGATCAATCCGAATTTGCCCCTGTTTATGCCCCTGTTCTATTCAGGAGTCAGCAATGGATCTATCCACAATACTGACGACCGCCAGCGCTGCTTATGCTCAGATCGAAACGGGTCTGCGACTGATCGGCGAAATGAGGAAGATCACCGATTCGATTGACGATGCGAATCTCAAGTTGACCATCGCCGAGCTGATGAACAGCTTGGTTGAGTCAAAATCCCAAAACGTCGCCCTGAAAGCGGAACTGCTCGAGTTGCAGCAGCAGGTTGCTGTCGAGAAAGAGCTACTTTTCAAAAAAGGTGTCTACTGGCGTCAAGAAGAGCCGGTACCATTTTGCCCGGTATGCTGGGACGAAAGAAAACGATTGATCCACCTCGTCACCGATCACGAATCGTCTTTTGATCCGCGTCATCACTGCAACGTCTGCAAGAACGTTTTTAGAGTGAACCCGGACGCGCCTACTCCCAAGCTGCCCGCGCCGGACCACTGGGACTATTAACCATTGACTTCTCCAAGCCCGGGCAACACGACCTGAATGGTCCTCGGGATCGAATTGGCTGCCGACTGCATGGTCGACGCCGCCGACTGCATGGTCGATGCCGCCTGCGAGATCTGGCCGGCGAACTTCGAGAATGCTGATTCGATGACGTCGCGCAGCGCGGCCGACTCGGTCACGACATCCTGGCGCGCCTGGTCGAGTTTCGCCTGGGCCAGCGCTTCGACGTCCTGCAGGAACCCGATGAACTCCTGGCCCATATCCGCGCGCTGCGAGTCGTCGAGCAATCCATAGGCCGCATTGGTAAGCCGGTCAATTTCGGCGACCGTTTCTTCGATCCTGGTCGGGTCCATCATGCTATCGAGCGAAGCGGCGAGCGCTTCGGCCTGGCCGCGAATCCGATCGTACTTGCCCTCTTGGTCGAGCAGGTCGAGCGTGATGCTCTCGATGGTGCCCCCAAGCGTCTGCTCAATCGACGCCGCCGCCGCGTCCAGCTGGCCGAGCAGCTGCAGTTCGATCTGCATGCGGTTCGCGTTGGCGTCGGCGAGCGCCTGGACCGAGCTGACCGAGGCATCCAAGCCGGCCGCCAGGTCGCGAACCGCCATGCCCTGCTCGAAGTACGTGTCGGTCAGCGAGCGGCTGCTCATCTCAACCTGGCGCTGATACTCGCTCAGCACGTCGACGTCGAGCTGCGCTGAGATCTGCGCGAGCGTGGACGTCATCGCGATGAGATCTTCGGTCGATCCGGAGAACTGCGCTGTGACCGCCCGGAAGGCGTCACCGATTACGCCAGACATCTCGGCAACGACGACTTGCATCCGATCAGCGATCAGGCGCGCGAGATCTTCGTCACCCAGCCCGTCCAGGTCACGCAGCTCGCCCATGAACCCGTGCAGGCGCGAGGTCGTCGACGAAACCTCGCTCTCGGACATCAGCGACGCGATCGTGTTGTCGAGCGCGACGATCGTGGACAGCAACGCCTGCCAGGATTCGTCACCCGCATCCATGCCGTGCGATGCCGCCCGGAACCCTACCCGGCCGAACGCCGACGTCTGATAGACGTTGTCCTCGAAATACTCACCGCCCGTCTTCAGGCCGACGCGAGGATCGGTCTTGTCCTTGAACAACCCGGACAGCAGCGGCACCGCCAGGGCCAGCGGTGCCAGGTAAGGCGCAGCGGCGCCCAAGGCCGCCCCGAGATTCCCGGCACCGAGCGCCGAGGTCGCGAAGTTGGCTGTCGCACCGATGCCGCCGAAGTACCCAGCCCCCTGGATGATCGACGATCCGGCGCTCAGCCCGCCGAGCAGATTGGCTCCACTGAACAGGCTGGAGAGTCCGCCGACCCCCGCCGCGGTACCCGCCGACGCTGCCCCGGGCAGAGCCAGGCCAAGCCCACCGGCCGCAGCCCCGACCAGCGGCCTTGTCAGATGCGCGTGCAAGACCTCCGCTCCCAGGTCGCGCAGGGTATCCCGGATTGCTTCGAACGTCGTCTCAGCACCGCCCAAAACACTGCGCCACATGGCGGTAAACGATGTGTCGATCCGCCTGATCGCCTCGTCGAACGCTGCAGCGAGATAACCGACCCCCTGGGCGGCTTCCTCGACCGCCTCGTCCATGCCGGCCAGCTCGTTCTGCTGGTTGTTGAGCGCGTCGGTCCATTCATCCAGCGAGATCCGCCCGTTGTCATAGAGCAGCTTCAAGTCGGCCTGCGCGCCCTGGTACTTCACGATGTTCGCGAACCCGTCGTCGTACCTCGCCTGCAGCTTGTCGAGCTTCTCGGCGAGTTCCTGGGCGGCCTTGGCGCCCGCCTGGTTCGCAGTGTTGGCCTTCTCTTGTTCTTTGCGGTACGGGATCACGATCTGAAGCACGTCTTCCGTGCCCTGGGTCAGCTCGTAGATCCGATCGTCGACGTCCACCATCGCGAGCGCCGCGTCATCGTAGGTAGCGGCAAGCGTCTGCATCTCCGTGTGCCACTGGCGGAGGTAGCGGAGCTGTTCGTCTTTTGGCAGCGCGCTGGCGAGATTGAGTTCTCTGTTCAGGTCGAACGGGTTCGAGAAACCCGCTCGCCGGTTGGCGCTGGCAACGCCCAATTCGACCCGCTGGCCGAGTTCGTCAGCGGCGTCGGTCGATGCCAATGCGCCAGCGACCAGACCGGCCGCCCGCAGGTGGGGGCTTGCCGTGGCCAGACCGACCAGGAATCTCCCAGTGAGCGCGCCGCCGATCGTTTCCAGCGTGTCGATGATCGACTCTCGGTTCTCGATGACCCATTTGAACGCTGACCCCATCCCCTCGCCGATGTCCTGCAGCGACTGCGCCATCTCGGGCGAGATCGCGTTCGAGAATTCGTCGATGTCGGTCCCGAGCCCGGTGAGCAGACCCTCTTGCAGATTGACCCGAATGACCTTGTTCAGCTTGTCGAGTTCGTCGCTGATCGCCTCGGCCTTGGCCAGATTGTCAGACGACAGCACGATCCCCAGACGTTGCGCCTCGTCGCCGTATTCGCGGAGCCCTTGCCGCCCATCGCGCAGCACGCGCGTCAGCACTCGCCCTTCGGAGTCGAACGCCTTGAACGCGATCCGGGTGGCCTCCTGTTCGTCCTTGGCGTTCTTGATCGCGTCGGCGATCTCCAGGAAGGTTTCTTCGGTCGAACCGAGCGACAGCCCGAGCTCGTCGGAGATCTTCACCAGCTCGCCTTGTCCGTGCCGGGCCTCGCCGATTCGTCGCGTCAGGCGCTCCAAACTGGTTTCCAGCACGCCGACCGGGATGCTGGCCTGGCTGGCAGCAAACTGCCATTCCTGCAGCGACGTCGAGTTCACGCCGATCTGGTTGGACAATTTCGCGACCTTGTCCGCCGCGGCTACGGTATCCGTCGCGAAACGCGTCATCGCGCCAATAGACAGCGCCCCGCCGAGCAGCCCAAGGCCAGCGACCGCACTGCGCGCCATTCGATCGAGCCGGTCGAAACTCTTGTCCACCTTGGTCAGATGCCGGTCGACATTGCGCTGGAAACTGCTGACGGTTTCCTCGCCGCGCTTCATCTCGCGGCGCAGCTGCTCCGTGGTAGCATCGATTCGGACCAGCAGGTCTTCGTAAGAACCGGGCATCGCGGTTACCTCGTGATTAGATCGGTCAGGTCGAGCCCGCGCTGTTCAGCCCAGCGCCGGCATTTCTTGAGGGCGCTCGCCTCTATCTGGCGGACGCGTTCAGCGGACAGCCCGAGCACGTCGCCGACCTCAGCCAGCGTCATTGCCCAGACCACAGGGGGTGGTTTGCGTGTTGCGGGTGGGCGGTAGAACCCGAGTTTCCAGGCTGCGTCGATCCCCTCGGCGATCTCGGCCGCCGAGGGGATACGCGTCAGGTCTGGATTACGCGGGGACAATCCCCGTCACCATCGCGAACGCTGCCGGATGAACCAGCGCCACGTCGGCGCGCAGATGCGCGACAAACGTAATCGTCAAATCATCGGCCAAGGTGTGCCTCAACACTTCGATTCGGAGCCCCTGACGGACGCCGATCAACAATTGCTTGAAGTCGCCAGTGATGATCCGGCTCGCGTTGGTTGCGGTGCCGTGGGATTCGTCGACCGGGAGGTTGGTGCTGTCCATGAACGGCACGTCGTTGATCACCTTTGGAGCCATCAACGGTTGACCGTCGGTGGCGGTCAGTCCGGCAAACGCGAACTTGGTACGCGGTGCCATGAGACACGCCGTCGGCTCCGGTGCATTGGCATCGGCAATAGCCTGGAACGCCTGCAGCAGTTCCCCGTAGCCACTCAGGGCCGCGCCGTCCGTGCCCATGCTGACTTCATTGACACCCGTCACGTTGGCCACGCCTTCGGGCTCGGGCGCGGTGCCGGATCCGAACAACGCGACGCGGTCCATCTCGACAGCGAAGGCACCGGCCAACGCGGTGCGGAGTGCGTCTTCGATGTTCAAGCTGTCCTGCAGCAGCTCCAGCGAGACGGGCAGCTTGACGGCCAGACTGCGCGCAACGAACTCGACCTTGTCGAACGTCGGCTCAGACTGGGCAACCGCGCCCAGCTCGGCGCGCCATGCGGCGGTCGGGTCAGACGTGATCCGGGCAATGCTGGTTTTCTCCGTCGATAGAGGAACGGTTCTCGCACCAGCCTGAATAACGCGGGTCCGGGCGCGCATCAGGTCGATGAACTGCCGGACCAGGTGTTCCGGCACGGTCACGCCGCCTGCCGAATCCAAACCCTCTTGAAGCGCGCGGATCGCCAGATCGTTGCGCGTACCGGCACCGGCCATCGCGCGCATCAACGAACCGATGTGCAGATCACGAAAGTCGCCGCCGTCAGCACTCGATAGCCGGTCTTCAGGCGCGAGCACTGCAACCGGTCGGCCGTTCGCGTCGACCCAGCCCGTAACCGAACCGCGGCCATCGACGGGCCGACCAAACGCGGCAGCGGCTTCGTCGTTCAGCTCGCGCTGCCGGGCGGCTTTGTCTGCGGCATTGCCCAAGGAGTCGGTGACTTCGACTAGCGCGTCGAAGGCGACCTTTTCAGTGTCACTCAAGGCGGGCTTGTCAGCGAACGGCCTTGCCGCATCGACTACAGCGCGACGCGTCCTGTTGAAATCGTTGGGGTGCGGCGGATCGGCGACGCTCCGCCCTTCCATCTTCCGCTCAAGCTTCACCAGCAGATCGTTGATACCGGGCGCATGCTCCATCAGCGCCGAGCGTTGGTGATTGGTTAGATCCAGATACCACATGGTTTGAATGCTCCGTTCAGTGGGGCATCCGATGGGCGCACGCCATCGGCCCCCGAGATAAACAAGGGTTCCGATAGCTGAGGCCCGCGCGATGGCGCTGTGTGGGCGGCGGCTACCTGCGATGGGTCAGAACAGCGGCTCTAATCAATCGCGCCAGGTGCAGTGAATCATGGCTTTTCGAGCTGTGCATCTGGTATTTTTCAGCCGAACAGTTCGCGCTCCAGGTGGTCACGTTCGGCACGCAGATCGATCAGGACTTCGTCGGTGGTGCGACCGTCCGCGAATTTCAGCGATGCGAGAAAATCATCCTCGGCTTCGAACTTCGCGATCTCGGCGTTCAGGAAATCCAGCCGACGAAACAGCGGCTTCTTTCGGCGAGCAGCAATCTCGCGACATTTCGGCCCGCAATAATCTGGTCGCCGGCCAGTCGCGCCGTCGCGTGCCGTTGGGCTTCCACAAATCAAACAATTTCGTGATGCCATGATTGTTTCTCAGTCAGTACCGGGATCGTGGAAACCTGCGGTCGTAAGAAGCGTGACACCCGACCGTTCTACGGCTGGCGGCTCCAGAGTTTGCTCGCCCCCCCGGTCACGCAGCTGGCGGCTCGTCATCGCCCGACGGCTGTGGGTCTGAATGTTCAGTGAAGACATCACGCACCGGTTCCAGCCGTTCGTCGAGCCGCGGGAAAGTCATCAGGAATGCCATGGCGTTGACGGTGCTGTAACCGAACGGTGGCTTGTATTCCTTCACGTCGCCGGCCGCTGCCCAAGGGTCAGCGTTGACCACTTCACGGAACTGCCAGTTGCCGTTGCGCAGTTTGATCGGTTCCAGGTTGCGCGACCGCGCCATGCTGATGATCTTGGCATCATCGATCACGGTCAGATCCTCGAAGTCGAGTAGATCGCGCAGATCCTTGGCGAACCGCGACAGGTTTTCCTGCCCGTGGATTGAGACGAACCAGGTTATCGCGCACGCCTGCAGCGCCGACCCGATGGCGATCGGATCGTATCCCATGTCCCCGAGCTTCAGCGTGAAACGGTTCAGCGCTTCGGTGACCTTCAGCGTTTGTTCTTCCAGGGCTTGGTGTTGATCGGCAGTCATGGTGCAGTCCTCGGTTGGTCAGTGGATGCTTTGCACGGTTTTCAAGGGGATGCTGGGGTATCTATGCGCGCGCGCACGCGTAAGGGGGTGGAGTCCCCTTGTTAAAAGCGTGCAAAACGTACACATCACTTGATGAACCTCACGCCCTTGATATGGATCGGGGCGGACGCATGCGGACGCTGAAACTCAACGCCCGCACCTTCGAGCAGTGCCAGCGCCTTGTTGCGCCCCGGTGCCTTGTGGCCGGTTTCAGCGCACCAGTTCTTGAACGCCGGATAGAACTCTGATTTCAGCGGACACAAGCCGAGCGATAGGCTGTCGTCGAGATTCACCCACTCGTCATCGTGTAGGAACTGCTCGACCGGATTCGCCTCGCGACGCCAGCGCGCCATAAGGCCGCGGTGTGCGTTGGTCTCCATGAACCGCCCGGCGCGCGCAAGTTTCACAGCGCCTTGGCAAGCCCAGTACAGGACCGCGGGTAACTCGTCTGCGATGATCCGCTCGGCAAGGTCGGGGATGCGCTTCTCGCGCGGGATCGGGTTGCGAAAGTCCAGACAGATCCATCGGGCAAAGAATGCGTCTGTACGATCCCGGGTGACCGGCAGGCTGTTGCCCGCAAAGACGTGCGTGGCTGTGTTTCGAAAGAACACCGGCCGGTGCGTTGGGTGCCGACCGGCGACCAGGTCGCGGCCGACGATGTTCTTGAAGTCCGCGGCGGGCAGCGGCCTGTCGGGATCGACCTCGCCGACGATGTTGAGCAGCCGGCCTGCCAACTGCACGGTGTAATACTCGGAGTCCCATCGGTAAGGCGACAGCGCCGAGACCGATGCCGGATCGAATATCGCTTCGAGAATCCTCAACACGGTCGACTTGCCGGTACGCCCGGGCCCGAGAAACAAGAACACCAGATGCCACAGCGCGACGATGCCGAACAGCGCACCGCCGAACATCTGCTGCAGCAAGGCGATTTGCTCCGGGTCGAGTGCGTTGTCCAGTAACCCCTGGAACAATGGCATCTTGGCTTGCTTGTCCGGCGAGGCCGGAAGCATGTACTGCTGGTGGTGTGCCGGCGTCAGCGCCGCCTTGGATATTCCCGCGGCCTTCACGTCCAGCTGTATGAACCCGGTCGGCGTGCACACCCCTGTGGCCGCGTGCTCGAAAAATTCATCGTCCCGCTGCAGATCCCGAACATGATCAGCGATCGCCCGGTAATGGCCCCGGGTGCGACACAGTTTCTGACCGTTGACGTTCTCGCCGATGAATTTTTCGAGCTGGTCAAACGGACGCCATAGACCAGCGCTGTCGACCCGATACAGCACGCCATGCACAAACACAGGCGGCTGGCCGTCGAGCGCGGTCTGTCGGCGAATGACAGTCACAGCGATTTCGTGATGCGAGCTGTCGATGGTCGCCATAGTCGGCGCGAGCCCCGACGGCTTGGGCATCTTTGCGGCCATCAACGCGCCCTCCGAACAGAAACCGGATGCAACTCCGGTGGGGATGCGTTATTCATTGCGGGTCACGGCTAGTTGGTGGTTGTGATGCGAGGGGGAAGCGCCCGGTCTTTGGACCGGGCGTTTCTTTATTCTCGGGCTCATCTTCGAACGCAGCCTCAAGCGGCTTCCGTGCCGCGTCGCGTCGCTTCAGGTCTTCGGTCCGCATCTGCTCCGCACGGCGCTGTTGCTCGGCAACCCGGTGGGCGCGCTTGGCATCAGCGAATCGCTTGAAGTCGCCCGACAGCCAGTACCGCCTGCCCCGTTCGTACCGCGGCCGCGGGATCCGCCCCTCGTGGTACGCGCGCCAAACCTCGGTCAGTGATGAGTAGTTCCCGTGCTGCATGACGTCGGTCATGCTCAACCGCTTCTCACGAGGCATCGGACTGGTCACCAGTCAGCACGTCGGCGACCAGGCGCAGCGCATCGAACAGGCCCGCGCGAGTCTCGTTGTCTTCAGCCTGTTCCAGTTGGTCGAGCAAGACGGGCAGCGCCGCCCTGGCGGCTTCGAGTTTGGTTTCCCGAGTCATGCCGCACCTCGCTCATCGCGCTTGGCGATCTGCTCATCGATCCATTGCTCGACTTCGGCTTCGAGCCAAAGGCCCGGACGAACCGGCAACGGGAACCGGCCCGCATCGACCTCGCCGTAAATCCAGGACTTGCGCCGGCCCACACGGTCTTCGACGCTCTTGGTTGGTAGTAGTCGTTTCATCTGCTTCGCTCCTACATGATTGATTTGGAAATCAGCTCGCGAAATAAACGCTACAACAAAATCTAGATTTGGAAATCCGGAATATCGAAAAGCGACATATCCGCTGGTAACTATCCGTTTCAAAATAAACAGATCAGCACAGGCACAGTAAATAGTCTTGGGAATATAATCGCGATTTACAAAATAGAACCCAGAATGCACAAGCCCTGCGAGCCGAAATCTAGTCAACTGCTCGCTATGGAAAATCGCTCGAATTGGTAACCCCTGGTTACATATCGCGACAAAAGGCTTATCAAGGGTGAGCGGCCCAGAACGAGCCGCTTCGGAGAGTGTCAGGCGATCTTCGCCACGATCAGCGCCTTCCCGCTGATGCAGAAGCTCGACCAGAGATCCATCAGCATGCGGCGTTTCTCGAACAGGTCGCCGCGCTGGTAAGCAGCAACGGTCTTATCGCCAATTGTGTGCGCGAGTGCCGCCTCGCAGACGCGAGCGGGGAACCCCGTCGTTTCCTCTGCCCAATCGCGGAAAGTCGATCGAAATCCATGCACCGTGAGATCGCCGCGGCCCATGTGACGCTGCAGCAGTTTCAGCATGGTCATGTTCGAGATCGGCCGATCATGAAACCGACCGGCGAAGACGTAGTCCCCTACCCGATCGACCGACTCCAGGATACCCAGCGCCGCACTGCTGAGCGGCACGCGATGAGCCAGTCCGGCTTTCATCCGCTCGGCGGGAATGGTCCACACGTCGCCGTCGATCTCATCCCATCGGGCTCCCAGAACCTCGCCAGTGCGGCATGCAGTCAAGATGGTGAACCGCAGCGCATCGGCAGCTGTACCATCATGCGCGGCCAGCTGAGACCAGAACGCCGGCAGCTCGGCATAAGGTAAGGCCGGATGGTGCCGCACCTTGCGGACCTTGGACGGCGACGGCAGCAGCTTATCCAGGTGCCCGCGCCACCGGGCCGGATTGTCTCCGGTCCGCCAGCCCATTGCAGCGGCGAAATCGATGATGTTCTCCAGGCGACCTTGCACGCGCTTGGCGGTCTCGGTTTTGGATGTCCAGAGCGGTTGCAGGATGCGCAGCACGTCAGCGACCTGGATGGCCGCGACCTCGGTCTCACCGATCACGGGCCGCGCGTAAGTCTTCATGGTGCTGACCCACTGGTGAGCATGCTTGCGGTTGGCCCACCCACGACGATGCGCACGAATGTACGCGGCAGCCGCCGACGCGAACGTCCGCTGTGACTTCTTCCGGGTTCGCTGTTGTGTCTTCGCCTCGATCGGGTCGCGACCGGCGGCAAGATGCTTGCGGTTGCGCTCTGCCTCCGCGCGGGCCTTGGCCAGCGTCACTCCAGGGTAGCCGCCGAGCCCCATCTCCCGGGTGCGGCCGTCACGCGTGTACTGGAACACCCAGCGGCTCGAGCCGCTCCCCAGTGTCCGCAGGAATAGCCCGCCACCGTCGGCCAGCTTGCCGGGCTTGGCGTGCTTGCATCGCTTGTCGTTGAGTCTGTGAATCGGTCTCGGCATGGCGGCTGCCCCTGTTCCTGCCCCTGTTTAGGTTCAGGTCTAGTATGGACCCATGCAGACCGTTTTGAACAGTATTGCTTTGTTTTCCGTGGCTTATGATACCCGTTTGGAAGGGTTTGGACCCCGGGTAAGCGGACACCCCCTCCGCCAACGCCCCCCGCGTCGGAACTGACCTGGCAGACTCCGGTGTCCGCTCCGGCGCCAATCTGCCTCCGACGGGACCTTCCCGGCAACCTCGCCGGGGTGCAGTCTGAGGCCTTGTGAACCCCCTATCCGAACGCTGGTCAGGGGTATCCCATTGCGCGGCCGAGTCCCGACAGCCAGGGAGCGTCCAGGGCACTGAGCAAGACAGCCGTTGTGAGCAACCCTCCCAGGGGCCACCGGTCACGGGGGTGCCTTGCGGTGAGCCATTGGGACGCAACCGGCGCATCTCCAGGGCGCCCACCAACTGTCGGAACTCTTTACACGGACGCGGCCTTCAGGCAGTTGAGAACCCGACGGTTTGCCGCAACGCATTGAGCGGCCAAGGCAAAACCACGCGCGGCCCGATTCGTGCATGATCCCCGAGACGCAAGCAAACCTGCGGCGCCTGCTTTCGAACGGCGCCCAATGAGGGGGACCCGAACATGAACCGACTTTCGACCACGATCCGCCTGATCGCGAGCCTCGTTCTGGCCGCCGCAGCGACCACTGCAAACGCCATCCCGGTCGTGTGGGACCTCTCGGCTGCATTCAATGACGGCGGCACGGTGACAGGGACCTACACCTACGATGCCAGCACTAACGTATTCTCGAATGCGACATTCACGACCACGGCCGGCACCGCTTTGCCTGGCACGAGCTATGACACCGCCGACCTCGGAGCGGTCGGTTTCGGCCTGGATGCAAGCACAATCACGGCGATCACCAACTTCGGGCTCGCCGACCTCTCGGGGCAGAACATCCTCTCGTTTGCACTGGTAGCCGCGATGACGGACGCCGGTGGCACCATCGCCATTGCCGCCCTGTTCCCCAGCTTTGAGGGCATCTGTAGCACCGCCGATTGTGGCAGCGGATCGATCGATCGCGAAGTCGCCGCGGGCGGGCAGATTGTGTCGAGGGCGGCGGTGCCAGAGCCTGCGACGCTGACCCTGATGGCACTTGCGCTGCTCGGAGCGCGCGGTGCGCGGCGGCGGCAGATAGGCTCAGCGCGCTGAGCTCATCCAACGCCACTACGGCCGGTTTGTTGGTCGGGGCTTCGTTGCTCGACTTGCGCTGAATCTTCTCAATCAGTAGTCGTTGCTCACCGGCCTGCCGTTCACTGCGCTCGGCGAGGAAACGCGAAGGTGCCTCGCTGGCTCCAGTCGTCCTAGCCGGCCAGGACCTCCACGAGGGTTGGCACGGTGTCGGGCCCATGTCTCCAGCTGATCCGGACGGGAACCGATCATGTCACCGGCCTCTGCGCGGATGCAGCAGCGACGGACATCAGCTCTCGCCGGGGAGTGTGCGCAATGCCCTGGAAGCCGTCCTGAGCGGCGTCTTTTTTTGACACCGGGTCGGATTCAAATCGCCGGGTATGAAGCTGGAACATCCGGCGCAGCATCCGTTGTGATCGGCCACTCCCCATGAGCGACTACATCATCAGCAAAAAGCGGGAGATTTCCGGACACCGGTGAATCTTCCGCTCCCACCGGGAAAGCGCAAATGCGCCCGCTGGGCGGCGAACCTCGGCAGCCAACATCGAGCGGTCGAGGCGGGCTGATTTCGGTGGCGTCCGCTGCTGACGCAACATGGCCGCAAGCGCGCGGACGGAGGGAATCGATCCCGAGCCAGTGACTGGTTTAGGTACGAGTACCAAAGCGAACGCCTGATCGTTTTTTTCTGTCAGTGGTCCCGTCTGACGCACGTTTCAACGGCCGCCACTGCGCGGTTCAGCCTGAGGCGAGGCGGATCATGCTGCCTATGCTCCACTAATGGCCGGCACACCGCTTGCGGCGCTCCTACTAAGTGGATAAAAACGAATTACCTGCCCCTCAAGCTGGCCCAGTCCCCGGGTCGTGAGAGAGGCGTCAACCGAGTCCCAGGTTCGATTTGCGCAGACGCAAAACACAAGTTTCAGTCGAGAACGTTTCGTGAAATACAGACCTGACGTCGATGGTTTGCGGGCAGTCGCCGTAATACCTGTGGTTTTTTTCCACGCACATGTACCTTACCTCTATGGAGGCTTTCTCGGTGTTGACGTCTTCTTCGTGATCAGTGGCTACCTCATCACTGGCGTTATCGTGGAAGAGATTGCCGAGCGCCGCTTCTCGATCGTCAATTTCTACGAAAGGCGGGCCAGACGCATCCTGCCCGCGCTGTTTTTGGTCGTTGCATCCACAATTCTGGCCGCCCCGTTCTTTCTCAACCCTTCGCAACTGGACGACTTCAGCAAGAGTGTCATCGCGGTCTTGCTCTTCGTCTCGAATATTTTTTTTGGCAACAGTCCGGTTACTTCGGCACAGCCTCGGAAACCAGCCCGATGCTTCACACATGGAGCTTGGCGGTCGAAGAGCAGTACTACATCTTCTTTCCCCTGCTCCTGCTGCTCGTTTGGCGCTACGCCAGAAATCGTCTCTGGCTTGCGCTGTCGGTCGTTATTGTCGGAAGTATTGGGCTCTCAGAATGGGGATGGCGTAACGCATCCGTGGCGAGTTTCTATCTGCTTCCGACACGCGCTTGGGAGTTGTTGATCGGCAGTTTGGTAGCGCTCGCGCTCCGGAAAAATCTACTCGCCAGCATTCCAGATTCGCTGAAGAACGGCGCAGCTTTTCTCGGACTCATAGTGTTGCTTGTTTCATTCGTCCTGTTTGACGATAACACTCCGCACCCAAGTCTCATCACGTTAATTCCGGTATTGGCGACCGCGGCGATAATTGCCGGAGCTTCGCCATCCGGCGCTACCGGTCGCCTGCTGGCGGCCAAACCACTCGTGGCTGTCGGCCTCATGAGCTACAGCCTATATCTCTGGCATCAGCCGATGTTCGCGTTTGCGAAACTCAACATCGCGAAACCTCACATTCTTCCAGTTCTTCTTGCACTGAGCGCAGTTTCCATGGTCATCGCATACTTCAGCTGGAGGTACTGGGAAAAACCTTTTCGGAAGAAGGCCATCACTAGCCGTCCCCAGATTCTCCACTTCTCCGCCATCAGCATCGTGGTGCTTGGCGTCGCCGGCCTCGCTTCGTCAATCTACCGCGACTCCATTTTCTCGATGGTCTACCCGGATCGATATTCCAATTACAAGGCGATCGAAGAAGCCACTGCGGTTAGCAACAATCCCATGATCAACCGTGGCTGCCACATTCATTCTGAAGAGTTCACGCAGGCATTCAGGGCGGTGTTCCGCAAATGCGTCGAAAAGTACGGAAAGGGAGTCTTTGTGACGGGTGGTAGTCATGGCATGGATTTGTACAACAGCTTGGCCGTGAACTCCGAGTATCCATTCATCGCGAGTGTGTCGCGTGGGTACTGCCGGGCGCACACGTTTTTGGGAGGGCGCCCGCCTCATCGCTGCCACTACGATGACCTGCTGAGTTTCGCAACGGAGAATGCGAACAATCTCTCGGTCATTATCTACACCCAAACAGCCGACCGACTCTTTCACGTACCCTTCTCTCAGGCCACCGCGCGTGATTTGTCCAAAGATTCGATGGCGCAGGTGGTCGCCTATCTGAAGCGCCTCCAGGACGAGTCAGGCGTGAGGACATACATGATCGGCATGCTGCCGATTCTAAGCCGCGCTCCAGCGTCCTTGAGCCTCACTGAGCCTGTCCGTGAACAGCTTTCCGCATCAATCACGGAAAAAAGCCAGCGGATGATCGCGCATATAGATCGTGAATTCGCCCGAATGGCCGGCGAGATGGGCATCCTCTACGTCGCAAAGATCGAAGCGATGAGCCTGAAACTGCCTGAAGACCTGCTGATTGATGGCAAGATCACGTATTCTGACGAGAGACATCTAAGCTCCCAGGGCGAGAAAGTTTTTGGTAGACGACTAGTGGACTATTTGACCCGAAGTGGCCTACTGCCCAACGAACAAAACGGTCTAAGCCTAAGCTTTTTGCCAGCCGCTCGTTGAGTGACTCGGTGTAGCCTCGACGTTCGGGTTTTCGTTCACATCGCCGTTTGCACCAGCGGAACCGGCCGGCGCGACCTTGACCTCGATGGCCACGCTGACCGGCGTCCTGACCGACCCGCTGACGGGTGGCCCTGTCTCGCTTGCCCCGGCGCTCGCGTCGTCCACGATCATGCAGGCCATCGTTCAGGGCACACCCGTCGCGGCGGTCGGACCGGGTGTCGCGAGCGGTACCAGCCCGTTGAACTACGGCCCCTTCAGCACCACCGTTTCGACCACCTGCCCTGCCAGCGGTTGTGACAATTTCGGCATCCTGCTCGGCTTTACCGGTGAGGGGGGTGGCGATCAATATGCGTTCGCCGCCACGCATCTGTTGACACCGGTCCAGGACGTCGCAATCCCGGCACCCGTGCTGTTGATCGGCATCGGGATCATGGGGGTGCTCCGGAAAAAGGGCCGATAGCCGCGTTCGGCTACAGGGTTGCTGCTTGGTTTTACGGCCCGTGCCGCCTCCACGGTCTATCGGGCCGAGTCGATGTGTCCAACGCGTATCCGCCGCGGCGCATATTGCGCCGCTGGCTGGCGTGTGCTCACCGCTTCGTCTCCCGCCCCGGTCGTTGGCGAGGTTCGTCCCGCTGAACGCTAGCCAGCGCCTTCGGCCGCCACGACCGCCCTGCCTCGCAGGTCCGGCAAAAACACCGCCAACAACCCGATCAACGGCAGAAAGGCACACAGGCGGTAGACGGTCTCGATGCCCCATCGATCGGCCAGCGTGCCCATCAGTGCCGCGCCGATGCCGGCCAGCCCAAAGGCCAGTCCGAAGAACAGCCCGGAGATCGTTCCGGTCCTGCCCGGCACCAGTTCCTGGCCATACACCACCATCGCCGGGAATGCGGATGCGAGCATGAAGCCGATCAGCAGGGTCAAGATCGCCGACGTCTGCAGGTCGACATACGGCAGCGCCAACGTGAACGGGGCGACGCCGAGAATCGACAGCCAGATCACTTTTCGGCGACCGATGCGATCACCGATCGGCCCCCCCAGCAGCGTGCCGGCTGCGACCGCGAACAGAAAGTAGAACAGGTGGTACTGCGCGGTGCGGGTGTCGACGCCGTAATGTTCGATCAGGTAGAAGATCAGGTAGCTGCTGATGCTGGCCATGTAGAAGAACTTGGAAAACATCAACGCCAGCAGCACGCCAAGCGCCGATCTGACGCGGCCACGCGGCAGCACGATGTCAGCATCGGAAGACGGCGCCGGTTTCGGCCGGCGATGCTGATTGCGGTACCACACGCCGACCCCGGCGAGCAGGATCATCGCCAGCAGCGCAACCAGTGCAAACAATGCCAGGCTGCGTTGACCGTTGGGTAACACGATCCACGCGGCGAGTAGTGGGCCGACCGCCGAGCCGGCGTTGCCGCCAACCTGGAAGATCGACTGCGCCAGACCGTGCCGTCCGCCCGACGCCATGCGCGCGATGCGCGAGGCCTCCGGATGAAATACCGACGAACCGGTGCCGACCAACGCCGCTGCCAGCAACAGCATCGGGAAGCTTCCAGCCAGTGAAAGCATGAGCAGACCGAGCAGCGTGCAAGCCATACCGAAGGCCAGCGAGAACGGCTGCGGATGGCGATCGGTATACAGGCCGACCATGGGCTGCAACAGCGACGCCGTAAACTGGAAAGCCAGCGTGATCAGGCCTATCTGCGCGAAGCTCAGCCCGAACCCACTCTTGAACAGCGGGTAACTGGCGAGCATCACCGATTGCATGGTGTCGTTCAGAAAGTGCGACAGGCTGATCGCGGCGAGCACGGAAAATACGGTGCCTTGGTTCATGTGACGCTGCTGCTTGTTGCGGCCGGGGAGCGCGGATGGTGCCATGGTGTTGCGCGGAGCGGAGAATGTCGAGGGCGCTGCACAGCGGTCGCGGGCCAGGCCCGGTCCGCTGGACGTCTACCCGCGCGACAACATCGCGTCCTTTTCCGCCCGCACCCGCGGATGGTAGCAGTCCACCGGCTGCGCACCGAGATGCCCTACGCAGGCGTTGCAGTCGACACAGCGTGGCCCGGTTTCGTGAACGCGCAGATGGCGGTAGAAGTAGGGATCGGCAATGAACGGACGCCCGGCCGACACGGCATCACACAAGCAGTTCGCCAGCGCCGCTTCCATCCTGTCGCGGGTGCGAAAGCCGCCGACGCAGATCACCGGGATGTTCAGCGCGGCCTTGAACGCCGGCGTGTAGTCGAGGTTGAAGCCCTCGCGTCCCTTCCACAGGAGGTTCGAGGCCAGCGCGATCAGTGGCCGAAATACACGCACCACGGTGCGCCTCAACCACGGCAGATGGGCCATGCTGCCATCGACCATGTTTCGCAGGCAGCGGCCAAAGGTGCCGCACACCATCGGAAAGCCAGACTCGTAGTGACCGACCGAGATCTCCACCGCGTCCACGCCCGCCGCTTGCAGTATCTTCGCCGCTTCGACCAGTTCCGCGGTCTTCAAACCGTCGCGCAACGGCAGCCTGTCCGCCCCGTTCATCTTGATGATCACCGGGTAGTTCGGCCCGACCCGCGCCCGGATGGCGGCCAGGATCTCGCACGCGAAACGTGTCCGGGCCTTCAGGCTGCCGCCGTAGGCATCGCGACGTCGGTTGGTGTACGGCGTCAGGAACTGGCTGAGCAGGTAGCCGTTCGCCGAGTGCAGCTGCACACCGTCGAAACCGGCACGCCGGCAGCGCGCCGCGGCGTCGGCAAACTGTCCGACGAGGCCCTGAATCTCGTCGACGCCCAGCTGTCGTGGCCGGGTGCCGGTCAACAGGTCCTTGGTCGTCGAGGCCGAAACCACGTCAGTGGCACCCGCGAAACCCGGCACGACCTGGCGACCGCAATGATTGAGCTGGGCGAACAACTTCGCACCCTGTGCGTGCACCGCCTCGACCAGCCTAGCCAGCCCCGGAATCTTGTCATCGTCATCGACGCCCAACTGGTTCGGTGCCGACTTGCCCTGCTGGCTGATGTAGATGTTGCCGGTGATGATCAGCGGTGTTCCGCCGCGGGCGATCGGGCGGTAAAAATCCACGACGGCATCCGTGACGAAACCGTCCGGGCTCGCCCGTGTCTCCGCCGTCGCCGTCTTGAACAAGCGCCCCGGCAACTCGAGCGGGCCGATGCGGATCGGCGAAAACAACAATCCCTGGTCGCTGCCCATGGGCGTGTCTCCCGCGCAGGCATGCGCATCCCCGAATTACTCACTCCTGGTTATAGCTGACCGCGGCTTATCCGGCCGGGTCGGCAGGCGGGCTCGGCGTTCGACGCAATTCATTGCACCGCGCGGTGATACGGACAGAAGCGCGGCAATCCCTATGCACCAGCACTGGCGCCCAGCGGGGTCTTCCCGGACGACCGCGGCCGTGTCGACGGATCACCCGCCCCCCAGTCGGGCAGCCTCGGCGGACACATGTACAGGGAATTCGGACACCCGCTGTCGATGGCGCTGTCGCGCGACTTCTCCATCATGTCATCGACGTGTGCACAAGAATGGCACCGAGGTACGGGCATAAAAAAAGCCGCCCTTGGTTGCGATGCTTCTTCTGAAGATCTGCTTCCAGATCGAAGGGGAGTTTTGGCCCAGACGCAACCGCGGTCTGCTGTTCGGCCGAAGCGGCCAGTGGCGCCCAGCGGCTGCGAGGTCAGCTATTAAACGCACACCAGCCATTGGCCAGAGATGCCGCTGAATGGCCGGATAAACTTCGGCGATTGAGTGCTCACGACCCCGAACAGTCCGTCACAGCTGAATACAGCGTACATGCCGCACACAGTCAGTCGGCCAGCACGCTGTCGATCCATGCGCCGATGTGCGCCGCCAGAGTGGTTTCGATGCCGACGTAGCCATGATAGTGGCGTGACTGGCAGACCACGTCGCTGAATAGGAACCCGCCCTCGAAGCCGATCAGCGTGGCATCTTTGCCCAAGGAAATATAGGCGTCGTACAAGTCCATGGAGCCCGCCGGTGCGGTGCTGCCGCAGGCGTCCCGCGAGTGGTAGGTGATGAGCGCGGGCCTATTCAAAGCGGCGGCCTGCACCCTACCTGACGAGTACGGCTGGCCGACCGGATTGCCCGCTTTGCCCAGAGTGACCGGAGAGATCAACCCCACGCCGCGCGCCAAGTCGTTCAGGGCCGCAGCCGATACCCCGCCGCGGCTGTGCCCGATGATGAAGACAGGGAGTTCGTCCTGATTCTCCGCTGCGAGCACCGCCTGCACGTCCTGACGGTGTTGATCGGAAACTCGATAGTAGTCCATCCGCTGCTGAGCCTCATTACCTAGGGAGGCCCCCGCAGCCAGAAAATTGGCGTAGTCCGAGGGTCTCTGCAACGTGACCGCCTTGAAGCCGAGGCGGGCGAATAGGTGTGCGCAACGGGTCAAAGTCGAACCGCCGCTACGCCTGACCTTTCCGGTCACCGGGTCGCCCTCCAATCCGGTGGCGTAGTCGCCGCCCGAGATCAGAATCAAAATGGCCTTGGCACCGCCCGCCGTTTCCGCCTCGTTGACGATATAGGGCTGCACCACTTCCTGCGCCGTTGCCGATCGGCGGCTCACCAGTTCCTTGTACACCGCGTCCCCGTCGTAGTGAGGAAATACAGGCCGGGGCTCGCCGTTCAGAAAAAAGTAGCTGTCACTGCCATAGCTGACCGCTTGGACGAACATGCTGCCACCTCGGTCGACCCGGTACGGCGCCGGGGTGACGCTGACCAGCTCGAAACGGATATCGGGCGACGATCCGTCAAGTTGGAGTAGGACGTCATAATACCCTCCTTCATACAAGGCTTTACTCAGCCGTATCTGCTGGGCCGCAGCGTCATAGACCGTGACGGGTTCTGTCTGTGAGTTCAGATTGTGATGCCCGGTCAGCGAGAAATGTAGTGGCTGCGCATTGGAGAGTTGCAGTTCCGCACCGAATGCAGCGCCTCCAACACTGATGGCCGGGACGCGCAAGCGCCCCTGCGGGTTCAAATAGGCATCGTAGGACGCGGCTGGCTGGGACAACAGGACCAGCAGGCCAAAGAGGAGAGCATTCCGCATCTTTCTTAATTGGTCCCCTGTAATTGGTTGGGGAGTATAGCGAGGATAACTACCTTTCGCTGGGCGCCAATTTTTCCAGCGACCGCTCTTGGCGAGCGCTGCGGACCGCGGCTACCGGCCAATAGAAGAAGTTCGATAAGACTGGTTTTCCGAGAACGTTTGATGTCTTAGCGGACACTCGGTCGGACCCCGCGAGGCGGGGTGCGCTGGTAGTCTTTGCCGCTGAGCAATCCGGTTTCGCCGCAATGCATCTGAAAGACCGGCGCGTTCGGTAATCGCAAGGCACTAGGCCGCGGCGTTCACCTTGCCACCTTCGCCGCCCATGTGCTTTTTCAGGAACGGCACTATCTGTCCAAGCGCGAGACGCACCGGTTCGTCCTGATCATAGATGTCGTAATGCGACCAGCCCGTCATTTCAACCAGCTGCCTGTCTTTCGAGGCAGTGGATCGACCATAGGCCTCCATGCCATCGCGGTAAGCGCCAAAAGCCCCTACTTTCTGCCCGATGACCACCATCATCGGTTGCGTCATCAGCAGTTCCGTAAAGCCGAAGGCGTCCCAGCAGAGGGTGTTCTGTGCGTGAGAGAACACCATCCTGGTTGCGCCGCCGGGTTTTTGGCCGCGCTTCGTTTTGTAGTAGTCGGTCGCTTCCCAGATATCGCGTTCGGTCAGGCCATTTGCCTTCGCCGCCTGGGGGCTCGCAGGGAGCAACTCGTTGACCTGCAGTTCGCCACCGCGAGCCTCGGCGGTGCGCTGCGTGGCCATCGCTTCCAGCGCACCAAGCGGATCGAAGTTGCTGAACCCCTCGCGGAATAGGCGACCGATGTTTACCGGTGTAATGCCAATCACGGCCTTGATGCGCTTTTCGGTCAAAGCGGCATTCAGCGCATAACCGCCACCGCCGCAAACGCCAATGCAGCCGATTCTCTCCGCATCGACATAGGGCAGCGTGACGGCGTAATCGATCACGTGACTGATATCCTCCACACGCTGCGTCGGGTCTTCCACAAAACGCGGCAATCCGCCCGACTCACCCTGGAAACTTGCGTCATACGCGATAACGATGAATCCTTCCTTCGCAAGTCCTGCGCCGTAGACGTCACTAGACGTCTGCTCTTTGCAGCTGCCGAATGGGTGAACACTGACGATGGTCGGGTAAGTCTCGGATTCGTCAAACCCCGGCGGGTACAACACCAGTGCAGCAATCTCCCAGGCCATGTCCGCATTCTGAAACTTGATCGATTTCATTACCGTGTCTCCTCAATTTTGATCGCGACCGCTACGAAGCGCGTTTACATCTTCGATTGGAAAAACGGCGCAAGTACGCTCACGGCCTCGCCGATCTCCGCTTCGCCATCGTAAAGGCTCATATGATTCGCACCTTCAACGATGTGCATGTGCTTGTCGCTACTTGCGGCTCGTTCCATCAGGTTGTCACTCATCCATTTGCTGCCCGCTTCGCTGCCGACGATCGTCTGCAACGGTTGCGTCAGGAATGCCTCGGCCTTGTGGAATGCGTCGTAGGCGATGATCTGGTTCAGGCTGCGTGCCGTGGCAAAACCCGGTGCGGTGCAGTATTCGGCGCGGTCCGTATGGTAGTACTCCCAAGCCTGGCGCAACTCTTCGTTCGGGGCATCGGCCTCATTCAGAGGTGCCATGGGAATCGTCACGATCTCGGCGCCACTGGCATCTGACGTTCGCGCATCCGACCCCGCCTGCAGATACGGGATGGCATCGCTGTCTTTGACGTTGTTGTCCCAGCCATTGCGGAACATCTGGCCGATGTTCACCAAGCTCACGGTGCCAACAGCCTTGATTCGACGGTCATTGATCGCCGCGTTCGCGGTATACCCTGCACCCGCACAGATGCCCATCGCGCCAATTCTCGCTTTGTCCACATAAGGCAGGGTGGTCAGGTAGTCGATGACTGCGCTTACGTCCTCTGTCCGGATGTGTGGGTTTTCCAGCTGCCGGGGTTCCCCGGTGCTCTCACCCTGGTAAGAGGCATCGTAGGCAATCGTGACAAAACCTTCTGTTGCGAGTTTTGCGGCGTAGGTGCCCGCCGTTTGCTCTTTTACCCCGCCACCGGGGTGTGAAACGACGATCGCCGGATACCGCTGGCTGTCGTCAAACCCCTCGGGAAAGTTGATTACCGCCGCCATCGTGATGGTGGTGTTGTTCGAATTGGGGAACGTGACCTTGTTCATGCGTGATCTCCTGGCACTGGGCCGGCTGTAAGTCTCTCTGGTGCGTTGTTTGCACCGCGTGAACAAAGCCTAGGTCCAGCACGATTAATCTACAATGCGTATAAATTGATTGTGGTTATCACTGAGGTGATTAATGAAAAGGGACAAGATTGCCGACCTGGCCGCCTTCGTCGCTGTCGCCGAGGAAAAGAGTTTCACGCGAGCCGCGGCGAGACTCGCCATGTCTCAGTCTGCGTTGAGTCAGATTGTCCGTCGGCTTGAAGAGGATGTTGGCCTGCGACTGTTGTCGCGAACGACGCGCAGTGTCGCGCCGACCGAGGTCGGCAAACAGCTGCTCGATTCGCTTGCGCCACTGTTCAAGGACATCGATGCAAGCGTCGCCGGCCTCGCCCAGTATCGCGACAAGCCCGTTGGCACCTTCCGCATCACCACCGTCGAGCACGCTGCAAAAGTCTTCCTGCTACCAAGACTGGCAAGCCTGCTTTCAGAGTATCCAGATATAAAGGTCGAGATCGTCACCGAATATGGCTTGGCAGACGTCGTTTCGGACCAATACGATGCAGGGGTCCGCCTAGGTGAAGAAGTGCACAAGGACATGATCGCCGTACCTATCTCACCAGAGGTCCCAATGGCCGTGGTTGGCGCTCTTGAGTATTTTTCCCGCTATCCGAAGCCGAAGAATCCCAAGCAGCTTGTTGATCATCGTTGTTTGGTTCTGTCGCTGCCTTCCCACGGCGCCGTTAATGAATGGCGGTTCACGAGACGCGGAAAGAACAGCTCTATCCGGGTCAACGGGCCACTCACATTCAACACGATCGACCTGATAAAAGATGCCGCAGTCAGTGGGATGGGGCTGGCCTATCTGCCGCTGGATCAGGTGCAGGAGAATTTGGATGCTGGGCTTCTCTCCAGAGTCCTTGATACTTGGATGCAGCCGTTGCCAGCTTACCACCTCTACTATCCCAACCGGCGACACTCGTCCCCGGCATTCAGGCTGATCGTTGATGCTTTGAAGCATCGCTAAAGGCCAGGGATTTAGGAGGTTTTCCGAAGCTCGGCTTATGTCCGCTTGCGGCTGCAGACTTTTGAGCCGCCGGGCGTCTCCATTGGTCGCACAACGGTCGGATGGGAGATCAGGAAGCTACCGTTCGATCGAATCTCCCGGCCGGCGACCGGTGATCAAGCCATTGCGGTCATCGTTGGGCCTGAACGCCAACGACCGCTCCGGCCGAGCAAGAGATGTTTGACGACGCTTCGCAAAGCTACCGAAGTTGGCTATTCGCGGGATACGCGGTCACATGATGCGGTACTGGGGCTGTACCTGCTCGTCGAGCCAGATGTCATCAGGGCTCACGTACTCGTCACGCAGGTTGAAGGGGACGCCGATCTGGTCGAAGCAGTCGTACACCAGTTCGGAACAGATGTACTTGCGGTCTTGCGTGCGTCGGCTGACGCTAAAGAGAATGCGAAACCCGATACGCATGATCTCGAAATTGTCATACGGCTTGGTAAGCTCATCCATGCCGTAACTGATCGCACGGTTGAGCTTGTCCTCCTCGATCTGCGGATGCACCCGTGCGACGACGATGTTGCCCTTGTACGGGCGATTCTTGCCGTGATAGTCCTTCAGATACTTCGACAGCGGCGCCAGTCGCACACCGATCAGGGTTTCGCTTTCCAAAATGAAGACGCGCTGCAGCGTCGGGTCCTTATAGATCATGCCGACGTGGCTCCATACCGAGCGCGTAAACCGCTGGATGGCATGTGAAAAGAAGTAGGAGCCGGAACAGAACACCAGGTCGCCGGTCTGCAGGTCTTCGCGCATGGCATCGTAGGAATGCATAGGGAGTTGCTGGATTTCCTGTTTGCTGAGAGGTGTGGCCATTACAGTCTCCGGCGCGGATCGGATAGTTGCCCGGGCAAGATAGTCCAATCGCCGATCAGGTGCATCTGGGCAACCGGTGGAGCTTGTCCACGTCGGCACAGGCTCGCCGTCTGACCTCGGCCCTCGCTTCGCGAACCCGGCGTCCGTCTCCGCGGCTGTGTACAGCTCAATATTCGCGGGTGTTTGCTCGCTCTTGCGGCGCACGCAATGCCATGCCGGGATCGACCGGGTACAGCATTTCCGTGGTCAGTATTCCGATCCCCTCGACCGGCAACAAAGACGCACCGTCACAAGTCCCGGGCGAGACGGAATCCGATATCGGGGAAGCGAAAGGCGGCCTCGCGCCCGGTACGGGAACCGGAACGGAGATTTCCCGGCCCGTAGTTCCACGACCCGCCGCGCATCACGCGCAGGCCGCATTGGCCTTTGCCCGTTTCCAACCAAGCGGTACCGTCATCCGGTGCGCCGGTATAGTTTCCATGCCAACAATCTTCCGTCCATTCGAACACGTTCCCCGCGGTGTCGTGGAGGCCAAAGCGGTTTGCCTCGAATGAACCGACCGGCGCCGTCTGACCGCGGTCGTCCCATGCGCCACCACAACCGTGGCAGTTGGCCCGGTTCTCGCCGGGGTCATCACCCCACCAGTATTCGGTCTGCGTGCCCGCACGTGCCGCGTACTCCCACTCGGCCTCCGTCGGCAGCCGATAGGATTTTCCGGTCGCCAGTGAAAGCCATCGGGCATAGGCCGTGGCCTCTTCCCAGGAGATGTTCATCACCGGGCGCTTACCACGCCCCCATTCTCCGTCGTCCGGTCTGCGAGCACCTGTCTGCTGTACAAAGTAGTCGTACTGGTCGAACGTGATCTCGTACCTCCCTACCGCGAAGGGTTTGGCGAACCTGACCTCGTGACGCGGAAATTCATCGCCGAAACGCTCTTTGTCTTTGTCGTCGTCGCCAGATCCCATCCAGAACGACGTTGGAAACCCGTTTTCTCCCGGATGCATCGCCACCATCTCCGGTTCCCCGGGACTGAGCGCGGAGAGCCCGAAGGTATAGAGGGTGCGCTCTTTGACGATGCTGGTCGCCAACTTGATGTTGCCGTTGGCCACCGTGTTGGTGAAGCCCATGAACAGCCCGCCCAAGGCGACGACGACCAGGCCCAGGAGCAAGGTCCCCACATGAAACCTTGTACGGCCGCGGCACGCCGCAAGGAAGGACTTCGCCGGTTCCTCCGCGCCCTTGCCCAGGCGGCCGAGGGCGGCCTCGGCCTGTTTCCACCGCCGCCGGGGCCAGAGGCGGTCGGTCCTCGGTGGCGGCCCCTTCCACTCGTCCGCTGCCCGGTCCAGCTGGCGTCTCACGGCCAGGTCCGCGCCCGTCTCTTCGATCCAGACGGCAAGCCGTTGCCAGTTGCGCAACAGGGCCTCATGCGCGACCTCCACCGTGCGCGTGCCATTCTCACCTTCGCCCGGGTGCAGCAGGCGCGCCCTTTCGAATGCGTCGACCAGATCCTTCGCGCCCGGCGCTTTGGTCGCCTCACTGAACGCCGCACGCCGTCGTGTCGCGACCCAGCCGCCACCGGTAGGATCGACCTCGACGAGTTCTCGAAACACAGCGCCAAGTGCCGCCTGCGCCCGGGCATCCAGGCGCTCGAAGGTGCCTTCGGCACGCCGCCCGATCGCCCCCTGCACCCCGCCAAATCCGTCGTAGGCATCCGCGGTCAGTCTGCGATCATCGGTATGCCGCTCGTAAAGTTCCGACAGCGCGAAGGCCATCAGCGGGAGCGCCCCCGGATCATCGCCGGTGTCGTCCAGGATCCGCGATGGCAGCTCTTGCGGTTCGAACGACAGGCCGGCCCGTTCCGCCGGACGGGCGATCATTTCGTAGAGCGCGCCGACGCCCGGGGAAGCCAGCGGATAGGTGCCGGTGCGCAGCAGCTCGTCCAGGGGGCGCTGACCGACACAATGGTGATAGAAGTCCGCACGCAGGGTTGCCAGCACCCGCACGCGCGACGAAGCGGCCGCGTGCACCAGCAGTTCGGCGAAGGGCGCCCGATGGTCCGGCCTGACGACCGTGAACAACTCCTCCAGCTGGTCGATGAACAGAACGAGTTCCGACCAGCCAGGCCGGTCTTCGAGCATCTGCTCGATCCACCCATCCAGCACGCCGTGATCGGCTTGCAGCCCTTCCGCCTCATCACGGAGCACCCGGTGGTGCGTTTCGAAGGTCGATACGAACGCGGACGCCAGGGCGATGAAAGGGTTATCGCCCAGCTCACCCGGCGTCAGACGCACACTCAGCCAATCGCGACTTCCGGGGATGGCATTGTCGTTCAGACGCGGCAGCAACCCGGCCGCAACCAGTGAAGACTTGCCCGAACCTGAAACACCCACGACGGCAATGAAACGTGCCCCTTCGGCCAGCCGTGCGACCAATCCGTCGGTCTCCCGACCACGACCGAAAAAGATCGGGGCGTCATTTGCCGTGAAGGCCCTTAGACCGGGAAACGGCGAGCCCTTCCATAAGGGCAAGGCGGTGATTGTCGACGTCGCCGTTGCAGCGCCAGCGGTCGCGTCCCTGCCCAACTGAGCCTCGTGATCGGCAAGCAGCGACTGGATGATCTCGCGCAGGTGCCCAGTGAACTTTTTCCGGAAGCTGTCCGGGGAATCGTACTCGTTGTAGCCCGCCCGAATGGAACCGTCGGGGTTGCGGCACTCGGCGAAGAAACGCTTCACGCGCTTCCATTGATCCACCTTGGCGGTGAAATCCGGATCCTCGGGATCCAGGCCCAACCGCTCCGTACGGCGATAGAGCAGGACTTTGGGCCGGCCCGTTTGCTGCGATGCGGCGCAGGCGTCCAGGTATTCCCATTCGGTGCCCGAACGATAGCGTTCACCGTTCGGCCTGATGTAGGTCTCCGGCAACGGCGTCCCCAGCCGCGACCAGAAGATCACCACGACAATGTCGCACTCGGACGGCTTGGGACGCTGCAGGGAGATGGCCTCCTGCGGCGTCATGGTGGCCAGCATCGGCGTGTCACCGCCAGGCTTGTCCCAGGCGATGGTCTCGATCGCAACCCGACCGCGCAGACGAGCGTCGTAACCAAGACTCTCCAGCGCTTTCAGCGCCAAGGCCCTCTCGTCGCCGACATCGCCGGGCGATGCCAGAAAGACCTTGAGTCCGAGTGGTGGTGATTCGACCATACCGGTACCTCATGTATCGGTGAATGGCAGGGCCCTGTGCGGCGCGGTGCGCGTCAGATTGAGCGCTTTTTCGCGCCTCTGCGCAATGCCAATCAAACGCCGTGAGGAAGGCCGGAAGGGGCGCCTGTGCCGCGCCGGTCGATGGACCATTCAACGACCGCGACGTGCCCTGCGAAAGGCCGGATATGAACGGCGCACGCCGTCAGCAACGCGCCTTGGATCACCGCGGCGGACAGTCCCGGTGGCCATCGTTGTGGCGGTGGCCGGGTCCGTGCATGAGAGGGTTCGCCATGCGCCCGTGTCGGGGCATCCCTCCGCGCTCCGGGCGACCTGCCGCCGCCCGCCCGATTCCTCGAGCAGCCGTTCACCCGGACCACGGAACCGGCGAGACCCGCAGGTCCCGATCGCGCAACGTCGCTGTGCCCGAACGGGGCAAATCTTTGGGGAAGTCCGAAAAGCCGAAACCGGGGAAGGCGTCAGCCGCCGTGCCGGGTCACCGGCAACGGCCACGCAGCTGCTGCTGGCGCTCGACGCCCTTACGCTGCTGCAATCGATTGACGGTGAGCTTCAGCTGCAGGTGCCGACGACGCGCCGGCTTAGGCTCCGCCGCGAGGTGGGATTCGAGTTCCCGTTGACGATGCCGCAGCTGCCCGATCAGCGCCGCGAGACGATCGCACGGCGACGCATCGTGGGCGAAGATCCTTCGTACCAGTGTTGCGAGTGCCATACGGGGTCTACCGGGATCGCGAAACCTGTCGGCAATGTACCCATCGCGTTCGTGCCTCGTGATGACAGGTCGATGAAATTTTGGTGACACCTCGCCGGGGACACCTCTGAGCCGCACGGCGACAGCCAAACCGCTCAGCCGTTGTGGCCCCTCGCAGAGATACGCCGTGACGGCTGGCACGCCGGGCACCAGTAGGTGGATCGCCGATCCCTGCCCAGAAGTGCCTGCTCGATCGGCGTGTCACACACCAGGCACGGCTGCGCGCGCCGACGGTAGACCCAGTACCGCCCGGCCCCGTCGCCATTCGGCCGGGTCACGCGCGGACCACCGCCGATGTTACGGCCGAGCAACGTCGCGGCGCAGTGATACAACGCCAGGATCTGCGGTGCATCGAGGTCACCGCGGCCAATCGAGGGATTCAAGCGTTCGATGAACAGCACCTCCGATTTGTAGACATTGCCGATGCCGCTGGCGATGCGCTGGTCGAGCAGCAGGTCGACCAACGGCGTGCCGCGGTCGCTGAACCGGTCGACACGCCGCAGGATCTGCGCCTCATCGTACGGCCCGACCAGATCGGGGCCGATCCGGTCCGCGATCTCGTGCAGTCGGGTACCGTGTGCGGCGAGCCGTTCGACGGCCGAGGCGTTGAAGCAGACGTAGACGCGCTCGCCGGTGTGCAGCACGATCGAGGCCTGTTGCGCCGGACGTCGCCAGGCCTCGCCGGGCGCATAGGCGTGCCATGAGCCGTGCATACCGAGATGGCTGCGCACCAGCGTCACGTCGTCGAACGCGACGAACAGGTGTTTGCCGTGCGAATACACGTCGCGCACCGTACGACCGGACAGATCGTCGACCTGCCCGGGTGGCCGAACGGGTTCACCGGCGCGGCGTGGGCGTGTACCGGCTGTCGATCGGACATGCCCGGAGACCAGGGTTCGGTCCTTCAACTCGCCTCGCAGAAAGGCGGCGATCGTGAACACCGTATCGCCCTCGGGCATCAGCGAAACGCCTGGGCCGCGAGCCCGCGGTAGTCGCTGACGAACCCGTTGGCCAGCATCAGGTCGCGATACGGTGATTCGCGCACCGGGGTGCCATCGACCTGTTCGATCACCAGGGTGCGCCGCCGGCCCCTTTCCGGCAGTCGCGCCAGGGCGCCGAACGCGGCCTCCGCGACACCCGGTTCGCGCAACGCCTGCGGAAAGCACAACAGCTGTCGGCCGCCGGGGCCCAGATACAGCACCGGTCGGCCGGCGTGCGACAGCAGCCAGGCACCCGCGACCCGGCGTGGCCGCCCCTGCGCGGGGTCGTCGCCGCGCGCCGGCCAGGGCAGCAGGCTGCCCCAGGGGTTCGCCGGATCGACGACCGGGATCGAAGCGATGTCATCCGGTGTCGGCGGTATACCCGGATCGGCATCGCCGCGCAGCTCGCGCAGGCGATCGTCGGCGCCGGGCCGGGCGAACTGGGCACCGGAGAGTCCATCGACGAAATAGCCGCGCCGCACCCGTCCGGCATCCTCCATTGCGGTCAGCACCTTGTAGACCGGGCCGAACCCGCCGGGAAGGTTCTCCGCCAGTGCCACCTCGCGGCTGACGACGCCGTAGCGTTCCAGCAACATACTGGCGCGGGCCAGCGCGCGTTCGGTGTCGCTGACCGACGCATCGGCCAGCGGGCCGACCAGCGACCAACGCCCACCGGCCAGCGCGGAGGTGCCACGCGCGCGTCCCCGCACGCCCCTGGGCGTACGTCCCCCAAGGCCGCGCAGCGGCGCGAAGGTGTCGTTCGTGACCTGGCCGGCCCAAACCAGGTCCCACAGCGCATCGTGCAACTCGTGGGCGGTGGTCTCGGGCAGCGCGCTGCGCACGGCGTCTTCGAGCTCGAACAGAAACGAGGCGCCGCGCGCGCGCAGCCGGTCGAGCATCAGCCGACCGATCGTCTGGTCGTCCGCCGCCCCGGCGGCCGGCGCCGCATCGTCGGCATCGGCCACTGGTGCAACCTCGAGCAGCTCGCGCAGGTGGTCGCGCCGATACAGCACGATCCGCCCGTCCCTACCGCCGAGCGCGGCCCGGCCGATCCAGACCAGCTGCCCCGTCGCGGCCAGCATATCCAGCATGTCGAGCGAGAAGTCGGCGACCCGTGCCGGCAGAACCTGGGTATGCAGCGCCGACCAGGGCAGCTCCAAACCCTCGAGCTGGCCGACCACCTCGAGCAGTCGCTGCACACCGCGCTGTGCAGTGCCTATGCCGTGCCAATGCGGCAGAAAGCGGCACAGCGTCGCCGCATCGACCGGCGCGACCTGGCGGCGCAGACGCGACAGGGTGCGGCGCTTGAGCCGCCGCAGCACCTCGGCGTCGCACCACTCCGGCTCGCTACCGCCGGGACGGATCTCACCGCGCACCAGGACACCGGTCGCGTACAGCGCGCGCAGTGTCGGTTCCAGCTGCGCCGGGCGAAGATCCAGGCGTTGTGCGAGCTGCGGGGTGACGAAGGGGCCGTGGGTGCGCGCATAGCGCTGCGCGAGGGCTTCGAGCGGGGCGTCGTGCGTCGCCAGGTACGCGGCGGGCAGACCGCCCGGCGGCATCACGCCGAGTGCGTCGCGGTACAGCCCGGCGTCTTCGGCCGCAATCCAGCGGCGCTCGCCGGCGACATGCACCTCGATCGCGCGTCGCTCGGCGGCCAGTTGTCGAAGCCCGGCGTCGACATCGCAATCCGCGCGCTCATCGAGCTCGTCGCGCGTGAGATCACCGAGACGTCGCAGCAGGTCGTGCAACTCGTCGGGGTCGCGCGCGCGGCGGTCGTCGACCCGACGCTGCAATTCGGCCTCGAGCTCCTCGAGCACCTCCGGGTCGATCAGGTCGCGCAGCTCGTCCTGGCCGAGCAACTCGGCGAGCAGGTTGCGGTCCAGTGTCAGCGCCTGCGCCTTGCGCTCGGCCAGCGGCGCGTCCTGCTCGTAGATGTACGCCGCGACATAGGCGAATACCAGCGAACGCGCAAACGGCGATGCCGACCCGGTCTCGACTTCGTGCACCTTGACCTTGCGCGTAGCGACGTCGCGCAGCAGGCCGCGCAAAGCGTCCAGATCGAACACGTCGCGCAGTGCCTGACGGTAGGTCTCCAGCACGATCGGGAAATTCGGATAACGGCGCACCGCGGCCAGCAGATTCTGTGACTTGAGCCGCTGCGCCCACAGCGGCGTGCGCTGGTCAGGGCGCCTCCGCGGCAGCAGCAATGCGCGCGCGGCGTTCTCGCGAAACAGCCCGGCGAACATCGCGGTATGCGCGAGCTGCGCGGTGACCAGTTCCTCGACCTCGTCTTCCTGCGGCAGCAGGGCCTGCAGGTCCGGCAGGTCGTCGGTATCGGCCAGGCGCAACACGATGCCGTCGTCGCTGTACATCAGCTGCACGTCGAAGCCGCTGGCTATCGACAGGCGCTGCTGCAGCGCCATCGACCACGGGGCATGCACGCGCGCGCCGAACGGCGACAGGATGCAAACCCGCCAGTCACCGAGTTCGTCGCGGAAGCGTTCGATCGTGATCGCGCGATCGGTCGGCAGCGTACCGGTGTGCGTCTTCTGTTCGTGGACATAGGCGACCAGGTTGCCGGCCGCATGGGCGTCCAGATGCGCCTCGTCTTGCAACCACGTCAGCGCTGCGGACCGACTCATCCGCCCGAGCCGTCGCACCAGGGCGCCCAGCGCGCGGCCCAGTTCGATCGGTCGACCCGGCCCGTCGCCACGCCAGAACGGCAGTCGACCCGGTTCGCCGGCGGCCGGTGAGACGATCACGCGGTCGCGGGTGATCTCCTCGACACGCCAGGTCGAGGCGCCGAGCAGGATGTTCTCGCCGGGTCGGGTCTCGAACACCATCTCTTCATCGAGTTCACCCAGGCGACCGCCGTCGTGGCCCAACGTCACCACGTAGTTGCCGCGATCGGGGATGGTCCCGGCATTCATGCGCACCACCATCGTCGCGTGGCGCCGCGCGCGCAGTTCGTCGGTCGCGCGGTCCCAGGCCAGCAGCGGCCGCAGATCGGCAAAGTCCTGCGACGGATAGTGGCCGCTGAGCATCTCGACCAGCGCGGTCAACAACTCGACCGACAGCTGCCGGTACGGATAGGCACGCACCACCAGCTGCCGCAACTCATCCAGCGACCGCGGCCGGTCGACGCACGCGGCGACGATCTGCTGGGCCAGCACGTCGAGCGCGTTCTGCGGCACCCGCAGCGACTCGATCTCGCCGCCGAGCATGCGCTGTGCGATCACCGCGCATTCGAGCAGGTCGCCGCGAAACTTGGGGTAGATGCGCCCGACACTGACCGCGCCGACCTGGTGCCCCGCCCGGCCGACGCGCTGCAGGCCGCGCGCGACCGAGCCGGGCGACTCGACCAGCAGCACCTGGTCGATCGCACCCATGTCGATCCCCAGCTCCAGCGAGCTGGTCGCGACGATCCCCCTGATCCGGCCCTGCTTGAGGCGTTCCTCGATCTCGGCGCGCTTGTCGTGCGAGACGCTGCCATGATGCGACTGGACGATCTCCTCCCCGGCCAGCTCGTTCAACCGTTGCGTCAACCGTTCGCACAGGCCACGGCTGTTGACGAAGATGATCGTCGTGCGGTGGTCGCGTATCTGTTCGAGCAGGCGCGGGTAGATGTCCGGCCAGATGCCGCGCTCGCTGCCCGCATCGCCCGCCGCCTCGCGCATCAACTGGCCAAGGATGGGCCCACCGGGCGCGGCGGACGGCCGTGCGCTCGCCTGCATGTCGGGAACGGGAACTGAGACCGTCAGGTCCAACCGCGGTCTGGCCGACAGATCGACGATCTCGACCGGCCGCGTGCCGCCGAGGAACCGCGCCACCTCGTCAGGCGGGCGCACCGTCGCCGACAGCCCGATCCGTTGCGGATCCTCGTCGCACACCTCGGACAGGCGCTCCAACGACAGTGCCAGGTGCACGCCGCGCTTGGTCGGCGCCAGTGCGTGGATTTCGTCGACGATTACGGTGTGCACGCTGCGCAGGTTGGCGCGCGCCTTCGAACCGAGTAGCAGAAACAGCGACTCGGGGGTCGTGACCAGGATGTCGCCGGGCTGCCTGAGCTGGCGCTGGCGCTCCTTCTGCGCGGTATCGCCGGTACGGATGTCGACCTGCACATCGCGCACCGGCAGGCCCTCGGCCAGGGCGCGGTGCCTGATGCCCGCCAGGGGGCCACGCAGGTTGCGCTCGACGTCGTACACCAGGGCCTTCAGTGGCGAAACGTACAGCACCCGCACACCCGGTGGGGCGGCGACCGGTCGGTTCAGGCAATAGTCGATACCGGCGAGAAACGCCGCGAGTGTCTTGCCGCTGCCGGTCGGCGCGACCAGCAGCGCATGCCGGCCGCTGGTGATCGCCTGCCAGCCCTGGCGTTGGACTGGCGTCGGCTGGCCGAAGGTCTCGATGAACCAGCGCCGGGTGGCCGGGCTGAATGGCAGCTCATCGGTCATCGGGCGACCGCCGAGCCGCGCGACAATGCGGCGTCGAGTCGAGGATCCATAGCCTCATCGGACAGACCGTCCGGTACCGGGTTCCACGCCACGGTGGTCGCGTCGGATGCGCGCGAAACGACCGACCGGCGTCCTCGCCCAGCGGCGCCCCGGCCGGCGCGCCACGTCCGGATCAGCCGCGCTGCAATACCTCGACCCCGCCCATGTAAGGGCGCAGTGCCTCGGGTACGCGGATGCTGCCATCGGCCTGCTGGTAATTCTCCATTACCGCGACCAGGGTACGACCCACTGCGAGACCGGAACCGTTCAGGGTGTGCACCAGCTCGGGTTTGCCGGTCGCCGGGTTGCGCCAACGCGCCTGCATCCGCCGCGCCTGAAAGTCGCCCATGTTCGAGCACGACGAGATCTCGCGGTACTTGCCCTGCCCCGGCAGCCAGACCTCGATGTCGTAGGTCTTGGTCGCGGAGAAACCCATGTCGCCGGTGCACAGCGTGACGACGCGGTACGCCAGGTCGAGTCGCTGCAGGATCGCCTCCGCGTGCCCGGTCAGCACCTCCAGCGCATCGAACGACTCCCCGGGGCGCACCACGTGCACCAGCTCGACCTTGTCGAACTGATGCTGGCGGATCATGCCACGCGTGTCCTTGCCGTAGGCCCCGGCCTCGGAGCGGAAGCACGGCGTGTGCGCGACATAGCGGCGCGGCATGTAGTCGTCTTCGACGATCACGTCGCGGACCAGGTTGGTCAGCGGCACCTCGGCGGTCGGGATCAGGTAATAGTCGCTGCCTTCGAGGCGGAACAGGTCCTCCGCGAACTTCGGCAGCTGCCCGGTGCCGTACAGGCTGTCCGGATTGACCATGTAGGGGACATAGGCTTCGGTGTAGCCATGCTCGCCGGTGTGCACGTCGAGCATGAACTGGGTCAGTGCACGGTGCATCCGGGCCAGCGCGCCGCTCATCACCGCAAACCGTGATCCGGTCAGCTTGGCTGCCGCATCGAAGTCCAGCATGTCGAGACCGGCGCCCAGATCGACGTGATCCTTCGCCTCGAAGTCGAACGCCGGCGGTTCGCCCCAGCGGCGCTCCTCGCGGTTGTCGTCCTCGTCCTTGCCGTCCGGCACGCTGTCGTGCGGCAGATTGGGCGTGCTCAACGCGACCTCGCGCAACGCCTCCTGCACGTCCGCCAGGGCCTCTTCGGCCGCCTTCAGACGGTCACCGAGGGTCGCCACCTCGTCCAGCAGCGGCTGGATGTCCTGGCCGGCCGCCTTGGCCTTGCCGATCGACTTCGATTTGGTATTGCGCTCGTTCTGCAGCTCCTGGGCCTCGACCTGGAGTGTCTTGCGCCGCGCCTCGAGCTCGGCGATACGTTGGGTGTCCAGCTCGAAACCGCGGCGGGCCAGGGTCTTGGCGACACCCTCGAGGTCGCTGCGCAGAAGTTTGGGATCTAGCATGTTGGTTCAGTCCAGGTTGGCTTGGGCCGGCCAGGTCAGAATCTTCGCCTTTCCGGCCATTTCTTTCAGAATCGTAAGCACCTCGGCGATCTTCTCCGTACGATCGAAGAACTCGATGATCACCGGCAGATCCAGCGACACGTCGAGCAGTCCCGCTTCGTGCAGATGACCCGAGTGGCCGAAACCGGCGATGCCGCGAAACGCGGTCAGGCCGGCGACACGGTGTTGTTCGTGCAACAGATCGATGATCTTCTGATGCTGATGACCTTTCTCGCTGCAGTAGATCCGCACCACGGTCACGTCCGTCTCGCTCATAGCTGCCTCGCTACCATCACGCCGAGAAACGCCGCACCGACGCACGCCAGTACGCTGATCATCACGTTGGCGACCGCCTTCACGTAGTCGGCCTGTTCGAGCAGATTCAGGGTCTCGATCGAAAAGGTCGAAAAGGTCGTGAAGGCGCCGAGCAGGCCGATCAGCGCGAAGGCCCGCCATTCCGCGCCCAATGCAGTACGCTCGGTCATCACGATAAACAGATAACCCATCGCCAGCGAACCGAGCACGTTCACCGCGAGGGTACCGTACGGAAATCCACGCCCGAGCACTGCGTAGACGCCGTGCGACACCCAGTAACGCAGCAGCGCGCCCAGGGCGCCGCCGGCAGCGATCGCGATCGTCTGGTTCAACGCATGGCCCGGCCGGTGAAAACGGGCATTCTACAAAAAATCGGTCGCGGTCTCCCGGTTCCGTCGCTCGATCAACCCGCATTCATGCATCGTCGTCGGACGGCGTGCGTTCCGCCTGCTCGTCCAACGCACGCAACTGCGCGAGCTTCTCCGCGATCTTGATCTCGAGACCGCGCTCCACCGGTCGATAGAAGCGCCGTCCCTGCAGCGCGTCCGGCAGATAGGTCTCGCCGGCGGCATAGCCACCGGGTTCGTCATGCGCGTAGCGGTAGGCCCTGCCGTAACCCAGTTCCTTCATCAGCCGTGTCGGTGCGTTGCGCAGGTGCACCGGCACCTCCAGCGATCCGGATCGCTGTGCGGCCTGCATCGCGTCGTTGAACGCGGTGTATACCGCATTGCTCTTCGCCGCGCAGGCCAGATAGACGACCGCCTGGGCAATTGCCAGTTCGCCTTCGGGACTGCCGAGTCGCTCCTGCGCCTGCCATGCGTTGAGTGCTATCTCGAGACCGCGTGGATCGGCGTTGCCGATGTCTTCAGAGGCCATGCGCACCACGCGCCGCGCGATATACAGGGGGTCGCAGCCGCCATCGAGCATCCGGCACAGCCAGTACAGTGCACCATCCGGTGACGAACCGCGCACCGATTTGTGCAAGGCCGACATCTGGTCATAGAACGCCTCGCCGCCCTTGTCGAAGCGCCGCAACTGACCAGTCGCGACCTCGGCGATGACCACGTCGTCGACCCGGCCCTGTTCCGCGAGGTCGGCGGCTATCTCGAGCAGGTTCAGTGCGCGTCGGGCGTCACCATCGGCGACCTCGGCCAACTGGTCGAGCGCGGCGTCACTGATCGACAACCCGAGGCCTCCCAGCCCCTTGTCCGCGTCGAGCAGCGCGCGCTGCAGCAGTTCGCGGATCGCGTCCGCCTCGAGCGACTTCAATACATACACCCGCGCCCGCGACAGCAAGGCGTTGTTGAGTTCGAAAGACGGGTTCTCGGTGGTCGCGCCGACGAACAGGAAGGTCCCGTCTTCGACGTGCGGCAGGAAGGCATCCTGCTGGCCCTTGTTGAAGCGGTGCACCTCGTCGATGAACAACAGGGTGCCCCGACCGCTTTGCGCGCGTGTAGCATGCGCCTCGCCCACGGCCGCGCGGATGTCCTTGACCCCGGCGAGCACGGCGGACAGGGTGCGGAATTCGCAACCGGAACTGCCGGCCAGCAGGCGGGCCAGCGTGGTCTTGCCGGTACCCGGCGGCCCCCAGAAGATCATGGAATGCAATCGGCCACTCTCGATCGCACGCCGCAAGGGTTTGCCATCCCCGAGCAGGTGCCGCTGACCGGCGAACTCGTCGAGTGTCACCGGGCGCATGCGATCCGCCAGCGGGCGGTCTGCCGTGTCGTCGACGCCGAACATGTCATCGTTTTGCATGGGTCGCATTGTATCCAGTAACACCCGGTCCACGCGGCGGGGGCCACGGTACCCGCCGCCCGCTTCGGTGCCTTCGCTCGGCCCGGCATGCAACACCGCTGCCGGCGATCCCACCGGTCGCGCATTCGACAGTGCCCCGTCGGCGCATCAGCGCACCATACGACCTGCCAGCTGCCAGGACATGTCATGCAACGGCAAGTCGGATCGAGCGACGACGAGGTTCTCCCCGCCGTGGACTGCATGACCGCGCTGGCCCATGCTTGGGTCCAGCAGACGGAGAACGAACAATGACGCCCGAACAAAAGCAACTTGTCCAGGACTCGTGGGCCAAGGTCGCAGCGATCCGGGAAACCGCCGCCGGCCTGTTCTACGGCCGGCTCTTCGAGACCCATCCCGAGGTCAGACCCTATTTCAAGGGCGACATGCAGGAGCAGGGCAGGAAACTGATGGCCATGGTCGACGCTGCCGTCGACGGGCTGGACGATCCCGCGGCACTGATCGAACCGCTCAAGGCCTCCGGCAGGGCACACGCAGGGTATGGCGTACAGGCGGGGGACTACGACAAGGTCGGGGATGCCTTCCTCTGGACCTTGGAAAAGGGCCTCGGTGATACCTTCACGCCCGACGTCAGGGAGGCCTGGCGCGTCACTTACGGCATGATCGCCAAGGTGATGATCGAAGGCGCCGGGTACGACCGGGATGCGGCCGCCAAGGCGTGACCGAAACGCTGACAATCACGCCTTCAGCAGGATACGCCGGGCATGTCGGTCGCCGTCGCCGCGCGTTGCTCAGTTGCCGTGCAGGATGTCCCAGTCGCTCGGCCCCTGGAACACGAACAGTTCAGGGTCGATTGAAACATTGCGCTCGATGTCATAGAAACGGAAACGCGAGATCTGGCCGAACTTGTCGTTCAGTTCCATGTGCCGCAACTCGCCGTCGGCAAACGCCAGGAGTACGCGATTGAAGTCGCTGTCGGGATCACGCGGGATGAGTTCGAGCCACTGCATGTCGAGACGCTCGCCGATCTCGATCACCTCGAAATCCTTTTCGATCGACTCGTCGGTGGTCAGGAAAGCGGCCGGGGTACCTTTCAACGCCCAGCTCTGCAGATGGCGCGTGGCCTGCTTCAGATCGTCCTCGATCACCCAGACATCGCGCCCGTCGGCGAGGATGATCTGCTTGTGCGGAGCCACGTAGTCCCAACGGAACTTTCCGGGACGTTGCAACAGGAACACCCCATGCATCAGGCCGGCGGTCGCGTTCTCGGTATCCAGCACCGATTGCTCGAATTTCGCCTGCAGCGTCGTCAGACCGTCGATGAACCGGTCGAATGCCTCGCGCCCCGCACCGGCATGTGCACTCAGCTGCACCGCCATCAGCAGTGCCGCCATCAAGATTCTGTTCAAACTCAATCCTTCACCGGCGGTGGCGCCAGCACCTCACGATTGCCGCGCTCATCGGCGCCGCTGACGATGCCGATGCGCTCCATCTCCTCGACCAGGCGCGCGGCGCGGTTGTAACCGATCTTGAGTCGCCGCTGCACGCCGGACACCGAGGCGCGCCGGGACTCGGTGACGATCTTGACCGCCTCGTCGAACAACGGGTCCTGGTCCTCGACCTCGACACCCGACGCCTCAGCCGATAGACCGGGGATCGCCTCGGTAGGTTCCTGCAGGATCTCCTCGATGTAGTTCGGTGCGCCGGTCTGCTTGAGATGACTGACCACGCGATGCACCTCCTGGTCGTCGACGAAGGCGCCGTGGATACGCTGCGGGATACTGGTGCCGGCCGGCAGGTACAGCATGTCGCCGTGACCGAGCAGCGCCTCGGCGCCCATCTGGTCGAGAATGGTGCGTGAATCGACCCGCGACGACACCTGGAACGCGATACGGGTCGGGATATTCGCCTTGATCAGGCCGGTGATCACGTCCACCGACGGCCGCTGGGTCGCCAGCAGCAGGTGCACGCCCGCGGCCCGCGCCTTCTGCGCAAGGCGCGCGATCAACTCCTCGACCTTCTTGCCGACCACCATCATCATGTCGGCGAACTCGTCGATCACGACCACGATGTACGGCATCGTCTTCAACTCCGGGACCTCCGGCAGATCGCCGGTCAGCGGGTCCGGCTCGGCGCGGAACAGCGGGTCCTTGATCGGTTCGCCGTTCTTGTCCGCTTCGCGGATCTTCTTGTTGTAACCGGCGATGTTGCGCACCCCGAGCGAGGCCATCAGGCGGTAGCGCCGCTCCATCTCGGCGACACACCAGCGCAATGCATTGGCCGCCTCCTTCATGTCCGTCACGACCGGTGTCAGCAGGTGCGGTATGCCCTCGTAGACCGAGAGTTCGAGCATCTTCGGGTCGATCATGATCAGGCGAATCTGCTCCGCGGTCGCCTTGTACAGCAGGCTCAGGATCATCGCGTTGACCGCGACCGATTTGCCCGAACCGGTGGTTCCCGCGATCAGCGCGTGCGGCATGCGCGCCAGGTCCGCGACCACCGGCTCGCCGACGATGTCCTTGCCGAGCGCCAGGGTCAGCGGCGACTTGGCATGGTCGTAGGGCTCCGAGCGCAGGGTCTCGCTCAGGTAGACCATCTCGCGGTGCTCGTTGGGGATCTCCAGGCCGATCACCGTCTTGCCGGGGATCACCTCGACCACGCGCACCGAGACGGTCGACAGCGCGCGCGCGAGATCCTTCGAGAGGTTCGTGACCTTGCTGACCTTGGTGCCGGCGGCCAGCTGCAGTTCGAACAGCGTGACCACGGGACCGGGATGCACCGCGGTGACCTCGGCGGTCACGCCGAAGTCGGCGAGCTTGCGTTCGACCTGCACCGAGAGGGCCTGCAGTGCCTCGTTCGACAGGCCCTTGCCGCTGCTGCGCGGCGGATCCAGCAGACCGAGCGGCGGCAGCTCGGTATTCGGTTCGGCGTCGAGCAGGGTCATCTGTTTTTCCTTCTCGACGCGTTCGCTGGGCCGTATGAAGGGTTCCTTCTTCTCGATCACCGGCGCCGGCTTGTCGCGTTTGCGTTCTTTCTCCTTCTTGACGACCTCCTGGCGCTCCTGCTTCATGCGGTTGGCCTCACGCCGCTCGGCGACATTGCCCACCAGCATCAGTGCCTGGCGCCAGGCGTTGAGCACGAAGCCGCCAATGCTGTCCATGACCGCCAGCCACGAGACCCCGGTGAACAGCGTGAAGCCGACCAGCAGCAGGGTGAGCAGCAACAGCGTGGCGCCGGCCGGATTCAGCACCGCCTCGCCGGAACTGCTGATGTAGCTGCCGGCGATGCCGCCCGGCCCTTCCGGCAACTGCTCGGCACTGCCCAGGTGCAACGACGCGAGCGCGGTCGCACTGAGCACGGTCAGCACGAAACCCACCCAGCGGGCGACCCGGAGATAGACGCTGTGCTGCTCGTCGCCGCGCTCGCGGAACATCAACCAGCCGCCCCAGGCGATCATCAGCGGAAACACGTAGGCCACCTTGCCGAACAGCATGAACAGCACGCTCGCAGCCCAGGCGCCCGCGAGGCCGCCGGCGTTGTCCGCGTGCCGTTTGGCACTCTCGAACAGGTAGCTGGGGTCGTCCGGCGAATACGAGAACAAAGCCATCAGGAAATAGACCCCGATCGCCAGCAACAGCAGGAATCCCCCCTCCTTGAGTCGCTTGCTCAGCGATGCATGCATTCAGGAAACATCCAATAAAACCAGTTAAAACAGATTTTTATGCAATCTATTGCAGGTAACTTGCGAATTATTGCACAGCTCGAGCGGCGGCAACAGTCAGGTGCGCAGCGCGGGATGCACGACCGCGCCGTCCGCGACGTTGACGGCACCGGCCAGCCGCGGGTCGTCACGCCAGTTCGGGCGCAACAGCAGGTTAAGATAGGGCAGCATGGCCGCTGTCAGCGCCTGGGTCGCGCTGCGCGGCACCGCGCCCGGCATATTCGCCACGCAGAAATGCTGTACGCCCTCCTCGACATAGGTGGGTGCATCGTAGGTGGTCGGCCGGGTGGTCTCGATACAGCCGCCCTGGTCGACCGCTATATCCGCGATCACGCTGCCCGGTTGCATGCTGGCGACCTGCGCCCGGCTCACCAGGTGCGGCGCCGCGGCGCCGGGGAGCAGCACCGCGCCGACCAGCAGATCGGCCGCGCGGACGGCGTCATCGATCGCCGCCTCGGTCGGCAGCAGCGCGTTGATGTTCGGTGCGGTCGCATACATGCGCTCGAGCGCCAGCGGGTCTTTGTCGAACACGGTCACCGCGGCGCCCATTGCGGCCGCCTCGCGCACCGCTGCACCGCCCGCGGTGCCCGCACCGAGCACGACGACGTGACCGCGACCCACGCCCGGCAGACCGCCGAGCAGCAGTCCCTTGCCACCCTGTGGCGCATGCAGCAGGTGGGCCCCGACCTGCACCGCGATACGTCCGGCGATCTCGCTCATCGGCACCAGGATGGGCAGGCGTCCACGATCCACCACGGTCTCGAACGCGACCGCGGTCAGACCGATATCGCACAGCCGCCCCAACAGATGCGGATTGGCCGCGAGGTGCAGATAGCAGAACAACAGGTGGTCGGACTTCAGGCGATCGATCTCCTCGCCGATCGGCTCTTTGACCTTGACCACGAGTTGCGCCCAGTCGTACAGCGCGTCGGCATCCGGCAACAGGCGCACGCCGGCGTCGGCGTACAGCGCATCGGGATAGCCGCTGGCCGAGCCGGCCCCGGCCTGCAACCCGACCTCGACCCCGCTGCGCACCAGGTCGCCGGCCGCGGCCGGTGTCAGTCCGACACGCCCCTCGAGCGGCTTGATTTCGCGCGGCACGCCAACCCTTAACGTCATGGTTTTACCTCCCTACCCGGTTCCCTATAGTATTGCCCGCCCAGGCCGGTCGCCATCCCGCACCCTCGAGGTCCGGTGCCCCCGCACCGGGCGAACCGGCGGCCAACGACAGGAGACATCCGCATGAGCGACACCAAGCACTGCCGACTGCTGATCCTCGGATCGGGTCCGGCCGGTTATTCCGCGGCCGTCTACGCGGCACGTGCCAACCTCGACCCCGTGTTGATCACCGGCATGGAGCAGGGCGGCCAGCTCATGACCACGACCGATGTCGACAACTGGCCAGGCGACAACGAAGGCGTACAGGGCCCCGACCTGATGGCGCGCATGCAGGCGCACGCGGAACGGTTCCATACCGAGATCGTGTTCGACTACATCTCCGAGGTGGATTTCAGCCAGCGCCCGTTCCTGCTGAAAGGCGACAGCCAGCAGTACAGCTGCGACGCGATGATCATCGCCACCGGCGCCTCGGCACAGTACATCGGCCTGCCGTCCGAGGAAGCCTACAAGGGCAAGGGCGTCTCCGCATGCGCGACCTGCGACGGCTTTTTCTACCGCAATCGCAAGGTCGCGGTGATCGGCGGCGGCAACACCGCGGTCGAAGAGGCGCTGTACCTGTCGAACATCGCCTCCGAGGTGATCCTGGTCCATCGACGCGACGCCCTGCGTGCGGAGAAGATCCTGCAGGACAAGCTGTTTGAGAAGGCCAAGAACGGCAACGTGACGATCGAGTGGAACCACGTGCTCGAAGAGGTGCTCGGCGACGCGAGTGGCGTGACCGGTATGCGCATCAAGAGCACCGAAGATGGCAGCACGCGCGACATCGACGTGCACGGGCTGTTCATCGCGATCGGTCACAAGCCGAACACCGCGATCTTCGATGGCAAGCTGGATATGGTGAACGGCTACATCAAGGTGCAGAGCGGCACCGAAGGCAATGCGACCGCGACCTCGGTACCCGGGGTGTTTGCGGCCGGCGACGTGATGGACCACGTCTATCGCCAGGCGATCACCTCGGCGGGGACCGGCTGCATGGCGGCGCTGGACGCGGAGAAATACCTCGACACCCTCGCCCACCACGCGACCCGCATCTGACGGAATCCAGGCCCCGGGCTGCGCCGCTAACCGCGGCGTACACGCCGGGTCTGCTGCAGTACGTGATCGGTCACCCAGGCGTGTAGCAGGACCTGTTGGAACCGGTTCATCGTGCGGAACTGCACCCCCGTGTAGTGCACCTTCAGGCGCCCACTTTCGTCATCGATGCGCTCGCTGACATTGCGCACGTCGCTGAGCAGGCCGAGTTCCTCCGAGTCGCCGCTGATCTCGATCTCGAACTTGAGGTGCAGGATCTCGTTGGGGGACGCCAGCGGCGCGGCGCTCGCGATCTTTGCGCCCGTCTCGCTGAGATCGACGATGGTCGCCGCGTGAAAGTTGTCGGCGTCGGCCGAACTGCGGGTGTTGCGCACCAGAACCGGCAGATCGGCGGAAACCCGCGAGGCATTGCGCACGACGATCTGCTCATAGTCGTCGGGATACGCCAGGTGCAGGTGGGGATATGGCTTTAGCGAGGTCTGGAGTACCTGGGAGACGAAACCCAGCACGCGTTCGCCCTTGAGCAGCCGTACGGTGAAACGCTGCGCCTCGCGCACGATCTGCAGCTTGCCGTCGATCGTCGGCGTCGTGACCACCAGGCTGGCGCCCGGGAGGTAACCGATCAGGCGCACCGAGTAACGCGGCGCGTTTTCCGGGACGGTCGCCTGGATCTGCAGGATCGAGCCGATGGTCAGGTTCAGCGGATTGGAATCGTCTGTCACGGCATCTATGGCGTTCAAATTCGCAGAATCTTTATCCCAACGCATCCCAGCGTTGACCATCGTCAGGCGACACCCTACCGTCGCCGGTATGGTGCTACCGAATCCATCCGCCGGGCACCCGCCCGGGATCAAGGTCATCGAGCGCATCGCCGACGTCGATGCCGCCGCGTGGAACGCATTGGGCGCGCTCCACATCCCGTTCCTGCGCCACGAATTCCTCGCCGCACTCGAGGCCGAGGACTGTCTCGGCGAGCGCTTCGGCTGGTTGCCCCGTCACCTGACACTGTGGGACCACAGCGGCCGGCTGATCGGTGCCGTACCGCTGTACCTGAAGTTCAATTCGTACGGCGAGTTCGTGTTCGACTGGTCCTGGGCGGACGCCCATGCGCGCAATGGCCTGCGCTACTACCCCAAGTTGGTCAGCGCATCGCCCTACACCCCGGCGACCGGACCCAAGTTGCTGTGTGCCCCGGACGCGCCGGCGGAGACCCGCCCGGTGTTGATCGAGGCGGCGCTGGAACTGGCCAGGCAACTCGAGGTCTCGTCGCTGCACTGGCTGTTCACCGGCGAGCAGGAGACCGCGCTGCTCGAGCGGCATGGGCTGCTGCGCCGCACCGGCTGCCAGTTTCACTGGGAGAACCGCGGCTACGCGGATTTCGAGGCGTTCCTCGGCGGCCTGAGCGCGGCAAAACGCAAGAACATCCGCAAGGAACGCCGACGCGTCACCGAGGCCGGCATCCGTTTTCGACGGCTGGACGGACACGCCGCGACAACCGCCGACTGGAAGACGTTCCACGCCTTCTACGAATCGACTTTTCACCGGCTCGGCGGCATACCCACCCTGTCGCTCGGCTTCTTCCGCGCGCTCGCACGCAGCATGCCCGACGGGGTCCTGCTGATCCTCGCGGAGCATGCCGGCGAGCCGGTGGCGGCCGCCTTCTGCCTGGTCGGCGGGGGCACCCTGTACGGCCGTCACTGGGGATGCAGCGAGTTTTTCGACAAGCTGCATTTCGAGACCTGCTACTACCAGGGCCTGGACTACTGTATCGAGCAAGGTCTCGCCCGCTTCGAGCCCGGCGCCCAGGGCGAGCACAAGATTGCACGTGGCTTTCTGCCGACCGAGACGCTTTCGGCGCACTGGCTGGCCGAGCCGCGGTTTCACGATGCGATCGCCAGGCACCTGGACCACGAACGCGCCGGTATGCGCGACTATATTGCCGAGATGCATACCCATAGTCCCTATCGTGATCTTTGACCTGGACGGCACACCCCCGGACATCGGTTTCCCCGATATCGCCCTGGCCGAGACGGACCCGAACGGGCTGCTCGCGATCGGCGGCGATCTGGCGCCGGAACGACTGCTGGCCGCCTACCGCCAGGGAATATTTCCCTGGTACGGTATCGGGCAACCGATTCTCTGGTGGAGCCCGGCCCCGCGCATGGTGTTGTTTCCGGAGGAACTGCATATCTCGCGAAGCCTGCGGAGAACGCTGCGTCGCGAGCCCTTCGAGGTCAGCGTCGACCAGGCGTTCGACGCTGTGATCCGTGCATGCGCGGCGCCGCGCGAGCAAAACCCGGGCACCTGGCTGGTTACCGAGATGATCGCCGCCTACAACGCGCTTCACCGGGCGGGTCACGCGCATTCGATCGAGGTGTGGCGCGGCGCCGAACTCGCCGGCGGCCTGTACGGGATAGCCATCGGCCAGGTGTTTTTCGGCGAATCCATGTTCAGCCGTTACACCGATGCGTCGAAGGTCGCGCTGAGCCTGCTCGCCCACGTCGCACGCGACCTGCCGTTTCGCCTGATCGACTGCCAGGTCTATACCGATCACCTGGCCAGCCTGGGGGCGCGCGAGATCAGTCGGGAGCGGTTCCGTGAACAGCTGACACAGGCCACGCACACCGAGACACCGCCGTTCGGTGCCCGACCGCGCAACACCCTGTCGGCCTGGGGACTGGTGGCATGAATACCGCCAATCGCAGTCTTCCGCTGTACCTGTCTGCACCACTTCCGTGCAGCTATCTACCCAACCGGTTGAGCAGCATGCTGTTCAGCGACCCTGAACAACCGATGGACATGGCCACCTACGGAGAACTGGTCCGCCATGGCTTCCGGCGCAGCGGCAGCATGGTGTATGCACCACGTTGCGAGACCTGCACGCAGTGCATCTCGGTACGCATCCCGGTAGCGCGGTTCGCCCCGCGGCGCGGGCAACGGCGTGTCCTGCGGGCAAACACCGGGGTCGAACTGCGCCCCTGCCCAGCCGGTTTCGACGCCGAACACTATGCCCTGTACCAACGCTATACCGCGGTACGCCATAACGACGGCGAGATGGCAAAGGCCTCACCGGCCAACTACATGGGGTTTCTGACCGCCCCGTGGAGCGACACCGAGTTTCTCGAGCTGCGCCTCGCCGGCCGCCTCGCGGGTGTCGCGGTCACCGACCGGCTGGCTGACGGCCTGTCGGCGGTGTACACGTTCTTCGACCCCGAATTGTCCGCGCGCTCGCTCGGGACCCTGGCGATCCTGCAACAGATCGAACGATGCCGGGAACTCGGATTGCCCCACCTCTACCTGGGATATTGGATCCGCGACAGCCAGAAAATGGCCTACAAAGCGAACTTCAGGCCGATAGAATTGTGGGTCGAAGGTGCCTGGCGGTCGCTCGAGGAAGTGGCCTTGACGTCCGATTGACTTTCGCCGTGGGTGGGCTTTGCTATAATGCCGCGCCTTGCAGGTGGCGCGTTGGTGCGCGACCGAGATCGGACTGGACCCAGATGGCGAAAGAAGACGTAATCGAGATGGAGGGCACGGTAGTCGATACCCTGCCCAACACAATGTTCCGCGTGGAACTGGAGAATGGTCACGTCGTGACCGCGCATATCTCCGGCAAAATGCGCAAGCACTACATCCGCATCCTCACCGGCGACAAGGTCAAGGTGGAACTCACACCGTACGACCTGAGCAAAGGTCGCATCGTCTACCGCGAACGCTGACGTCTTTCCGGCTACGCCGCCGCAGGCCCGCGCGGCTGTGCGTACCGGTCAATGCACGGCCGGCTCTTCGATCTCGAACGCGAGCTCATCGTTGTCGTCGACCGAGACACGGACCCTGCCGCCGTGTGCGAGTTTGCCGAACAGCAGTTCTTCGGCCAAGGCCTTCTTGATGTAATCCTGGATGATCCGCGCCATTGGGCGCGCGCCCATCTGCGGGTCGTAACCCCGCTCGGCGAGCCATTCACGTACGTCGGCCGATGCACTCATCGCGACCTGCTTCTCTTCCAGCTGCTGTTCGAGTTCGAACAGGAACTTGTCGACGACGTTGAGGATCGTCGACCGGTCGAGTGCGTTGAACTGGATGATCGCATCGAGGCGGTTGCGGAACTCCGGCGTGAACAGACGATTGATCGCGGTCATGGCATCGCTGCTGTGATCCTGCGCGGTGAAACCGATCGACGCGCGGGTCGCGTCGCTGGCACCGGCGTTGGTGGTCATCACGATGATCACGTTCCGGAAATCCGCCTTGCGCCCGTTATTGTCGGTCAAGGTACCGTGATCCATCACCTGCAGCAGCAGGTTGAACACATCCGGGTGCGCCTTCTCGATCTCGTCGAGCAACAACACCGAGTGCGGATGCTTGTTGATCTCTTCGGTCAACAGCCCGCCCTGATCGAAGCCCACGTAACCGGGCGGCGCCCCGATCAGACGCGAGACCGTATGCCGCTCCATGTACTCCGACATGTCGAACCGGATCAGTTCGAGTCCGAGCACCCGGGCCAGCTGACGGGTCACCTCGGTCTTGCCGACACCGGTCGGACCGGCGAACAGGAAGCTGCCGACCGGGCGCCGGTCGCTGCCGAGGCCCGACCGGTTCATGCGGATCGCTGCCGATAGCGCATCGATCGCCTCGTCCTGGCCGAACACGACCATCTGCAGGTCGCGGGTCAGATTGCGCAACGCCTCGGTGTCGCTGGCCGAGACCTTACGCGGCGGTATCCGCGCGATCTTGGCGACCACGCCCTCGATGTCGGCGACGGTGACGCTCTTCTTGCGCTTCGACGCAACCAAAAGTTGATTGGCCGCGCCGGCCTCGTCGATCACGTCGATCGCCTTGTCCGGCATGTGCCGGTCGTTGATGTACTTTTCGGCCAACTCGGCCGCGGCGCGCAGCGCCTTGTTCGAGTACTTGACCTGGTGGTGCTCCTCGAACCGGGTCTTCAGACCCTTGAGGATCTGCACCGTCTCTTCGACGGTCGGCTCGTTGATGTCGATCTTCTGAAAACGGCGCGCCAGCGCGCGGTCTTTCTCGAAGATGCCGCGATACTCCTGGTAGGTGGTCGAGCCGATGCAGCGCAGATCGCCGGATGCGAGCACCGGTTTGATCAGATTGGAGGCATCCATGACGCCGCCGGAGGCAGCACCGGCGCCGATGATCGTATGAATCTCGTCGATGAAAAGGATCGCGTTCGGCTGTCGCTTGAGATCGGCGAGCACCGCCTTGAGGCGCTTTTCGAAGTCCCCCCGGTATTTGGTGCCGGCGACCAGACCGCCCATGTCCAGTGCGTAAAGGGTGCAATCGGCGAGTACCTCCGGGACTTCACCGTCGACGATCTTCTTCGCCAGCCCCTCGGCGATCGCGGTCTTGCCCACGCCCGCCTCGCCAACGAATAACGGGTTGTTCTTGCGTCGCCGGCAGAGGATCTGAACGGTGCGTTCGACCTCGCTATGGCGTCCGATCAATGGGTCGATCTTGCCGCGTCTTGCCTGATCGTTGAGATTGGCCGCATAGGTTTCGAGCGCACTCTCCTGTCGACCCTCGCCGGCATCCGTGTCTGCGCTGCCCGGCTCCGCGCTCGGCCGCCCGGCTTCGTCGCTCGGCACTTTCGAGATGCCGTGGGAGATGTAATTCACCACATCCAGCCGCGTGATGTTCTGGCGATCGAGGAAGTACACGGCCTGCGACTCCTGCTCGCTGAAGATCGCGACCAGCACATTGGCTCCGGTGACCTCTTTCTTCTCCGACGACTGGACGTGAAACACCGCGCGCTGCAACACCCGTTGGAAACCGAGGGTCGGCTGCGTCTCGCGGCTGTCATCGTCCATGATCAGCGGCGTCGTCTCCTCGAGGAAGCTGTCGATATCCTGCCGCAGGCTATCGATATCCGCGCCGCAGGCGCGTAGCACCTGTGCCGCCGTCGGATTGTCCAGCAGTGCCAGCAGCAGATGTTCGATGGTCATGAACTCGTGCTGCTTCTCCCGGGCATTCTTGAAAGCCTGGTTGAGGGTAAATTCCAGCTCTTTGCTCAACATGTTCTCGTTTCCGGTAACAGCCAATCTTCAGTTCAGGTTCAGATCATCCCTATCGTCCTGGGTTCCCTCCCCGATCATGCCTCTTCGAGGGTGCACAGCAGCGGATGCTGGTTGGCGCGCGAATGATCGTTCACCTGTGCCACCTTGGTTTCGGCGATGTCCTTCGAATAGATACCGCAGACACCCATACCGCGGGTGTGAACATGCAACATCACCTGTGTTGCCCTTTCACGATTCATGCCGAAAAACTGCTCCAACACATGGACGACAAACTCCATGGGGGTGTAGTCGTCATTCAGCAGCAATACTTTGTAGAGCGGCGGGCGCTTCAGTCGCGGTCGTGCACGCGCGACCGCTAATTCGTCGTCGCCGTCGTTATATTCATGACCGTCGCTCATTTTCTGCCTAAGTCTAGTTCAACGGGAATGGGGTATTTAAGGCGCAATTTTAGCAGCGCGCGGTTCACGCTCCAGCACCCGAGGCATCGCCCAGGGCGCGTTGCCGGAATCGCCGTGCCCCCCCGGATCCCAGGCACCGCATGGGTGCGCACGCGGCCGAGCAGATAAAAAAAGGCCCCAAACTGATGCGTTTTGCCTCGCCCGACGATCTAGAATATAGATGATTAAAATATTGCAAGTTCATGTTTAAACTGCTATTTAAGTATATGTTTATTGCCTGCATTAATAAACTGCATCAATGATTGTTGAACATTCGATTGCCCCGGATATACTCCAAATTGGTGCGCATTTAAAAAATCACGCCAGCCGGACAATCGCCACGGCGTGGTTAAAAACAAGAGTGCACCATCGTTGCATGACAATTTCGGAGGAGTGCTTATGGCCACCGGTATCGTAAAGTGGTTCAACAATGCCAAGGGCTACGGCTTCGTGACCCCTGACGACGGCGAGCAGGACGTGTTTGTCCATTTCTCGGCGATCGAAATGGAAGGATACAGAACACTGAAGGAAGGTCAGCGGGTGGAGTTCGAAGTCGAACAAGGCCCCAAGGGTTTGCACGCGCAAAACCTGCATGCCGCTGCGTCGGCCGTGTAGGCCACGCATCATTCGCACCGACTTCGGTGATGAAGAAAAGCCTGCCACTACGGCAGGCTTTTTTGTGTCCCCAACGGCACGGCCTTCACTGATCTCGTCACATATGTGCGATCATCGCGTCGCCGAATGCCGAGCAGCTGAGTAGCGTGGCACCGTCCATCAGCCGTTCGAAATCGTAGGTCACCGTCTTCGCACCGATCGCCTTCTGCATCGCATCGATGATGAGGTCGGCCGCTTCGACCCAACCCATGTGGCGCAGCATCATCTCGGCAGAGAGTATCAGGGACCCTGGATTGACCTTGTCCTGCCCTGCGTACTTTGGTGCGGTACCGTGGGTCGCCTCGAACATCGCGACCGAGTCGGACAGGTTGGCGCCCGGTGCGATACCGATACCACCGACCTGAGCAGCCAGCGCATCCGAGACGTAATCACCGTTCAGGTTCAACGTTGCGATCACGTCGTATTCTTTCGGCCGCAGCAGGATCTGCTGCAGAAACGCATCGGCGATCACGTCCTTGATGACAATCTCACGCCCGCTCTTGGGATTCTTGAAGGTGCACCAGGGACCACCGTCGAGTTCGACCGCACCGAACTCCTCCTTGGCCAGTTCGTAGCCCCATTCCTTGAACGCACCTTCGGTGAACTTCATGATATTGCCCTTGTGCACCAGGGTTACCGAGGCGCGGTCATTGTCGACCGCATACTGGATGGCCTTGCGCACCAGGCGTTTGGTGCCTTCACTGGATACCGGCTTCACGCCGATCCCGGAGGTTTCCGGGAAACGGATTTTGGTAACGCCCATCTCGTTGATCAGGAAATCGATCACCTTTTTGGCCTCGGCGCTGCCCGACTGCCATTCGACACCCGCATAGATGTCCTCCGAGTTCTCCCGGAAGATCACCATATTGGTGTACTCGGGATGCAACAGCGGGCTCGGTGTGCCATTGAAATAGCGCACAGGCCGCAGGCAGACGTACAGGTCGAGTTCCTGACGCAGGGTCACGTTGAGCGAACGGATGCCGCCGCCGACCGGCGTGGTCAGGGGTCCCTTGATCGACACCACGTAATCTTTGACCGCCGCCAGTGTTTCCTCGGGCAGCCAGACCCCCTCGCCGTAAAGGCGGGTTGATTTTTCCCCGGCGTAGACCTCCATCCATGCAATCTTGCGTTTGCCGCCGTAGGCCTTCTCGACAGCGCCATCGACGACCTTGATCATCACCGGGCTGATGTCGACACCGATGCCGTCGCCTTCGATGAAGGGGATAATCGGATTATCGGGAACGTTCAGGGAAAAATCGGCGTTGACGGTGATCTTTTCGCCGTTCGCCGGCACTTGGATTTTGTCGAATGCCATGGGAGTAAAACCATCCACTGTGGGTATTAGATGAGAGCGGATTCTATCACCCGCTCGGCAGCGCTTCACTTGAATGGCTAAATTGATACTCTTCAACAAACCCTACGACGTGCTGTCGCAGTTCACTGACCGCAGCGGTCGTCCGACGTTGGCCGATTACATCGACCGATCGGGCGTGTATCCCGCCGGCCGCCTGGACCGCGACAGCGAAGGCCTGTTGCTGCTCACCGACAATGGCGAGCTGGCTCACCGCCTGACCGCGCCTCACAAGCAGACCTGGAAGACCTACTGGGTGCAGGTCGAGAAGATCCCCGGTGAAGACGACCTGGCACGGCTGCGGCACGGGTTGCAGCTCAACGACGGTCCCACCTTGCCCGCCCGGGCACGCCTGATGCCCGAACCCCGCCTGTGGCCGCGCGATCCCCCGGTCCGGTATCGCGCACGCATCCCGACACAGTGGGTCGAAATCGGTATCCGCGAGGGCCGCAACCGCCAAGTCCGCAGAATGACCGCGGCGATCGGTTTCCCGACCCTGCGTCTGGTCCGCTACGCGGTCGGGGAATGGACGCTGGACGGATTGGCACCGGGCGAATGGCGTACGCTCGAGCTCGCGGCACCGAAACCATCGCGCAGGCCACCGGCGGCCCGACGGCGACCGGACCGGCGCCAGTGAAATGTTAAACTTGCCCGATGCGATGGTCCCCTTTTGTTACCGTGGCCGCGGTGATTCGCCGCGGCGACCGCTATCTGATGGTCGAGGAGCGCCCGGATGGCCGCGCGGTCGTCAATCAGCCCGCCGGACACCTCGAATTCAACGAGACCCTGCAGCAGGCGATCCGACGCGAGGTGCTGGAGGAGACCGGGCACCCCTTCACCCCGGACGGTCTGGTCGGTGTCTACCAATGGACATTGCCGGAGACGAGCCGCAGCTACCTACGATTCTGTTTCAGCGGTAGCGTGGGCGACCCCTCTCCCGGCTACCGTATCGACAGCGACATCAGCGCCGTGCATTGGCTGACGCGCGAGCAGATCGCCGCAGGTGCCCTGCCGGTGCGCAGCCCGATGGTGTTGCGCTGTATCGACGATGCGGCGGTCTCTCGACCTGTTCCGCTGGAGCTGCTGCATGCGATCGGTTGACGGCGTACTGGCCGGCTGGCTGTTGTTGATGCACCCGGTATTCGCCGATCAGGCATACGAGGAGCTGTATCGGCAATACGATTTCCCGGAGGCGCCGAGTCCCAAGGATGTACCGGTCTGCTACGGGCACGGTTGCGCGACGGTGGCCCGGGTCGCGCTCAGCGATCCGCAGTGGCAGCAGGTGAGCACGCATCTGAGCGCTCCGGCCGCCGACCCGGCGGCAGAACGCGAGCAGGTACGCAACGCGATCGCCGAAATGGAACGCGTGGTCGGCGAACTCGCGGGCACCTCCGGAGACCGCGCCGGTGACCTGTCCGGTTTCGGCACGCTGCAACCGCAGATGGATTGCGTCGACGAATCCTCCAACACCACGACCTATCTGACGATCCTCGAACAGGCGGGTCTGTTGCGCTGGCACACGGTGGAACCGCGCGCACATCGTGGTTTCCTGATCGTCGGCGGATGGCCCCATTTCACCGCGGTGTTGCGCGAGACAGGAAACGGGACCCGCTGGACCGTGGATTCGTGGTTCCGAGACAACGGCGCACCGCCGGACGTCGTCGACCTCGAGACCTGGAAGGGCGGCTGGAGGCCCGCGGGATTCGTATTTTGAACGGTCCGGACTGCACCCTGCCGGCATCGCCACGCGCACCGCGTCGCCGCACGCCCATGAAGGCAGCGCGAGGCACCGGCGTTTGATGAAACCGGGCAAGGTGATCGTGGGTCTTTCCGGTGGCGTGGATTCGTCGGTCGCCGCATTGCAGCTCCTGCAACAGGGCTGGTCGGTCGAGGGCCTGTTCATGAAGAACTGGGAGGAAGACGACGACGCCGACTACTGCAGCGCCGCCGAGGATCTCGCCGACGCGCGCGCGGTCGCCGACCTGCTTGGCATCACTTTGCGCACGGTCAATTTCGCGACCGAGTACTGGGACCGCGTGTTTGCGTATTTTCTCGCGGAGTACAAGGCCGGGCACACACCCAATCCCGACGTGTTGTGCAACCGTGAGATCAAGTTCAAGGCGTTCCTCGACCATGCACTGACACTCGGCGCCGAGCGGATTGCGACCGGTCACTACGCGGGCGTGCGCTGCGGCGCGGACGGTTGTCAGCTGCTGCGTGCCCACGACGACAACAAGGATCAGAGTTATTTCCTTTACATGCTCGGCCAGCGCGCCTTGCAGCACAGCCTCTTTCCGCTGTCCGGACTCGACAAGGCGGAGGTCCGCGAGATTGCCCGCGCTGCCGGTTTCCCGAATCACAAGAAGAAGGACAGTACCGGGATCTGCTTCATCGGCGAGCGACGCTTTCGCGACTTTCTGAGCCGTTACCTGCCGGCCAGCCCGGGCCCCATTCGCACCAGCGACGGCGAAGTGATCGGCCGTCACCAGGGTCTGATGTACTACACCCTGGGTCAGCGCCACGGACTCGGTATCGGCGGTGTCGCGGATGCTCCCGACGAACCCTGGTACGTCGTCGGCAAGGACCTGCCGAACAACGCCTTGATCGTCGCACAGGGACACGACAACCCATTGCTGTACCGTGACCGACTCACTGCGCATCAGGTACATTGGGTCAACCGGCCGCCGACCACGGCATCCTTCGCGTGCAAGGCACGCTGTCGCCATCGGCAACCCTTGCAGGATTGTGTCGTCACCGTCACCCGGGATCGACTGACCGCAGACTTTGCGCAGGCGCAGCGTGCGCTGACGCCCGGCCAGTCGATCGTGCTGTACGACGGTGAGGTCTGCCTGGGTGGCGGCATCATCGAGTAGTGCCCATGTCCAACTACACGCACACTGATCGGGTCGTCGCATTGGCCGGGGTCTTCCAGGGGGCCTGGCTGGCGCACCGGATCGCGGCAACCGGCAGTTGCGACGCGCGGGTATTTGCGACCAGTCGATTGTCACTGTTCGACTTCGCGCCCGATTCCGTGGCCTCGGTGTTTGGCGGTACGGCCGGCGTCGAATTCGGTCTGCGCGTACTCGCACAGCACCTCGAAAGCCCCCGCAGGAGCGACTTCGAGGTGTCGCGATATGTCATCTCGGTCGTCCATCTGAGCGACCGACTGCGGCGCGACGAGTCCAGCGTGCGTCAGTTGGGTGACGATCTTGCGGCCCTGGCGAGACGGCTGCAGCACTTCGATCTGGGTGAATCGGTCGAGAACGAGCAACTGGCCGCCATCTACCAGGAACGCATCAGCATCCTCGGTCCGCGCATCATGGTACGTGGCGAGCCGATGCACCTGCAGAACCCGGAAAACGCCGCCCGCATCCGCGTTGCGTTGCTCGCGGGGATACGCGCGGCAGTATTGTGGCGCCAGGCCGGGGGCAAAAAATGGCAGTTGCTTCTGAAGCGCCGCGCGATTGCGGCCCTAGCGCGTGAACTGGTCGACAAAATCGACCACTGATGGACCTTGCATCGCCGCACCCGGGGTGATTCACTCGGCGGCGTTTTTTTATAGATGCCGGAGAAGTACATGAAGATCTACGCCATAGCCATGCTCAGCCTGCCCCTGCTGCTCGGCGCATGCAGCGAATCCAGCGATCAACAGGGAGCGGACAACGGCACGTCCGGCAGCGAGCTCAAATCGCAGGCCAAGGTCTGGACCGAAGAGACCAAGAAACTCGGCGCGGCCGCATGGGATTCCACCAAGGAGGCCGCAAGCGACGCAGCCGAGAAGAGCAAGGTCTACTACGAGACCGCCAAGGAAAAGACCGCGGACGCCTACGAGGCCACCAAGGAAGCCACGGTGAACGCCTACGAGGCCACCAAGGAGAAGAGCAGCGAACTCTACGAGTCGGCCAAAGAGGCGACCAGCGAGGCCTATCAGGCAACCAAGGAGAAAAGCACCGAACTCTACGAGTCGGCCAGACAGGCCACCGGTGAGGCCTACGATACGACCCGGGAGAAGAGCGGCGAGCTCTACGAGTCGGCCAAGCAAAGTACCGGTGAGACCTACGAAGCCGCCAAGGAATCCAGCGGCGAGCTGTACGAATCGGCGAAACAGAGCACCGGCGAGGCCTACGAGGCAACCAAGGAGACGAGCATCGAGGCATACGACGCGGCCAAGGAAAAAGGCGCCGAGATCATCGATGACGCGCAACAGCAGCAGCGCGAGAGCGACGGCATTCCCAAGGTCGCCGATTGATCCGTCGGCGATTCGGCTCCGAAACCCGGCCCAGGCCGGGTTTTTTGTGGCCCGATCCCGGACAGGGGCGCACAGCGTTTCGACCACCCAGTATACTGCGCGACCTGTCTTAAATTTCGGAGACCGTCTCCCATGGAGCTCAGCAGCCTCACCGCGATTTCACCCCTCGACGGTCGGTATGCCGACAAGACGCGCGATCTGCGGCCGGTATTCAGCGAATTCGGCCTCATCCGTCATCGCGTCACCGTCGAGGTTCGCTGGCTGCTCTCGCTTGCGGCACACCCGCAGATCGAAGAGGTTCCACCGTTCAGCGACGACACCAAGGCGCAGTTGCAGCAGATCATTGCGGATTTCTCGGAACCGGACGCCGAACGGGTCAAGACGATCGAGCGAACCACCAATCACGACGTCAAGGCGGTCGAATATTTCCTGAAAGAGAAGATCGCCGGCAATGCGGAACTCGAGCGGGTCAGCGAGTTCGTGCATTTCGCCTGCACGTCGGAGGACATCAACAACCTGTCCCACGCGTTGATGCTCTCCGAGGGCCGCGATCAGGTGCTGTTGCCAAAGGCCGATCGCGTCATCGATGCCATCCGCTCGCTGGCACATTCCTACGCAGCCCAACCGATGCTGTCGCGCACCCACGGACAGCCGGCCTCACCAACGACGCTTGGCAAAGAGATGGCAAACGTCGTGGCGCGGCTGCGCCGGCAACGCGAGCAGATTGCCGCGGTGCGCATGCTGGGCAAGATCAACGGTGCCGTCGGCAACTACAACGCACACCTTTCCGCCTACCCGGAGATCGACTGGGCGGCGCATGCCCAACAGTTCGTCGAATCGCTCGGCATCACCTGGAACCCCTACACGATCCAGATCGAACCGCACGACTACATGGCCGAGCTGTTCGATGCAGTCGCCCGATTCAACACCATCCTGATCGATTTCTGTCGGGACGTCTGGAGCTACATATCCATCGGCTATTTCAAGCAGAAGACGGTCGCTGGCGAAGTCGGTTCATCGACCATGCCGCACAAGGTCAACCCGATCGATTTCGAGAATGCCGAAGGCAACCTGGGGATCGCCAACGCGCTGCTTGATCATCTCGCCGGTAAACTCCCGGTGTCACGCTGGCAGCGCGATCTCACCGATTCCACCGTGTTGCGTAACATGGGCGTCGGGTTTGCATACTCGACCCTGGCGTGGCAATCGGCACTGCGAGGTATCGGCAAACTCGAGGTCGACGCCGCACGCCTGCTGGCCGATCTGGACGCCAATTGGGAAGTCCTCGCGGAACCGATCCAGACTGTGATGCGCCGCTACGGCATCGAACAGCCCTATGAGAAACTCAAGGCACTAACTCGCGGTCAACGCATCGACCAAGCGGGGATGCAGACGTTCATCGATGGCCTCGAACTGCCCGAGCCCGTGAAGTCCTCGCTGAAACAGTTGACCCCTGCGACCTACATCGGCACGGCCGCAGAGCAGGCGCGGAACATCTGACGCACTGCGCGACGACGGCAGCGCGCATAAAAAAGCCGCACCTGCGAAGGTGCGGCTTTTTTCCGTCCGGGTCGACGGGATCAGCGCGTGAGGATCTCGACGCGCCGGTTCATTGCACGCCCATCACGGGTGCCGTTATCCGCAACCGGGGCACTCTCGCCCATGCCGCGCACCGTGATGCTCGACTCGCTGATGCCCTTGCCAGCGAGGTAGTCGGCGGCGGCCTGCGCACGGCGCTCCGACAGACCCTGGTTGTAACCCTCAGGACCCGTGCTGTCGGTGTGACCCACGACCTCCAGGGTTTCCGAACCCGGCGAGGCACTGATCTTGGCGGCCACATCGTCCAGTTCAGATTCCATCGCAGGCTTGAGCGTCGCGCTGTCGAAATCGAAGTGGTCGGCGGTCACGTTGATCACGACATCACCGGCGATCTCGCATCCACGGGCGTCCACCTTGGTACCCGCACGGGTTCCGGGGCAGTCGTCCATGTAGTCGGGGACACCGTCTCCGTCACTGTCCAGCGGACAACCAACGGCGTTGACCGCAACACCCTGTGGCGTATTCGGGCACTGGTCCTTGCTGTCCGGCACACCGTCACCATCGGCATCGCCATCCATCGCTTTCATCTCTTTGGCGCCGCAGTTGCCGGTGCTCGACATACCGCCCACGCCTTCCCAGCATTCGCCAAAGTTGTTGACCACGCCCATGCCACCCGGCGTCGTGACGAAGGGTCCGTCGTCGGCTGCCTGCACAGACGCTGCGGAGAGACCGATCACCAGTCCCACCGGCGCCAGAATCGCCGCGACCTTGTTCTTACCCGCATTATCAAACATGGATTTCCTCCCCAGCTTGTTGGTATTTCGCGGCAGCGTCGCGTTTCGAGTATCAGCCAGCCACCGTTGCCCGAGCGTGTCCTTCGATACCTGACTCGGTCTGGGGCATTAAACCAGCTATTCGGTTAACTTCAAGCCCTGGACAGCGATTTCCCGCGGCAGTGCACGGTATCTCCCCGGGTTCGACACTGTTCGGCGCAAAATCGGCCGCTTTTTCCGTTCCAACCGGGGCATCGCGCCGACTGCGTCGTGCGACACAATGCAGGATATGATCGGCGCGGCCGACAGGCGGTAGCGATTCGCCCCCGGCGAAATTTCGCCTCCGGCAGGAGGTGGCTCAAGCGGCAGCTGTGTTGGAGATCCTTATGCGACCGAGTCTTTGTCGCGTCACGCTACCTGATGGTATCGATGGCGCGAGTTTCCTGAGCGAGTACTGGCAACGACGCCCGCTTCTGATGCGCGCGGCACTGCCCCGCACCTGCTTCCCGCTGGCGGCCGAGGAACTTGCGGGGCTGGCCTGCGAAGCGGAGTTCGAGTCACGCCTGCTGATCGAACGCGGTCCGGACGACTGGGAACTGCGCCACGGGCCATTCGACGAGGCGACATTCGCCGCGCTGCCCGAGCGCCGGTGGACGCTGCTCGTCCAGGACGTCGACAAGTTCGTACCGGAGGTGGCCGACCTGATCGACGCGTTCGACTTCGTGCCGCTGTGGCGCATCGACGACGTGATGATCAGCTACGCCGCCGACCAGGGCGGTGTCGGCCCGCATATCGATGCCTATGACGTGTTCCTGATGCAGGCACAGGGACGGCGCCGCTGGCGCCTGAGTTACGCCAGCTACCACGACGACGATCTGGTGCCGGGGATAGACCAACGCATCCTGGCACGGTTCCAGACCGACGACGAATGGATACTGGAGCCGGGCGACATCCTTTACCTGCCGGCAGGCGTGGCGCACTGGGGGATCGCGGAAGGGCCATGCATGACCTACTCGCTCGGCTTTCGCGCTCCCAGCCAGCAGGAGCTCGCCGGCGACTGGTTCCAACACCTGGTATCGCTCGCCGGTGGCCAGCGTCTCCAGGACCCGACAGATCTACGCATCGACGACCGGGGTCGGCTGACCGAGGGTACCTACGCCCAGGCGGCGCGCGTGTTGCGCGCACTCCCGTCGTGCGATTCGGGCGAGTTCATGCTGTGGTTGGGCCGCTACCTCACCGAACCGAAGCCGCAGTTCCAGATAGAGCCGCCCGATGCGCGGTATCGGTCGAGCGAGTTGGAGGCGATGCTTGCACGCAACGAAGACCTGATGCGTCATCCATTTGCGCGATTGTGCTGGACGACGTTCGGCGACGACCAGGTCGTGCTGTACTGCCAGGGCAGCTCTCACCTGCTTCCGAAGCCGCTGGGCGGGCTCGTGCAGTATCTGGCCGGACACCGTCGCCTGGACGCGACCGACCTGGTCGCACACTGTGCGGCCTCGTCCGCAGCCTCCGATCTGCTGCTCGAGCTGATCAACGACGGTATCCTGGAACCGGAATCGACCCTGCCATGAACGCAACGATCGAACAGGTCTGCTGGGATACGCACGCCGCCCGCCTGTATGCAATCCGCCACGCCGTGTTCGTCGTCGAGCAGCAGGTACCCGAATCGCTGGAACGCGATGAGCACGACGCCGGTGCGCTGCACCTGCTGGCGAGCATCCCCGGTACCGGCGACGTGGGCACTGCACGCATGTTGGGCAACGGTCATATCGGTCGGATGGCGGTACTGCCGGCGTGGCGCGGACGCGGTATCGGCAGCGCACTGTTGCGACGCATGATCACGGTCGCGGGCGAGCGCGGTCTGCATCAGGTGCGGCTGCACGCACAGTGTCGCGCAGAGGGATTCTATCGGCAGTTCGGCTTTGTCCCGGAAGGTGAGGTGTTCGTCGACGCCGGGATAGACCACCGTTGCATGCGTCTGCGCCTCGATGGTCAACCGGGTTAAACTGGCGCTTTGCGACGGAGCCGCCTGAATGCATCGAGTCCTCTCCGTACTCCTCCTGGTGATCGCGACAGGCGCATTGGCCGCCGGCCGCGAGACAATGGTCCTGCAGGTCGTCTACCCGTCGGCAGCCGAATTGTTGCCGTCGCTGGAACCGCTGCTCAGCGAGGGCAGCCGGATCAGCGCGCATCACGATCGCCTGGTCGTGAACGCGACCAGCGATGAGATCGCCACGGTGCGCAATGCCGTCAGGGCACTGGATCGCCCGCCGCGTCGCCTGCTGATCGAGGTTCGCCGGCAGGGCAGCCAGTCATTGTCCGCGACCGGCCAGGACCCGCGAGGCGGCACGCCGCCCGGTTTCGGTCCCGAATCCCGGCGCCAGCCTGTGCGCGGCCCGGCTATCCGCGAGATCCACACCCGCGGTCACTTCGACGAGACCCAGCGCGTGCGTGCGCTCGACAGACGTCCTGCACTGGTACGTCTTACCCAGGCGGTACCGGTGCAGCAGGTCGAATTGCTGCCCTACGGGGTCGGTTTTTCCCAGCGCTACCAGGCGGATTACCGGGAGACCGCCAGCGGCTTCTGGGTGTTGCCGGAGGTACGGGGCGATCAGGTGACGGTCCGCGTCCGACAGTCCGCAGAGCACCCGATCGACATCCGGTTTACGGGGCAGCAGGTCGACACGGTGTTGCAGGGGCGACTCGGCGAGTGGCTGCCGCTGGCCTCTACCGGTGACGTGCAGTCCGGCGGTGCCACCCCGGATGGCTGGAACGCCAGCACGCGACGCGCCAGCGACTGGGCGATGGAACTGCGCGTGATCGCGGTCGATTGACTCAGCCGCCGGGGGCGGCGTCCGGGCCCCACTCGGCGATCAGGCCGGCGCGGTTTGCCTCCAGCCACTGCAGGGTGATGATCACGCTGGTCGTGTTCAGGCGCCCGAACAACTCGGCAACCGCCTCGGCGCGCGGCATCACGACCACCCGCATCTCCTCGCCCTCGTGCTCCAGACCGTAGACACCCTCGACGCCGTCCGCATCGACCCAGCCGCAGTAAAGATGGATGCGCTCGACGGACATGCCCGGGCTGACGATGAACTCGCCGATCGGCGTCAGTGCCTTGAGCGTACAGCCGGTCTCCTCGATCACTTCGCGGCGCGCCACTTCCTGCGGGGTCTCGTGCAGCGTGTCGCAGAAACCGGATACGACCTCGATAGACCACGGCGGCTCGATCCGACCCATCAGGCCGACGCGAAACTGTTCGACCAGTACCACCCGGTCGCGGCGCGGGTCGTACAGCATCACGGCGACCGCTGCGAGGCCCTCGATGCGTTCGCGCATGATCTCGCCGCACCAGCCACCGTGGAAGCTCGAATGCCGCAGACGATAGCGGTTCATCTTGAAGTAACCGTCGAACACGGTCTCGTTGCGGATGACCTCGTATTTCTTTTCCATGACGGCGCCAAAAAAAAAGCCCGCTCGATTGAGCGGGCTCATTATGACGCAATGCCTGCGGCGTATCAGTTCAACGACTGATAATAATCGATCAGGATCTGCGCGACCTCGGGGCGGGAAAACTCCTTCGGCGGTGCGACGCCGTTGCCCAGCATCTCGCGCACCTTGGTGCCGGACAACAGGACGAAATCGTCCTTTTGGTGATCCGGCGCCTCGCACATCATCACGACCTTGTTCAGTTTCTTCGACCAGGCGGTGTGATCGGCCTTGAAGATCTCGATCTCGAGTGCGCCGGCCGGCACCTCGTCTTCGAAGATCGTCTGCGCGTCGAACGCGCCGTAGTAATCGCCGACGCCGGCGTGGTCACGACCGATGATGAAATGCGTCGCACCCATGTTCTGACGGAAGTAGGCGTGCAGCACGGCCTCCCGCGGACCGGCGTACAGCATGTCGAAGCCGTAGCCCGTGACCATCGCGCTGTTGGGTGGGAAGTAGAGCTCGACCATCTTGCGGATCGCCGCATCGCGCACCGGAGCGGGAATGTCGCCCGGCTTCAGCTTGCCCAGCAACATGTGGATCACCAGACCGTCGCAGCCGAGACGGTCCATCGCCATGTGACACAGCTCTTCGTGCGCCAGGTGCATCGGGTTGCGGGTCTGGAACGCGACGATCTTCTTCCAGCCACGCTCCTGGATCTCGTTGCGGATCTCGACGGCGGTGCGGAAGGTGTCCGGGAAATCGGTAATGAAATACGAGAAGTTCAGCACCTGGATCGAACCGGAAACGGCGACGCGGCCCTGCGAATTGAATGCCGCGACGCCCGGATGCTCCGGATCGGTCGTGCGATAGACCTTCTCGGTCATGATTCGCATCTGCTCGTCGGTCACCTGCTCGATCGCGTCGATGTCCATGACCGCGAGTACCGGGTTGCCCTCGACGTTCGGATCGCGCAGTGCGATGCGTTTGGCGTTGCCGATCGCATCGGTGTTTTCCACCAGGCACATCACCGGCACCGGGAAGAACGAGCCGTCGCTCAGGCGCATGCTCTGCGCGGCGCCCATCGCGTCGGCGACGTTCATGAAACCGGTCAGCGGGTTGAAGTAACCGGCGCCCATCATGACGGCGTTGCCGGCGGCCTGGGAGCTGATCACCACCGATGGCAGACTCTCTGCCTCGTGGCTGATCGCATCGTGCTTGTCCGAGTCGTAGACGAACAGCGGGTGCAGTGTGTCGGATCCGACAGGCTTGATCATTCGGGAACCTCCTGGAAGGTCGTAGTGCGGGGGCTTTCAGCCCGTCCGGGTCGATTGTGGGCAACCGAAACGCGTCAACTAACCTCTTGTATTAATTAACAATCGGCTAACTATATTCCGATACCCTTATAAACTGGCGGATTAAACTACCAAACCTGACCCATTCGTGTGCAATGGTTCTTTTTATGTAGCGGTAAAAAATCGCCGGGAGCGATTTTTCACGAGCGCAGCGAGCCCGGAGGGTGGCCCACAGGGATGTGGGCCATCAATAATCGCCGGGAGCGATTTTGACTACGGGCATCCTGCCTTCGCCCTGGCGGGCCGGCCTGCGGCCGTTGCGCAACGTTCCAGACGATGCGCTCACGAGCGCAGCGAGCCCGGAGGGTGGCCCACAGGGATGTGGGCCATCAATAATCGCCGGGAGCGATTTCGACTGCGGACAGGCCGAGCGCTCAGCCGAGCGCGCCTGCAACCTCTGCGTTGATCGCCGCCAGGCTGGCCGCCGGATCCGAGGCCGCGGTGATGGGTCGGCCGACGACGAGATAATTCGCGCCGGCGCGGATCGCATCGCCCGGCGTCATGATGCGCCGCTGGTCGTCTGTCGACGACCCGACCGGTCGCACGCCGGGTGTCACCAGCTGGAATCCGGGACTGCGTTCGGCGCGCAAAGCGGCGACCTCGAGCGGCGAACAGACGACACCGTCGAGGCCGCTCTGCTCACTGAGCGCCGCCAGGCGCAGCACATTGTCTGCGGGCGATCCGCCCAACCCGACCTCGGCGATGTCTTCCTGTGCCAGGCTCGTGAGAATCGTCACCGCGATCAGCAGCGGCCGCGAGTCGATCTGCGCCAGGCGTTCGGCCGCGGCACTCATCATGCGTCGCCCCCCCGAGGCATGCACGTTGATCATCCAGACCCCGAGGTCCGCCGCAGCGGCGCAGGCTGCGGCGACCGTGTTCGGGATGTCGTGGTACTTGAGGTCGAGAAACACCTCGAATCCACGCCCGACCACCTGCTCGACCAACGCCGGCCCGGCGCGGGTGAACAACTCCTTGCCGATCTTCACCCGGCACTGCGTCGCGTCGAGTCGCTCGAGCAGATCGAGCGCTGGTGCCGGTGCCGGAAAATCGAGCGCGACGATGACGCGCGGTTCGGTGCTTTGCTGGTAGTCACTCATCGATGTGTCCGGATCGCTCCCTGGTCTCATGGTTCGGCATCGCCGCCCGATCGGCGTTTCAGCGTGCTCCAGCGGCGACAGCTCGGACATTGCCAATGCAGCGTCTTGGCCGCGAACCCGCAGTTCGTACATTGATACAGCGGATTCTGCTCCAGCAGGCGCCGGATATGTGGCCGCAGGCTTTCGAGGAACTGAATCGAGTGGCCTTCGGGGAGACGGGAATGCAGCTCGATGCTGCGCAGCAAGAGCGTCAGGCTCGGCTCGCGCGCCAGCTGTTCCGCCAGATAACTGGCCGCCGCGGCCTCGCCCTCCTGTTCCTTGATCAGGTCTGCGGTTGCGAGTTCCGCGCCCACGCCGGGACGCGTCGCGGCGACCTCCTGGAGATAACTGCGCAACTCCTGCAGTTCACCGAGTTGCCGGTAACCGGCGACGATCTCGGGCAACACCTCGGGCAGATACGACGCCTCCTGCTCGACGGTCTGCCGCAGCAGTTTGATCGCCGTGCGATGGTCACCCTGCAGGCTCGCGAACTGTGCCTGCAGGTGGTTTGCCCGCACGCAACCGCGATAGATGCCGAGCGCCTTCTTCAGGTGTGCATGTGCGTCGGACATCCGGCCCTGTGCCTTGGCACACAGCGCCAGTTCGCAGTGATAGTGCGATTTCTGCAGCTGCATCTTGTCGCCGGTGATCGATTCCAGCTGGTCCGTGACGTCCAGGCACGCCTGCCAGTCCTGTTCCTTCTCGTAGATGATGCGCAGGTTCTTGAGTGCCGGTTTGACGTGCAGCTTGGTCTCTTTCAGTTCGCGGAAGAGGTTTTCGGCACGGTCGAACAGACCGGCGCGCATATAGTCCTGCCCCAACTCGAGCAGCGCCTGCGCACGCTGTTCCCGCGTCAATGCCGGACGCGCTATCAGATTCTGGTGTATGCGGATCGCACGCTCGACCTCGCCACGCCGGCGAAACAGGCTGCCCAAGGCGAGGTGCGTCTCGACCGTATCGCTGTCGACCTCGAGCATCTCCACGAACGCATCGATCGCCTTGTCGGGTTCTTCGTTCAGCAGATGGTTGAGACCGCGAAAATACACCGGACCCGTCTCGCCAACGCACTGCCCCTTTTCCTTGGTCGCACTCTTGCGCGCAGCGAACCACCCGGAGGCGGCCGCCACTGGCAACAACAAGAGGAGCAGTTCCTGCACTGAATCAGCGTCCCTTGATCGGCATGGCGCGCAGGTTTTTCACCTCTTCGCTGACCAGACGCGTCTTGCGCCGAAGATCGGCGTTCTCCTTTTTCACGCGCATGAAATACACCATGCCTGCCAGTCCGCCGAGCAGGATGCCGCAACCCAGCGCCAGCAACAGCAGCAGGGACAACGGCAGTTCCGGTGTCATGAAATAGAGATCTACGCGCACCGGTGTGTCGTTGATGATCGCGAAACTCGCACCGACGATCATGAACAGCAACAACAGCAGCAGTTTGACGATAACCAAGGCCACTTCCCCCACGCACGAAAACCGGCCTGACAGGCCGGTGTTCATGATAACAAGGAAAGCAAAGTGCGGTGGTTGCGCCGCTTCAGACGAACAGATCGACCAGCCCGTTCGCGACCGGGGTCATCGACTGCGCACCGGCCCCGGTTTCGGGATCGGGCATTTCGTCGAGGGGCGCACCGGCGAAACCACCCTGTGCTCTCGGGTCGCCCGCTCGCCCCCCTTGCTGCGCGCCCGAATCGTTGACGTCGGCGCGCACCAGGTTCAACGACTGCTGATCGAACATCTCGCGCAGACGCGGCAGGGCTGCCTCCAGGGCCTCCTTGACGGCGGCGTGGTGGGTGATGAACGAGACGCTGGTCTGGTCATTCTGCACGCTGACCCTGACCTCCAGGGGACCCAGATTCGGCGGGTTCAACTTCAGCTTGGCGAACTGCTGGTCGCCCTGCACCATCCACATCACGCGGTCGGCGATCGCCCGGTCCCACCCCTTCCCGGCCACCGCCTGTGGGACCACCATGTCGAGCAGGCTGCTCGCAAGCTGGGCGGGAAGCGGTGAACTCGGTGATGCCCCGTTGCCGGCCTGCAGAGGCGTCAGCGCCTGCAGGATCTGCATCGGCGAATCCAGCCGCTCCAGTCCGGACATCACGGAGGGTACGACCGGGACCGGAACGCCTGCGGCGGCGCCCCTGCCCTCGCCCTGCGGTACGCTGGACACCGCATCGCCGGTGGCCTGTGAAAACCGGTCGCGCAGCACCGCAAGGAACGGCTGTTCAGGCCGCTCCGCGGCGACCTTGTCGAGGAGCGACCTTGCCGCCTGCGGCAAGTTCATGCCGCCAGTCACCAACTCGTCGAGCTGTTGCAGCAGTGGTGGCGACAGCTGTAGCAGCATCGCCTGCAACTCGCCGCCGGCACCGACGGCCGGGTCCTCGACGGCCTCCAGCAGGTTCAGCAAGGTCGCTGTCGAGTCGTTCCGGGCCGCACCCTGCGGACTCACCAGACCCTGAACGGCCGACCCCAGCATGGACAACTGGAACATGATCTGTCTTCCACGTCCGATTGAGATGGCCAAGGTGCTGCAGGCTTCGTGCCAGCGACGATTCCCGGACAGCGGGTGGCTTTGAACGCCCGCGCGCTTCCGCTAGGCTCGCCTCACCTTGGACAGCGCCCTGATCGGGCAAGGGACAGATTGATGGACGAATTCGACAAGGCCGTGGTCGTCGTGACCGGCGCGGCGGGCAACCTCGGCCGCGCGGTCGCCGAGGCCTTCGCGGCACGCGGCGCCCACCTCGCGCTGCTCGACCGCAACATGGACGGCGTCGCCGCGACGATCGAGGCGTGCAGCGGACAGACCTCCGCAAAGGCCTTCGCCGTGGACCTGATGGACAGCGCCTCGGTCGACGCCGCACTGTCAGACGTCCTGCAGGCGTTTGGCCACATCGACGTGCTCGCCAACATCGCCGGCGGCTTCACGATGGGACCGCGGATCCAGGACACCGAAGATCGCGACTGGGCATTCATGATGGACCTCAACGCGCGTTCGGTGTTCTACACCTGCAGGCGGACGATCCCGGCGATGCTGGACAACGGCGGCGGGCGCATCATCAACGTCTCGGCGCGTGCGGCCGAACAACCCAAAGGCAAGATGGGGCCCTACTGCGCCTCCAAGGCGGCGGTGCTGACATTGACCGAGTCGCTCGCCGCGGAGAACCGCCACGACAACATCAATGTGAACTGCATACTTCCCGGGACGATCGATACGCCGCAGAACCGCGAAGCGATGCCCGACGCCGACCACAGTCGATGGGTACCGCCGGCGGCGCTGGCCGATGTCGTGATGTTTCTTGCCTCGAACGCGGCACGTTGCGTCACCGGTGCGGCCGTCCCCGTGTACGGCCAGAGCTGATCGGCGACCGGGCATGCGCGCAAAGACGCTGAGCATCGATTGCGACCCGGCCACCGCGCAGGCGCTGGGAGAGGCGATCCGCAACTTCGCCCATGCCGCCTATCCGGTTGGCGGCTCGGAATGCTCGCAGGTCGCACGCGAGGCGCTGCTCGACACGGCGGCCGCCTGCAGCGCGCACCCCGGCGGCGAACTCGTCCTGCGCCGACGCCAGCTCAGCCAGCTGCGCAGCGCGATCACCTGGTTCTACGAAGACCGTCCGGACCCGGTCGGCGACCGACTGGCCCGGGTGCTCCAACAGCCTGGCCCCTGAACCGCACCGGACGAGCGCGCTACAGGGTGTCCACCGCCACCCGGCGCCATTGCGCCGAACGGACGCGCCACTCGTCGTCCTGGCGGGCCAGCTGCAGGTCGAAACGGTAGGCATCGGCCTTCAGCGCGATCAAGGTCTCGACCGACTCGACCGGCGTACCGGTCATCGCGACATATACCACCGCATCGGCATGCTCGCCGTCGGGCGCGACGTCGATCGTGCGCACCACGGTCAACAGATGGATGTCGCGATGCCGGTGCAGATAACCGAGCAGCGAACGCATGGCCGCGGGCCGGTTCGGATGAAATCGATCCTGGTAGTCATCGTGCAGGAACACCGCGGCATCGCGTACCGATCCGGATTCGACCGCCACCTCGACACCATCGACCAGTGCGCGAATCGCCTGTTCCGGCGTTGTGTCGTCGGCGCAGCCCACGACCGCGAGCAACGCCAGGGCGATCGCCAGGCCGCTTAGGACGCGACCGGTACGGCGTGCCGCCGCGACCCCGGCCGAGGCCGATCGCTTACCGGCCGTGACGGCGGGATCGTAAGGTCTCACGGCGCTCAACGCAGGCCGAGCACGTCCTGCATGTCGTAGAGGCCCGTGCCCTTGCCGGCGACCCACCCGGCGGCACGCAGGGCCCCCTTGGCGAAGGTCATGCGACTGGAGGCCTTGTGCGCGATCTCCACCCGCTCACCCTCGGTCGCGAACCAGACCGTGTGTTCGCCGACGACGTCACCCGCGCGGATGGTCTCGAAGCCGATGGTCTTACGCTCGCGTGCCCCGGTCTGCCCCTCGCGGCCATACACCGCGACCTCGCCGAGGTCGCGTCCGAGCGCGTCGGCGATCACCTCGCCCATGCGCAACGCGGTACCCGACGGTGCATCGACCTTGTGCCGATGATGCGCCTCGATGATCTCGATATCCGCGTCGTCTCCCATCACCTCGGCCGCAAGCTGCAACAGGCGGAAGCACAGGTTCACGCCGACGCTCATGTTGGGGGCGAACACGATACCGATCTGCCCGGATGCATCGACGATGGTCTGCTTCTGCGCCTCGCTGAGGCCGGTGGTGCCGATCACCATCGCCTTGCCGTGCTGACGGCAGACATCCAGGTGGACCATGGTCGCAGTCGGCCCTGTGAAATCGATGACCACGTCGAAATCGTCGATCACCTTGGTCAGGCTGTGCGATATCGCGACACCCAGTTTGCCGACACCGGCGACCTCCCCCGCATCGACGCCGACCAGTGTCGAGTCGGGCTGTTCGGTGGCCGCCTTCAGGGCCAGACCTTCGGCACCGGCGAGTGCCTGGATCAACGTCTTCCCCATGCGCCCACCGGCACCTACCACAGCTACTCGAATCATCATCCCGTCCTGTTTTCGATCGTTATCGGTGTGCGGAACGCGCTATCCGCCCGGCACCCCGCGCCGCCAAGGCCGTCCGGCGGACGGCTGCTCAGCCGTGTTCAGAATCCCATCTTTTCGAAGAAGCCCTTGACGCTGTCGACCCACGAGTGGGCATTCGGGCTGTGCTGGCGGCCACCACCGGCCAGCGACTCGTCGAGTTGGCGCAGCAGCTGGCGCTGATGGTCGTTGAGCCTGACCGGTGTCTCGACCACGACACGGCAGATCAGGTCGCCCTGCGGGCCACCGCGTACCGGCTTCACGCCCTTGGCCCGCATACGAAACATCTTGCCGGTCTGGGTGCCTTCGGGGATCTTCAGTTTCACCTTGCCGTCCAGCGTCGGCACCTCGAGCTCGCCTCCCAATGCCGCCGTGGTGAACGCGATCGGTACCTCGCAATACAGATGGCTGTCGTCGCGGGTGAAGATCGGGTGCTCGCGCACGTGCACCTGGACATACAGATCGCCGGGCGGCCCGCCGTTGTCGCCGGCCTCACCTTCGCCACCGAGACGGATGCGGTCGCCGGTGTCGACACCCGGGGGAACCTTCACCGACAGGGTCTTGGTCTCCTGGATACGGCCCTGACCACGGCAGGCGCCGCAGGGGTCCTCGATCACGGTGCCGCGACCCCGGCAGGTCGGACAGGTCTGCTGCACCGAGAAGAAGCCCTGCTGCATGCGTACCTGCCCGGCACCATGACAGGTGCCGCAGGTCTTCGGCGAGGTGCCCTTCTTGGCCCCGCTGCCGCCGCAGGTGTCGCACTGCACCCAGGTCGGGACCTGGATCTTCACACTGGTACCGGCAACCGCATCTTCGAGACTCAGCTCGAGGTTGTAGCGCAGGTCGGCACCACGCTGCACACGCGGGCCACCACCGCCGCGGCCACCACCGAAGATGTCGCCGAACACGTCGCCGAAGATGTCGCTGAAGCTCGCACCTCCGCCGCCGAATCCCCGGCTTCCACCCATCGACGGATCGACACCGGCATGCCCGAACTGGTCGTAGGCGGCACGCTTCTGTGCGTCGGACAGGACCTCGTAGGCCTCTTTCGCCTCCTTGAAGTTCTTTTCGGCGTCGGCCGACTGGTCGCCGGTGTTACGGTCCGGATGAAACTTCATGGCCAGCCGCCGGTAGGCCTTCTTGATCTCGGCCTCGCTGGCATTCTTCGCCACCCCAAGTACTTCGTAGTAATCGCGTTTTGCCATCTGTTACATCGTTGTTGTTTTGTTCACCGGGACCTTTCGGTTCCCGCCACCGTGTCGCGGTGTTCAACAAACCAAGACCGCGCACCGACCTTTCGGTCGATGCACGGTCGTCATCTGCGCGGCCCGGTGGCCGCCATGAACCGGACTTACTTGTCCTTGACCTCTTCGAACTCCGCGTCGACGACATCGTCGTCCGACTTGGCCGACTCGCCACCCGTGGCCTCTCCGGCGCCACCCTGGCCACCGGCGGTCCCGGCCGCTCCCTGCTGGGCGTACATGCGTTCCGCCATCTTGCCGGATGCCTCGGCGAGGGCCTTGGTCTTGGCCTCGATGGCATCCTTGTCGGAGCCTTTCATCGCCTCCTCGAGTTCGCCGATCGCGCTCTCGATCGCCTCTTTCTCGCCGGCTTCGAGCTTGTCGTCGCCCATCTCCTGCATCGACTTGCGGGTTGCATGGATCATGCTGTCGGCCTGGTTGCGCGCATGCACCAGCTCGTGGAACTTCTTGTCCTCGTCGGCATGCGCCTCGGCATCCTTGACCATCTTCCTGATCTCGTCCTCGGACAGACCCGAAGAGGCGGTGATGCGGATCGAGGTGTGCTTGCCGGTGGCCTTGTCCTTCGCCGAGACATGCAGGATGCCGTTCGCATCGATGTCGAAGCTGACCTCGATCTGCGGCACGCCGCGCGGCGCCGGCGGGATGTCGCCGAGGTCGAAGCGACCCAGCGACTTGTTCGCCGAGGCCTGCTCGCGCTCACCCTGCAACACGTGCACGGTCACCGCGGTCTGGTTGTCGTCCGCAGTCGAGAAGACCTGCGAGGCATTGGTCGGGATCGTGGTGTTCTTCTCGATCAGCTTGGTCATCACGCCACCGAGCGTCTCGATACCGAGCGACAGCGGGGTGACGTCGAGCAACAGCACGTCCTTGACCTCGCCGCCAAGCACACCGCCCTGGATCGCAGCACCCACCGCGACCGCCTCGTCCGGGTTGACGTCCTTGCGCGGCGCCTTTTCGAAAAAGTTCTCGACCGCCGCCTGGACTTTCGGCATACGCGTCTGGCCACCGACCAGGATCACGTCGTCGATATCGGACGCCGATACACCGGCGTCCTTGAGCGCGATCCTGCACGGCTCGAGGGTACGCTGCACCAGGTCGTCGACCAGCGACTCCAGCTTGGCGCGGGTCAGCTTGATGTTCATGTGCTTCGGACCGCTCGCGTCCGCGGTGATGTACGGCAGGTTGATATCGGTCTGCGAACTCGACGAAAGCTCGATCTTGGCCTTTTCCGCCGCCTCTTTGAGGCGCTGCAGCGCCAGCGGATCGTTCTTGAGATCGACACCCTGGTCCTTTTTGAACTCGGATACCAGGTGATCGATGATGCGCATGTCGAAGTCTTCGCCACCGAGGAAGGTGTCGCCGTTGGTCGACAGCACCTCGAACTGGTGCTCACCATCGACTTCGGCCACCTCGATGATCGAGATGTCGAAGGTACCACCGCCGAGGTCGTACACGGCCAGCTTCTTGTCGCCCTGCGACTTGTCCAGACCGTAGGCGAGCGCGGCCGCGGTCGGCTCGTTGATGATGCGTTTGACGTCCAGGCCGGCGATTCGCCCGGCATCCTTGGTCGCCTGACGCTGCGAATCGTTGAAGTACGCCGGCACCGTGATGACTGCCTCGGTGACCTTCTCGCCGAGATAGTCTTCCGCGGTCTTGCGCATCTTCTGCAGCACCTTCGCGGAGATCTCCGGCGGTGCCATCTTGCTGCCGTTCACCTCGACCCAGGCGTCACCGTTGTCGGCCTTGACGATCTTGTAAGGCACCATGTCGATATCCTTCGCGACCACCTTGTCGCCGAACCGGCGGCCGATCAGGCGCTTGATCGCGAACAGGGTGTTCTTCGGGTTGGTCACCGCCTGGCGCTTGGCGCTCTGCCCGACCAACACCTCGCCATCGCTGGTGTACGCGATGATCGAAGGGGTGGTGCGATCGCCCTCGCTGTTCTCGATGACCTTGGCCTTGCCACTTTCCATGACGGCGACACACGAGTTGGTCGTGCCGAGGTCGATACCGATGATCTTGCCCATTTTGATGATTCTCCGATGAAGGATTCTGTGAAAGCTGTTGTCTAGGTGGGGTTTTCCGACGTCTTATTCAAGACCCGCGCCAGACTACGCCGGACCCGCCGCCTGCGAGACCATGACCATCGCCGGCCGCACCAGGCGGCCGTTGAGCGTGTAGCCCTTCTGCACGACCGCGACGACGGTATTCGCCGGCACGTCGCCACGCGGCTGCATCGACATCGCCTGGTGGAATTCCGGGTTGAACGGCTGGTTCAGCGGATCGATCTGCTCCACTCCGAACTTGGCCATCACGTCGCTGAGCATCTTCAGCGTCAGTTCCGTGCCCTCGCGCAGCTTCTGCACATCGGCCCCCTGGTCCTGGGCCGCGCTGTGCCCGAGTTCCAGGCTGTCCCATACGCCCAGCAGTTCGGCGACGAACTTGTCGAGTGCGAACTTGTGCGCGTTCTCCAGGTCGCGCGCGTGCCGCTTCTTGAGGTTGTCCAGTTCCGCGTGCGCCCGGATCATCTGCTGGTAGTGCTCGTCCGCCTTGGTACGCGCCTGCTCGAGCATCTGGGAGAGGTCCTCGGCGCTGTGTGCCGCCATCTCGCTGTCGATCTCCATATCGGCGGCGCTGTCCTCGAAAGACGCCTCTTCGACCTCGTCCTGGCGCACCCCGCCAGCCCCCTGCGTCGCCGCGGACTGATCCTGATGTTCGCTCATCAAAACCCCTTGTAAGTGGATGATTAAACTAATTTATTCGCCGCAGAGCGCGGAAGGCCTGCGACCGTTGGCTGGACATATGGGGGCGAACTGCCGGATTACAAGGCAGTTCGTGGACAAAGGCGCCGGTCAGCGCGAGGCGAGCGCGCTGCCGAGCAGCTTGGCGGTGATGTCGACGATCGGAATCACCCGATCGTACGCGATGCGTGTCGGACCGATGACGCCGAGCACGCCGACCACATCGGAATCGATCTCGTACGGGGCGGTGATCACCGAACAGTCCTTGAGCGTGCTGTAGCCCGACTCCTCGCCGATGAATATCTGGACCCCGTCCGCCTCGAGGCTGCGGTCGAGCAGGTGCAGCAGCTCCTGCTTCTCGGTGAACGCATCGAACAGCGACCGCAGGCTGTCCATCTGCGCGAGTTCGTCGAAGTCCATCAGGTTGGTCTGCCCGGCGACCACGAAATCGCCCGAGTCCTCGGCTTCGGGATCGTTGACCCCGAACGCCGCGCTGGCGACCTCGAGGGCCTGCACCATCAGCGCATCGAGATTTCGCTTGGTCTCCTGCATCTCCCGCAGCACCAGGCGCCGGATGGCACCCAGGTCATTGCCCGCGTAGTGGCTGGTGACATAGTTGCTCAGCTGTTCGAGTTCACTGCGGCTGAACACCCGCGACGTCTCGATGATCCGGTTGTACACCTCGCCCGAGGCGGTGACGATCACCGTCAGCACCCGCACGTCGGACAGCTGCACGAACTCGATCTGGCGAATCTTGATCTGGTTGTGTTTCGGCACCGTGACCACGCCGGCCAGATGGGTCAGGTTGGACAGCAGCCGCGAGGCGGAATCCACCAGACCCGTGGGTGCGCCCCCGCGCGTGTCCAGCAACTGCTGCACCTGGCGCAGCATCGACTTGTCGAGCGGTTTGAGCGACAACAGCGAATCGACGAACAGACGATACCCGGACACCGTCGGCACCCGCCCCGCCGAGGTGTGCGGCGACGCGACCAGGCCGAGGTCTTCGAGGTCGGCCATCACGTTGCGAATCGTCGCCGGACTGAGATCCAGGCCGGCGTCCTTGGCCAGCGTACGCGACCCGACCGGCTGCCCGTCGCGGATATAGCGTTCGATCAGCACCTTGAGAAAGTGCTGCGCACGGTCGCTTATCGCATTTTCCGGACTGTTCACTGCCACTTTGACTATCGTTCCACCGCCATTATTGAAGTCGGACCGCGCGTCCGCACGCGGGTTCTCGATCGATTATCAAGAGGCCCTTTTTGACCTGTCAAGAAACCCTTGCGAGCCCTTGGCGGGCGTCGGTGCGCATGCTAGTTTGCCCGGAACAATAAGCGGCGGGCCATCGAAAATCGTGAATCTAGCGGCGACACAGTTTCGGCGAATCGCAGTCATCGCCAAACCGAACGCCGCCGACCAGCTGAAATCGACGCTGCACGAACTGCAGGACCTGTTGCGCGCACGCGGCCTGCAGCTGCTGCCGGATCGCCTGAGCGCCGAGGTGCTCGGTCTCGGCGAGGGATCCTCGGTCGTCGAACTGGCGCGGCAGAGCGACCTGGCGGTGGTGGTCGGCGGTGACGGCACCCTGCTCGATGCGGCGCGCCAGATGGCCGACGAGGAAGTGCCGCTGCTCGGCGTCAACCTCGGACGGCTCGGCTTCCTGGCGGACGTCAATCCACGCGATCTGCGCGGCATTCTCAATGCGGTCCTGGACGGCCATTGCGACGAAGACCGACGGTTCCTGCTCAACGCGCAGATCGGCGACGGCCCGTCGGTGCTCGCGTTCAACGACGTCGTGCTGCACAAGTGGAATATCGCGCGCATGATCGAGTTCGAGACCTGGATCGACGGGCGTTTCGTGTACACGCAGCGATCCGACGGACTGATCGTCTCGACCCCGACCGGCTCGACCGCCTACGCGCTGTCCGGTGGCGGCCCACTGCTGACGCCGGGTCTCGACGCGATCGCGCTGGTGCCGATCTGTCCTCATACCCTGAGCAACCGGCCGATCGTGGTGCACGCCGACAACCGGATCGAGATCTCGGTCTGCGGGCACACCGATCCGCAGGACGTCCGGATCACCTGCGACGGCGCCGTGAGCCTGACCATCGAGGCCGACGAGAAGCTCAGGATTCACCGCCACCCGGTCCCGGTGCGGTTGCTGCACCCGGTCGGTTACGACCACTTCGACGTGTTGCGCGCCAAACTCGGCTGGGGCGGCATGCCGCAGAACTGACGATGCAGGGACGCGCTTCCAAGCGGTCAAGGTACCGCGCATGAGACAGGTATGCCGCGACAGCGGCCTGCCCGGCGGGCAGGCAATGCCGATCGATGATCGACCACCTTGCGTGCCGCCATGCTGAACCGGATAACCATCGCCGACCTGATCATCGTTCGCCGCCTCGAACTCGCGCTGCAACCCGGCCTCAACGCGCTGACCGGGGAGACCGGTGCCGGCAAGTCGATCCTGGTCGATGCCCTGGGGCTGGCGCTCGGTGAAAAGGCCGACAACACGATGATCCGTGCGGGTGCCGACAAGGCCGAGGTCAGCGTCGGCTTCGAGCTGTCCGCGGATTCGCCGGTGCACGGCTGGCTCGAGGCACACGATCTCGGTGCCGACGGCGAGTGCCTGCTGCGCCGCGTGCTGGTGCGCGAAGGCCGCAGCCGCGCCTACATCAACGGCATCCCCTGCCCCCAGGGCCTGCTGCGTGAAATCGGCGAGTTGCTGGTCGACATCCACGGTCAGCATGCGCACCAGTCGCTGCTGCGCCCGGTCGAGCAGCGCAAGCTGCTCGATGCCTACGCCGGACTGACAACCCAGGTACGCGAGGTCGCCCAACTGCATCGCGCCTGGCGCGATGCGCAGGAAGCGTTCTCGGCGCTGCAGGCCGCCACGCTCGAACGCAGCAACCGACTCGACTACCTGCAGTTTCAGATCGACGAACTCGACGAGGTGGCCTGCGATGGCGCGACCCTGGCCGAACTCGAGACCGAGCACACGCGTCTGGCGAACGCCGAGCGTCTGCTCGGCGACACCACGACGGTGCTCGGTGTGCTCGAGGACGACGAGGGCGCTGCACGTCCGCCGCTGCAGCATGCGCTGCACCTGCTGGGCGAACTCGCCGCGTTCGACGCGGGGCTTGAAGAGACCCGCAACCTGTTGGAGACCGCGTCGATCCAGATCGACGAGGCGGTCGCGAACCTGCGTCACTACCAGGATCGCGTCGAACTCGATCCGCAGCGACTGCAGCAGGTGGACGAACAGCTCGCACGGCTGCACGGCGCCGCGCGCAAGCACCGCGTCAGGCCGGACGAACTGCGCGACCTGCTCGCAACCCTGCGCGCCGAGGCCCTGGAACTCGAGGACGCCGACAACCGGCTGGTGACCCTCGAACGGCAGGTCAAGGATGCCGAGGTGACGTTCGGGCAGGCCGCCGCGCAGCTCAGCCGCAAACGCGCCACCGCGGCGAAACGGCTGTCCACGGTGGTCAGCGACAGCATGCAGCGTCTCGGCATGCAGGGCGGCAGGTTTCGCGTGGCCAGCGAGGCGCTGGCGGACAGCCCCGGTGCCCACGGTATCGACCGGGTGAGCTTCCTGGTCGCCGCGAACCCCGGCCAGCCCGAGGGCGCACTCGGCGATGTGGCATCGGGCGGTGAGCTGTCGCGTATCAGTCTCGCGATCCAGGTCGCGACCGCCGATTGCGGCAGTGTGCCGACCCTGATCTTCGACGAGGTCGACGTCGGCATTGGCGGGGCGGTCGCCGAGATCGTCGGTCAGTTGCTGCGCCAGCTCGGTGGCGAGCGCCAGGTGTTGTGCGTGACCCACCTGCCGCAGGTCGCCTCCCAGGCGCACCAGCAGCTGCGCGTGCACAAAATGACCGATGGCACGACCACCGAGACACGCATCGACGTCCTCGACGCCGCATCCCGGATCGACGAGATCGCGCGCATGCTCGGGGGTATCGAGATCACCGAGCAGACCCGCCGCCACGCCAGCGAGATGATCCAGCGGGCGCAACAGGCCTCCTGAGCGCCCGCGGTACCGTTTGTCGCGACGCCTCACCGATCTGCGACAATCGCGCCATGCGCACACCGACCTCACCGCCGGCACCCGGCCGCCACAAACCCGAACTGCTCGCACCGGCCGGCGGTCGTGCACAACTCGAGGCCGCGGTTTGGGCCGGCGCCGACGCCGTCTACTTCGGACTGTCCGAC